>NZ_RYZH01000045.1 GCF_003977685.1 Tautonia sociabilis | reverse complement strand
CCCGCCGCGCCGCGGCGGCCGACACGTCGCAGGAGGGGCAGCTGCGGCATCGGTACGAGTCGGCGGCCGACCGGGCCTGTATGGCGGCGATTCGGCTCTTCCTGAACCTGCGCGATCGCCGCCGTCGGGAGCTGCTGGCGATTGCCAAAGAAGCGGCGGAGATCGGGGAGACGCCCCGGGCTCCCGTCGGCGGCGGCTGGTGGCGGGAGGTCGATTCGGACCCCGCGCCGCCGGGGTTCGTCCGGATCGGGTTCGAGCCGGGAGCCCTGCCGACGCCTCCGATCCCGGACTCGGAATCCCGGACGGAGCCGCCGACGGAACGTCCCCCGAGTGCGTCCGATCCCGAGCCAATCGCCGCCCCGACACGCTCCGAGGACGGGGCGATCCCGACCGGCTCGGAGACGCCGGGATCGTCTCCCGCCCCCCCGGCCGATCCGACGCGAGACGATCCCCGTCCGATCCCCATCGGACACGCGGCGCCGAGACGGACCGAACCCAACGCGACCGAGGAGCCGACCCGGATCTTCGTCCGTAACCGATTGGTTCCCATCCGGTTGCGGAATCAACCGCCGGCCGGGCTCGATGGCCGAGATCCGCGCACCTCTCCCGCGCCGCCGCCGTCCTCGGCGAACGGCCGGGGGCCCGATCGCACGGCGTCCGGGGGGGAGGAGCGGGGCTCGGTCCGCGTCGAGGGTCCTTGAACGTCGGGGGCGTCGGATGCTAGACTCGCGACCGAATCGGCCCTCGGGCCTTCGCGGGATGGTTGCGCGCCAAAGCCGGGCCCCGACCCGAGTCCGCCCCGATTGGACCCATCTCGATTGACCGAACGTCCTGCTCCTCAGGAGAACGTCCGCCATGTCCGTCGCCGCCAGTTCGCCCACCAAGCTCGGCGCCACCGTCCTGCTCGGCCGCGGCCTCACCCCCGGCAAGCTCCGCGGGTTGCAGCGCATCAGCAACCCCAACGGCACGCTGACCATGGTCGCCTTCGACCAGAACAGCTCGATGATCGACCTGGCCAAGAAAGGCCTGAAGGCCAAGGGAGAGGATCGCGACCCCACCTTCGAGGAGATCGTCGAGGCCAAGCTCGACCTGGTTCGCCACATGGCCCCCAAGGCCAGCGGCATCCTGATTGATGCTTATTATGGCGCATGGCCCGCCATCGCCACCGGCGCGGTTCCCCCCGACAAGGGGCTGATCGTCCGGGTGGAGAAGTCCGGCGGGCCGAAGAACAAGCGGGGGGGGCCGCTCGGTTCGATCGAGCCCGGGCTATCGGTCGAGAAGATCAAGCTGATGGGGGTCGACGTCGTCAAGCTGCTGGCCCCCTTCGAGCCGACCGAGCTGGACAGTGCCCAGCACCAGTTCGACTTCATCCAGAAGATCTACGAGGATTGCCGCAAGTTCGACATTCTCATGCTGTTGGAGCCGGTCGCCTTCCCGCTGGACGGCGAGAAGAAGACCGACCCGAGCTTCCTGAACCGGAAGGCCGAGACGGTGATCGAGTCGGCCCGCCAGCTCTCGCGTTGGTGCGACGTGTACAAGGCGGAGTTCCCGGGCACCCTCGGTCATGAGTCCGAGGAGCAGTTGCGGGATAACCTGCTGGCCCTCTCCGAGTGCAGCCAGACCCCCTGGGTGCTGCTCTCGGCCGGCGTCGACTACGCCGACTACCTGGTCCAGGTCCGCATGGCGATGGAGTGTGGCGCCTCGGGCATCCTGGGCGGCCGGGCCTTCTGGAAGGAGTACTTCCAGGAAGAGAGTCCCGAGGCCCGCTCGAAGTTCGCGGCGGAGGTTGGCGCCCGTCGGGTCGAGGAGGCCGACGCGATCGTCAAGGAGAACGGTGCCCCCTGGTTCGCCAAGTACGGTCTGACCCAGGAGGACTTCCTCCAGATCCGGGCCGCCGAGGGCTGGCACTTCCGCTACGCCCCGCACGCCGAGTCGGCGGGCGGCGCCTCGGGCCACGCCGTCCGGGCGGGAGAGGTCTACTGACCCGTTCCGACTCCGGCCCCGCTCGATCCCAGGGAGGGTCCTCGACTCCGGCCGAGGCCCCTCCCCCCCGATCGGCGAGGGTCAGTTGCCGGTGAACCCTTGCCGTTCCATGTCTCCTCGGGACGGCAAGCGGGGCTCGGGCCGCTCCTTCTCCTTCTCCGGCTTCTCTTCCCTGGGCGAGACCCGTCCCAGCCGCCCGGCCGTCTGCGGCCGGACGAAGATGGCCGAGCCCGGCTCGATGACCTCGCTCTCCTCGGTCTTCGTGTTGTACCAGAGCGCCCTGGCGGAGGTCCTCGTCCCCGGCTGGCCGACCGTCTCCTGGGAGAAGATCGTCACTGGGGCGGCCGGCGTCCCCTGCACGAAGAACCGGCCGGTGTTCGAGTCATAGGTGATCGTATCCCCCAGCAGGGTCTTCCCGTCGGACCTCCCCTGGGCCGAGCCGAAGGCCTTCAGGAAGGTCCGTTCCGGGATCCCCGGCACGGCCGGGTTGTGCACGACATAGATGGTCTCCCCGTCCAGCAGGACGGCGTCGGAAGGGGGCCGGTCGTAGTCCAGCTCCTCCCGGAACTGGGCCACCCGAGCCCGGATGGCCCTCGCGTCGCCTCGGAACTCGGCCACCCGGTAGCCGCCGTTGGCGGTTCCGAGCTGCCCCTCCAGGCCGTCGTTGAAGTCGACCCGAAGCTTGGTCAGCGGCAGGCGGGAGGCGGGCCGTCTTCCTCGATCGGCCGTCGGCAAGACCCGGGCCGAGTCGCCGTTCTCGCTGTTGTCCAGGGTGGCCACGCTCACGGTCCCGGCGCCGTCGATCCAGAAGCGGTCGGCCGGCCGGTCGAAGGTCACTGATTCTCCCTCCGCCTCCCTCAGCTCTCGGAAGGCGGCCGGATTCTCCTTTTCCCTGACTAGGGACCACAGGGAGACACGACCATTACAGATGACCGAATCGATCTCGATCCGATCCTCGTCCTCGGGCTGGCTTCGAGCAGAGTCTCCGCCGCCTCCTGGGATCGCGCGATCGAACGAGATGGGGCGGTCGAAAATGGCTTCCATCTCCCGACACACCACGCCGGAGTCACCGTGCCGCGACTTGACGTCTCCCAGGAACAGGGCCCGGGCGGGTCCGGGACGGCCATCGGGCAGGGCGAACTGGCCGTAGAAGGTCATCCGATCGGCCCAGGTCACGATCAAGGGTTCGCGGTTCTCGTCGGGGGCCTCGTCTCGCTTGGTGGAGACCTGATCGATGCGTCCCATGGCCGCCTTGTTCGTCAGGTTCCAGAGCCGGCCCGGCCCCTGGACGAAGGCGAAGTCGTAGGCCTGGTCGACGCCGAGCACCACCCGGCGGTCGGCCGAGGCCTCGGGGAACCCCTGGATGTACAGATCGTCCGAGGCCACCGTCACCGGCCTCGATTCGCCGTGGGCGTAGATCCGGAGGCGGCCCGGCCCGATGTTCTCGACATCCACACCGCTGTCCGCGTCCACGTGGAAGCCGACCTCCTTACCCGGGGCCGGATCCTGGTGGATCACCACGTTCTTGCGGAGCCTGGCCTCGCGGACCTCTCGGGTCCCCCCGTTCGAGCCGGCCAGGTCGAGTCCCGAGGCGTCGCCGACCACCTCGATCCGGGCCCAGACGAGATCCGCCTCGGCCGAGAACGGCCGGCCCGGCTCGGGCGCCTTCGCCTCGGTGCCGACCGACGCCTGGGCGTCCCCCGCCGTCCCGGAGGCCGGCCCCGAGGGGGAGGGCTCCGAGCGCTCTCCGGCTGCCTGGATGCCGGCGGTCCCTGATTGCGCGGCCATGACCGTCCGGGCGCCTGGCTGTCCCGGCCCCTGGGCGATCACGCCGCTCGGCGCCGGGGTGGCGGGGGAGTCGTCGAGGTACGTGAACACCACATCCAGCTTCTCCCGGGCGTTCAGCTCGCGACGAGACTCGGAGCGGCCGGCCTCCCCGCCTTCGGCGACCGCCGGGGCGTTGGCGTTGTCGGGGGTGACGAGGTGGACGTCCCCGAGGGCCGAGACCCACTCGATCCGGTACGACGTGCCCCCGTCCTCGGCATCCGGTTCCAAGGGGGAGGCGACCGCCGCCGCCGAGGCCGGCCGAGGCATCAGGCTGACGACCACCTTCTCACGAGCGGCGAGGGTCAGCTGCTTCGGGTCGTGCAGGATCGGCCAGCCCTGGAGGGTGATGAAGGTCCGGGAGCCCTGGTCGTCCGGCTGGGAGGGGGTGAGGTTCGTCTCGACCACCATCTCATCCCGCCAGGTCGCCGAGCGGTCGACCGGGGCGTCGCGGCCCGCCCGCATCTCCAGCAGGCCGGGTCCTCGGGCGATGACGGTGGACCTTCCCTTGCGCTCGGGGTCGCCGTGCAGGGTGGCGTCCGCGGAGAGGATCGTGACGATCTGGCCGTTGGGCTCGGCCCGCTCGAACTGGATCTGCTGCCCCGGGTCGGCCCGGAAGTAGGAGACCTCGGGCGTGTCCTCCTCGGGCTTGCGGTAGATCAGCTCGTTGCCCCGGCATCGGACCCGCTCGGCGAGCGACTCCAGCCAGACCACATGGCCGTCCACGCGAGCCTCCAGCAGCCGGAGCCCGTCCCCCGAGCCGGCCTCGGCCCCGGACGCGGTCGCGGTCGCGGTCGCCGAGGCGGCCTCGGCCTCGGTCGTCTCGACCGGGGAGGCCGGCGGCCGCAGGTCTCGGGGGACGAGCACGGCGTACAGGTGGTCGCCAGTGATCCGGTCGGGCCGCTCGGCGCCGCGCTCGATGACCACGTTGCGGGAGAACTCGGCGATCGTCGGCTGCCCCGGCGCCGGCGGGCCGACTCGGGCCGGCAGGCGAGGCCGGGGGAGCTGGAGCCGCATGGGCCCGTCGCAGGTCAGGCGGCCGGGGGTCTTGACCTGATCGGCCGGGCCCTCGCCTCCCTCGGCCGCGACGACCTGCTGGTCGGGCAGCGCGTTGCCGGGGAGCAGGCCCGAGCGGCCCACGTCCTCGGCGGTGATCTCCACCCGCTCGTTGAGGGTCACCACCTCGGCGCCGGGGAAGCCGCCGCTGGCCTCCGGCGGCCGGAGCGCGATGACCAGCCCCCTTCCGGAGACGGTGTAGCCCCCTTCGATCAGCTGCACCTGCTCCTCGCAGCGGATCTGCATCTGTTTCTCGAAGTACTCCGCGTAGGGCAGCGTGACGACCAGGTCGTCGGCCGGGTCGGGGGTGGCCTTGTCGTCGAGGATCAGGACATGCTCGTCGATCCCCTCGATCTTGGCGTGCACGACGCTCGGCTTCGGCCCGGGGGCGAGGAAGCTGAACGGCTGGTCGAAGTCGATGATCGCCCGGTCGCCCGACATTACCTTGACGCTGCCGTCCTTGTTCGACCCCCAGATGACGGCGAACGGGGCCAGGATGATCCGCTTGCGGTCGTGCTCGTCGGGGAACTCAAACGAGCTCCAGTACATCCAGTAGCCGCGTTCATTGTTGTAATACTTGGTCACATCGCTGACGGCCCCCGACGTCCAGTGGTGCTCGCCGAGGACCCGACGAGCGAGCTCGGTCGCCTTCTGGGCGCCGATCGAGTCCGAGGGGCGGAGATCGAACGTGCCGGCCCGGACCGGAGTCGGGGGCGCGACCCGGGAGGCGAGGATGGCGAAGCCCCGCTCATAGCCGAAGAAGCCGGCCAGGAGCAGCGCGAAGGTGGCCACGGTTCGGACGATTCGGGTCATGACGTCGATCCGCATCCGGTCTCGAGCATCGCCTCGGCCCTCGGCCCCGCCGTCCTCCCGGCCGGGGCGGCCCGCCGGGCCCCCTCAGCAAACGGCGGGGCGCCCGGCCCGGATGTGAGAAGATTCCGATTCTCGGGGTTGTCTGGCCGCCCCGGAGAGCCGTTCGATCCCGTCCCCGCCAGCCTCCTGGCCCGATCGCCAGGCCCCTGGCGATGGGCCGGGGTGCCTCAGCCGGGAGGAGAGGGATCCTCGCGACCGCGTCCCTCCGGCGGGGACGATCCGGGATCGTCGAGATCCGAGCGCACTAGGTTATCCCAGCGTCCCTGCGCCCGGAGGATCGCCTCGACGATGCCCCGGACGGCCCCCCGGCCGCCGGGACGGTTGCTCACCAGGTCGCAGACCGCTCGGACCTCGGGAACGGCATCTCCCGGGCAGGCCGAGAGCCCCGCGAGCCGAAGGGCCGGGAGGTCGGGCAGGTCGTCTCCCATGACGCACACCTGTCGAAACTCCAGCCCGAGCCGGGCGACCAGCTCCCGGAGCCGGGCCCCCTTGTCCCGCGCTGCCTGGATCACCGGGGAGAGCCCCAATTCGGCGGCCCTGCGCTCGACGGCCGGCGACCAGCGGCCGGAGAGGATCGCCGCCCGGTGCCCGGCCTTCCGCCAGAGCGCCAGGGCCGAGCCGTCCCGGACGAAGAACCGCTTCGTCTCGACCCCTCGGTCGTCGATCGCGATGATCCCGTCGGTGAGGACCCCGTCGACGTCGAGCACCAGCAACTCGACCTCCCGGCAGCGGGCCGCCAGGATCTCGGGGATGGCGATCGGATGGGGCATGCCGCCGTCCTCACCGCTCGAGGGCGTCGGCCTCCAGGCCGATCAGGTCCGTGATGTCCACCAGCCCCGCCAGCCGATGGCCGGGGTCGACCACCGGCAGCTCGCTCAGCTTCCGAGACCGGAGCAGCTCCACCGCCTCGGCGATCGAGGCCCCCGAGGCGACGACGATGGGGTCGCTCGTCATCGCCTCGGCGATCGGCCGGTCGAGCATCGCCTCGCGGCGCTGCTCGAACAGGCGGGCCAGGTCGCTGTCGGTGAAGATTCCGAGCAAGCGGCCTTCCTCGCCGACGACGAGCACGGCCCCGCTCCGCCTCCGGGCGCCGCCGAGCCGGACGAAGACCTCGCGCACCGTCTCGTCGGGCGGGGCCGTCCGGACGTGGGGGCCGGTCCGCATCACCTCCTCGACCCGGGTCAGCTTGCGGCCGAGACTGCCGCCAGGGTGATAGCGGAGGAAGTCCTCCGGGCGGAAGCCGCGCATTCGGCTCACGAGCAGGGCGAGGGCGTCGCCGACGGCCATCATCACGGTCGTGCTGGCCGAGGGGGCGAGGCCCAGCGGGCAGGCCTCCTCGATTGGACCCAGCGCGATGCACAGGTCGGCCTGGCGGCCGAGGGTGCTGGTCGGCCGGCTCGTGAGGGCGATCAAGCCGGCCTCCAGGCGACGGATCGCCGGGATCAGCCGGGTGACCTCCTCGGTCTCGCCGCTCTGGGAGAGGGCCAGCACGAGGTCCCCCTCCCGAATCCGGCCGAGGTCCCCGTGCACCGCGTCGGCCGGGTGGAGCGGGAAGGAGAGCGTGCCGGTCGAGGCCAAAGTCGCGGCCAGCTTCTGGCCGACCAACCCGGCCTTGCCCATGCCGGTCACGACCACGCTCCCCGGGCACTGGTGGATCCACTCCGCCGCCCGGACCAGCGCGCCGTCGAGGCGGTCGACGACGCGGCCGATGGCCTCGGCCTCGATGCGGAGCACCCCCCGGGCGAAGGCCAGCGCCTCGGCCTCCGAGCCGATCGGGGTCTCGGCGGTGACGGTGGCCATCCGGTGCCTCCTTGCACGCCGATAGGCCGGGGCGGGGACCGTGTTTCCTCCGCCCGGTCCGATCTCGACCGGGTCAGGCCGCAACCGCCCCGTCGGATCGGGAACGGAACCATAGCCCATCGCCCCTGCTCCGTCAACGCGAGTCGGGATCGCCGGGTCGGATGCCCGTTACCCAGACCATCGACCCGATCGGCTCGGCGACTTGCGTCGCTTCGCCGGAGTTCGAGGGCCGGGGGGCTTCTCGGCTGGCGGGGGAGGATCGAGGGCGGTCCGATCGGGTCAGCGTCGTCCCGGGCCCATGAAGAAGGTCGGCTCCTCCGGTCGGAGGAGTCGATCGGCCAGGGTCACCCAGGTCTCGCCGCCGTCTTCCGTCGATTCGAGCGTCAGGATGACCCAACCCCGTCCCTGGGGCCGGAGGACCGCTCGCATCGGGAAGACGCGGCCGGCCTGGCTGATCCGCTCTCCCGAGAGCTCGAGGGCCTGGTCCCGGAACTCGCCGGCAAGGCGGTGGACCTCGCCCCGGGAATCGACCCGGAGCAGGTGCCAGCGGCCGTCGGAGGGATCTCGGTAGGCCATCCCCCGGCCGGAGGTGCCCCGATAGTCGTTCCAACTCTCGACGAAGAGGCGGCTATTCTCTTCCCTTCGGACGGAGACGTGCCCGATCAGGTCATCCCCCTCCGCGTCCCAGGAGGCCCAGTTGCCCACCCAGAAATCCAGCGGGCCGCGCCCGGGGGGAGGCGGGGCCATGCGGTCGAGCAGCAGCTCGAACCGTTCGTTTCCCCGGAGCGAGGCGAGGTCCGGGTCGTTCTCGGCCCGGGTTCGGTCGTAATAGCCGGCCTCGACCGCGTCTTCCAGGGCGTCGATCGCCTCGGACGGCCTCCCGAGCCGGGCCAGGGCGCAGCCGATCCGGTAGTGGCTGCCGATCCGGTTCTGCTCGAACTCCGCGGCCCGGCGGTGAAGGTCGACCGAGGCCTCGAAGTCGCCGAGCTCGTGGGTCGCGTAGGCGAGCCGGATCCAGGCCAGGGGGTCCTCCGGATTCTCGTCGAGGAGCAGGCGATAGGCCTCCGCCGCCTTCGCGTATTCCCCCCGGAGGAAGTGCCGCTCCGCCCGCTCATCGAGCCGTTCCGGCCTGGTGTCGCCGCCCTGATCGAGGGTTGGGGACGGATCGGCCTTCCTCCTCGGGAAGAGGAGGAAGAGGGTCCCCAGGACGACGAGGACAAGGAGGGTCACGACGGCGTTCCGCACGGGAAGGCTCCTGGGATCTCCACAGAAGGGCGGGGCGATCCGCGGGGGACCGGCCGGGGGCCGGGATCGAGGGCCGGTTCACTCGTCGCGACGGCCGGCGAGATAGGAGAGCAGGTCGCGCAGGTCCCGCTCCCCGAGGGCGCCGGCGAGCCCGACCGGCATGATCGACGTGCTCACCGGGCGGATCTCCGCCACCTCGGCCCGGGGAATCGAGGTCGCCTGGGCGTCGGCCCCGACCACCCGGATCGTCTCCGGCCCCTCGGCCCGGACGATGCCGGAGAAGACCCGGCCGTCGGCCATCGCCACGGTATACGGGAGGTACTCCGGGGAGATCGCCGCGCTGGGGGCCTCGATCGCGTGGTAAAGGGCCGCCAGGTCGAGACGGCCGCCGATCGCCGACAGGTCGGGGCCGACCTCGCCGCCCTTCCCTCCGATCCGGTGGCAGGTGGCACACTTGCCGGTCTCGCCGAAGAAGACCGCTTCCCCCCGATCGGGGTCGCCGCCGAGCATCCCCTCGGGGAGGGGGGGCGGCACGGCGGGGGGCTCGATCGCCGCCGGGGCCCAGGGGAGGATCAGTTGAGCGCGGTCGAGGGGACGGCCCGGCCCTCCCGGTTCCCCGACCGAGACGCGGAGCGACGGCGGGCTGGCGCCGGCCTCGGGGCCGGTGGGCAGGGTGATGTACAGCTCCGAAGGCTCGCCGAAGGACTCGACGAGGGTTTCGGCCCGGTGCTGGTCGTCGAATTCGAGGGGGAGAAAGGCCAGCTCGGCCTCGATGGGCCGGTCGGCGGCGATCGAGAGCGGCACCTCCCCCTCGGGCAGGTCGAGCAGGGTGCGGAGGGTCAGCGTGCCGGGATGTCGCATCCGGTTGAAGGCCTCGCGGTGCTCAGCCGAGGAGAGGGTCGCGCTCTGGGACGCCTCCGGGTCGAGCTCCGGGAGCCAGCCGACCCACTCCGGGTCGTCCGAGCCCTCGGGCGTCCAGGAAACCTCGACGCCCGAAAGGTCGTAGGACGGCCGGCCGAGCGCTCCGGGCAGCTCGGGGGAGTAGGTCGCCTCGGTCGGGTGGGGATCGGTCAGCAGAACGAGCGTCCGGCCGCCATCGCGGAGCGAGACGCCGGCGATCATCAGCGATCCGGCCGGTTCCAAGGCGCCGGCCCCGGTCTGGTCCTCCAGGCGGAAGGGGATCGCTCGGCCGATGGCCGCGACGGCGTCTCCCTCGACGAGGGGGGCGTCGTAGGCGATCCGGACCTCCAGGGGCCCGGCGGGCCAGGCGAGCGGGGAGGCCGGCCGGTCGGCCGGGGCGTCGGGCCGGGGGGAGAGGGCCGCGGCCAGCAGGGGCACGAGGGCGGGCAGTCGCATGAGGCTTCGTCTCGGTCGGTTCACCGGCGGACGGTCCCCCGATCGGGGGATCCCCCCTATCATAACGGTCCCGGTTTCACCCGAACAATCGGGCCCGGCGGGGGAGGCCGGCCGGCCGGACTCCCCCCGGATGGCCGAGATCCCGATGGGAGCCCCCATGTCCGAGCCCAGGTCCGAACCCTTCCGGATCGACGAGGTCTTCCAGCGCCTGCGGGCCGCGGTGGCCGACCTGCCCCGGGCGGCGATGTTCGACCTGCGCGACCAGGGGTACGACTCCCCGTTCGAGCAGCTCGTCGGCGCCCTGATCTCGGCCCGGACCCGGGACGAGGCGACGATGGCCGCCTGCCTCCGCCTCTTCGCCGAGGCCCGGACTCCCGAGCAGCTCGCGGAGCTGGAGCCGGGCCGGTTGGTGGAGCTGCTGCGGGGGGTCGGCTTCCCGGAGGTGAAGGCGGGAGCCTTGCGGGAGATCGCCCGGCGGCTGGTCGCCGAGCACGGGGGCCGGGTGCCCGACTCGATGGCGGGGCTCATGGCCTTCCGGGGGGTCGGGCCGAAGATCGCGGCCCTGACGCTCGCCATCGGCTTCGGTCGGCCGGCGATCGCCGTGGACGTGCACGTCCACCGCATCGTGAACCGCTGGGGGTACGTCCGCACCTGCTCGCCGGAGAAGACGGCCGAGGCGCTGGCCCGGGTGCTGCCGGAACGCTACTGGATCGAGATCAACGAGCGGCTCGTCCCCTTCGGCAAGTTCCTCTGCACCGCCTCCCGGCCGCGCTGCTCGACCTGCCCGCTGCGGCCGATGTGCGAGCGGGTCGGGGTCGAGCAGTCGCGCTGATCGGCTCAAGGAGGCCCGGGGAATCCGGGGAGCGGGGAGGGAGCGGGGGCTCCCTCTCGGATCAGGTAGCCGGTGTCGGCGTCGAGGTCTTCCAGACGATCGACCCGGCCGGAGGGCCATCGGATCTCGACCGAGTCGATGCGGTCGGCCGTTCCCAGGCCGAAGTGCAGGCGGCCGTCGTGGGCCGACTGGTAACTTCCTCCCCCTTGCCGCCAGGAGACCTGCCGTCTCCCGCCGGCCTCGAGCGTGACCCGGGCGCCAACGCCGTCCCGGTTCGACTCGGTCCCCTCCAGCCGGAAGGTGACGAAACGGCCCCCCGCGGTGCGATTCCGGAGCAGCGCGACGGGGGAATCCAGGGGGACGAGCACGCCGTCGACTCGGCCGTCGTTGTCGAGGTCGCCCAGGGCCAGCGCCCGGCCGACTCGGGGGGTCGTGAAGGAGGGGCCGGCCTGCTCGGTGACGTCGACAAGGCGGCGGCCATCGCCAGCGAGGAGCTGGGCGGGCATGGCGTAGGGGAAGTCGGGGCGATAGTCGTTGACGTGGCCGTTGGCGACGGCCAGATCGAGGAATCCATCGTTGTCGAAGTCGAGGAAGCCCATCCCGAAGCCGAGCAGGAAGCGGCTGGCGATCCCCAGGCCGCTGGGCTCGGTCTGGTCGACGAAGATCCCTCGGCCGAGGTTGCGGTAGAGGGTCGTGCTCTCGCCGTAAAGGTTCGTGACGGCCAGCTCGGGGAGGGCGTCGCCGTCGAGGTCGCCGAAGGCGATCCCCATGCTCCCCTCGAACCCTCCCGAGGCGTTGGCCGCCAGGCCGGCGGGCATCCCGACCTCCTCGAACCGCAGGCCGCCGAGGTTTCGGAAGAGGAAATTGGCGGTCGCGTCGTTGGCGACGTAGAGATCGACCAGGGTGTCGCCGTCCACGTCGGCCGCCACCACGCCCAGCCCTCGGCCGTCTCGGTCGACGATCCCGGCCTCCTCGGTCACGTCCACGAATCGGTCTCCGTCGTTGCGATAGAGGCGATCCGCTTCGGCGGGGACGACCAGCGGGGCGCAGTAGACGGGCTCGAACGTCTCGGGGTGGGCGCAGGGCCTTGGCCGCTCCGGATCCCAGGCGACGTAGTGGCAGACGTAGAGGTCGAGGTCGCCGTCGAGGTCCAGGTCGGCGAAGGCGGCCGAGGTCGGCCAGCCTCGGTCGCCGCCGAGCCCGAATGCGTCGGTGGCGTCGGAGAAGGTGCCGTCGCCGTCATTGAGGAAGAGGGCGTAGGAGCGCCATCGGGTGAGGAACAGATCGGGGTCGCCGTCATTGTCGATGTCGCCGACGGCGACGCCGTGGCCATAACCCCGGGAGAGCCCGGCGAGGCCGCTGGGGCCGGTCACGTCCTCGAACGAGGCGTCTCCGAGGTTGCGGAAGAGGCGGTCGCCATCGTTCGGCCGAGCGGAGTCGGGGGGGAAGGGACCGCCCTGGACGAGGTAGACATCAAGCAGGCCATCGCCGTCGCAGTCGAGCAGGCCGACGCCGCCCCCCATCGTCTCGGGCATCTGGCGGTTTGGCGACTTGCCGCTGTCGTACGAGAACCGGAGGCCGGCTCGCCCGGCCTCGTCGGCGAACGAGGGGAGGAAGGAGGGGAGGGAGGTCTCGGGGGCAAGGGGAGCGGCTCCCGGAGCCAGGTCGGAGAGGTCGAAGGCCGCTGTCTCGGTTTCGACCGCCGCGATCTCGGCCCCGAGCCGGGCGAGGGCCCGGGCCGGCTCGGGGTCGTCGGGGGCGTACGATTGGTGCAGGCGCCACCACGCGGCGGCCTCTTGACGACGGCCGAGGGCCTCGGCGGTCCGGGCCAGCTCGGCGGCTCGGCCGGGGCTGGTCCCCCGGCCGATCAGCCCGCGGTATGTCTCGAAGGCGAGGTCGAGTTCAGACTTGCGCCGGCGAAGCTCGGCCGCGCGGTCGAGCTGGCCCGTCGCGACGGCCAGGCCGATCAGCCGCTCCAGGGCGGACTGGTTGCTCGGCTCGAGCTCGATCCAGCGTTCGAGGACCGCCCGCTCGGCGTCGGGATCGCCTCGCTTCGAGGCGAACCAGGCACGGACGGCCAGGGCCCGAGACCGGGAGAGTCCCCCGGGCCCGAGCCGGCGCAGGGCCGCCCGGGCGCCGTCGAGGTCGTCGGTGGCGATCGCCAGCGAGAGCCGGGAGCGGGCGGTGGCGGGATCGTCGGGGAGGAGGCGGTCGCAGGCGTCGAGCAGTCGGGCGGCCTCGTCGTGCGCTCCCGATCGGATGGCGAGGTTGGCTCGCGCCAGCAGCACTCGGGGATCGTTGGGGGAGGCTCGGGACGCCTTCACCAGCGCGGCCCGGGTTGTCTCCAGGGGATAGGGGGCGGCGTCGAGCTGCCAGAGCTCGACCAGGTTCCGGGTCGGGTCGGGTTCGGCGTCCAGGCCGTCGAGGAGCCAGTCGCGGTACTCGTCGAGCCGTCCTTCGAGGTAGAGGAGCAGGGCGAAGACCGTCCGGGCCATCTCCTCGTGAGGGCCGGGGACTCGGAGCGCGGCGAGGGCGCGATCCTCGGCCTCTTGGTAGCGGCCGGCGGCGATCGCGATCGAGGCCTGGCGCGTGGCCGCCTCGCCGAAGGAAGGGGAATGCTCGGGGACTCGGGCCCAGGCGTCCCGGGCGGCGGCGGGCCGGCCCATCGCCTGCTCGCAGAGGCCGAGCAGATAGAGCGTCTCTCCGTGGCGGGGGCGGTGGTCCGCCAGCCGGGAGAGCCGGTCTCGGGCCGAGTCGATCGCGCCGGCCGAGTACTCCGCTCGGGCGGCGGCCAGCCCGGTGCGGAACCGCCATTCCTGCCAGCCCCACCCCGCGGCGACCAGAGGCAGTGCGGCCAGGACGAGTCGGGCGATCGCCCGGCCCAGCCCCCGCCATCGCGACGGGGTCTGATCGTCGGCGGTCGTCCTCCGGGTCATGATGCCGAGCCCCCGGTCCTGGTGCCGATCCTCCCCGGTCCCCCGGCCCTCCCCGGCGGCGTTGGAGCCGCCGCCGGGGGCGGGGGGAC
The DNA here is from genome assembly GCF_003977685.1 of Tautonia sociabilis. Lineage (GTDB taxonomy): Bacteria > Planctomycetota > Planctomycetia > Isosphaerales > Isosphaeraceae > Tautonia > Tautonia sociabilis. The sequence continues at coordinate 44,230 of NZ_RYZH01000045.1, read as the reverse complement.
CGCCGGAACCTCATCAACCGCGATGGATGCGAACGCCGGCTTCTTCCAGCTTCGCCAGCTGCTCCTCGGGAACCTTCAGCGACCCGAGGTACAGCTCCAGATACGGGGCGAACCGCTTCGGGCCGGCGGCGTCCTCGGCCGCCCAGGAGATGAGCGGCGAGAGGTCATCGACCGGGTTCCCCTGGAGGAAGAGCATCCTCAGGTCGGTCTGGGAGGCGAGCGGCGAGAGATCCTCGATCCGGTTGTCGCGCAGGTCAAGGGTCGAGATCCGAGCCACCTCCCTCAGAGGAGAGAGGTCGGCGATCGCGTTCCCGTCCAGGTAGAGCGAGGAGAGATGCGTCAGGCCCGAGAGGGGGCTAATGTCCTCGATCCGGTTGCCGGAGAGGTAGAGCGACCGCAGGTTGACCAGGTTCGCCAGCGGGGCGATCGACTCGACGGCGTTGCCGCTCAGCTCCAGGTATTGGAGCTTCTCCAGGTTGGCGAGAGGGGCGATGTCCTCGATCCGGTTGCCGGAGAGATCGAGCGACTGAAGGTTCTTCAGGCCCTTGAGCGGGGAGAGGTCGGCGATGGCGTTCCGCTTCAGGTCGATCAGGGCGAGGTTCGGGCAGCGTTCCAGGCCGGTCAGGTCGCGGATGTCCTGCGCCGGGGCCTCGAGGAAGTAGAGGTCGCGGAGCGCCTCGTCGTCGAGGGCGGCGTCCGGGGCTCGCTTCAGGGCCTTGCGGACGGCGGCCTCGAGCTTCGCATCGGGGAACGGCCCCTCGGCCGAGGCGGGGGGGGCGGCGAGGGCGGTCGAGAGGCCGAGAGTGGTCGCGAGCGCCAGCGGCGCCAGGGCGGGCACGACGCGTCGGCTCATGGTGAGGGTCCTCGGAGTGGAAACGACAGCGACATTGAGATCGGCCCCGGAAGGCCGGGGGCCGCCGGGGGGCCTCGCCTGACGATCATCGCCGAGGCCGGCGCCCCGGATACCCTCTACCGTGCCCACCGGGGACGCGACGATCAAGGGCGCGACGAGACGATCGGCCGGACCCAGCGGCCCGGGTCCTTGACACGACCGGACGCCGGCCGGATAGTCGCGCCGGTCGTCGCGCGGAGGCTCCGAGGCCCGGCGTTCGGGCTGTCGGACGCGCCGAGCCGGGCGGTCGATGCCGGGGAGGACCGGATCCCGGCGCGATCGGCCCCGATGCCGGAGTCGATCCCATGAGCCGACCCACCCCCGAGCCGATCGAACCGGGCCTCCTGCCCGAGCTGGCCAGGGCCGTGATGCGGTCCGCGAGGTTCCCGATGCTCGCCACGATCGACGGCGACCGGCCCCGGGTGCGTCCGGTCTCCCCCGTCCGGACGGACGGCTTCACGGTCGACATCGCCAATCTGAAAGACTACCACAAGACCGGAGAGATCGCCGCCAACCCGCATGTTGAACTGTGCTACATGGACGATCGTCACGATCAGGTGAGGATCGCCGGCACGGCGGAGGTGCTCGAGGACCGGGCCCTGTTGCAGGAGATCTGGGACGCCAATCCGCTGCTGCGGAGGTATCTCGGCTCGATCGACAACCCGAGCCTGATCGTCTACCGGGTCCGTCCCGAACGGGTTCGCTTCATGAGGGAGTGGGCGCTGGAGTACCATGAGGTGCCGATCGACGAGGGCCGGTGACCGACCTCGACGGCTCTCCCCAGCAGGCTCCCCCTCCCGCCATGACGCGACTCGGACTGATCTCGGATGTGCACGGCGACCCGGTCGGCCTGGAGCTGGCCTGGTCCCATCTGATGGTGATGGGGGCCGACCTCATCGTCTGCGCCGGGGACCTGGTGGGTTACGGCCCCTTCCCCGACCGGGTGCTGGCGTTCGTGACGGATCGCCGGATCCCCTCGATTCGGGGGAACCACGATCGATGGGCGCTGGAGCGAGGCCCCGGCGAGCCGGACGAGTTCGGGGGAGGGACCCCGGCTCCGGAAACGCTGGAAGACCTCCGGGCGCTGGAGCCGAGCCTGGTGCTGGAGCGAGAGGGGAAGGTCGTGGTCGTGGTCCACGGCTCTCCCCGGGGGGACATGGAATTCATCACCCCCAGGAGCCACCCTCCCCGGATCCTCGATGCGCTGCTGGCCACCCTGGGGGCCGACGTGCTGGTGCACGGCCACACCCACCGGCCGATGTGGTACCGGTCGGCCTCGGGAGGGCTGGTGGTCAACCCGGGGTCGATCGTCTCGGTCCCGGTGGTGGAAAGCTCGCGCAGCTTCGCGATGCTCGACCTGAAGGCAATGGCGGTGACGTTCCACGACGTGGAGAGCGGCCGATTGCTGGAGGTCTCCCCGTGGCCGGGTTCAGAGTGACCGGGACGGATCGACCGGACGGGATCGAGCCCCCCCGACCGGGTCCTCAGCGGGAGGGGGCCTTCAGCGCGGAGGCGGGCAACAGCTCTCGGAGGGACTTGGGCAGGGGGAAGGTCACGTCTTCCTCTCGGACCGTCTCCTCGCACATCGAGGCGCCGAATCGATCCTGGAGCAGGGTGATGCACTCCTGCACGACATCCTCCGGGGCGCTGGCGCCGGCGGTGATGAGCACGCGATCGACCCCGTCGAACCACTCGTCCCGGATCTCGGCGGCGCTGTCGATCAAATGGGCCGGGCGGCCGAGGTCGAGGGCCAGCTCGGCCAGCCTCCGGCTGTTCGAGCTGTTCTGGCTCCCCAGAACGAGGACGAGATCCGCCTTCGTGGCCAGCTTGCGGACGGCATCCTGGCGATTCTGTGTCGCGTAGCAGATGTCATCCTTGGGAGGATTGGCGATCTGGGGGAACTTCTTGCGCAGGGCGGCGATGATGACGTTGGCGTCGTCGACGCTCAGGGTCGTTTGCGTGAGATAGGCGATCTTCTCGGGGTTGATCTCCAGCCGTTCGACGTCCTCGACCGACTCGACGAGGATCATCTGCTCGGGGGCCTCCCCCATGGTGCCGATCACCTCGTCGTGCCCCTCGTGGCCGATGAGGATGATGGTGTAGCCGAGCCGGGCATACTTGACCGCCTCCAGATGCACCTTCGTGACCAGGGGACAGGTGGCGTCGATCGCCCGGAGCCCGCGCGCTTTCGCCTCGGCTCGGATTTGAGGGGAGACGCCATGGGCGCTGTAGAGGACCGGGGAGCCCTGGGGAACTTCGGTCAGCGCCTCCACGAAGACCACGCCGCGGTCTCGGAACCGCTCGACGACGTGCTTGTTGTGCACGATCTCGTGGTAGACGTAAAGCGGGGGGCCAAACAGATTCAGGGCCCGCTCCAGGCTCTCGATGGCCATGTTCACGCCCGCGCAGAAGCCTCGGGGGTTGGCCAGGACGATCTTCATCGCGGCGCGTACCTCGCTCGGGTCCGGAGATCCTTCGCCTCTACTGTATTCGAGGAGGGGGCGGGAGGGAAGGCGGGAGGGGGAGCCATCGGCGGCTGGCTGACGCCGGTCGGCGGGCGTTCGGGGAGGGGAGGGATCATGCCGAACCGACCGAGGCAGGGACGGGAGCGATGGGGCTGGCGGTTCGACCGTCGCCGAGGTCAGTCGGCCTCCACTCGGATCGCGCCGTTGGCGGTGCGCAGCGCGACGCGGCGGGAGGGCTCGGTGGAATGGGAAACCAGGGCGGCGGCCACGTCGTCTTCGCGGCGGACCAGGGGGAAGTCGGAGTCGACCTGACCGTTGCGGGAGTCGGCGTCGATGCGGACGTCGGACCCCACGGGGAGGCGAAGGGTGACCGAACCGTTGCGGGAGATGAGGCGGGAGGAGCCGGGGGCGAGGGAGCCCTCGAACACGATCGCGCCGTTGGACGTCTCGGCGGAGACGAGGGCGTCGGTCGCCTCGCAGCGGATCGAGCCGTTGGTTGACTGGAGGACGATGGGCCCGGCGGCGTCCTCGACCTCGATCCGGCCGTTGGTGGTCTTCGCGGCGATCGAACCGACGACGTCTTTGATCCGAACGCGACCGTTGCCGGCGAGGATCCGGACCTGGGCGTCGGCGGGGACCTTCAGCCGGATCGTGGCGCGGCCGGACCAGCCCTCGGGGGCGGCGTGGCGGTCGACCCGGACGCGGACGGCATCGCCGAGGCGATCGACGACCGGGCGGATCAGGCGGAGGGAGCGGCGGGCCTCCTCCTCGGAGGGGCCGTCGGCCGAGGCCTCGACGCGGTAGGAAACCTCTCCCGGAGCACCCCTTCCGATCTCGATGGAGCCGTCGACGGACTCGACCGCGACGCGGGGGGATGCGCCGACCTCGACACGATCCTCGAAGACCTCGCGGACCTCGACCGAGTCGGCCGTGCCGCCCGACTTCAGCGCGATCCCGATGCCGAGCACGGCGAGGAAGGCGATCACGCCGACCGGCTTCTCCCGCTTCGGCCGGGACGGCCTGGGGGCCGGGGAGGGAGACGCCGGCTTCGGCCCGGACGGAGGGGCGGCCGGCATCTCATCCAAGAATCGAATCCCGTCCGTGCTGCATCGCCGCGTGCGGCACATCGCCTCGGCCCTCCCGTCGTCCGGTGATCGCGTCACGTTCGTCTCGGCAGGCCGACGCCCCGGGGACGGGGCTGATCGGCGTCTCTGAGAGGTCTTCGATCCGGGCGCCGGGATATTGATCGCGGGCCGCTCTGCCCGTCCCAAGGGGGGGCGACGGGACGGGGAGAAGCGAGGAGAGGAGAAGCGACATGGCGACTCAGGGCGATTCGGCGGGAACGTCGGCGGCGGGGGCGGGGTCCTCTTCGACCGTCGCTCCGCCGTCGTCGCCAGCGACGGCCGGGGCGGCCTCGTCCGGGCCGGGTTGGGGGATCAGGACGAGGGAGGCGAGGAAGGCCGCGAGGGAGATCGACACGGCGATGCAGGGGATGAGCCAGAAGGATCGCCAGTCGGTCGTGCGGGTGACCGACGGGTCGTCGACCAGGGCCGCACCCACCACGTCCTCCACACTGGCCGGCTTCTCCCGGGTGAAGTACTGGTTCAGCCAGCCGCCTCCCTCGGTGCCGAGGTACATGCCGAGGCCGTAGACGACAACGCCGAAGAGGGCCTGGGCGCTGGCCCGGATGGAGGGGTCGGAGAGCTTCTCGACGTGGATGAAGCCGGCGGCGAAGTAGAAGTCGAAGCAGAGGCCGTGCAGGGCCACTCCGGCGAGGACCAGCGGGAAGTACTTGCCGGTCGACGCCGCGGTGAAGAAGGCGAACCGCAACGCCCAGGCCGTGACGCCGACGGTCAGGACGACGGGCATGCCCACTTCGCGGATGAACCAGGGGAGCGAGAGCATGAAGAAGATCTCAACCGCCTGGCCGATGGTCATGATCGGGCCGACGTTCTGCGACTTCACCCCCGCCCGTTGTTCGATGAACAGGGCGGCGAAGGCGAAGTAGATGCCCATGGCCATGGCGATGACGAGCGTGACCCCGAAGAAGACCGCCGAGCTGGGCTCGGCGAGCATGCCGATGGCCTGGAGGAACGGCAGAGCCCCGGCCTCGGTGGCCTTCGGGGGCGTGTCGGGCAGCAGGAAGGCGAACACCCCGAGGATGAACGACAGGGTCGCCGCCAGCAGCAGCGGCGTGTTGTCGACCGGCCGATCGGGCTTCAGGAGCAGCTTCAGCGAGAGCCCGGCGAGGATCCAGCCGATGGTGCCGAAGACCCGGACGTAGGGGAAGTAGTCGGCGTTGGCGTGCTCGAAGTAGATCGAGTTGACCAGGGTCAGCGTCGGCGAATAGACCAGCGCGTAGGCCAGCGCCGCCGCGAAGAACGCTCCCGGCTTGCGCATCTGGGACATGACGATCAGCAGGATCCCGCCGGTCAGGTGCGACAGCCCGATCACCACCTCGGTGTTGAGGTACTTGTCGGCCACCGTCCCCAGGATCATCGGCGAGATGATCGCGCCGATGGCCATCGTGCCATAAATCCGGCCGATCGAGGGCCGGCTGAAGCCGAGGGCGTTGAGATAGTTGCCCAGGACCACATACCAGGCCCCCCAGATCGCGAACTCCAGGAAATGGAGGATCGAGAAGGGGATGAAGTTGCTCAGCGAGAGGCCGGCGGCGGCGTCGGCCTGCTGGGCAAGGAGCAGGAAGCTGTCGTATCCCATGAATGCGTTCCGATTTGCGAGCGATCGGGGTGAGCGGTCTCGGGCCGAGGAACGGACCGGAGGCCTCCAAAGTTCCGGCCCGGCGCCCGCCGTGTCAAGGGCCCAGGGCGGCCCCCGCTCGCGGTCCAGACGATCGGGTCGGGAAGGCCGGCCCGGGGGAGGCTCACGCGGGGGGATCGGCGTCGGGGGCGGCCAGGGCGGGGGCGACGGCGTCGAGGAGCCGATCCGAGACGGCCCGGCAGGAGTTGGCTCGGGCCAGGGCCAGCCGGTCGCGTCCCCGGCCGTCGTCGAAGCGGGCGAAGCGGAGGGAGGCGAGGGTGCCGAGGAAGTCGTCGAGGTCGGCGGCCACGTCGATCAGGCCGTCGTAGAGCCGGCACTCGGGCAGGTCGGTGGAGACGATCGGGCGGCCGCTGCCCATGTAGTCCATGATCTTGGTCGGGCAGCAGCAGCGGTTGAAGGGGTGGGTGACGTCGTAGGGGATCAGGCAGGCGTCGAACGACCGGATATAGCAGCCCAGGCGCTCCTGAGGCCGGAACCCGACGGCGTGCACGTTGGGCCGGGCCAGGCAGCGTCGGGCGTCGTCGAGCCACCGGCCCCGGCCCGACCGCGGCAGCCGGCCGACGAGCACGAGCGAGGCGTCGGGGAACTGCTCCGCGACTCGGTTGAGCAAGGGCCAGTCGAGCCTCCCCTCCAGCCCGCCGACATAGCCCAGCAGCGGCCGGGGCAAGTGGGCGAGGTCCGCAGGGGCGGGGGCCGGCTCCCCCGAGGGCGAGTCGGCGAGGAAGACCGCCGGAGTGCCGTGCGGCAGGTGCCGGATGCGAGCCGACGCCTCCGGGACCTGCTCCCGGAGCTGGTCGGCGCGGACCTTCGCCACGCAGGCGGTCAGGTCGGCCTCGGCGACGAGCCGACGCTCCAGACGCTCGACCTCGGCCGCTCGGGAGGGCCAGTAGTGGGTGTAGTCGTCGAGGTTCAGGTAGATGGAGACATCCGGGCGGAGCAGGTCCCGGAGGTGTCGGTAGTAGGGGTAGGTCATCACGAGGGCGAGCGGAGCGTCGTCTCCCAAGCGGAGGCGCCAGCGGTCGATCGCCCGGCGGATGGGACGCATGCCGAGGCGAGGATAACGCTTCATCCAGCCGGGGGGGAGGACGAGGCGACGGCTCCAGAGGCCGGGGCCGTCCCGGCGGGGCCGTCGGTCCCACCAGCGGCCGATCGGCCCTCCGGCGTGGTAGGCGTTGGCGAAGTCGCTGCAGTGCAGCAGCAGGGTGTGAACGCCCGGCCGATCGAGCTCCCGGAAGAGGTTCTCGGTGGAGTACCAGTTCGCGTCGGCCACGACCAGCGACAGCCGGCTCCCCTCCGTTGGCGTCGCGGCGACCGGCCGGGGCGATCGGACCAGGGTCATTGATGCATCCTCCGTGATCGCTCCGCGATCGACCCGGACACCCCCGGCCCGATCGGGGGACCGGCCGGTCGGGGCCGGTACTCAGGGCACGACGGTCGCGAACGCCGTCAGCCGGGCGGGGGGCTCGTCGGGGCGGTCCGTCGTGATCTCGAGGATCGCATGATACCCGCCCCGGGCCGAGGACGGCGCCTGGATGGCGACCTTCACCTGATGGATCCGCTTGCTGGCATCGGAGGGGGCGCCGGCCGGCGCGATGCTCCCCTCGACCGCCCGGGTGCCGGTGATTCGGAACGGCTGGGAGCCCTTGATCAGGACGATCCGCTCGGCCGATTGTCCGGGTTTCAGCGTGCCGAGGTTGAGCACCGAGGGGGAGACGGTGATGTCGGAGACGACCTTGGCGGCCACGGAGATCGGCAACGAGGGCCGCTCCGGGTCGCTGGTCTTCAGGGTGATCTCGTCGCGGTAGTGGCCATTCTCCAGACGATCGGGGTCGAGCGCGGCGACCAGGCGGTAGCGGACCTCGGCGTCGGTGCGGGAGGCCTCGTACAGCTCGGCCGAGAGGGCGGAGTTCTCATGCCTCATGTCGGTCACTCGCCAGTCTCGCCGGCCGCCGAGGTAGCGAAGCGTGACGACCCGTTCCGCCGGCTCGCCTCGGCGGACCTCGCCGAAGTCGATCACGCCAGGCTCGACGACCAGCTCATCCTGAATGTAGGCGGTGAGCTGGTAGTCGATGGACCGCAGCGCGGGCCGGTCGATGGTGAGGGTCAGCCCCGAGGACTTGAAGCCGTGATACCGGGTCGTGTCGAAGATCGCCTCGACGGTGGTCTGGGCGCCGGGGGGGATCGTCTGGGCCCCGACCGTAATGTCGGTGCAGCCGCACTTGGGCTTGTACCCGGTGATGTTCACCTCGCGGTTGGTCCGGTTGGTGATTCGGAACCGGTGGCGGAGGATCGAGCCGCGGGCCACGGTGCCGAAGTCGTGGCTGCGGTCGGGGAAGACGGCCTCGACCCAGTCCTCTCCCTCGGCCGCCCGGGACCGGCCGCTGAGCAGCAGCGCCCCGAGGATCGCCGGGGCGACCCCGATGAATTGCCGCCTCCGCACGCCGACGGCGCCTCGAGACCCGTCCATGAGCCCTCCTGGCGATCGCACTCGCCCCGGCGACCCGCGGAAGGTCCCGGGGCGCGCACCTCGGTCGGCCCGATCGGGCAACCAGCATAACGTCCCCGATCATCCTGACCAGTGCAATCGGCCCCCCGGCGTCGTCAAGTTGAACGGATCTGCCGGGGGGCCTAGGTTCGTCGGCTGATCAGCGGCCGGTCCCGGCCGCCGACCGCCGGGCCTCGACCTCGGCGAGGGCCCGGTCGAGGACCTCCCGGATCGACACCGGAGCGCCGCCAAGGCGCTTGCTCTCGTCGGCGGCCTCCATGAAGGCGAACAGCTCGATCGTCTCCTTGGGGGAGACCGGGGGCTCGCCGTCGAGGAAGAACGCGCAGATCTCGACGAGCAGGTCATTGTAGCCGCCGCCGACGGTGTAGGAGTCGATCCGGCTCTCGCCGAAGACGACGGCGCCAAAGCCGGACTTGCCCGCGCGGATGCCTCGGTAGGTGCCGATCCGGCCGTCAGCCCAGGAGCCGGTGACGACGTCGGTTCCCTCGGAGTGGACCCGGCTGACGGACTCGCAGCCGGGGCCCATCAGGGCGTAGAGCAGCTCGACGCCGTGGACGCCGTACCAGAAGAGGTCGGGGTGGTGCTCCTCCAGGGAGCAGGGGCCGAAGGTGGCGGCGCCGACGATCGACTGCTGCCGGGCCGCGACGATCTCGGGCTGGAACCGCAAGGACGAGGAGGAGAAGCAGGGGACGCCGGCTTCCTCGGCCAGGGCGAAAATCTCGATGGCGTCGGCGAGCGAGCCGGCCATCGGCTTGTCGACGAACAGCGGCTTGCCCGCGGCGATCACCGGCCGGGCTTGCTCCAGGTGCGGGCGGCCATCGACGCTCTCCAGGAAGACGACGTCGACCTTCTCCAGCAGCTCGTCGATCGAGTCGACGATCTCCACGCCGTACTCGTCGCGGAGCTGTTGGGTGAAGCCCGCGACGCGATCTCGGCTGGAGGGGATGTCGGGGCTCCCGCCGGGGAACCCGGCCACGACCTTGACCCGGGCGAGCGGCCCGACCTTCCCTTCGGCGTTCAGGACCCGGGTGAAGGCGACCACGTGCGAGGTGTCCAGGCCGATCAGCCCGGCCCGGAGCACGCCGGCTTCCCCCTCTTGCGCCCTCGCTCCGGCCGCCGAGGCGAGGACCCCGGCCGCCGCCAGCGAGGCGACGAGCCCGACGATGCGATTCCCGATGGTCATCCCAGATGGCTCCTGCGTCGTTTCGGAACGATTCGATGAGTATTGATGCTTTGGGGGAGGGCCGTCAGTTCTGGCCGTTGATCGGGCGCCGGACGTCGATGGGGCGCGTGTCCTCGGGCACGGCGAGGTCGGCTCGGAGCCGGGAGAGCTCGGCGGTCAGCTCCGCTCGGACGTCGGCGTACTGGGGGTCGTCGTAGCAGCTGCGCAGCTCATTCGGGTCCCGGGCGAGGTCGTACAGTTCCCACTCGTCGAGGTTGTAGAACCGAATCAGCTTATAGCGATCCGTTCGCACGCCATAATGCCGGTGGACGGAATGAGGGCCCGGATATTCATAATAATGATAATAAAAACGTGAGCGCCAGTCGATCGGCTCCTCTCCCCGCAGCAGGGGGACGAGGCTGCGGCCCTGCATGTCGTTGGGGATGGGGACGCCAGCGGCGTCGAGGAAGGTTTCGGCGAAGTCGAGGTTGGAGACCATGCGGGAGGACTCCGAGCCCGGCTCGACAACGCCCGGCCAGCGGACGAGCAAGGGGGTCCGCAGCGACTCCTCGTACATCCACCGCTTGTCGAACCAGCCGTGCTCGCCGAGGTAGAACCCCTGGTCGGACGAGTAGACGACGATCGTGTTGTCGGCCAGTCCGGCCTCGTCGAGGTAGTCGAGGATGCGGCCGACGGACTCGTCGACCGAGTCGATGCAGCGCAGGTAATCCTTGATGTAACGCTGGTACTTCCAGCGGACGAGGTCGTCGCCGGAGAGCCCCAGCTCGGCGAACTCCTCGTTCTCGGGGCCGTAGGCGGCCTGCCACCGCTCGAGCTGCTCGGGGGAGAGGTTGCGGGGGGTGGTGAACTTCAGGTCCTGGGGGGTCAAAGTGTCTCGGATGGTCATCTCCTGAGACTTCGCGGCGGTGCCCCGGCCCTGGTAGTCGTCGAAGAGCGTGGCGGGCTCGGCGATCGGGCCGTCCTTGTACTTGTCCAGGTACTTCGGACCCGGCTGCCAGTCGCGGTGGGGGGCTTTGTGCTGGCACATGACGAGGAAGGGCTGGTCGGGGTCCCGGCCGTCTTTGAGCCAGTCGAGGGTCAGGTCGGTGATGAGGTCGGTGGTGTACCCTTCGAGCTGGACTCGGCCGCCCTCGGTGAGCATCGGAGGGTTGTAGTAGGCCCCCTGCCCCGGCAGGATCTGCCAGGAGTCGAAGCCGGTGGGGGCGGTTTCCAGGTGCCACTTGCCGAAGAGGGCCGTCTGGTAGCCGGCCTGCTGGAGCAGCTTCGGGAAGGTGGTCTGCGCGCCGTCGAAGCGGTCGCCGTTCTGGTAGAAGCCGTTGAGGTGGCTGTACTTGCCGGTGAGGATCGTCGCCCGGCTCGGGCCGCAGATCGAGTTGGTGACCAGGCAGTTCCGGAAGAGCATGCCGCCGTCGGCCAGGCGGTCGATGTTCGGGGTGCGGTTGATGGTCGAGCCGTAGGAGGAGATGGCCTGGTAGGCGTGGTCGTCGGAGAAGATGAAGACGATGTTCGGCCGCTGGCCCTGCTGTGAGGCGATGGCGGTCGAGGGGAACGCCGCCGCGCCGAGCAGCAGCGCGAGAGCGATCCGGGTGATCGGTCGAATCATCGTCGAGCCTCCCTCGCTCCGGCCGTCTCCGGCCGGTCCGGTCTCCGAGGGGCCCCGAGATGGTGCCGGGAACGGCGCCCCGGCCGACCGATCCGGCGCCGGACGACGGCCTCGCCCTCCGCGAGGCGTCCCGGCGCCCCGAGGCCCGATCCGGATCGTACCATACTCCCCCGAACGGCCCATTTCCAGGGCCGGCCCTCGGAGCGATCCCCCCGTCGCGACGACCGTCGCGACCCGGAAGAAGCATTGAAGTCCCCCGAGCCTCCCGGTCGATGCCTCAGGCATCCCGCCGTCTTGGTGTGCTCCCGTCGTCGTTGACGGATGACGTCCCGGCCTTCGGGCCGATCCCCCGGGGGGCCCGAGCCATCATCCCGATCCTGCTGCTGATCCCGGCCCTCGGCGTGATTGTCTCGGACCGGGGCGTCGAGGCGATGCCTCCTCCCGGGCCGAGTGCGACCTGCTTCGCCTTGCCCGTCTCGGAGGGCCGGGTGAGCGTCGAGGTCTCCGCCGAGGACGCCGGAGGCGAACTGCTGCTGATTGTCACCGCGGCGGCCCGATCGGGTCCCTACCGATTCGATTGCGCGATGGCTCCCGGCGACGGCACCGTTCCGGCCGTTCGCTCGCTCGGCCGGGAACTCGGCGAGTTCCTTCCCCGGCGGATGGCCCGGCCGATCATCCAGACCTTCGGTCCCGGCCCCGACCCGGCTCCGGATCGCGGCCCCCCGCTCGGCCCCCCTCCCCTGAGAAGGAGCTTCTCGGTCCTGGTCCGGCCGGGAGATCCGTCCTCCCCGAGCCGATACGACACGGTGGATGCCCGGCTCCGGGCCCTCGGCGATCGCATCCAGGTGTTCGTCGATGAGGATGACGGCCGCCTGGTGGGGGATGACATGCTGCGAGGCATCGTCTCGGCGTTCGAGCGCCACATCGAGCCGGCCTTCTCGGGCTGGATCGGTGAGCCGATCGACGTCGATGGCGACGGCCGGTTCACCGTGCTCATCAGCGGAAAGATCGCGCTGCCCTACGCCGGCCGCTGCCGGGTGGACGGCTACTTTCGAGGGACCGATCTGGACCCGGCCCTCCCCCGCCCGCTGAGCAACCGAGCCGACCTGATCTACCTGAGCCCCGAGTTGAGCCCGGGACCCTATCTGGAAACCATCCTCGCCCACGAGTACGCGCACGCCGTGCTCTGCTCGAGGAGACGGGAGCGGCTCGGCCCGGTCTCCGAGGAGGCCTGGCTCGACGAGGCGATGGCCCACCTCTGCGAGGACCGCGCCGCGCGATCGACCGCCAACGTCGACTATCGGGTCAGCGCCTTCCTCTCCGACCCGTCCCGATACCGCCTGCTGGTCGACGACGAACACCGCCCCGATCGGTTCCGCAGCCACGGTGATCGCGGAGCCTCTTACCTCTTCCTCCGCTGGTGCTCCGACGCGAGCGGAACGGACCTGCCGCCGGTCCTCGCCCTGGGCCGATCTACCGGACGGACCAACCTGGAGCAGGCCACCGGCCTTCCGTTCGACGAGCTCCACCGTCGCTGGACCCTGGCCCTGGCGCTCGCCAGCCTCGGGCCGATCGCTCTCCTCGACCGCGGGCCCGACCTGCTCGACCGCCTCGGCGACTGGCCCCTCGGCGGCGTCCGGTTCGACGAGATCGACCCGACCTCCCCAGTCCTCTCCGGCTCGATCGAGGGGACCGGCACGCGATTCCTCCGCGTCTTGACCGCGCCCGGCGTCCCGACCCGGGTCGACCTCCAGTGCGACCCGTCCTCATCCCCCCGGGTTTCGGCCATTCTCCTGCGCGACCGATTCCCCCGAGTCTCGCTCGATGTGAGTGCCGTCGAGGCCTGCGCCGACTCGACCCGCTTCGTCGTCCGGATTCGAGAGCGAGCCGGCCTCCCCACCCGGATCGATCGCCTCTCCTGGGAGCCGCTCCTCCCCCCGAACGATCGCTCCCGAGTCGAGATGCACCCCGGTCAGCTCGAGGGAGACGACGTCCGATCCCTCTTCCCGGAACCGGTCCTCCCCGCCGGCTCCGACCTCGTCTCCGAGCCCTTCACCGTGCCCACCCGATCCTCCCGGAACGCCCCCCTCGTCTTCCGCCTCTCCGCCCGGGGGCCGCTCGGACTCCGTTCCGTTTCCTGGGCGATCACCTCCCCTCAGCCTCCGACCAACCCCTCCTCCCGCCCTCCCGACGCGCTCGATTCGAGCGCTCGAGGGCCGACCGCGATCGCCCCACCACCACATCCTTGACTCCCCCCCACTCGCCGAGTATCTTGGAACTCCACCTGCTCGCCGGAGTGGCGGAATTGGCAGACGCGCTAGCTTGAGGGGCTAGTGAGCTAACCATGCTCGTGCAGGTTCAAGTCCTGTCTCCGGCACATGCCTCGAAAGGGCTCACGGCGAACCGCCGTGAGCCCTTTTTCGTTCCGCCCCATCGTCGTTGTCTTCTCCGAATCGAAGGGGAGCCGACCGACTGGGTTGGTCGCGAGGTCGGCTCCTGGAGCGGAATTCGCGCTGAGGGTGAAGAACCTGCTGGCGGTCTCCGAAGCCGATCGGATCGAAGCGGATGCATCCTCCAGGAGGGAGCGCTCCACTCGGAATCGACCCGCCGATCGACGTCCCCGACACGGACGCCTGCTCCTGTCGCTCGTGGCATTGCTTCTCATCCCGGAAGCCTGGCCTGCCCGGCATGACGGCCAGCGAGCGACTCCGACAGGAGATCCCGGAGTTGCGCCTGCTCCCCCGTGAGCCGGTCCTCGACGACCGTTGCGGAGACGATGGCCGCGTCTCCGACCCCCTGGCCGGGATCGTCCCGCGGCGCACGCTGCTCCTCCCTTCCCAGCCGAAACCCCGCGCGTCGTCTCCTCGGGACGACCGACTGCGTGGTGCGCTCGAAGAGGAACGCAGCCGCAGGCCAATGATGGGGAACGCCGCTGTCTCCCGGAGAATTCCCGGGTGGATGGTCGAATACGGGTGGGATCGCTTCCGCGATGGAAGGCCCGACCGCCGAGCGCAAAGAGAAACCCGAGGCGAGTTGAGTCGCCTCGGGTCGGTTTGAGCCGGTCGATGTTGGAAGTGCCCCCCCCAGGACTCGAACCTGGAACCCGCTGATTAAGAGTCAGCTGCTCTGCCAATTGAGCTAGGAGGGCAATCGTCGCGTTGCGATCCAGAAGAGAGGCAATTCTACCATTGAGAAGACGGCGCTTCAAGGGGAATTGCGAGGAGGAGTCAGAGTCGATCGGGGTAGGGAGTGCTGGCCGGAACCCTGATGGATGTCCTGGACGAGATTCTCGAATCCGGCGTCCATCGGGGGGGGGGCGCCAGGCCGTCCGCGACCGACGGTCGGTTGTGAGCCGGGGGACCCCAGCCGAGGGGATCGAATCGGGGGAAGATCCCGAGGGCTTCAGGGAGGGTGGAACCGAAGCGGGATACGGGAATCGAACCCGTGTCTACAGCTTGGGAAGCTGTCGTTCTACCATTGAACCAATCCCGCGATCGAGCGAATTGTACCAGGAGACGATCCGCTCGGCGAGTCTTCTCTCCCCTCAATTTCAAAATCTCGGCCGCCGCGCCCTCGGGGGCTCGGAGCCCCGAGGGATGGGACCGTTGCGGCCTCTCGACCTCCGTTCCGGGAGTTGTGGTGGGGAGAGCCGGAGCCGATCGGTTCGACGGTCCTGAGTACCGAGGGAGGCTGACCCTCCCGAGTACGTGAGGGCCAGTGGTGAGGGGGAATTCGAGCCGCCAGGTCAGGTCAGGTCAGGTTGAGCTGACGAGGGGAGACGAACCGATCGCCCTGGGATGAGCGCCGAATCGTTCATTCGCGGCTGGCTCTCCGAGAGCGATGACGGGGGGGATCACGCGGGCTCGAGGAGCCCCGGCAGGCGCTCGGTCGAGTCGCCGAAGGCGGGCAGATGCACGCCGAAGAGGTCGAGCATGCTGAGGTACATGCTGCACATCTTCCGATTCGGGGCGTTGAGGTAGTCCAGGACTCGCCTTCCCGGGAGCTGTCCGCCTCCCGAGCCGAGGAGGATGACCGGCAACTGGGTCGCATCGTGATTGCCGGTGAGCATGCTCGAGCAGAACATGAGAACCGAGTTGTCGAGCAGCGTGCGCTCGCCCTCCTGGATCGCGTCGAGCCGCTGGGCGATGTAGGCCACCTGTTCGAGGAAGAAGCGGTTGACCTTCAGCCAGTCCTCGCTGTCGGTGTGCGAGAGCAGGTGGTGGATCATGGAGTCCACACCCAGGTTTGGGAACCGCAGCGAGCTGTGGTCGTTGTTCAGCTTCAGGGAGCAGACTCGGGTCGTGTCGGTCTGGAAGGCGAGGACGAGGATGTCGGCCATCAGCCGCATGTGCTCGCCGATGTCCTGGGGGATGCCGTCGGGGGGCCGGGGGATGTCCGGCGCGTCGAGGGTGGGCCGCCAGCCTTGGAGCTCCCCTCGGCGGCCGGCCTGGGTGATCCGGGCCTCAACCTCGCGCACCGAGTCGAGGTACTCGTCGAGCTTCTGACGGTCGGAGGCGCCGATCGATCGCCGCAGATCCTTCGCGTCGTCCAGGACCGCGTCGAGCACGCGGCGGTCCCCGGCCCTTGGCTCGTCCTTGAACAGGCGGTCGAACGCCAGCGCGGGGTACAGCTCCAGCGGGGTCGGCGTGGTGGGGGAGCTCCACGAGATGTGCGAGCTGTACAGCATCGAATAGTTCTTGTGAACTGACGGGTTCGACTTCTCGCACCCGAGCACGAGGCTGGGCACCTTGGTCCGATCGCCCAGGTGCCGGGCGACGACCTGGTCGACGCTGGTCCCCGATCGGATCTCGCCGCCGGAGGCCAGGGGGGCGCCCGAGAGCAGGTTGCCGGTCTGGGAGCTGTGGATGTTCCCCTTCAGCGCCTCCTCGTTGTAGAGGCCTCGGACAAAGGTGAGCTTCCCCTTCAGGTCTTCCAGCGGGCGGAGCACTCCGCCCAGCTCCAGAGACTCCCCCTCTCCCCGGGCCCACCACTCCCGGCTGTGAAAGCCATTGCCCGAGAAGAGCACGGCCAGCCGAGTCGGCGGCCCCTCCGACGCGATCGCCTGAGGCACATCGTCGGCCCAGAACGGCACCGACTCCATCCAGGGCAACGCCATGCTGACCCCGACCCCTCGGAGGAACGTGCGGCGGGAATGGAGCGGCTGGCTCATCATTCGACTCCGATCGAGACTCTGGAGGAAGGGAGCCCGGTGGGCAGGAGGCTCCCGGACGTCAGGGCACGCCGGCCGAGGCGAAGTCTCGCCCCCGGATCTCGCGGAACTGCGAGCTCCGGACGATCGCCTCGATCGCGGCGGAGACGCGCCCGTCCCGTTCGTCGAGCTGGCGCATCATCTCGTCCAGCAGCGGTTCGTCGGAGAGTTGAACGCCCCGGCCCAGCGCGTAGCCGAGCAGTTTGCGGCAGAACTGCCGGGTGAACTCGTCGCGACGGGCCGAGAGCAGGTAGCGGCGAAGTCCCTCGATGCCGTCGATCTCGGCGCCGTCGGGCAACCGGGTGAGCGTGTCGATCGGCCGGTTGCCCAGGTCGACCTCGCGGAACCGGCCGATCGCGTCGTATCGCTCCAGGGCGAAACCGAACGGGTCGATCCGGCGATGGCAGCGCGCGCAGCGAGGGTCCTGCGTGTGGCGTTCGACCAGCTCCCGAACCGTCAGGCCGTCGGTTTCGGCCTCGTCCTCCGGGAGCCGCGGCACGTCCTTCGGGGGGCGGGGGAGCCGCTCGCCGAGCAGGACCTCGGACACCCAGTTCCCCCGCAGGATCGGGCTCGTGCGCGAGGCCCCCGACTGCTTCGACAGGGTCGTCGCCAGGCCAAGGATCCCCCCTCTCCCGTACTGTCCCACTCCGTCGACCCGGCGCCACTCCGGCCCGGCGATCCCGTCGATGCCGTAATGGCGGGCCAGGTCTTCATTCAAGAACGTGTAATCGGCGTCGAGGATCGCCTCGATCCGCTGGTCCTCCCGGAACAGGGCGGTGAAGAAGCGGATCGTCTCCTCGTACATCGCCGGGCGGAGGTCGGCGAACGAGGGGAAGTGGCGCTCGCTCTTCTCGTCGAGCGTCGGGAAGTCGTACACCTGGAGCCACTGGCAGGCGAATTCCTCGGCCAGCCGACGGACCCGGTCGTCCGAGCACATCCGCCTGGCCTCCTCCGCCAGCACGTCGGGGTCGAGCAGCTCCCCCGACTCGGCCCGGTCTCGGAGGGTCTCGTCGGGAATCGACGACCACAGGAAGTAGCTCAACCGGCTGGCCAGCTCCCAGGACGAGACGGGAACGGGCTCCGTTCCCGGGCCCGGCCGCTCGACCCGATAGAGGAACGCGGGAGAGACCAGGACCCGGGAGAGGGTCAGCCGGATCGCATCGTTGTGGCTGCCCAGCTCTTCCCGGAGCGCTCGATAAAGGGAGCGCAGTTCCTCCTCCTCGCCCGCTTCGAGGGGGCGCCGATACGCCAGGGATGCGAAGTCGATCACGGCGTCGAGTTGCCGGGGCTGGGCGGCCTCGAGGGCGCTCCGGTAGGCCTCGGCGCCGGCCTCGATCGGCCCCCGGAGCGGCTCGAAGACGCTCGGGTCGGCGTCCTGCGACGCATATTCCAGGAGTTGCTGGAACGCATCGACCATCGTCAGGGCATCCTGGCTCACGAACTCCAGCTCCTCCCAGAGCCGGTCCAGCTCCTCGGCCTGCCGGTCGTCGAGCATCAGGCGGCGGAGATGGTCGTCTTCTCGGTAGTGCAGCGTGAGCGTGATCACCTCGTCGACGGGGACGATCGTCTCGTAGCAGAGGGCCGGGGGGAACAGGTTCCGGAAGGCATCGAAGTCCGCCGCGATCCGGCACCGGGCTCGGCTGCCGTCGTTGACCACGATCGGGGTCCCGGCGACCGGGGAGGCTCCGGGGTCCGGTGGCGAGGTCGTCGCCAGGAACTGGACGCTCCCCTCCTCCCCTGGCCCGGACAGGAGCCTGCCCGTCGCCTCGAAGCTGGACCCGGCCGCCAGCTCGGCCGGGATGCGGACCTCGAGAACCGTGCCGGGCCGGACGCAAAGGTCGAGCGGGTCGATGGAGCGCCCGTCCGGATCGAGACCGAAGAGCCCCGGATCCAGTCCGACCGCTCCCGGGCCCCTGGCTCCCGAGTCGAGGTCCGCCCGGTCGGAGGAGGCGAGCCGGGACAGCAGCGGCCCTCGCAGCGCGGAGAGCTGCCGGCGCAGGATCGCATTCGGGCTCTCCTCGTCCGAGGGCGGGTCGGAGGCCAGCAGGGCGCCGATCTGCCGAGCGAGCCGATGCCGAGCGTCGGGGTCGCTCGCGTCCTGCCAGCGGCCCAGCAACGAGCCGGAGGGGATGAGCGCGTCCGTCGAGGTCTCGTCGTCCGGCTCGGTGAAGAAGGCCCAGACCGCCTCGTTCCCGAGGCGGTCGGCATGAGGGTTCCCGGAGGCGATGTCGGGCGAGACGTCCCCCGCCAGGTCCCAGGAGTGTCGGCCGTCCGACAGGGTCAGGTTCACCGTCGTCAGGTCGCAGGCGTGATTGCCGTCGCGGGGCCCGATGCTCAGGACGACGAGGTCCCCTCGGCGCACCGCCAGGCCCTCGATCGGCCCGACATCGACCGGAGTGATCTCCCCGACCCCGCCGGAGGCCAGCCTCCTCCTCGTCCCGGCCGTCCGGAGTTCCACGAGCCAGGTCACGCCGTTCCCGCATTCCGGGTGGGCATGCTGGACCCGGGCGCCAACCCGAATCGTCCCGTCGACCGGGCTCCGCCACCCGGCCGCGACCCGGAGCCCCGGAGACGGATGCATCGCCACCGAGTGCGGAAGCATCGTTCCCGGAACGCGGACCTGCTCATCCGAGCGATTGGCGATCACGTTCGGGGTATCGGGCGACCCCCAGCCGCCCACGAAGTCGTATCCGCCGACCGATTGGATGGGAGCCGAGAGGATCGCCTCGGGGGGGATGGTCGGTGCCCCTCCGCCGATCCCGAGATAGCCGAACCAGGCCCCGAGCACGTCGGCCGGGATCCCCAGCCGATCGGCGGTCGCCGCAATGTCGACCGGCCCGGGAGACCGCAACGACTCGGACGCGGCGTCGAGGCAAGCGACCGCCAGCTCCAACGCCTCCGCTCTCCGAGCGTCGAGGTGGCGGGCCACCGCGCGGAGGTTTCTCAGCGGCAGATCCGGACGACCCGGCGTCACCAGGCGGGGCCGCTCCCAGACGGCGACATCGTGTTCGGCCCCGTCTCCGGCATCCGTCACCGAGAGGAAGAGTCGGACCTCTTCCTCCGGAGCGGTCCGATCCTCCGGGAGCGAGACGCGCACCTCCTGCCGCTCCACCAGCGGAGACATCGGCTCCATCCAGCGAGTCGGGCCGCCGACCTTGCCGATGTGGCCCACGCTGTTGAACCGCCAGAGCGTCTCCTGCCACGGGCGGATGCGATCGGCGATCTCCTCCGCCCCGTCCTCTCCAGCGGCTTGCCAGGAGGCCTGGAGGGGGGTCATCACGATCGAAGGCCGCGGATTCCCCTCTAGCGCCTCCCAGAGCAGCCGGAGGTACCTCGGGCTCAGGCCCCGGGCCTCGGCCTGCTGTTCCGGCGAGAGGGTGCCGTCCCGGATCGCGTCTCGTCCCTCGAGCAGCGCGGCGAGGGAACGTTCCAGAGGAAGCCGGCCGCCGCCGTTGGTCTCGAAGACGATCCCTTGCAGGTTGACCTGAGTGCCGTCTCCCTCCTCGGTGAAGCGGCTGTAGAACGATCGGATGCGGTCGACCGCCTCGTCCGTCCAGTCGCGTCGCGAGCTCCCGGGGGAGAAGCGGAACCCGTCGGGCAGCAAGACGGCGTGGTCGGCCACCTTCTTGGCGGCCTCGAAGAACTTCTCCAGCAGCGAGGGGGACATCACCAGGGCGTTGCCCGAGTTGGTGAATCCCTCTCCCGCGGCGCCGTCGGTCGGGAACTCCCGGGTCAGGTCGAGGCTCAGACCGGTGAGGTCGAGGATCGTGTGCTCGAACTGGGCGTTGGTGAGCCGCCGCAGGACGACCGGGCCCGGATCCCCGGCGTGGGCCTGGGCCTCGAGCCGCAGCAGGCGGTCAATCCAGCCCGACAGCCGGGCCCGCTCCTCGTCGGGAAGCGGGACCGACCCCTCGGGGGGCATCTCTCCGAGGTCCAGCACGTTTCCCACGCGCTGCCAGGTGCGGATCTCCGCCCTGATCCCGTCGATTCCTTCAATCGCCTCGAGGTCGACCTCCCCCTCGGCGATCTCCGTCTCGTGGCACTCCAGGCAGTAGTCCCGGAGCACGGGTCGAGCAAGCCGCTCGAAGTCCTCCGCGATTTCCTCGAACGCCGATCGATCGTCCTGCATCCCACCGACCGGCCCCCCCGAGAGGGCCAGGAGCCCTCCCAGGATCGCCGCACCGCCCCGGAACAGCGTTCGGGTTCGCACGCCCTCGCCTCCTCCCCGGTGCCGTCACCAACTCGAACCGGACACGCGGGTTTCCTCGCCCATTCCGGACGGGTTTGACAATCGCTCAACAATTGGGACACCCCAATCCTCGTGACCGTCTTCCGCTCCGTCCAGCGGCCGAAACGACCCGGCCCGGGAACGCCAAGGGTCCCGGGCCGGGGGGGCCGGTCATGGGGCTCCGGCGATCTCGACGGTGACGGCCATCACCAGCGGCGCCGTTTGGTCCTCCCCCTTCACCAGTTCGATCCGATCGATCCGATCGTCGGGCCGCTCGGGCTGGATGGCGAGGTAGCGCAGCTGGCGTCCCCGGGGCTCGAAGGCGAGGATCGAGCCGGGCACGTCGACCCGTCGGATGTAGTCGGCGATGTGGACGCCGTTGCGCAGCTCGTGGTCCTCGGTGGTGCCGTCCTGGTAATGAATGCGGACGATCATGGAGACCGATTCCTCGCTGCTATACGGATACGCCCAGCCGCCGACGCCGCCGAGCAGGTGGATCCGGACGGCGGGAGCGTTGACCGGCAGCTCGGCCGACCGGGGCATCCGGGGAGGGTTCCGGCCTTGCGGGCTGTGGAGCAGGACGGCGTTGGGCACGCGGTCCCCCTGCGGGTCGACGAGCTGGAAGGGCACGCCCTCGACGGTCTTCGTCGACCAGTCGTCGAAGACGATCCGCTCGGCTCGGGAGTCCTCGTCGTAGAACATCCCCCGGGTGCTGACGACCGTGGCGGCCTTCCGGAGGTCGAGGGGCAGGTACTTGCCCGGCCGGGTGAGGAAGGCCATCAGATCGGCCAGTTGCTGGGGAGTCGCCTGGGCCTCGAAGCCCTCGGGCATGAGCGACTTCTGCGAGGCGATGAATTCCTCGACGTCCTCGCGGAGGATCGTCTGCGACTTCCCCTCCACGTCGATCAGCTCCAGCGAAGTCTTCGTCTCCGAGGCCAGCAGTCCGCTGAGGATGCGGCCGTCGGTCGTGGC
This sequence comes from Tautonia sociabilis, assembly GCF_003977685.1. GTDB lineage: Bacteria > Planctomycetota > Planctomycetia > Isosphaerales > Isosphaeraceae > Tautonia > Tautonia sociabilis. The sequence continues at coordinate 22,391 of NZ_RYZH01000045.1, read as the reverse complement.
GACGGTGTACTGCACGAAGTTCCCCTCGACGCTCCGGCTCGGGTCGAGGATGTGCACCAGCAGCTCCTCGGGAGGGTGGGCGGCCATGCCGGTCAGGTCTGGCCCGACCTTACCCCCCTCTCCCGAGTGCATATGGCACTTCGAGCAAAGCTGTTGGTACACGGCCTTGCCTGCGGTCGGGTCGCCTCCCGCCAGGACGACGGGCGCCAGTTCGTCGATGACCCGCTGGCGGTCGGGGTTCGGGAGGCCTCCTCCCTCGGCCATCAGGGCCCGGGCCCGCTCGGCGATCTCCTCGTTGGGGTGGTCGGTCAGCGCCCGCTTCTGATCGAGCGCGAGCTGGCCAATCGGGATCTCCCCCGACTCGATGCCGTCCATCAGCGCCCTGGCCCAATCGGCCCGCTGGAGCAGCACCCGACGGACCTCGTCGCGTACGGCCGGGGTCAGTGATGCATACGCCTCGACCAGCTCGGCCCCCGCTTCGGGAGCCTCGCTCCGGGAGATCGCCGAAATGAGCCCGACGGCCATCGAGGGGGTGGTCTGAGGCGTGATCAAGGCGAGCAGCTCGGCGGCCGCTTCCGGGTCGTCTCCCTTGAAGATCACGAACTGTCGGGCGGCATCGAGCCGGGCGTCCTCGGAACGCTCCTCGTCGGCCGCGGCTTGCAGCAGGGCGCTGGCGACCTCGGCGGCATAGGCCTCGAAGCCGGGCACCCCCCAGCGTTCCACCAGGCTGACGAGCTGCCCCTTGGACTCCGGCGGCAGCGACTCGACCAACCGGCCGAGCGCGGCGGCCGCCCCGTCTCCGACGTTGGCGATCCGGCCCTCCGGCCATCCCTGGCTCAGGCCGGCGACGATCGCCCGGGAGACTTCCGGGGCCGCGCCGTCGAGCTTCGCCAGCAGCGACCCGACCGAGTCGGCCGGGCCTCCTCGGGCGTAATGCTCGGCCACCCGGCCGGTCACCTCGGCCACAAGTTCTCCCGGAGGCCGCTCGAAGTGCCGGGAGGCGATCGCCTCCAGGAACGGCCCGGCGTGCCCGGCCGCCGCCGCGGTGGCCGCCTGGCCGAGCCAGGCATCGCCATCGAACGCTCCCGAGGCCAGCGCCTCGGCGATCGCCTCGGCCGCCTCGGCGGATTCCGGCCGCTCGGCCAGCGCGAGCAGCGCCGAGAGCCGCACCTGGGGATCCTCGTCTCCCAGCAGGTTCGCCCCGAGGATCGCCCGGGTCGCCTCGTCGTCGTCGGCCGGCAGCACCTTGGCGGCGTTCAATCGCACGCCGGCCGACGGGTGCCCCAGGGCGGCGACCGCCGCCGCTGTCGCCTCCGGGGCCGAGCCGTCCAGCGCTCCCAGCCCCTTCAGCGCCCACAAGGCGTGAATCGCCCCCGGGTTCAGGCCGATCTGGTCGACCGACCGGTCGGCCACCAGGCCGACCAGTGCCGGCACCACGTCACGACGGCCCCGCTCGACGATCAGCCGCTGGGCGTGCAGCCGCCAGAACATCGTGTTGTCGGTCAGCGCCGCCACCAGGCGGTCCGGGTCGTCGGGGTCGAGCGTCCTCGGCTCGATCGGAGGCGCGCCGTCGGAGACGATGCGATAGATCCGCCCTCGGGTCTTGTCTCGCAGCGGAGTCTCGTAGGCGTTCCCCCGGCCGGTCTCGAAGCCCTGGGGCGTCGGGTTGTGCTGGACGATGTAGTTATACCAGTCGATCACCCAGACGTGCCCATCCGGACCGACTTCGGCCATGATCGGAGCGGTCCACTCGTCGTCGCTGGCGGCCAGGTTCCAGCCGTAGTGCGACGCGAAGTCCGTTCCCCGACGCTCCAGCGTGAAGGTGGCGACCAGGTGGCCGGTCGGCTCGGCGACGAAGGCGGTGCTGTTCCAGTAGTGGGCGGGGTAGGTCCGGGCGGTGTAAAGCGCGTGGCCGGCCGCGGCGGTGAAGCCGCCATGCCAGTCGACCTGACGGACCCGGTCGGTGATCGGGAAGAACCGGTTGGAATCGGCGATGTTCTGCAGCACGGTCGGCGCCCAGCCGCGCACCGCCTCGTAGTAGCGGTTCGGGATCGGCAGATACACGCTCGGGCAGCCGTTGGCCGTCGAGCCGAAGAGGAACCCCTCCTCGCTGAAGCCGACGCCCCAGGAGTTGTTGTTCGTCGACCGCAGGAACTCCAGCGCCGAGCCGTCCGGTCGGAACCGGAAGAACCCCTGGCCGAAGCGGTGCTGCTCGCCGCCGACGGTGCCCCGGAAGGCCGAGTAGCCGACGATGCCGTAGATCCAGCCGTCCAGGCCGTACCGCAGGTTGCTCGGCCCGGCGTGGGTGTCGTCGGTTCCCCAGCCGGTGAAGAGGACCTCGCGCACGTCGGCCTTGTCGTCGCCGTCGGTGTCCTTGAGGAACAGCGTGTCGGGGGCCTGCACAACTACGACGCCGCCGTTGGCGAAGGTCAGGCTCGTCGGGATGTTCAGCCCCTCGGCGAAGACCGTGAACCGATCGGCCCGGCCGTCGCCGTCGGTGTCCTCGCAGATGGTGATGCGGTCCTGGCCGGTGTTGTCCTCGTTCTTGAGGTTCGGGTAGTCGACGCTCTCGACGATCCAGAGCCGCCCCTGGTGGTCCCAGTTCATGCAGATCGGCTTGGCGATCTCTGGCTCGGCGGCGAACAGCTCGGGGTGGAAGCCACGGGGCACGACGAGGTGCTTGATCGACTCCGACGGCTCCAGCGGCTCTTGCATCGTGGTGATCGGCTCGCCCTGCGTTCCCCAGCGCTCGCCGGGCAGGTAGTTGGGGATGGGGGCCCCGGCCCTGGCGTACCGGAACGGAGGGAGCCCCTCGGTCACTCGGGGGCGGCTGTCGAAGACCGCTCCCTTGCCGGCGGCCCATCGGATGCCGCGCTCGATCAGGTCCTGGAATCCGGGCTCGGTCCAGGTGCGGTGGTCGTGCCCGTAGGCGGTGTAGAAGACCCTCCCCTGGCCGACCGACCGCACCCAGGTCCACGGCTCCCGTCCCTCGCCGTCGGCCCGGACCTGGAGCAGGTGCCGGTCCTCATTGTGCCGGGTGTGCACATAGGTTTCGTCCCAGGTCCGGAACGGCTCGAACCCGGCCATGATCGGGTGGTTCGGGTCGACGACCTCGGTTTCGAACTCCCCCTGGCCGTGGCGGAGGAACTGCGCCCCGACCAGCTCGACGTAGTTCGGCGAGTTCAGGAAGCAGTACGAGGCGCAATGGACGGGCACGAAGCCCCCGCCGCCGGCCACGTAGTCGAGCAGGGCCCGCTCCTGGGCCGGCTCGATCCGCTCGATGTTCGCGTAGAGGAGCAGGGCGTCATAGGTCGACAGCGTCTCCGGAGTCAGCGAGCCGGCCACGTCCTCCGAGTACGTCACATCGATCCCCCGCCCGGCCAGGACCGGGATGAGCTGGGCGGCTCGCTCGGAGGGCCGATGATGCCCCCGGTCTCCCAGGAAGAGCACCTTCAATGGGGCCGCTGGCGGCGGCGCGACGGCGAGGAGCGGCACCTTGGGCATCAGGCCGAAGGCCATCGCGAGGAGCAGGCGTCGGATCATCTCGGATCATCTCCGTCGATCGGGCGGACGGGAGTGAGAAGACTGGGAGCGTCGCCTCGATCCGGCCAAGGGCGCGCCGATTGGCGCGGCCCGGGTGGAACCGCGGTCCTCCCTCGCCGTCGAGTTGTCGGGCCGGGCCTCGAACCGACCCCGAGGCCCCTCGCACGATCGGCTCCAGGTCCCTCCCATTGGACAACGGACCGCCCCCCGGTGACAATCCAGGAGCGTCCCGACGGGCCGACGGTCCGGGGCATCGGGCACCGAATTCGCGGTTATTGGGGTAGGCATCGCGTCGGAGGGGGAGCAGTCGTGGCCGAGTCTCGAGACGTCATCCTGGAGCGGTTCCGGGCGAAGATCGCCGCTGGCCGGCCGATCATCGGGGGAGGGGCCGGCACGGGCATCAGCGCCAAGTGCGAGGAGGCCGGTGGCATCGACCTGATCGTCATCTACAACTCGGGCCGTTTCCGCATGGCCGGCCGAGGCTCCCTGGCCGGTCTGATGCCCTACGGGAACGCCAACCAGATCGTCCGGGAGATGGCCTTCGAGGTCCTCACCGCCGTCCGGCACACGCCCGTCCTGGCCGGAGTCTGCGCCACCGACCCGTTCCTGATCCGGGACCGCTTCCTCCGGGAACTGAAGGACCTGGGCTTCGCCGGCATCCAGAACTTCCCCACCGTCGGCCTGATCGACGGCACCTTCCGTGCGAACCTGGAGGAGACCGGCATGGGCTTCGGCCTGGAGATCGAGTGCATCGCCGCCGCCCACGAACTCGGGATGCTGACCACCCCCTACGCCTTCGACCCCGAGCAGGGCCGGTTGATGGCCGAGGCTGGCGCCGACCTTGTCGTCGCGCACATGGGCCTAACCACCGGCGGCACGATCGGAGCCGAGTCGGCCCTGACCCTGGAGGACTGCGTTCCTCGGGTCGCCGCCATCGCCGAGGCCGCCCGATCCGCCCGCCCCGATGTAATCGTTCTCTGCCACGGCGGCCCGATCGCCTCCCCCGACGACGCCCAAACGATCCTGGAGCGTGTCCCGGCCGTCGACGGCTTCTACGGCGCTAGCTCGATGGAGCGCCTGCCGACCGAACGGGCCCTGCGAGCCCAGGTCGAGCGGTTCACCGCGATCCGACGCACTCCGTCCGGTCCTTCCTGAGCCCCTCCCCCCGACCGTCCTCGAGCCCTCCCCTGGAGCGCGAGGGCCGGCGACCCGCTCCCGAACACTCCTCCGAGGGCGGAGTTCCGGCCGAGTCCTCCCGGCTCGACCTCTCGTCCTCCGAGACGGCCGGAGCGCTCAACCCGAGGGGCCGATCCCTCCCGGCCCAGGGAAGAATCGGCCGAGGGGTCCTTGTCGCGATAACCTCTGGGAATACAATCCGTTCCACGGATCACTCCTGTTCGCTCGCGAGAACCTCCAACGGCGATCTCCGATCGAGGCCCGAGTGCGACCGATGTCCAAGCCCAAGCCCTTCCTCCCGATCTCGGGGCGCTCGACCCGGCCCCGGTCCGGTCCTTCGCGCCCGTCGGCGGCCGAGCGGCCGATCTCCGCCCGCTGAGGAGGGACCCGAATGGATCTGGACCTGGAGTTGAGGGGGTTCGAGGGGGACTGCCGGCTCTTCCCCCTGCCCGACGTTGTCCTCTTCCCCCACTGTGTCCTGCCCCTGCACATCTTCGAGCCGAGATACCGCCAGATGACCGAGGACGCCCTCGCGTCCGACCGCCTGATCGCCATGGTCCAGATCCGAGACGGCGCCGACGGGAACGCGACGGCCGACCCCCCGATCGACTCGGTTGCATGCCTCGGCAGGATCTTCGATCATCATCGACTGGAGGACGGCCGCTACAACCTCCTGCTGGTCGGCTTGAAGCGCGTCCGCCTGATCTGCGAGCTGGAGACGGACCGTCTTTACCGCAAGGCCCGCGTCGAGCCGCTCGAGGACGTCTATCCCGACGAGCCGATCGAGGAGCTCCGGGACGAGCTGATCTCCCTCTTCCGGCAGACCTGCCACCGGGAAGGGCGGGTCGAACCCGAGATCGCCCGGCTGCTCGAGGCTCCCGTCCCCACGGGGGTGTTAACCGACTTGCTCGGGCACTATCTCGAGCTATCTCCGGCGCTGAAGCGGAACTTCCTCGCCGAGTACCGGGTGGAGCGGCGGGCCAGGAGCCTCATCCGGCTCTTACGGGAGCACCTTCAGGCCCTCGGCCGCCCCTCCGAGGACGGGGGAATCGGCTTCCCTCCTCCCTTCAGCAGGAACTGATCCCCACCGATTCCCTCCACACCACCGCCGATCCCCGGCCCTCGAAACGCGGACGCCGCTCCCCCCGGCTCGGGGGTTCATGCCGTCGCGCGAGGGGAGGTCGGGAGAACCCGAAGAGTCGAACCGATGAGCGAGTCCCTCTCCTGCCACCCCCACACCCTGGGCGAGCCAGCCGACGACCGCGCCGGGCCCGGCGCCACCGACGGCTCCCACCCGGTCGACCTCGACCGCATTCGCCGGGCCGTCCGCGAGATCTTGCTGGCCGTCGGCGAGGATCCCGACCGCGAAGGGCTGCTGGAAACCCCCGACCGCGTCGCCCGCATGTACGCCGAGGTCTTCCGCGGCCTCCACCAGGACCCCAGCACGCATCTGGCCAAGCGCTTCACGCAGAAGTACGACGAGATGGTGACCATCCGAGACATCACCTTCTCCAGCTTCTGCGAGCACCACTTGCTCCCCTTCTCCGGCAAGGCCCACGTCGCGTATCTGCCTTCCGGCAAGGTCGTCGGTCTCTCCAAGATCCCCCGGGTGATCGACGTCCTCTCCCGGCGGCCCCAGGTCCAGGAGCGGCTCACCGAGCAGATCGCCGACCTGCTCATGGAGCAGCTCGACGCCCTCGGCGTGGCCGTCGTGATGGAAGGCGTCCACAGCTGCATGACCGTCCGGGGGGTGCAGAAGCCGGGAAGCACCTACATCACCAGCGCCATGCGCGGCTCGTTCCGGGAGAACGTGGCGACTCGCATGGAAGTCCTCTCCCTCATCCACGGGGCGAGCCGATCGGTCTGATCCGGCCCGTCCGAGACGCCCCTCCCTCCCCTCGGACTGGCGTCGGGAGGCCGGGGCGGTCAAGATCGAAACGGTGCTCGCCGCTCGCTCCCGGGCCGTTCCGGGGCGACCGGGCGGGCCTCGGCGTCCGATTGGAGTCGTGCACCACCTGTGGCCAGGCTGGACGAGACGAGAGCCCGGGTCTACGACGATCTGCGGGGGCTGGTCGGGGGGGCCCTCTCCTTCGAGCCGATCCGGCGCTCACCGTACAGCCGGGACGGAAGCCTCTTCGAGGCCGACCCCCTCGGCGTCGTTGCTCCGAGGACGCACGAGGAACTGGCCTCGGTCGTCCGGTACGCCTCGGGAGAAGGGATCCCGATCCACGCCCGAGGGGCCGGGACCAACCCGTTCGGCTCGGCGATCGGCCGGGGCCTGGTCGTTGACTTCAGTGTCCACCTGCGTCGGATCCTCCGGATCGAGGAGGATCGCGTCACGGTCCAGCCGGGGGCCGTTCTGGAGGAGGTGAATGCCCGGCTCGCTCCGGTCGGCCGCCGGATCTGGCCCGACCCCTCCGGCTCCTGGAGCCGGACGATCGGAGGCATGATCGCCGTCGGCGCCCGGGGGCCTCGCTCGCTCCGCTTCGGGCCGCTGTCCGACGCGCTCGAGGGGGTCCGCGTCGTCTTCTCCAACGGCGAGGAGGGGGCGCTCTTCCCCGTCCGTCCCCCCTCCTCCTCCGAGGGATCGTCTTCGGGCGACGAGCCCTTCGAGCGGAACCTGTTGCGCCGGATGGCCACCCTGGTCAACTGGCACGCCCCCCGGGACGACCGCCTCGGCGGCCGTCCCGAGACGCCCGACCCGTTCCGATCAATCCGGGGCAACGGGCGATTTCTTCCGCACCGGGCGTTGGACGGCTCCTTCGGCGCCCTCGCCTTGATGACCGAGGTGACGCTCCGGACCGCCCCGATTCCGACCGGTCAGCGTGTGGTGATCCTTCCCTTTTCCCGGCTCTCGGAGGCCGCCTCGGCCATCCCCTCCTGCCTGCTGGAGGGCCCCGCGCGCTGCGAGCTGATCGACTGGCGGACGCTCCGGCTCGCCCGGGAGGAGGACCCGTACTGGGGGAAGATCGTGCCTCCGACGGCCGAGGCCGCCCTGATCGTGGAGTTCCTCGGCGACGAACCGACGGCGGTCGCCAGTCGGGCCCGGGCCCTGGTCCAGCGGATGGCCCGGCTGCCCTCTCGGCTCAATCCGGTGGTCGAGATGGCCCGCGGGTCCGACTGTGACCGGGCGCTCGATCTTCGCCGCCGCGTCGAGCCCCGCCTGATGTCGATGAAGGGAAGAGCCCGGCCGACCGCCCTGGTCCCGGCGCTGGTGGCCCCCCCCGAGTCCTGGGGGCCCCTGATCCTCCGGCTCCAGAACGCCTTCAAGGCGTTCGACGTGAGCTGGACCCTGCACGGCTGCGTCGGGTCGGGGACGATCCTCGTGCGCCCGTTCCTCGACCTTGGCCATCCCGTCGACCGAGACCGGCTCGGCCCCCTGGCCGACGCGATCATCGAGGCCGCCTTGTCGGTGGGCGGCGGCCCGTATCCCGAGGTCGGTCCTCGGATTCGCTCGTTCCGGTCCCTCGCCTCAGGGCCCGGACCCGGCGGGGCGGCCCGTTCGCTGAAGTTCCTGTTCGACCCGATCGGGGCCCTCAACCCGGGGGTCCTCGACGCCGGCACCGGCGCTGGGGAACCCCTGGCGATCCGATCGGCCCCGGCGAGGGTGCCGAACGCCCTGCCCGCCCCGCTGCCGGTGATCGAGCCCCGCCTGCGCTGGGGGGAGCGCGGGCCGATCGACGCCGCCATGGACTGCAACGGCTGCGGCGGCTGCCGCTCGTTCGACCCTCTGGTGCGCATCTGTCCCAGCTTCCGGGCCTCCCGAAGCGAGGACCAGACCCCCCGCGCCCTGGCCGGGCTTGTCCGGGACATCGCCAGCGGCCGGCTCGATCGCTCTCACTGGGGAAGCGAGGAGGCCCGTCGGCTCGCCGACCACTGCGTCCATTGCCGGCTCTGCGAGCGAGAGTGCCCTTCCGGGGTCGACGTCTCGGGGATGATGCTCGAGGTGAAGTCGGCTTACGCCGAGGTCCACGGCCTGAGCCCCTCGGAGTGGTTCCTCTCCCGGATCGAGTTGTGGGCCCGGCTCTCCTCCCGATTCCCGGGGCTGTATAACCGAGTGATCGGCTCCCGGACGGCCCGATGGGCGATCGAGCGGCTGGTCGGCCTGTCGAAGGACCGCAACCTGCCCCGGGCCCGCCCCCTGTCGTTCGTCCGGCGCGCCGAGCGGGTCGGCCTCTCCGAGCCGGCCGGCGACCGTCCCGGCCCCCGAGTGGTCTACTTTCTCGACCTGGTGGCCAACTACTACGATCAGTCGATCGCCGAAGGGGTGGTTGCCGTCCTCCGCCATTGCGGCGTCCACGTCTACGTCCCCCGCCGCCAGCGCGGCTGCGGTATGCCGGCGCTGGTCGCGGGCGACCTCGACGCCGCCCGGGAAGCCGCCCTGACGAACCTCCGGATCCTCGGCGCCGCCGTGAGGGAGGGGCACACTGTCGTCTGCTCCGAGCCGACCGCCGCCCTGATGATCCGCAACGACTACCTCCGGCTCACCGACGACCTCGACGCCGAGCTCGTCGCGGCCAACACGATGGAAGTCGGCCACTACCTCCAGGGGCTCCGGTCCCGGGGGCTGCTCCCCCGCCCCGAGGTGCCGATCCACGCCCGGGTCGGCTACCACTTGCCGTGTCACCTGAAGGCCCTGGCGGTGGGCATGCCCGCGTTCGAGCTGATCCGCCAGATCCCCGAGCTGGAGGTGGAGCACGTCGATCGGGGATGCTCCGGCATGGCGGGGACCTACGGCATGTCTCGAGCCCACTTCCGGGACTCTCTCCGGGCCGGCCGAACCCTCCGGCACCGCCTCAGGGATCCCGACCTGGACCTGTCCTGCTCCGAGTGCTCCTCCTGCCGCCTTCAGATGGAGCAGGGCTCCCGCAAGCGATCGGTCCACCCCATCACGCTGCTGGCGATGTCTTACGGCCTGCTTCCCAGCGACCTTCGCACGCTCCGAGAGCCCCGAGACCGCCGCTTCGCGCTGGGATGACCCCGCCCTCGGGCCGCCCCTCCCGTCGTTCGCCTTGACGCCCGGGGGAGGGGCCAGTATCGTCCGGCCGACCTTCCCGTCTCGCATCCCCTCGCCTCCCGTCGCCCGTCCGAACCACCTTCGACCCGCCTCCTCTCGACGATCTCGGCCGAGCGACCCTGGAGGGGATCGAGCGAGCCATTGCCGGGCCGGGACTCCCGGCCGATCTCCCCCGAGGTGACCCGCCGCCGCTGGCGAGGGCCCGTCGGGAGGCGATCGGGCCGAGGTGTCGGGGTAGAGAGGAGCGTCGCCGTGCAGGGTCGCCACCAGAGCTGCGGTCGCGGAGGGGTCGGGCTCTGGGCCGTGATCGTGCCCCTGGCCCTGATCGCCAGCGACCGCGCCCCGGCCCAGGAGGCCCCCATTGGCCCCCGCATCCCCGACCGGAGCCCGGTCCTGCTCGCGGCCGACCAGATCACGACCTGGGACGAGGGCCGCGTCCGCTGGGTCCGCCTTTCCGGCAGGGCGGCTGTCTTCCAGGGGGTCAGCGGCGTCCGATCCCGGGAGGCCCTGGTTCGGATCCAGCCGTTGTCGCCGGCCACCGGGCGCCCGACCTACCAGGTCGACGTCTACGCCGAGGGAGACGCCCTCCTCGACGCCCCGGGAGAAGCCCCCCAGCCCGCTCGCCGCTGGAGCGTCGCGGCGACGGACGAGGTCCAGATCCGGCCGCCGTTCTCCAGCCTCGGCGTCGATTCGATCGACCGGCCCCCGGCGGGAGATCCCGTCGTCGACCGGGCTCTCCTCGAATTCAAGGGGGCCTCGACGGCCGCCAACTCCGTCGGCCAGGAGATCCCGGCCGCGATCCCACCGGTTCCCGAGCCGTCCTCGATCTCGGGTTCCGCCCCCAAGCCGAACTCGCCGTCAGACGCCGACGTCCGGCCCGTCAACCTCTTCCAGGTCGGGCCGGACGGCGACGTCGAGGGGCAGGCCCCGGCTCCGAGGCGGGTTCCCTCGGTCATCGAGGTGCCTCCTCCCCCGCCGGGACCCCGGGTCGACTCCCCCTTCGCCGACCCGGCCGAAACGCAGTTCCGGCCTGAGGACGCGCCGACTGTCCCCGAATTCCCCGAGCCGACCCTGCCCGAGATCCCCCTGCTCCCGGAGATCGAACCCCTGCCGGACGACGACCCGGACGCTCCTGACCTCGGCCTTCCTCCGGTGGTGCTCCCGCCCGCTCCCGAGGAGGACGGGGAGGACGTCCGCCCGGTCATGCCCTTCCGCCCGGGGACGCAGCGGGTCGTGAACATCTATCCGCTCAATCCCTCGCTCACCAAGTTCCGCCGGCTCGCCCCGCTCGACGACGGGACCGAGACGTACATCGCCACCGGCGGCATCCAGATCGTTGTCGACGACCCCGATCGGGGGACGATCGACCTCACCGCCCGGGACGCGGTGATCTGGACCCGAAGCTCCCTGGGAGCGGGGCTCGCCGTCGGCTCCTCGACCCAGTCGACCGACGACCCGCTGGAGGTCTACCTGGAAGGGGACGTCGAGCTTCGCCAGGACAAGCGCGAGCTGGCTGGCGTGGAGGATCAGATCCACTACACCGCCGCTCGGTTCTACGCCGACCTGAAGACCGAGCGGTTCTACGCCCTCGACGCCGAGCTGGAGCAGTACGCCCCCGGCCTGCTCGCACCGCTGCGCACCCTGGCCGACTCGATCGCCCAGTACCGAGAGGTGGTGCCCGGCCCCGACGGCGTGCCGGTGCTCGGCCTGCCGACGATCCGGGCGCGCAACTCCATGACCACTGGCAGCCCGTTCGCCAGCCCCGGCTACCGGATGAATTCCAGCGTGGTCGACCTGTTCAAGCTCGCCCCCGGCGAGCGGCGGGGAGGCCTCCGCCGTCGCCTGCTCAACCCGGTCGGCGGCCCGTCGTCGGAGGACGTCTACTTCGTCGACGCCCGCAACAACACCTTCTTCCTCGGGCCGGTTCCCTTCTTCTACTGGCCCCGATTCCTGACCACGACCGAGGACATCAACCCCCCGCTTAGCCAGATCTCCTTCCGCACCAACAACCTGTTCGGCCAGATGATCCTCACCGACTGGGACGGCTTCAAGCTGCTCGGCCTGCGGAAGCCGAAGTGGGTCGACAACTGGAACATCGACATCGACTACCTGAGCGACCGTGGCTTCGCCGCCGGCAGCGAGTTCGGGTACTTCGGTGACGACCTCTCCAGCGAGCTGTTCGGCCGCGACCTTCTGCCCGGCGTCACCTCGAACTACTTCGGCTACTTCGACCTCTGGGGGATCAACGACCACGGCTTCGACAACCTCGGCGGCGGCCCAGCCATCATCACCAACGGCCCCCCGCTGACCGTCGCCTTCCGCAATTCCGTCCCTCCCTTTCAGGACTTCCGCGGCCGGCTCCTGTACCGGCACATGCAGTCATTCCTGCCCGACGACGCCGATCCCCTGGACGACTTCCGCCTCCAGCTCGAGGCCGCTTACATCTCCGACCGCCACTTCCTGGAGCAGTACTTCAAGCGGCTCAACGACTCCGGCCTCGATCAGCGCACCCGCATCTACGCCATCCGGCAGTGGGGCGACCGCGCCTTCACCGCCACCGCCGAGGTAACGCCCATGGACTGGTACACCCAGTCCCAGTGGTTCCCGAAGCTCGACTATTATCGCCTCGGCGACGCCCCACTGGGCCTCGGCCGGTTCTTCTCCTATTACCACCACACCGGTGTCAGCTACGCCAACACCCACACCGCCGTCGAGGTGAACGACCCCGGCATCTTCTTCGGGTTCCTGCCCTACGACCCCACCTCGCTGACCAGCGGCCCATTCCGCACCGGCCGCTTGTACACCAACCACGAGCTGGATCTCCCCCTGAAGCTCCGGGCCCTTCGGGTGGTCCCCTACGTCCAGGGGCAGCTCATGGGCTGGGACAACCAGTACACCCAGCCGCTCCCGTCCCTCGGCTACGTCCCCGGGCTGATCTCCCAGGACTACATCCGGGGCCCCCAGGGCTCCCGGATCGGCCGGGCCTGGGGGGCCTACGGCGTCCGGGCCGATATCGCCTTCTACCGCCCCTTCCCAGGTGTTGAGAGCGAGCTATTCAACGTCCACGGCCTGATGCACAAGTCGGTCCTCTACGCCGACTACCGAGACGCCTACTCCACCCTCTCCCTCAACCGGCTGGGCGTGCAGGACGGCCTCGACGACAACACCTACGAGTTCGTCCGCCGCTACTTCGCCCTGAACGACTACGGCAGCGGCGTCCTGCCGGCGCAGTACAACCCCCTGCTGCTGACCCTCCGCCGCGCCTCCTCTCCGATCACCGGCACGACCGACGTGCAGGACACCATCGAGACGCTCCGCATCGGCACCAGCCAGCGGCTGCAGACCAAGCGCGGCCCGATCGACGACCGCCGGATCATCGACTTCATGGCCCTCGACGTCTGGAGCTTCTACTACCCCGAGGCCAGCCGGGACAACTTCGGCGTCCCCTTCGGCCAGACCCAGTACCAGTACGAATGGTACCTGGGCGACCGCACCAGCTTCGTCTCCTCCGGCTGGTTCGACTATTTTGACATCGTCGGCGATCCCCGCAACCAGGCCGGCAAGAACGACGGGATCAGCATCATCACCGCCGGCGTGAACATCAGCCGGCCGCCTCGGGGGTCGATGTACCTGGCCTACTCGATCATCGACACCGGCCCGATCAACACCTCGGCCCTCAACGCCAGCTACGGCTACTGGCTCAGCCCGAAGTGGTACACCACCTTCGGCGGGCTCTACGACTTCGGCGAGGGAATGCTCCTGAGCACCGCCTTCTCCTTCACCCGCATCGGCGCCGACTTCCTCACGACCGTCGGCATCAGCTACACCCCCTTGCAGGAGAACTGGTCCTTCGTCTTCGAGCTGGTCCCCCGCTTCAGCCCCCGGACCCGACTGGGGGCCGCCGCCGCCGTGCCGTTCCGCCCCGACCTCCGGTTCGCCCCGATCCAATGAGCGCCCCGCACTTCTTCTCGCATCCGAGCCGGGGCCGAGGAGGCCCCGGCTCGGAGCCCCGGCCCGACCTCCCCGCCGCTCCCCCCGACGGCGCGGAGGTCGACCCGCCGAGCGACGCCGAGCTCGTCGCACTGCCGGTCCCTCCGGTCTTGCAGGAGCCGACGGCCCCGAGCCGTCGCGGCGCCACGACGCGATCGAAGCTGGCGGAGGGGGCCCGAGGCATCAAGCTCGCCATCCGGGCCGAGTCGAGCTATTTCGCCCACGCCTACCGAGGGCTGCTGATCGCCATCTCGGCGGCCCTCCTGGGCCTCTCCGCCGGCGGCTGGTGCCTCCTGATCGTCTCGGCCGCCCTGGTGCTCGTCGCCGAGACCTTCCGCTGCGCTCTCTGTGCCGCCCTCGACGCCGTCGCCGACCCGGCCGACCCGCTGGCGAAGACCGCCCGGGAGATCGCCGCGGGCGGCCTGCTGTTCGCCTCGATGACCTCCGCCGCGATCACCATCACCGTCCTGGTGAGCCGGCTCGGCGAGGTCCTCGGCTGGTGACTCCCGACGGGATCGGCCCCGGGTGCGCCGGGTCGACCCGGAGCCGCTGCTCCAGGTCCTTCGGCGGCCCGATCGGGCTGACGATTCTCCGGAACTTCCCCGTCTCCGGGTCCGGACCCAGGCGATCCACCCGCTCGACCTCCACCGACACCAGCCCCTGGAAGCGGTACAGCTCCAGTTGCCGATCCAGGGCCCGGCGCAGGTGCTCCCGGTCGAGCTCCTGCCCGGGGAGCACCTCGACCCGCACCGAGAACCGGTTCCGCTCCACCTGCACCGCCTGCCACTCCCGGACCTCCCGGGCGTAATCGAACGCGTTCTTGAAGACGCTGGAGATCAGCTGACGATATCGCCCGCCCTCCTCGATCCAGAACGTGTCCGCGGTCCGGCCGTCGATCCGCTCGATCCTCGGCAGGCGGCTTCCGCAGCGGCACGGCGAGGTCGCCATCGTCACCACGTCCCCGACCTCGTACCGGATGAACGGCAAGGTCCGGTTCGCCAGGTTGGTGATCAGCACCTTCGCCCCCGGGGTCCCGACGGGGACGGGCCGGTTGTCGGCGTCGACGACCTCCAGGATCGCCCAGTCGGCGTTCACGTGCGCTCCCGGGTCGGTTCGGCAGCCGTTGCTCAAGAAGGTGCACTCTCCCGTGGCGTAGTTGTTCATCACGTGCAGGCCGAAGGCGGCCTGGATTCGGGCCCGGGCGCGATCGGTGAGCACCTCGCTGTTGCTGACCACCTGCTGCAACTCGGGGGACAGCCGCAACCGGCCCGACTCGGCCTCCAGGGCGAGCTCCTCCAGCACCCCGGCGTAGCCGGTCAGCGCCGTCGGCCGAAAGGCGTTCAGCCGGTCGATCACGTCGGGATCGGTCTGCGAGAGCCAGAGCAGCCTCAGGAACGGCCGGGCCGCCGCCGGGATCGCCTGGAAGACCGTGGCCGACGGGTAAAACCCGCGCTTCAGCGTCACGACCGCCAGCCTCGCCGGGGAGCAGAGCCGGCGGGCCGCCTCGAGCGGCGTCGGCTTCCTCGCGTTCCCCCTCGTCATCTGGAGCCCGAACATCAGCTCCGAGAGGCCCCGGTCCTGCACGATCAGCATCGGCTGCCCCTGGCTTCCGGAGGTGTGGCTGGCGATGTACTTGCCCCGGAACAGCGTCCCCTCGTTGTTCGGGTCGTCCAGGAACCGCTCCAGGTCGGCCCGGCGGATCTCCGGGTCGGTCACCACCCGGTCGAAGTGGGCCATCAGCTCCCCCTTCGACGTCGGGGCCAGGTCCTCCAGCTCGAACCGATCCGGGTCGATCCCTCGGTACCGCTCCCGGTAGAACGCCGAGTGCTGGATTGCATGCCCCACCAGGGCCCGGAGCCGACGCCGCTGGAGGGCGGCCACCCGGTCCTCGGGCATCCTCGAGACCCGATTCATCGACAGCGACCGGACCGTGAATCGAATCATGGTCTCCTCCTGGACCTCCCTCGCGTTCCCCGGGCCCGGCTCCTCGCCCCCCGATCGGCCGGAGGTTGTATGGTGCGAACAAGATCGGCAGGACCGCCCGGGGAACTCGACCCCCTCCGCCTCCCCGATCGCTTCGACTCCGGGGGAGAGCGTCCCGGGTTCCTCGCCAGGCTCAATCGCCCTTGGCCCGCCGATCCCAAGCGAGTAACCTAACGGCCGGACGCCTCGGGAACCGGGCCGGGGGGCGGCCCTCCTTCAACCTTGAATCGACCGCCATGCACATTCTCGACATCCTGGCCCAGCACAAGACGACCTTTAGCTTCGAGTTCTTCCCTCCCAAGACGGCCCAGGCCTCCGAAGACCTGTTCGCCACCATCAGCCAGCTCCAGGAGTTGCAGCCCTCGTTCGTCTCCGTCACCTATGGCGCCGGCGGCACCACCCGGGACCGGACCCACGAGCTGATCGTCCGGATCCAGACCGAGACCAATCTCACCGCCGTCTCGCACCTGACCTCCGTCTGCCACTCCCGGGAGGAGCTCTCCGCGATCCTCGACCGCTACGCCTCCTCCGGCATCGAGAACATCCTCGCCCTCCGGGGCGATCCCCCCCGCAACTCGGCCGGCTACGACCGCGCCAACGACGCCTTCCAGTACGCCGAGCAGCTCGTCCGCTTCATCGCCGAGCACCCCAACCGCCCCGATCCCCGGGGCTTCGGCATCGGCGTCGCCGGGTTCCCGGAGGGACACCCCGTCACCCCGAACCGCCTCCAGGAGCTCGACTACCTGAAGCGCAAGGTCGACGCCGGCGCGCACTACATCTGCACTCAGCTCTTCTTCGACAACCGGGACTTCTACGACTTCCGCGAGCGCTGTGAGCTGGCCGGGATCACCGTGCCCATCATCGCTGGCATCATGCCCGTGACCAGCAAGCCCGGCATGGTCCGCATGGCCGACCTCGCCCTTGGCGCTCGATTCCCCGCCCGGCTGCTCCGCGCCATCGAGCGCTGCGCCCCCGAGTATTCGCCCGAGCTGGTGGCCAAGGTCGGCATCCACTGGGCCACCGAGCAATGCCGCGACCTGCTCGACAACCACGTGCGCGGCATCCACTTCTATACCCTGAACAAGAGCGACGCGACCCGACAGATTTACGAGAACCTTGGCGTCAAGGACTCCGTCGCCCTCCGCACCGACTGAGCCCTGCCCGGCGATCGGGGGTTCGCTCCTCAGGCCGCCTCGCGCTCCCAGCCGAAGCCGGGCATCCCTCGGCCCGTCCCCACGGCGACCGCCTCGAGATACAGCCGCTCGTACGACCGGACCATCGCCTCGAAGCCGTCGGGTTCCCCGGATCGGACTCGGCTCGCCTGGGAGATGCGGGCCCGGAGCCCCTCGTCGTCCAGCAGCGTCGCGACGGTTCCCCGGATCCCTCCCACGTCCCCCGCCCCGAACAGCAAGGCCGATCGCCCGGGACGCACGAACTCCTCCACTCCGGGGACCTCGGCGACGGCCATCGGCGCGCCGAAGGCCCGGCCCAGCGCGATCGCCGCCGGGGCCGGATCCCGCCGCTGGGCGATCACCAGCAGGTCGCTGGCCGCCAGCGCCGCTCCCGGGTCATCGGCCCCGGAGATCAGGCGGAACCGGTCCGGCATCGACCGCACCGCCTCCTCCCTCGCCAGCGACCGCAGCATCCCCTCCGGCGCCAGCACGACCGCCGAGAGTTCCCTCCCCGACCGGATCAGTTCCGAGGCCGCGACCACGAAGTCCTCCGCCCCCCGGTCGTCCGATTCGTGCACGCAGGCCACGACGGCCGAGCCGGCCGCCAGGCCGAGCCGACGCCTCGCCTCCAACCGGGTCGGCGGGTCGGCGATCGGTCTCGGCGCCTCGCGCACGACCTCGAAGTTCCAGCGCGACTCGACCGGGTGGAATGGCCGCCGGACTCCCCAGGCCGGAAACACCACCCGGTACGCCGCCGAGAAGGCCCCAATCGCCCCCCTGGCCTCGTGCGCTCCCAGCCCCGAGAAGGCGTCCCGGAAGTCGACCGCCTCCCGGATTGTCCAGATGGTCGGCAGCCCGATCGACCGCGCCGCCTCGATCGCGTCGGCCTCTCCCAGGCCGACGACGTGCAGCAGGTCCAGATCCCCCCGAGAGAGTCGATCGAGCAGGTCCTCCTCGCGGTCCCGGGCGATCGTCACCCGCACCCCCTCGTCCCGCAAGCGGTCGGCGATCGGCCCGACCCCCCGGGCCAGCACCTCGACCTCCACCAGCCCCCGGCCCCGGACCCCCTCGGCTAGCCCCCGGGCGAGCTGCCCGGCCCCGGTCGCGTCGAGCTGGTCCAGCGCGATCAGCACTCGGGCCGGCCGGCCCCCCGGCCATGCGATCGGTCCGGCCCTCCGAGTGCTGATCCCCAGCCGTTCGTCTCCCCGGCTGAGCGCCGGGTGGTGATACGGATCCGATCGGTGCCCCCAGGCCGTCCGGAACGCGGAGGCCTCCGTCGGGTCGTCCTCCGTCCCCCGAGTCGCTCCCTCGAAGTGCAGCAGCTCCGCCTTCGGCGCGTACACGCACCGCAGGCCCCGCTCGAGGAGCCTCAGACAGAAATCCACGTCGTTGTACCCGACGGCGAACCGCCGCTCGTCGAACCCGCCGAGCTCCAGGAAGGTCGACCGCCGCACCAGCATGCAGGCGGCCGTCACCGCGCTCAGGTTCCGGGGCAGCCGGGCCAGGCGCTGGTCCCCCGCGTCCCACCACGGCGACGACTTGAAGGCGTGGCCGGGAAGGCCGTCGTGCAGGTCCGTCAGCATCCCCGCGTGCTGGATCCGGCCGTCCCCGTACAGCAGGCGGGCCCCCACCGCGCCGACCCCCTCCATCCCGCCGTAGCCGACCAGCTGCGAGAGCCACTCGCCCCGCCGCACCTCCGTGTCGTTGTTCAACAGGACGACGAATTCGAATTCGTCTCCCAGGAGGGTGATTGCCTTGTTGTGGAGCCTCGCGTAGTTGAACCGCCCGCCCTCGTTCTCGATCCGGAGCACCCGGCAACCCTCCCCGAGCCCGTCCAGGTACTCGAGGGTCTCCGGCTCGACGCTTCCGTTGTCGAGGATGACGATCTCGAAGTCCCGGTAGGTTGTCCGCTCCCGGACGGACGCGACACACCGCCGGAGCAGGTCCACCCGATCCTTCGAGGGGATCAGGACCGCCGCCCTTGGCCCTCGGTCGGGGAACTCCAGCTCGAAGGCCGGGAACCGCTGTCGGGAGGCCCACCCGGGCTGGCAGACTCGGGCCTCGATCCCTCGCCGGCCCAGGGCCTCCGACACCGCCCGGGCCGCCAGGCCGATCGTCCGAGCCGAGGCCGCCTCGACCGGATCCGGCCCCTCGCGATCGGCCGACACGTGCCAGAGCACCCGGGGAACGCGGGCCACCCTCCCCGGCCGCTCGGCCAGTCTCAGGGCGAGGTCATACGGCCAGGCCTCGCCGAACTCCGGCCTCAGGCCGCCAACCGCCTCGTAATCCGACCGTCTCACCGCGAACACCCGGCCGATCGCCGGCGTCGCCAGCAGCAGTTCCGGCGACCATCCCGGCCGGAACCTCGGGCCGAACCGCCTCCCCTCCGCGTCGACCCGGTCCTCGTCCCCAAAGACGAGCATCGCCGGCTCGTCCCCGACGGTGGCCGCCCTCGCGATCTCCAGCAGGGCGTCGGGAGCCAGCCTCGTCCTCCCGTCGAGCACGACGAGGTACTCCCCCGTCGCCTCGCTCGCCGCCGCCCTCAGCGCCTCGAATCCATCCCCGTCGGCCGCTCCCCTCGCCCGGGCCCTGCCCGCCATCGAGGCCGGCGCCGACGTCGAGCCGCCGACGAGGATCACGTCCCGCTCCGGGTAGACCTGCTCCCGGATGGACGCCAGCGTCTCCCTCAGTTCGGCCACCGTCTCGCCGGCCGCCGCCACCACCACCGAGATCACCGGCTTGCTCGTCAGCCGTCCGAGGTCGCGCTCCGCCTCGGTTCGTCTCGCCGCGTTCCACGCATTGTTGCGCAACCACTCGTCATATGGCTCGACCCTCGGCGGGATGAGCGTCAGGATCGCGTTGCGATCGCGCCGCGGACGGGAGGGCTCGACGGCCGATCGCCGGGGGCCCTCCTCCGGGGGCCGATCGTCCCGGAGCGGAGCCTCCGGGAGCCGATCGCCTCTCGGCTCGCCCCCGATTCCCGGTGTTCCCCCGATCGGCCTCGCCTTCCCTCGCACGACCCGGGCGGGCAGCCCCCGCATCGCTCTTGCCGCCGATCGCGCTCGGTCGACCAGCCGGCCGACGGTCGCCACGGCCTTCCAGGTCCGGGATGCCTGCATCGCCGCCACGTCGGCCCGGAACCTCGCCAGTTCGGCGGAGCGGCCTTCCAGCTCCCGGGCCAGCTCGCCGAGCCGGTCCTCCCGCCTCGCGACTTCCGATTCGAGCCAGGTCGCGTACAGGGCCCGCTCGGTGATCCGCTCCCGAAGGGCCATCCCCAGCCGATCCCGCTCGGCCAGCCGGGCCTCCAGCGCCCGGATCCGACGCCCCCGATCCTCCACGGTGTGCTCGATCGCCTCCGCCGCCTGGAGCAGCACCGGCCCCTCTGCCTCCCCGGCGCCAGGGGCGTCGCGGACCGGGTTCGCCGGCCTCCGATCGGCGTTCCCCGGGATCCTGCGCGGTTCGGGTCGATCGGGCATGACCGTCAACTCCCTTCGACGGGTCGATCGGGCGATTCGAGCGGCGACCCGAGCGGCACTCCGAGGTCGATCCGCTGAGGCATACCGAGAACAATGGGGTCGGTCAATCCGAACCGAGCCCCGATCGGCGGGCCCGATCCGGTGCGTCCTTGCCCAGGAGAACCCTCGTGATCGCGACCCTTGCCCTCTCCGCCCTGCTCCTGCTCCCGACCCCGCCGCCGTCGGCCGCCGACGCCCTGCCCAGGGATGGCGAGCGCGTCCTCTTTATCGGCGACAGCATCACCCAGGCGGGCCACTACGTCGTCTACGTCGAGGCCTACCTGCTCACCCGATTCCCCGACCGCACCATCACCGTCATCAACCACGGGCTCAGCAGCGAGACCGCCGCCGGCACCAGCGAGCCCGACCACCCCTTCCCCCGCCCCTGGATCCACGACCGCTTCGAGCGAGACGTCACCGCCTGGCACCCCGACCGGGTCGTCGCCTGCTACGGCATGAACGACGGCATCTATCACCCCTTCTCGCCCGATCGCTTCGCCCGGTACCAGGCCGGCATCAACCGCCTCATCGAGCGGGCCCGCCTCGAGGCCGGCGCCCGGATCGACCTGATGACCCCTCCCCCCTACGATCCCTACCGCCGCCAGGTCGGCGACCCGAATGCCAAGCACTACGGCTACCGCTTCCCCGCGGTCGACTACGACGACGTCCTCTCCCGCTTCGGCGATTGGCTCCGCTCCCTCGCCGACGACCGCCTGCTCGTGGCCGACCCCCACGGCGAAATCTCCGAACACCTCCGCCTCCGCCGAGAAGACCGGGTGAGCGTCTCCCTCTCCCCCGACGGCGTCCACCCCGACCCCGCCGGTCACTGGCTCATCGCCCAGGCCCTCCTGACCGCCTGGGGAGCCCCCGCCGAGGTCGCCGAAGCCCGGGTCATCGTCGACCCCGACTCCGGCACCGTCCGGGCCGAGGAGGGCACCCTCGACGACCTTTCCCTGCGCGACGGCTCGCTGGAAATGACCTGGACCTCCCCCCTCCCCCTTCCCCTCGACCCCTCCTGGGATCCCGAATTCATCCGCGTCGCTCAAATTGCCGACCGTCTCAACCGCTACCGCCTCACCGTCTCGGGTCTCCCTCCCGGCACCTATACCCTCCTCGCCTCCGAGACGGTCGATCCCACCCCGAAGCCCGTCGCCACCTGCTCGGCCGAGGAGCTCTCCGCCGGACTCGACCTCACCTCCCTCCCCGACTTCCCCACCGTGGCCGCTTCCCGAGACGTCCTTCGCCTCCTCGCTTCGCTTCGCTCCGCCCAGGCCCAGGCCTGGCGCGCCAGCATCCGGGGCGAAGCCCCCGCCGACTCCCCTCCCCCTCCCGGCGATGACGACCACCTCATGGCCCCCATCCGAGCCCTCTGCCAGCCCCTCGAGGTCCGCATCCGCATCTCCCCCGTCGGCGACTCCTCCCCCTCAGCTCCGGCCTCGCCGAAGGATCGAGCTTCCCCCAGGCCGCATTCCCTTCCCTGACTCCCGGCCCCCCACCCCCCGATGATATCGCCGAGGGGCCGGTTCCCCTCCTTCCCGGTTCCGCCCCGACTGCTCCTTGGAATCACGCATGCTTGGCTTGCGACCCACTCCGACGCACGCGGCACGATCAAATGCACGCTTGCATTCCGACGGTCAGCGGGAATCGCCTGGACGTCTCTTCCCGGGGACGAGCACGACGGAGCGAAGCCAAGGGGAGCGACGCGATGGACTCGGACGATCGACATAACCCATTCAATACCAATCGGTCATGGCGATCCCGCCTGAACGCGAGGGGGAGTGACGGACGGCGCACCGCATCCGATCGGAGGCCGCTTCCGGCGGCGCGGCCGTCACGGCGTTCCCGGTCGTGCCGACGACGGAGCGAACCCATCTATGAGAGGGGGACTGTCAAGCTGCCGGTGCAGGTTCGGTGGGCTCGGGGCCCCGGCACCTCCCCCTCGCCGTCGGCGTCGGTCGGCCTGCCCGTCCCAGACCACGCCCACCAGCGATGCGG
>NZ_RYZH01000044.1 GCF_003977685.1 Tautonia sociabilis | reverse complement strand
GATGGTGAAGCCGGTCTCGGATCGGGCGACGATGGTGGCGGCCATGGCGGTGGCTCCCGGAGTGTGAGGGGAGCCCCAGCATAGGCGGACGAACCGGCCCGATCTACATCATTCGTCGGTCACACCCGCAACTGTCCGCCATAATCTCGATTATCGGACCGTGCCGCCGCGGTCTGGGACAACGGCCGCTCGCCCACCGCGAAACCAGGGCCTGGCGTCCGGTTCTTGGAACAGAGGCCCTCCGGGTTGTGCTCGTGTCCATCCGAGGCCAATCGGGTGAATTCCCGAAGAGGGCCGACGGTCACCGATCGGGCGCGACGAACGCCCCCCGACGGTCAAGACCGCCGGGGGGCTCGGAGGACTCGGAAGCGAGGGAGCGGGGCCGGCCCGGGAGCCGGCCCCGGGGGATCAGGCGTCGAGCGATCCTCCTCGGCGACGGGAGACGATGCCGGAGAGCAGCTCCCTGAGGCTGGAGGCGGGGCGGTCGCCCCGGACCTGGCCGAGCCTCCGGGCCCCGGAGGAGGTCTCCGAGGCGGCCTGGGCCGGGCGGCCCCGAGAGGCCGAGGAGGAGCGGGACAGCCGGGAGGCCAGACCGCCGAGGTTCAGCGTCGAGGCCGTCGGGGCGGTCTGGGTGCCGAGGTCCAGGGCCGTCGAGGCCGTCGAGCCGGCCTGGAGGGCGGCCTGGCCGACCCCGGCGCCGGAGGTCGAGGACGAGGCGATCGTCCTCGGATCTCGGGCGGCCAGGGGCCCGAGCACCGGGATATCGCCGGAGGAGCCGAAGGCGATGACCACATCCTGGCTGTCGGTGGTCCGGCGGATGGTCCACACGCCGGTGCTCGGCCGGAAGGCGGCGAGGTCGGCGATGCCGTCGCCGTCGTAGTCGGCCGGGGCGGCCAGGTCTCCCGGGACGCCGAAGGCGACCCGAAGGCCGGCGGAGGCCGTCGGCAGGCTCGACCGCATGATGAACCACTCCGAGGTGGTGGGCCGGAAGGTGGCCACGTCATCCCGGCCGTCGCCGTCGTAGTCCAGCGGCACGGGCTGGTCGACGCCGGCCTGGCCGAAGAGGACGGAGTAGCCTCCCAGCTTCTGGGAGTAGTTCACGTCGTTGGGGCCCGACGGCAGGATGAACCACTGCGAGGCCCCGGGGATCAGGTCGCTGTTGGGGCGGAAGACGGCGATGTCGTCCCGGCCGTCGCCGTCGAAGTCCCCCACGGCGGGAACGTCGAGGCCGCCGGCACCGCCGAAGAGGATGCGGACGCCCTGGCCGGTGCTCGACGGCAGGATGAACCACTCGGCGGCGCCGGGCAGCAAGTCGCTGACCGGCCGGAAGACGGCCAGGTCGGTGACGCCGTCGCCGTCGAAGTCGCCGGGGGCCGGCTGGTCGAGGCCCGAGCCGCCGAAGAGGATCGAGCGCGGGCCGGTCCGGGAGCCGAGGATCAGCCACTCGGAGGCCCCCGGCATCCGGTCGCTGCTGGGGCGGAAGACGGCCGCGTCGGCCCGGCCGTCGCCGTCGAAGTCGCCGATGATCGGGATGTCGTCGGGACGGAGCTGGGCGTTGAACAGCGGCGAGTTCGGGTCGCTCGACCGGAAGTCGGCCGAGCTGATGGTGCGGGAGCCGCCGCTGGACTGGCTGATCAGGAAGGTCGAGCCGCCGGCGGTCGTGCCGGGACGGTAGAGGGCCAGGTCGGCCCGGCCGTCGCGCTCAGAGTCGCCGAAGACCGACTCGATCGTCAGGGTCAGCGGAGCGCCGAACGGTCCGGCGATGCCCGAGGGGCCCCGGAGCCGGGCCCGGAGCTCGATCGTGCCGTTGGTCAGGTCGCTGGCCAGCTGGAGCCGGTAGCCGCCCTGGGCATCGGTGGTGCCCGAGGCCAGGACCTGGCCAGCCGGCCCGACGATCTCGATTGTGGTGTTCGGGGTCCCCTCGCCGATCAGGAAGGGCCGACGCGCGGCGGTCCGGCTGTCGCCGGCCAGACCGGTGTCCGACTCGGGGGCCAGGCGGAGGGTCGGGGCCTCGGTGGGGATCTCGTTGAGGATCGTCAGCACCAGCACCGGGCTGTCGATCGTGTTGCCGGCCACGTTGGTCACCCGGGCCAGGAGCCGATAGGTGCCGTCGGGCAGGTTGGAGGGGAACTGCAGGGTGTACAGGCCGTTGACCTGAGAGAGCACCGGGCTGCCGACCACGGCGCCGGGAGCAGCGCTGCCGGGGACCGTGCCGTCGACGTCGATCAGCTCGACCTGCAACCCGGCCCCGGAGGAGCCGATCAGGCGGGGCCGACGGATCGAGGTGACGTTGTCTCCCGGGACCCCCGTGTCGTCGGTCGGCGAGAGGCCGAGCGAGGCGGCCGGAGGCAGGCTGGTGTCGATCGTCACCGCCAGGCCCGGGTCGGTGCGGCTGACGTTGCCGGCGCGGTCGACGGCCCGGGCCTGCAGGAAGTAGACGCCGTCGGCCAGGTCGATGGCGATCTGGACCTCATAGGAGCCGTCGGCGGCGACCTGAGCCCGGCCGAGGACCTGGTCGCCGGGGCCGACGATCTCGACGAACGGCAGGTTTTCGGGAGTCTGCTCGTTGGCGGCCAGCGCCATCGAGCCGATGAGCCTCGGCCGCCGGACGTTGGTGATGGCGTCGCCGGCCACTCCGCTATCGTCGGCCGGGGCCAGCGCCGGCGTCGTCGGGGTCGCCGGGGCGACGGTGTCGATCGTCACCTCCAGCGTCGGGCTGTCGGCGCTGACGTTACCGGCCCGGTCGACCAGCCGGACGACGTAGGAATGGGTCCCGTCGGGGACGCCGGCGCCGGCGTTGTCGTCGGTGATCGAGACGGTTCCGGCCGGGGCGTCGGGCAGCGAGGCGACGAGCACACCGTTGCGGAGCAGCTGCACCGTCACGCCCCCCTCGACCCCGCCGACGTCGAAGGTCGGCGCCGCGATGCCACCCGGGGTCAGGGCGTTGGTGTAGTTGTCGGTGTTCGAGCTGCCGCTGTCGCTGCCCGGCTGCAGGTCCAGCAGCGTGGGGGCGTCGGGGGGAATGGTGTCGAGGATGACGTCGAAGAGGGCGATGTTGCCGGCCACGCCGGAGCTGTTGATCGCCTGGATGCCGATCCGCTTCGGACCGTCGGCCCCCAGGACGGAGGGGGGGATGCTGACGGAGAATCGGCCGGCCGAGTTGGTGGTTGTCGTGCCGACCGGCCCGCCGATCGGCTGGTTGTTGTCGTCGAGCAGGAAGGCCCGGATCGTCACTGTGTTGCCCGAGGCCGTCTGGGCGCTGATCCCCTCGAAGACGAGGTTGGCGCTGCCGACCTCTGGCGGCATGGAGGCGTTGGGAGCGATCCGCTGGCCGTTGAAGACCAGTCGGAGCGAGTCGGGGAAGACCACGGGGGCCAGGCGGATGGCGTAGGCGCCCCGGCCGAAGGTGGTCGCCACGAGGATGTCCGGGCTGATGATGTCGTCGCTGGTGCCGAGCGTGCCGTCGGGCCCGGGCAGCCGAGTCTGCGGGATGCCGGTGCGGCGGTCGACGTGGCCCAGCGCCAGGTCGAGGTCGCGGACGTCGGCCACGGGGAAGCCGCCGCCGTCACCGGGGGGCGTGGGGGTGGTGGCGATGCTGTTGGGCAGCTCCGAGGGGAAGCGCTGCCAGCTGACGCCGTCATTGTACGAGGCAAGCACACCGCCTTCGCCGGCCACGTAGAGCACCGGGTGCGTCAGCGACGGGTTGGTGGCGTCGCTCAGCGGCGGCGGGTTGTCGATGTCGTTGGGGATGACGTAGCGCCAGTCGACGGCCAGGGCCTTGATGTTGGCCAGCAACCGGTCCTCGAAGTTCGGGTCCCCGAAGATGTTGTGGGTGACCTGGAAGAGATCGCCGGTGATGTTCCGCCAGGATCCGGTGCGGGTGTCGTTGATATGGTAGACGCCGTTGGAGGTGACGGCGTAGGCCTCGAAGGTCCCCGGCCTGGGGTTGGGGACGATTGCCTGGAACGGCGCCGTGTTGCCGGCCAGGTCGCCGTTGTTGATCTGGATCCAGGAGGCGCCGCCGGTGTAGGTGACGTAGATTCCGCCGGCGGTGTTGCCGCCGATGATGTAGTCGCCGGTGATCTCCGAGTCGGGCGTCGCCGGGGCGCCGAAGGCCAGAGCCGGGAAGTAGGCGTTGCCCAGGGTGCTCGGCTCGCCGATCGGGAACCAGTTCAGACCGCGGTTGAGCGTGCGGAAGACCCGCCCGGAGACCGCCGAGCTCATGACGATCTCTTGACCGTTGACGGGATTGACGGCGAAGTTCGATCCGCCCAGGAACGGCCACTGCGGGTCGGGCACCTGGCCGCCGCCGGACTGCTGGATCAGGCCGGTGGTCCGGCCCACGCCGTTGTTCGGGGCGCCGTCGGGGGTATCGACCCGGAAGAAGCTGGTGATGGCGCCGCCGCAGCAGGGCCAGTTGTAGTAGTAGGCCGTGCCCGATCCGGTCTGGTCGGTCGCCACACCGGTGCCGTCGCCGAACGGGCCATTCCAGTTGATGTTGCCGTTTTCGAGCAGATCGGGGTCGGACCGGGGGAAGCCGTCGTCCTGGGCCTGGCCATAGAGCAAGGCGCCGGCGATCTGGGCCGTCAGGTCGCTCGGCTGCGCGGCGCCGTAGTAGAGCTGGGTGATCTGCAGGTTCCCGTTGCGCGAGCCGGTCGGCACGGTCATCGTGCCCAGGGAGGTCAACAGCGTGCCGTCGCCCGCGTCGACCCCCGAGGCGACCCCCTGATCGTAGCCGAAAATCAGCCGGCCTTTGCCGGTGAGCGGGTCGACGTAACTGAGGGCCCGGTGCACGTCGGTGCCGGTCAGCACGGCGTCGAAGGGGGTCCAGCGCACGCCCGCCCCGCTGTTGGCGAAGGCGCCGGTGTTGTTGACCCGAACCGTGACGTCGTTGGACAGCGGGTTGGCCGGGTCCCGCAGCAGGTTCATCACCGGGCTCGTCCGCGGGTCGAACCCGAACGGGTTGTTATCGCGGCGGTCGTCCGGGCTGGACGGCTCGACCGTCACGGCGCCGGTGACGTAGTTGCGGCGGACGGCTCCGCCGGGCAGATCGTTGTTCAGGAAGAAGGCGTGCGGGTCGTTGACGCTGGTGGCATCGACGCGGATCAGGCCCGATTCCTGGCCGTTGTTCGTACCGCCGAGGTAGACGACATTCGGGTTGGTCGGATCCACCGTCAACGCGATGTTGAAGTTCCCCTGGGCGAACTGGGAGTTGCCCAACGGATCGTAATCGGCCTGGGTGATGTCGTTGGTCGGCGTCGCCGGAATCGATCCGCTGTTGGACGGCGGCGGCAGGGTCGGGATGCGCAGCCGGGTCCAGTTTTGGCCGTAGTCCTTGGTCAGGTAGAGACCATCGAGCTGGCCGGCGGTGGTGGCGACCGCGGCGTAGAGCCAACCGGAATAGACGAGATCCTGGCGGGGGTCGCCGGTCAGAGTCGGCTTGGCCAGCACGATGCGGCCCTTGGCCCCGTTGGGCGTGTCCGCCTGGTTGGAGACCGGTACGGGCCGAACCGGGGCGACATCCAGATCGAGCACCGTCGGCTTGCCGACACCACCGGCCATGAGGCTCCAGGAACCGGCGCGGCCCTGGGCGGTGCTGATGAAGACCCCCTCGCCCCGGAACGAGGCGAAGACGGTTTGCAGGTTTCCGGTCGGGTTGGTGAAGATGTCCACCGGCCCGCTGGTCGGATCGAGCTCGATGTCGGTCGCCTGGCCGGCGCGGACCAACTGCCAGGTCCGGCCGGAGTCGATGCTCCGGTAGACGCCGCTGTTGGTGTTGGCCCCGGTGCCGCTGAAGGCGGCGTAGACGATCGCCTCGCCGGTGGCCGTCGGTCTTGGATCGACCACGACGTCGAAGGCCGTCAGACCGACCAGCTCGTGCCCGCGCTGAGCAAACGGCAAGGTGTTGTTCAGGCTGTCGAGCAGTTCCCAGCTCTGGCCGCCGTCGAGCGACCGCAGCAGCCCGACCCCCTGGCTGAACACATCCCCTTCGCCGGTGGCCACGAAGACGATCGACTGGTTCGGATCGTTGTTGCGGCCGAGCACGGCGATGCCGCCAATGTTCATGCCGAAGGTGGCGACCCGGTCCAGCAGCGGGATCCAGGTCGGGCCCTCGGGGTCGGTCGTCAGGAAGTTGGTCGTCTTCCAGACGCCTCCCGAGGCGCCGCCGACGAAGACCGTGTTGCCCGATGGATCCGACGGATCGACCGCCAGGCCGGTGACGCGCCCCGAGCCCTGACCGCCGTTGATCGACGCCGGTCCGACGGCCGTCCAGGTGCTGGAGGACAGCCCGTTCTCCTCGGCCATCGTGAAGATGCGGAAGTCGGCCGCGATCCGGTCGGCGACCGGCTCTCCCAGGCCGGTGCCCGTGACCGGCTCTTGGAAGATCAGCCGCCAGGAGTTGAGCGTCCCGGCCACGGTCCCGGCGTTGGTGATCCGCAGCGTGTAGGTCCCCGGGGTCAGGGATGGGTCGGTGTTGTCCAGCGCCGACAGCGGCTGCTGGGGCCGGAACCGGGAGCTGAACGGCGGGCCGCCCTGCTGGATCGGCAGCGTCGCCTCGTCGTCGAAGATCGTGTTGATGAAGTTGTCCCGGTCCCCGACGTCGCCGACGCCGGAGAACAGCAGGATCGTCGTCCCGTCGGGGGCGACCAGCTCGGCCGTCAGGTCGGGAACGTTGGTGTGGGCGATGTTCAGCTGCAGGTCGAGGTCGCGGATCTCGAACGCCTTGTCGACGACCAGCGTCGATTCGACCGAGCCGGACGCGGGGATCGTCACGGGGATGTCCCGGGAGACGAACGCCAGCTCCGCCGTTGTCTCCACCGGCCCGCCGCGCAGGATGTCCACGCCGGCGTCCTGGTCGCTGTCGACCAGGTAGCCCCCCACCGACTGGATATTCGAGGACAGCAGCAACTGGTAGGTGCCGCTGAGCTGCTGCGTCGCGAAGCCGACCTCGAAGGTGCGGGCGTCGATCGGCGTGACCGTGAAGGTCGACGGGTCCACCGGTCCGCCGGGCCCGATGATCCGCAGCACGTCCTCGACGGTGAAGGTGCTGGGCTCCATGTCGCGGTCGAACGTCACCCGGAAGGCGGCGACGGTGCCGTTGAGCACCAGGTTCGGCCCGGCCGAACCGAGCTGGCCGTTCGTGGTGACGACCTGCGTCGCAACCACCCGAGGGCCGGGCACAACCAGCGGCAGGGCCTGCCGGATGTAAGTGCCCGAGAAAGGCAGGCCCCCGTCGGGCGTCGGCTGCGAGAAGCGGTCATCCGCGGCCCCGGCCACGGCGTCGCCGCTCTGGTCCATCGCGTTGCCCGCGGTGTTGAACGAGCGGATCCGGTCGCGGATCTCCGGGCCGATGGCGTAGCTGTAGGTGCCCGGCGTGCTCTGGGCCGGGAAGGTCACCAGGAAGCTCGTCGCGCTGAGCGGCGTGACGTTCGTCGCCGGGATGCGACCCAGCACGTCCCCGCCGATCGGGTTGCCGAACGCATCCCGGGCGCGAATCTCGACATCGTCGGTGCTGAAGGTCGCCGGATCGATCGGCCGGTCGAAGGTGACCACAAACTGCTGCGCCTGAGGTGTGCCACTGGCATCGGTCGTGGTGACCACTCCCGAGGTGCCCTCGACAATTCGAGGGCCGGCGGCGATCGTCGCCCGGGCGACCTGGATGTCCAGCGCGTCCTGCCCGTCGAGCCCGCCGTTGAGGTTGCTCGACCAGGCCGAGTAGACCCGGCCGCCGAGCACCGCCAGGCCCTGCCGGATCCCGTAACCGAAGGTGCCGTCGGCGGGCGAGCTGCCGCTCGGGGCGTTGTCGGGAATCGGCCCGACAACCCGGGTCTGGCCGTTGGCGACGTCGAGGACCGCCTCCGGCTGGTTGACGAAGACCTGCTCCGAGAAGCTGGCGCCGCCGTCAATGCTGGCGGTCACGTACATCGCCGCCCGGACCCGGGAGGCGTCGTGCCTGGTGTCGTAGAAGCTGACGACCACCGTCCCGGTCGCCCGGTCAACGGCCACCTCGGGCAGGAACTGCGGCCGACCGGTGTCGGCGCCGTTGGCCCCGGAGAAGCCATCCCGGTCGGCGAAGTCGTCGTTGACCCGCCCGGCGGACTGCCAGCTGACCCCGCCATTGTCGGAATAGGCCAGGTAGATCTCCGTGTTGTCGGCCGGGTTGCCGGTGATGTCCAGCCGGTTGGTGTAAGCGACGTAAATCCTCCCCCGGTGTGGGCTGAAGGCGCCGAGGGTGTTGTCCACGGCGATCGTCGGCTGCGGCCCGACCCCCAGGGCCGTCAGCCCACCGAGCGTGCCGCCCCCCGCGTCGTTGCCTCGAACGTTCGCCACGGCGGCGACGAATGCCTCGGCCCCCAGCGTCGTGCCGCCGTTGAACACCTGCCGGGACCGGATGATGCTGGTCGGCGGGGTGGCGTTCGCGCCGCTGTTGAAGTCGTCCCAGACGACCGTGACCTGCCCCGGCTGGCTGCCGCCTCCCCCCTGGCTGACGGCGATCCGGGGCCGGGTGTTCCGCTGGTCGCCGAAGTTGCCGCCGGTGTTGAGCACCAGCGGAGTGCTGAAGCTGGCCCCCTGGTCGGTCGATCGGACCAGCTCGACGGTCAGCGGGTTCCAGTTGGTGGCCCCCTGCAGCGGCGGCGTGTCGCCGATGTAGGCGACGTAGACGTTGCCCGAGTGCGGATTGGTCACGTTGCCCGACGCATTGTCGGGGTCGGTGTAGCTGGCCGCCGTGTCGTCGACGGCCAGGGTCGGCAGGCGGATCGCCGTGGCTCCCGACTGGTCCTGGGCCGACCGGTTCCACTGGTAGACCGTCGTCGTGCCGGCCACCGAGCCGTCGGCGTTGTAGCGGCGGAGGATCAGGTCACCCGAGGTCACGCCATTGTGTTGCAGCGACAGCATGTAGAAGCTGCCGTCCGGGCCGAACGCGACACTGGCGTTGTCGATCGTCGGGTACGGCGCCGGGTTGGTTCCCGTGCTCGGGTCGATCCGACGGGCCGGGACCGACAGGGTCATCCAGGTCAGGCCGCCGTCGGTCGACATCCGGGCCTGGATCTCGGTCAGGTCGGGATCCGGATCGGTGTCGAAGCGCGTCCAGGAGGCGACCAGGTGGTTCGGGTTGGTCGGGTTGACGACGATCGTCGGCGAGCTCTCGCTGCTGTTGTCGTTGGCCCCGGGCGAATTGTTCGAGGCGTTGGCCCTCCCGAGCACCGCCGGCGCGGGGATGGTCGCCAGCAAGGTCCTCGGCTCCAGCCCCTCCAGGGTCGCCCGCCGGAGCTTCGCCTTGCGGTTGCTGCCCGACTTCTGCTGCCGGTGGCCCGAGGGCCGTTCAGACGGAGACGAACCGAAGAAGAATCCCGGACGCATCGTTTCGGTCCTCTAGGGTCGCAGCGGCGCTCGGTTCACCGATCGACGACGGGGAGATGAGGGCAGATGGCGCATCGATGGGGCGGATTCGCGCAGGTCTTTAGGGAGCATGAGGGACCCGGTCGACTCCGTCAAGGACCGGCGAATCCTTGAGCCACGTCCCGCATCGGAGATCCGGCGATGGGGGCCGAACGGTCATATTCCCTGCGATCGCAACTGGTTGCACCCACCGTCTTGGGCTGGATGCGCCGGACGACCCCGAATACCGGATCTCAATGGTGACATCAATGCTACATTGCTCGCATTGGTGCGTCAAATTCTTTCTTGCGTTCCCCCACAGAGCGCGGAGCGCGAACGGCCGCCCGGCCCGGGGCGGGGCGGTTGGGGAGGCGGCGGAGATGCTCGGCGATCGGCGCGCGGCCCGATCGGGGAGCCGTCCTGCCGGGGGAGGCGGCCCGTCGATCACCAGGGCCTCGGCGACGGCGGCGACACCAGCGGCGGCGCCGTCACTCCCTCTCCAGGACCTCTCCCGAGGGGGAGACGCGGACCTCCCGGATCCGGCCGTTGGCGGCCCGGCCGCGAAGCTCGTAGGAGTGCAGCTGGCCCTCGCCGTCGACGTTGGCCCAGGCGTCCTCGAACTCGACGCCGGGCAGGGCCTTCTCCGCGGCGGCCCGGGGCTCGTCGGGCACCGACGCGACGGTCATCGTCCGCCGGGCCATGCGGGCCGACTCCTCCTGCCGATCGCCGCAGCCGGCGACGGCTGGCAGCAGGGCGAGCAGCAGCGCCGCGGCCGAGGCCGCCGCGGAGAAGGCCGGGCGCCTCGCCCCGGGTTTAGAACGCGTCATCGGAGATCACCTCCCCGGTGGCCCGGGTGCTGAGGGCCTTGTAGATGCGGTAATCCATCGACTGCTTGAGGAACCGGACGTGGCCGTCGCAGAAGAGGAAGAACGCCCCTCGGCCGTGACGGCTGAGGAACTGGTTGACGTCCCCCATCGGGTCGCCGGGGCCGAACCCCTCGCCGGTATGGCCGAGGATCATCCCCGAGCCGTCCTCGCGCCGGCAGACGCCGGCGTCGGGGTCGAAGGGGTCGGGAGCGCAGGACCAGAGCTGCGCCCCGGGGACGGCCCCGGACCAGGTCGCATGCCCCCGGCCGGCGTTGAGCCGCACCGATCGCTCGCCGACGCAGGTGGTGTGGGTCAGCCCGTCGGTGATGTCCCGGAAGCCGATGGCGCTGTCCCGGAAGAACACCCCCTCGCCGTCCACCCCCGGTTCGCCGATCCCGAAGACGCCGACGTAG
The DNA here is from genome assembly GCF_003977685.1 of Tautonia sociabilis. GTDB lineage: Bacteria > Planctomycetota > Planctomycetia > Isosphaerales > Isosphaeraceae > Tautonia > Tautonia sociabilis. The sequence goes on along the minus strand of NZ_RYZH01000044.1, from coordinate 48,414 downwards.
TTGGCCCCGGCCACGTCGCAGATCGGGTCCTCGGCCGAGAAGATCGCCCCCCCTTGCATCCAGACCGATCCGTTCTTGGCCGTCCAGGTCCGGGGCATGTCGTCGCTCGGGCAGATGAACACCGCCAGCCGGGCCAGGCGCACCGTGTCGAAGGCCGGCGAGTGCATCGGCTCCTCGAATCGGATCCGGTCGTAGAGCGCCTGCTGTTCCAGGTCGGGCAGGATCCGGCTGGCCCAGCCCCAGCCGGGGCCGGTTTCCCGGCGTCGCAGCCAGTCCCACTCCGACAGGTAGCCCGGCGGCAGGACGCCGTTGCGGTCGTGGTAGCCGTGCAGGGCGAGGCCGATCTGCTTCAGGTTGTTCTGGCACTGCGTCCGCCGGGCCGACTCCCTCGCCGACTGCAAGGCCGGCAGCGTCAGGCCGACCAGCACGCCGATGATGGCGATCACCACCAGCAGTTCGATCAGCGTGAAGCCGGGAAGGCGACGGCCGCCTTGGGGGGTGGTCATGGCATCGGGCTCCGCGCTCGAAGGCCCCCGGGAGGCGATTCCCGAGGATCGATCCGGGTCGGGTCGCAAGACCTATCATTCATGATCAAGGCTTCGGGGGCAACTCGCCCCGGCCGGGGGTCTCCCCCTTCTTCCCCTCCCCAGGAGCGCTGGCCCCCCCTGCCCCGAGGCATCCAGCTCGGCCAGGATCGCCGAGGCCGAGGCCCCGACGTCCGGGTCGCCGACCAGCCCCAAGACCAGTCTCCGGGCCTCGGCCGCTCGTCCCGTCGCCCGCAGGCACTGCGACAGGTTCAACGCCGCCCTCGGCCCGACGATCCCCGGATCGAACGGCTGCGAACGGTCGAACTCCCCCGAGGCCCCCAGCCGCAGCAGCCGATCCAGCAGCACCGCCGCCGCGGCGAACTGCCGGGCGTGGAAGTACGAACCCGCCAGCGCCCAGAGCAGGCCCGGGCTGTTGGGGAACCACCGCAGGGCCAAGGCCGCCGCCTCGGCCTTCGAGAGAAGTCCCCGGTATCGGTCGGCCGGCGCCGTCAGGACGTACTCCAGCGCCAGCTGAGCGTCGGGGGACGGCGGCCCCGGCGCGTCGGCCTCGTCGGCGACCCGGGCGACCGCCTCGGCCATCACCGAGTGCCCCTCCGGGTCCTCCAGCCGGAGCAGAGTCCTCCCGTATTCGATCAGGAAGTGCAGCCGTCCGGGGCGATCGGCCAGCTCCCGGCGAAGCAGCCGGGCGGCCCATCGCAGCTTGCCCGGGTCGAGCGTCGACAGGAAGGCCCACCTCCGGATCGCCAGCTCCGACGGCACGACCCGGGGAGGATCCCCCGGGGCCTCCCCCCCCTGCCCCGTCGCCAGGCTCGGGTGCAGCCGGCCGACGTACCGCAGGCCGGCCCCCTTGCGGAAGAGGCGAAGATCCCAGGACTCGGCGTACTGCTCGGGCCGGTCGGCCCGGGCCTGATGCCGGATCCGGGCGAGGAAGCCGAAGGCGTCTCCGGCGCCGGCGACCAGCGCCCGGGCCATCGGGCCGGCACCCGGCTCCAGCGCCTCGTCGGGGTTGATCCAGAGAATCCAGTCGCCGGACGCCTCGGCGATCGCCGCGTTGCGGCCCTCGGCGAAGTCGTCGTCCCAGGCGACCTGGACCACCCGGGCTCCCAGGTCCCGGGCCACCTCGGCCGTGCGGTCGGTCGACCCGGTGTCGGCCACGATCACCTCGTCGGCCACCCCCTCGACCGACCGGATCGGCCGATCGAGGTTCCGCTCATCGTTTCGGGTCAGCAGGCAGACGCTCAACCGGTTCGCCATCGTCGCCTCGGGGCCTCGAGCCGCCCCGCGTGGTCGCCGCGGGTCGTCCCCATGCTACCCCCCCGCCCCGGAGGCGTCCAAGTCGACCCACCCCCCTGCCCGTTCCTCCTCCCCGATCAACCCCTCCCGCCGCCGACCGCCTCTCGCCGCCAAGGAACCAAGGCACCAAGGCATCCGCATGATCGATCCGCCCAGCCTCCTCGATCGCCTCGGCCGCTTGCACCATGGGCCGCCGAGGGATCAAGCCGGATACATCCCTCCGCCAGCCATGCTCCCTCGAAAGCTCGATCCCCATCGACCAAGGCACCAAGGGACCAAGAAACCCAGGGCCCTGGTCAACCTTGGAGATCGTGTCTCCTTGGTTCCTTGATTCCGGGTCGATCATGTTCCCAGGTTGGTCGCGACGCCCAGAATCCAATTGGGCCGGTGTGCCAAGCTCCCTCCAGCTCCATGACACCTTGATTCCCTTGGAACTGTACCGGGCGATGAATCTTGTCGACCTTGGTGCTCCTTCTGACCTGGTCCCCTGGTCCATCGTGCTCCTTGATCATGACAGGGCATGGAGCCCCTGGATTCCATGATCCTGGCAAGAACCTGGGATCAATGCACCGACCTGCAACGGGCACCTTGGTCCCTTGGAATCCTCTCTAACTCGGTTTTTTGATCTCACAGGAGCCTCGGTCCCATGGTGCCAAGGCCTTTTTGAGACCAATCCGAACCAGCGGCCATGATCCCTTGGTCAATTGATGCCGAGGAACGAGAGTGACCCTGGCACCAAGTGATCGTCGTCACCTTGATCCGAAAGAGGAATTGGTCGCGATCGTCCTCGATTTCAAGGTCGATCGGTTTTCGAGTCTGATGGGCGATCAAGTAGCCAAGCTGACTGGCGTCCCAGGGGACCAAGGCACCCATGCGGCTTGACGTCCCGGGTTCCCAGCGTGATCGGCTGCCTCGGGGACCTTGCTCCCAGGGTGGTCTTCTGGCCAAGGTCGCTCGTCGACCCATCGATCGATGTCCCTTGATCCCGAGCGACTTGGGAGGCCCAGCCAACAGGATTGGCATGGGACCGAGGCCGGCGAGGGAACTCGGTCTTGGGGAAGATTGGAGCCAAGGTCGCGCGCTGGCCGATACGCCAGGGGGACGAGGTTCCTCGGGATCGAGGAGCCTTGAGATCGTGGCGTCTCGGTGTTGAGATTCCTTGGGATCGAGGAACCGAGACGCCGAGGTTCCGAGGCGGGCCCGCGACGCGAAGCGGCCCAAGCGGTTATGGCCGGTCCTGGCCAACGCCTCCCGTCGGGATCCGATGGCGGGGCAGGGCAGGGGAGCGGCCGATCGGGGGAGGGACGGCCGATGCGGAGCGTCGCCGTGACCAACGCGAAGGGCGGCGTCGGGAAGAGCACCACCGCCATCAACCTGGCGAGCTGCCTGGCCGACCTCGGCCGCCGGGTCCTCTTGATCGACGCCGACCCGTCGGGCAACGCCGCGCTGGGCCTCTTCCCCTCGGGGTTGCCGAGCGAGGGACTGGCCGACCTGCTGCTTGAAGAACGAGAGCTCCCCGAGGTGATCCGGCCCAGCGCCGTCGAGGGACTCGACGTGATCCCTCCCGGCGACCGCCTCGGCTCCTGCTCCGACCAGATGGGAGGCAGCCAGGGACTCGGCCAGGGCCGGGAGTTCCGGATCCGACGCATTCTGAGGCGCGTCACCGATCACGACGTGGTGATCGTCGACACCAGCCCGGTGCAGACGCCGCTCAACGTGGCGATCCTCTACGCCGTCGGCGAGGTCGTCATCCCGATCGATCCCTGCGTCGCCGCCCTAGCCGGGGTCAAGGCGCTGGAGGACCTGATCCGGGAGGTCGGCGCCCTGCGGCAAGAGTTCACCGATGCCGGCCCGCTGGTGCTGACCGGCGTCCTGATCACCCGGGTCGACCGCACGCTGGTCGCCCGGCAGATCGAGGCGGAGGTCCGCGCCTACTTCGGGCCGCTGGCCTTCGAGCGGTCGGTGCCGACCTCGGTCCGCTTCCGGGAGGCCTACGCCCGGGGCGTGCCGCTGGTCCGCTACGACCCCTACGGCGCCGGCGCCCGCGCCTACCAGGAAGCCGCCGAGGCCTTCCTGGCCCGAGGCGGCCATCCGGTCGGACCCGGCCGGAGCCGATCCGGCGATCGAGCACCCATCGAGGACGACGCAACGATCGAGGAGGAGGGCGGCGCCCCCGGCGCCGCCGCGTGAGGGCCGTTGAAGCGGGGGGCCGGCCGCCGGGCGAGGGCGGTCGCCCCCCCTCGGCCCGCGGATCAAGCAAGGGCAGTTGAGGAGGCCGGCGCGGGCGGAGCAGGGGATGCCGATCCGGTCCCGACGGCCGACGACCGCGACCCCAGGGGGCGAGCGATGAGCGCGACCAGACGCGGGGGCATCCCGGGCCCCGAGAGCCGGACCGGCCTGGTCCGGCCGGCGATGACCGAGGCCGAGTTCGAGCGCCGCATGGCCGCCGCCGAGACGGCGACCGCCTCCCGAGGCCCCGCCGGCCCGACGGCCGCCGCCACCGCCGGCACCGGCACCGGCGACAGCGACGGCGACAACCGCCGGCGCACCGATCCCGTCTCCGAACCCGACTCCGATCCGGCTCCCCGATCGGGGGGCTCATCGTCCGGCGGGTCGTCGCGGTCGAGGTCGAAGGGCAGGGGGGCCGCCAAGGTCCGCCGCGTGCAGCGGATGTTCGCCATCGAGGAGGAGCTGGACAAGAAGCTCTGGCTCTACGCCATCCACGTCGGCAAGGACCGCTCCGAGGTCGTCAACGACCTGCTCCGTCCCCTCGTCGGCTCGATGGTCCTCTACGACTCCCGAGACCGCCGCTCCAGCCGACAGGGCGACGCCGATTCGGAGAACTGACCCCGGAGAGCGCGATCGGATCTCGCCCCGACGCCGTCAAGCGTTGTCGGCCGGAGGATGATCCGGGGATCGGGGGCGAGGTCGATGACGACCGGACCCGGGGCCCCTCCTCCGGCCCTCCCGCGACGTCCCCTCGTGGCGGAGGCGGGGCCAGGGCGGGTATGCTGGCCCGGCCTCTGCGGCCGGGCGAGATCGACCGATCGCCAACCGACCCGAAGACCCGGGACCGACGACGATGCTCGACGAACAGGCCCCCCCGACGGCCCGGCCGGCACCGGCCGGTGATCGCCTCCTCTCGATCGACGCCCTCCGGGGTGCCGACATGCTCATGATCGTCGGCGTCGACCGCCTGGTGCGAGCCTGGGCCGAGTGGTCGGGCTCCCCGAGGTCGGCCCAGCTCGCCTCTCAGTTCGAGCACGTCGAGTGGGAGGGGTTCCGGTTCTACGACCTGATCTTCCCGCTCTTCCTCTTCCTGGTCGGCGCCGTGCTGCCGTTCTCTCTCGGCAAGGCCTCCGAGCGGGGCAGGGGGGCGGCCTACCGCCGGGTCGGCCGACGGGTGGTCCTGTTGTTCGCGCTGGGCCTGCTCTGCAACGGCGTGCTGCGATTCGACTGGGACAACCTCCGGGTGGCCGGCGTGCTGCAGCGAATCGCCGTCTGCTACGGGATCGCGGCGGTGATCGTCATGAACGCTCCGTGGCGATCGCAGGCCGCCATCACCGCGGCGATCCTCCTGGGCTACTGGGCCCTGCTGGCCGGCGTCGCGCCGCCGGGGGGATCGGCCGGCGACTACTCCCGGGAGGGGAACCTGGCCGGCTGGATCGACCGCCACTACCTGCCCGGCAAGATCCTCGAGCCCTACTACGGCTTCGGCGACAACGAGGGGCTGCTCTCGACGATCCCGGCGGTCGCCACCGTGCTCCTGGGGGCGCTGGCCGGTTCCTGGCTGCGGTCGGGTCGGGGGCCCTGGGAGAAGGCCGCCGGTCTGGCGGCGGCCGGGGCGGCGGCGCTGCTGGCGGGAGGGGTGTGGGGCCAGTGGTTCCCAATCATCAAGAACCTCTGGACCAGCTCCTTCGTCCTGGTCGCCGGCGGCTGGAGCCTGCTGCTGCTGTCGGCGTTTTACGCGGTGATCGACGTGCTGCGGTGGCGCCGATGGGCCTTCCCCCTGGCCGTCGTCGGCGCCAACGCCATCACGATCTACGTCGTCCCCCGCTTCCTCGACTTCGACACGTTCGCCGACTTCTTCCTCGGCGGGCTTTATCTGCTGTCCGATCGCTGGGTCGCCGGCGACTTCTCCCCGGTGGCCGCCGCGGCCGGGGCCCTGCTGGCCAAGTGGCTCTTTCTCTATTATCTCTACAAGCGTCGCCTCTTCCTGCGCGTCTGACCAGGGCGGCCGATCACCCCCGATCGGCCCGACGCCCCTTCCCCCCCGGCCCCCGGCGCGGCGACGGGGCGGCCGGAGCCGGAGCGTGGTCGTCGCCGCTGTCGGCCGGGAAGAGCGAGGGCTGTCCTGGTGCCGTCCCGCCGTCGAGGCGGGCCTCCAGCGCCGCCAGGCAGAGGGGCTCGAGCATCGTCTTCCAGCGCCGGAGCCCAGGGTGCGCCGCCTTCACCTGGGCGACAATCGCATCGCGATCCTCTGGTGCCAGCGCCTCCCATCGGGCCTTCAGGCCGGCCAGTCGGGCGGCCTCGGCAGCTTCGGCGTCCCGACGGCGCTGTTCCTCGGCGGCCTCGGCGTCCCGGCGGCGGCGCTCCTCCTCGGCGACGGCGGCCTCGGCCCTGGCGAGCCGCTCGGCATCGGCCGGCGGGACGTAGTCCTCCGGGACGCCGTAGTCCTCCCGGATCGAGGCCACCAGGTAGCCGGCCGGGTTCTTGGTCAGCCTCTTGTCATCCCGGGCGGCCATCCAGTCGAAGATCGCCAGCTTCGCTCGAAGATGCTCCGGCGCGTGCCGCTCGACCAGCTCCCCCGCCGTGCGAGCGGCCACCCCTCGGGCGGCGAGCGCCTCGGCCAACTCGGCGCGTTCCTCGGCTGTCGGCTCGATCGGCGAACGACCCCTCGGCCCCCGAACAAAGACAATCTGCCAGTGCCCCCTGGCCTTGCGCAGGTAGCGCCCCGCATCGTCCATCGGCTCGAGAAAGCCATTCTGCTCCAACTCGGCGATCGCCGGCCGCAGCCGGCGCTTCAGCTCCGTCGGCTTGTACGACCGGCTCAGGCCGACGTGCTCACAGGCGAACGTGCGCAGGTCGAACTCCAGACGATTACACCGATAGAACCGCTTGTCCAAAAATCTGAACACTCGTTTTGTTGTGGGCAGCCGCAGGCGGAGGTAGAACTCCAGGTCGATCTGCTTGAGATTGCCGCTCTGGAAGCTCCGGAAGATGACCTCGTTCCACTTGAAGCTCGACAGCGGCGGCGGCGCGTTGCCCCGCTTGCCCCGTCGCCGGCTTCCAGCCGACGGCGCTGACGCCCCCCCCCGAGACGGCCGGCGCCGCTCTCGGTCGTAGATCGTCACGTTGTCCAGCACGTGAAAATTCTCGTCCACCCAGCTCTTCGCCGCGTTGTCCCACCACGCATTCTCATACGAGAGGACGACCCCGACCCAGCGGTGCAGCGCCTCCTCGATCCGCCGGTAGCTCTGGCCGGTCTGGGGCCAGCCGAGCAGCTCGATCAGCTCGTAGCGGGAGAAGTTCACCTTCGCCTCGGTGAAGTTGTTCCACCGCTTGGTGAGTTGAATCAAGCCCACAAGCACCTCGTCATCCATCGAGGTCGGCAGGCCATGTTTGGCGGTTCCCATGATCGTCAGGCGGCGAACAATCGGCGGGCCGTCGCGGCGGTCGAGCTTGTCCTCGAAGACCAGGGTGGTCTGGCCGTCGGGCACGCGGTCGGCCAGCGAGGCGATCGGGAACTCGGCCAGGTTCAGCTCGTCCTTGAACGCCGGCTCGGCCGAGGGGTCCTCCGGGGCCTCGTCGGCCCGGGGGACTTCCTCCGGGTCGTCGAAGAGCGAAGGGGTGCGGTCTCGGTCGGTCTTGTCCGCCATGTCGGCCCCGCCTGGCGATCGTCCCCAGAACCCCCCGGACGGGTCGGTTTCCCGTCCCCTTGGGGGAATTCTGCAACACAACCGCGGACCCCTCCGGCCTGGCCCGCTCCTCGCGCGCACGCGCATACGCGGGCGCCCGCGCGTTGTTGTTGTTCTTAAAACAAAAGTCTTAAAAACAAAAGTCTAGGGGGACGCAAGTTGTTTTCTGGAAACGACTTACGTGACCAAAGTATGCTCGGTTAATCGTTAGGTGCACGGCGAAGGGTGTCCGGTTAATCGTTAGGTGGACCGCAAAGTATGCTCGGTTAATCGGTAATGGCGCCTGGAATTTTGAGTAGTTGGCGGCAAAGGCGCCCAATTTTTTTCGTGAACCGAATGCCAGTATGGGCGCCGAATCGTGGTGGCGGGTGTTCCCGGGGAAGACGGGGGGGTGGCGAGGGTGTCCGGTGAATCGGTAGGCCCGATCCGTCCGGGGCCGCTTCCGAAGGGTGTCCGGTGAATCGGTAGAACAGGCGCCCACGCTCCAGGGGGAGGCCGAAGGGTGTCCGGTACATCGGTAGAACGGGCGCCCACCACCCGGCCCGGGCGGAAGGTCGGCCGATCCGGCGAGGGTGTCCGGTGAATCGGCAGAACGGGCGATCACTATCCAGAGGGGCCGGAGGATGTCCGGCGAATTGAGTGCACGGACGATCACTTTCAAGACCCCAAAGGGTGTCCGGTGAATCGTCAGTGACGTGCGTTCAGGGGCGATGGCGGCGGCCCGTCCCAGGGTGCTCGGTTAATCGGTACGGCGGGCGTCCGACGGCGAGGGGGGGCTCCCTAGGCCAGGGTGCTCGGTTAATCGGTACGGCGGCGAGGTTCCGGCGCGTCCGACGGCCTCCGACGGCCGATCTCCGGCGGGGGACGGCTCGGGAGGCCGCGCCAAACGGCCCAGGATGCCCCCTGGCGCGACTTCGAGGCCGGGGTCGACATCTTGGCCGTCCGGACGAGTCGGCTCTTCCTGGAGCGTTTTGGAAGCCCGCGATCTGAGGGGGTCAGGGCCTCCCGGGGGGCCGGGATGCGGGCCCGAGCCGGGAGAAGAGGTCGCGCCAGCCGGATCGGGCCTCGCGATCGAGCTGGTCTTCCAGCTCTCCCAGCCGGTCGAGCAGCCAGGTCGTCGCCCGGCCTGGCTCGGTCGGCGAGTCGGTCCCGGGGGGGGTCTTCGGCGCGATCGGGGGGGGATCCGGGGGCCCCGGCGGTCGTCGAGAGGGGGGCAGGGCGGCCCCAGGGGGGAGCCGGCGCCGGAGCTCTTCCCGGAGCTCGGCCACCTCCGCCTGGAGTCGGTCGAGCCGCTCCAGGTGCCGGTCGAACAGCGCCGCCTGCTCCTCGTAGAGGCGGCGGACGACCGAGACGAGGGCCCGCTGGAACTGCTCGTTGGACCGGAGCAGCTCCTCCTGGCCGTTCTGGACCGCCCGGAGGGCCCGGGATACGGCCCCCTCATCCCCCTCGGGGGGGCGCGCGGCGGCCAGGGCGGTTGTCGGGGAGATCCGGCCCAGCGAGGGTGTCGGCGACGGGGAGGCCGGCCGGAGATCGGCCCGGAGCCGGGCCTCGAACCGGGAGCGGCCGAGCGCGATGCGGTCGCCGTCCCGGATCGGCCCGGCGGGGGAGGCCGGCCGGTCGTTGACCGTCAGGGCGGGTCCTCCCAGGTTCACCAGGAAGATTCCCCTCGCCGATCGTACGACGACCGCATGGACGCGGGCCACGCCGTCGCCGTCGGCCTGGATGGCGCACCTCGGGCTCCTGCCGAGGAACGACAGCTCGGAGAGCAGCGTCAGCGGCCGATCGGGGTCCCCCTCGGCTAGCAGGTCCAGCGGCGGCAGGCCGTCGGCCTCGGCCAGCGGGTTGGCCCCTGGGAGCCGGTCTCCCGGGCCGTCGACCGGATCGGCCTCGATCAGCTCAACGCGGTGGCCGGCCAGCTCCAGGCCCCTCCCCGGCCGCAGCCAGCACGCCCGGGCCCCCTCCGGAGCGTCGTCAAACCGCGTCCCGGTCCGGCTGACCAGGTCGACGGCGAAGGCCCCCCGGCGGTCCAGGTGCAGATAGACGTGCCTCACCGCCGCCGAGGGGCTCGGGACCGGCACGTCGGCCGTCGCGACGCGGCCGATCGTCGCATACGGCCGGTCGACAATCACCAGCGTGCGGTCACCCTGGGGGTCGATCAACCGCAGGCGGATCCGGCCCTCGGCCCAGAGCGTCGGCGACGCCCCGGGAAGGCGAATCGGGTCGGGTCGGCCGGCGTCCGGGACGATGGCGGTTCTCCTTGGCGGTCGGGCTCGGAGATCGGTCGCTCGGGCGGAGCGGGCCCGCCCCCCTCTCACCGAAAGCATGTTAGCTGCGATGCGGCAACCGCTGTCAAGGACGAGGGCTCATGCCAGAATGGCATCCCGGCCCGCCCCTCACGCGACCGGCTCGGCCGGACGGTGCCATTCTGGCATGAGCCGGGGGTTCCGTTTCGCGGGACGGATCTCGTAATTCGTTCATTTGGTTCACATTAGGTTGAATGGTTTGGGTCTGGTACGGACGTTGCTTGTCTTAGCAACGCAACGATCCGGACGGATCGGAACGGGCGAGGCAGCGGGCCGGCCCGGGCGTCCGGATCTCCGATTGTGTTGCGATCGAGCGACGGCCCCCCTGGGCAGGCGTCCGGGGTGCGCGCCGAACCGCTCGGGGAGAGACGACGATGGCAATCGAACGCTGGGATCCCTTCCGGGAGATGGTGAGCCTCCGAGACGCCTTCAACACCCTCTTGCAGGAGAGTTTCGTGCGTCCGGACAGCCTGAGTCGAGGAGAGGCCGCGGCGCTGCCCATGCCGCTGGACATCTCCGAGACGGCCGAGGCCTTCGTGGTCCGAGCGTCTCTGCCGGGAATCAAGCCCGAGGACGTTCAGATTTCCGTGCACGGCGACACCCTGACGATCCAGGGGGAAACCAAGTCCCAGGAGGAGCGGCAGGGGGAAACCTGGCACCTCCGGGAGCGCCGCCATGGTGTCTTCCGCCGGACGGTGACCCTCTCGGTGCCGGTCGATGCCGACCGCGCCTCGGCCGAGCATGAGAACGGGGTGCTGACCCTCACGCTCCCCAAGGCCGAGTCGGCCCGGCCCAAGCAGATCAAGGTCGCCTCGGCGTCTTCCAAGTGAGCCATCCGGCAGGGTGGCCGGCCCCGAAGTCGGGGCCCCCCGAGTTCCTCGGGGGGCCCCGACTTTGTTTAATTTAGCCTGTTAGGCCGGAACCAGGACAGCTGGTGCCGGCCCATCGCCGGTGCCGGCCGGCCCGCCAGGGGCTTCTGGATCTCCCCTCCCGGGGCGACCGGCTCGGGTTCCATCTCCCGCATGGTCGGTGAGGGAATTTCCCCGGGAGAGGGGGTGACGGGGATCGTCGCGGTGTAGGGCAGGGGGGCCGGGTCGGGGAGTCCGGCGTCGTTGGAGGTCGAGATCATCCGGGTGCCGGCCCCGTCGGGGATGAAGCGGAACTCGGCCGACAGGGAGCCTCCCGACAGGGAAACCTGAGGCGGGTCGAACGTCCCCGGGCTGTCGCTGCTCGGGGTAACGACGACGGGAGCACTCGGCGGCTCCCCCCCGGCCCACTCGACCACAAAGGGGCCCGAGGGCTGACCGGCCAGGCCGGTTGCCGGGTCCGGACCCCGCAGTGTGTAGCCAGGACCAACGGGCGGCGCCGAGATCGTCGCAGTCGCGGTGCCGCCGCCGATCGTCATCGACCCCGAGAAGACATCGATCGCGTCGAGCCGGAACTCGTAGTCTCCCGACGTCGTCGGCCGGAAGACCGCCGCCGACCCAACCTGGCCGGCGATCGGCGTGAAGGCCGCCTCCGTCCCGGCCCTCCGGGCCGCCCAGCGATGCGCCAGGTACAGCGGCCGATCCCCCCGCGGCGGCCCCGACGCCGTCAGCAGCGCCGCCCCGCCGCCATCGACGACCGCCTCGATCGACGCCGGCGCCGTCGCCGTACCGTCCACGGTCTCGATCGTCCGATCCTTGAAGACCAGCGGAACGACATTGCCGGTATCCGTGAAGATGGAGTCCGTCCGATACAGCTTCGCCTGGGGGATCCGGATGTCGTGATAGCGGACGTCGAGAACCCGGTGAAGCCGAACGTTCTCATAATCGACGATGTAGACAATCGTTTCTTCAGATGCGCTCGTCCGGCCGATCGTGCAGTCCCGAACGCTCGCGTCGTCCGTTCCCTGGAGGTACAAGGCGACGAGGTCGCACCGCTCCACCAGCACGCCGTGCGTCCCGTACTCGGCGTGTCTGTTCGTGGCCTTGGCGTATGCCTGGATCTGGACGAGCCTCGAGAAATCGCTGTCGGTCACTGACGTCCAGTGGTGCGTGTACCGGATCGTCACGTCCCCGATGATGCCCGGTACCGAGGTCGGCGGCATCGAATTGCTCAAACCGCGGATCTCGAGGCAGTCGCCTCCCATGGTTCGATAGATATGATAGATCGAATCATTCGACCCGTTTGGCCCATGCCACTTCCCGGACCAGTCGGCCCGAGTGCTGCTGAACCAACGGATCCCCGGCATGTCCATGTAGAATCCGTAGACGTCCGCATCGAATGTGTGGTCGTCGATAATGACCGCCGTCACTCCCTGATAGAACTGCGCGTACGCTCCCCAACCGATGTCGCTCGGTTGCTGATTGCAGCGGAGCACCGTGAGCGAGGAGGCGTCCGTCGGCTTTAGGAACGAGCCGTAATAGCCATCGTCGGGCCGAACCGTCAGGTCGGTGATCCGGAGGTCGTGGACTCCGTTCAACTCCAGATTGAAAGAGAGGCCCGGGACATTGGCCCGAAGCCGGGGTGAGGGCCCGTCCCCGTATCGAGTGATGAGGGCCGGCCCGTGCTTGCCGGAGATCACGGCGGGCTTGGTGAATGACGTGCCCGCCTTCAGGAAAATGCGCGTGTACGGCGACACCCAGCGGGCGATCGCCGCGTCGACGCTGTTGAGCGGGCTGCCAATCGATCCGTCGCCGCTCGTTGGCAGGCTCGTGTCGACATAGATGTCGGTTGTTTGTGCCGGCCACTCCTCGACGGTGATTGTCGCGAACTTCCCCGACCAGAGAACCTGGGGCGCCTGGCGGGCTCCAGACCGGTCGTGCGGCGGCCGGGCGATCGTGACGTAACAGTCATACTCTCCCGGATCGCGGAAGACCTGCGAGCAAAAGAATCCGGTCGGGAAGCAGTAGCCCTGTCCGGTCGTCAGGGTCCGGTCGTCGTGCGGCTGCCGAGTGCCGGCTCGGTAGAACTCCCACTGGATGCGGCAATGGGCCAGTTCCGACCGTTGGACACCTCCGAGGTACCACGTCGCCAGGAACTGCACGCCCAGCGGTCCTGGGCCCCGCGTCTTCGTCGGCAAGAAGCAGCGCCGGCGGTTCTCGTCGAGTGCCGTCGCGTCGTCGCGGGCCCCGTCCTCGACCGACACGCTAAAGAGATCGCAACGCGTCGCGAGCAGCCGGTCGGACCCCTGGAGGATTGTCGTCGTCCCCGAGGACGGACCGAGCCTTGCCGCGTCGATCGTCGCGGTTCCCAGCGCCTCGCCATTGCGGTAGAACCGGACGACGGTCCCATCTCGGACGACCGAGAGGTTGTAGCGGTGCCACTCCCAGCCGCCGCGGCTGTCCTGGTCGTCGGCGACCGCGAAGACGGGGTTCACCGACATCTGGCGCCGACCGAGCATCCGTACCATCGGTGTGTCCGGCGCGGCCGAGAAGGCGATCTCAAAGCCCGGGACGCCCGCGACCGCCGGGAAGGCGCCCGAGACGTTGATGAGGTCCCGACCGTTCCCGCTCGCGTCGAGCAGGTCCCCGCCCCGCTCGTCGCAGTTATAGAAGGACCAGATCCCCGATCGGGAGCCGGAAGAAAGGCCCGCCCAGGCCGGACCCTCGCCGAACAGGGCGGCAACATCCGGCCCCGCCAGCGCCCGGCCCAGCCACAACCCGATCCCGTCGAACGAGCAGCCGAACCGGGCGGTATGCGCCTGATTGAAGCCGATCCCGATCCCGCTCCAGACCGAGGCGGCCCCCGACGACCCGGACAGATCGAGCGGACCGCCGATCCTTATGGTCGTGTTCGTCAGGTCGTACCCGCCGGAGTGGGAGTCGACTCGGGTCGATCCGGGCGTCCCCTCATACCAGGCGACGAGCCCGGTGTCGGCCGCGTAGGAGCCACCGAGACCGGCGTAGGTCGGACCCGGCCCGGCTCCATCGAACTCGGCCGTCACGGCGGCCAGCGCCGTCGACCAGTTCGGGGGGGATCGGTGCAATGCGATCGGATCGAGGGCGCCCCAGAAGGAAGAAGAACCGTCATGGTTGCACCCGATCCCGACGGACGTCGCCGTCTGGGCCACCGCCGTCACGCCTCCCGTCGTGACGGGAGCCCCGCCGTCGATCCGAAGGCTGATCTCCTCCGTCACCGGATCGTAAGCGGCGATCACATCATGCGAAACACCGTTGGCCTGCCCCCCGGCCGGCGCGGCCGAAACGCTGCGGATGGTCCCCGCCACCGAGTTTCTTGTGAGCACAACCCGATCAATGTAGGCGGAGGTTGGCTGGTCGGCCACCATGCCTTTGATCTCGATCCGATGCGTCCCGGCCGGTACGGAGAAGGTGCGCGTGATCGTCGCAGCGGTGGATGTGACCGTGATGTCGGCACCGAGTTGGACACCGTCGAGAAAGACCTTGAGCGTCTGGTTGAAATTACCCCGGCGGATCGTCCAGAACTGGAACGTGTAGTTCGCCGGGTCGGGCGCCTCGAAGTCGCGGTAGACTGATCCGAGATTCTGAAGGATCAAGCACTGCTGTCCGTCCAACTGGCTATAGACAGTGCTGGTGGTGAAGGCGTTCACTCCATTGGAGATCGCCACATTCGCGGCACTACGCACCCAGCCGCCCCAATTCTCGTTCGTGCCAAGGTACTTGAATGTATTGGTCGGAAGAACGGGCGACTCGAAGCTGCCGTTGATATTGACCGTGCTCCCGTCGGTCGCGGCGATGCCGTCGTTGACATCGAGCCGGTACTGTTGGGCCGCCGCCACCCAGCGGAGCCGCACGTCGGTCCCGCTCGCGTAGAGGACCTGATCGATATCGAGCCGGTCGGGCGTGACCCGAGCGGCGAGAATCCAAGGGGTGTCCCCCAGCCGGAGCGCAGGCTCGGTGGACGTGGAGACATCAGAGCGGAGATCGTAGGGCTCTCCGTCGAAGTACGGGGTCAGGGTTTGGGCCGCGCTCTTGTGGACCAAGGTGTAGTGATGCCACTGGCCCTGGATCGCTGGGCCGACCTCCACCTCCAGCGCTGTTCCGGGGATCCGGGCGACGACGTAGCCCGACTGATAAACCAATTCCACGCGGGTTCCCGTGGCACGAGCATCCCCGATCGGCGAGGCGCAGAGAATGCCGGCGCCATCGATGCCGGTTGAGTCCTGCCGGAACCAGCCGGAGAGGGTCCAGTCCCCGCCGGACCACTCCGACTCGAAGCGGCGCGACAGTGCCGCCGTCAGGTCCGAGCCGGAGCCCGCGCTCATCGACCGAGCGCCGATTGTGGTCGGGTTGGCCTGGGTGTTCTCGGTGTTCGTCGCCCCAGTCGGGGTCGTGACGACAATATAGATCGAATCCGGTGTGGTGTCAGAGACGACGTGATGCCCGTCGATAAACCCGAAGCCGCCGAGGAGGACCTCGTCCCCGGGGACGAACGGATGCTTCAGCGTGCCTCCCGGGGCCGGCTGGAGGGTTTCCGGGTCGAGCGACGCGAGGTTGATCCGATACGAGCGATGGTAGTAATCACGGAGCCCATTGCCGTCGCCGTCGTCATCGGTCGTGAAGCCGGTGCCGCCCCGGGTCCAGACGGTGCCGAGGTCGGCCCAGGAGGTGATTGGCCATCGCGGCGCGAGGGAACGCGGGCAGCGGGCGACGGCCTCGGGCTGGCCGGGGGTCTGGATCGCCACCTCGGGGTGGCCCAGGGGGTCGATCCGCAGTTCGAGGGCGCTATGGTCGGCGGCGGCCTCGCGGTACAGGGGCACCGCCCGGAAACCGAACGGGCCGGCCAGGTCGGCGTCGATCGTCCAGGACGGCCGCCCGGAGGCCGCGACACCCGGCCGGGAGAGCGAGGCTCCTCGACCGGCGGCTCGGACCCGTCGGCAGTCGCCGAGCCACGAGAAGCCGCCCTCCGACGCGAGGAAGGCGGCGCCCCCTTCCAGGTCGGCCCAGGCCCGGACCGCCCCGCGATGGACGAGCGGGCCCGAGGGCGGGGCCGGGCCGAGGTTCGGGTCGAGCCGGAGCAGGGGGGTCGTCAAGGAAGCTGGGACGGGAGAACTCATCAGTCGCCCCGATCGGAGGGATGCGGGGCCGGCCGCGGTCTCCCCGACGTCGGGGAGACCACCTGGCGGTCGGGAGGCGACGGCCCGGGCGACCTCCTCATCGTCGAGGGGCCCGCCGTTGTCGGCCGCCGTCGTCGGCGCCGCCGATCCTCCGGGCCTGGGCGCGGCCCGGTCGGCGCAGCCGGTCGAGGCCAGCAGCCAGCTTGAGGCCGCCGCGAGGACCAGGGTCGCGAGCGATCCCGACCAGCCGGGGCGGGGGCGGGCGTCGTCTCCTCGGGGGAGGGCTGCGGATGGCCCGCCCGGCTCCTCGGGCTCGACGGTCGTCGTCGATCGGATCCGGGCTCGGTGGTCCCTCGGCGGGCGAGGCCCGCCGGGCTCGCCGCGAGAGGCGGCCGGCCTTGCTGGGGGATCGCCCCCCCCGACGTAATCATCTCCGGCGCGGGGCGCTCTGGTCACAATATCTTCCGAGGGTTCGGGCCGCGATGGTTGTCCGCGCGTCCGATGCTCCGGGGACGTCGCCCCTGTTGTGATGGTCCATTGTTTCCCGGATCGCTCCTGGGGGCCAGCCTCGGCGCCCTCCCCGGCGACGGGAGGAGAGGTGCGCCTCGTCCTGGAATTCGTCCGGCGGGATCGATGGGTATTCCGGCCCCGACCATCCCCCCCGGCCGTCATCGGCCGACGACGGTCGGGAGGCACACTTTACCGAGGGCCCAGGGGCCTGGGCCCTCGATGTCGATTCCTGTTGACCGCCCCGGCATCTCTGCTAGAGTCCGCCCGTCGCCTGCTCGGGCCATGTCGATCGCCTGGCCCGAGGAAGCGCCGGGGGGCGGCCGGGTCGCGCTCGCGCGAGGGGGACGCGGGAGTCGACATCCCTCCGGTTTGGTCGTCGTTCCCGGTCCCGGCGGGCCGACCGCCCCGATACCCGGCCGCGTCGCTGGAGGCGCGCAGATGAGCTCCGACGGATCGACGAGGGACGCCCTCCTCGTGCTCGGCATGCATCGCTCGGGGACCTCGGCCCTGACCCGGGTGCTCAGCCTCCTCGGGGCCGAGCTGCCCGGTCGCCTGATGCAGCCCCAGCCGGGCAACAACGAGACCGGCTTCTGGGAGCCGATCGAGATCGTCGAGATCCACGACGAGCTGCTCCGGTCGGTCGGCTCGAGCTGGGACGACGTCACTGAATTCCCCCGGGCCTGGTTCGACACCCAGGAGGCCGACCGGTATGTCGACCGGCTCGTCGATCGGGTCCTCGAGAACTACCGGGACGCCCCGCTGATCGTCCTGAAGGATCCGAGGATCTGCCGGTTCCTGCCGCTCTGGCTTCGGGTCCTGGATCGGGCGTCGGCCCGGCCCCACTTCGTGATCCCCGTCCGCAACCCGCTGGAGGTCGCCGCCTCGCTGAAGCGGCGAGACGGCTTTCCGATCGCCAAGTCCGCCCTGCTCTGGCTGCGCCACGTCCTCGACGCCGAGCGCGACTCCAGGGGGCACCCCCGGGCCTTCGTCGAGTACGATCAACTGCTCGTCGACTGGAAGCGGGTCACCGACCGCATCGCCGAGGGGATCGGCCTGTCCTGGCCGCATTCGTCGCACCGATCGGCTGTCGAGATCGAGGCGTTCCTCTCGGATGCCCACCGGCACAACCGATTCACCCGGGAGGAGTTTCGGAGCCACTCCCAGATCGTCGGCTGGGTCAAGTCCGCCTACGGGGCCCTGATCCGGGCGGCCGCCGGCGACGCCCGGGCTCCCGGCGAGACGCTCGATCGGATCCGGGGGCGGATCCGGCAGGCCGACCTGGCCTACGGCCCCGTCGTCGCCGACGCCCGCGCCCGGCTCGAGCGGGCCGAGGCTGGCCTCCAGGCCGCCGAGCAGTCGGCCCGGACCCTCGCCGACGAGAAGGCCCGAGCCGAGGCCGAGGCCCTCGGCCGGGCCGAGTCGCTGGCCGTCGAGCTCGAACAGGCCCGCCGCACGATCGCCGACCAGCAAGACCAGATGGCCCGGGAGCGGCTCCGGATGGAGGCCGACCTCCAGGAGGCCGAGGCCGACCGGGACCGGCTCCGGGCCGAGCTCGAGAAGACGGCCTCCGATCGGGGACGCCTGGAGGCCTTGCTGCTCACCGCCGAGGCCGACCGAGACCGACTCCGGACCGACCGGGACCGGATCGAGGCCGATCGGGACCGGATCGAGGCCGAGCGCCTGGAGCTCGCCGGCCGGCTGTCGGAGCGGTCCGACGACCTGCGCCGCGTCGAGGCCGAGCGCGACGCCGCCCGAGCCGACCGGGAGGCCGTCTACCGGATCCTCGCCGAGCAGATGGAGGCCGCCCGGGCCGCCCACGCCGAGGCCGTGCGGGCTTACCTCGGAGCCGAGTCCGAGAGGCAGCGGGTTGAGGCGGCGCTGGCCGAGCTGACCGGCTCCCGCTTCTGGCGCTACACCGGGCCGATCCGGGCGGTCGGCCCGATGGCCCGTCGGGCCGGGGCCAGCATCATCCATGCCCCCCACGTCGTTGCCCGGGGGCTGCGGCGACGGCTCATCAACGGTCGCCCCGATCAATGATCCCTGGCCGTCCCTTCCCTCGTCGGAGGGGCGGGATCCCCTCCGGGACCGACGACCGGCCGCCATCCCGGCCGGCCCGCCGGCCCCAGCCGGCGCGGATTGAGATTGTCCGCTCCGGATCGATGAAGTATGTTGCCGCGCATCGCGAGTCGATATCAATGTTCGGTTATGCCTCGCGCCTCGGATGGGACAGCGAGGCCAGTGGGCTCGACGATCAGGAGGATCCGCCCCGTGGACGACCTGACATCGGTGGCGATCGGCCCCGGGCGATCGGCCCTGGGGCGGGGACCGGCGGGCGACCCGCCGGCCGACGGGCCGGGCGTGCCGACCCTGGCGACGCCGACCGACGAGGCTCGCGCCCTCTGGGCCGAGCTGCTCGATGCCTTCCACGACCGGCAGGCCGCCCGTCGGCTCTCGGCCGACACCGACCCCCGCGCCGGCTACCGATGGCGGCCGACCCTCGCCCTGGTCCTCCCCCGCGACTTCTCGCCCGACCGCCTGTCCCACCGCCGGGATCTCGCCGTCGCGCTCGAGGTGCTGGCCTCGGCCGTCGGCCAGTACAACGTCCGGGTCCTCAGCGACAGCCCCGACGCCCCCCGGCTGTTCGCCGACGTTCGGCCGTTCTCCGCCGAGGCCGTCGCCGAGAGTGACGGCGCCCTGGTGCTCGGCTCCCGGTCGCTCAACGACGAGGTCGCCGCCGTCTGTCCCAGCCGACGGGTCGCCGCCGACCCCTGCGGCTTCCGGACCGAGGCCCGCCGCATCGTCTTCGAGGCCGGCGGCGTCGGCTGCCCCCTCGAACCGGCCGCCGAGGCCGAGGTCGTCCGGGCCACCCCCGAGGTCGTCCCGGTCTTCCTCGACGACGACGAAGAGGCCCCGGCCTTCCTGGAGGCCCTCCGCCGGCTCTCCTCGGCGGGCCGAGGCCTGCGGATCACCCTCTCCTCCCGGGCCGACGCCGACTTCTCCCGCCTCGCCCGGGAGGCCCTGGCCGGCGTGCCCCAGGCCGAGGTCGTCGACCCGCCGCCGTCGCAGCCCGACGACGCCCCCTCGTTCCTCCTCGGCAACGAGCCGATCGCCCTGCTGACCCGGCATCGCCCCGGCCGGCCCGCCTTCCTCTTCCGGGGCGGACGGTTCCTCCGGGTTGATCCCCACGCCCTCGCTCGGGGCGACCTCTACTTGCACCGGGGGGAGGAGGCCGACGCGCCGGCCCTGCTGGCTCGATGGCTCGGCCGCCTCGCCGACGCTCCGGAGGCGGCCCCCCGCCCGGTCGCCGGGGCCGAGCCGATGGTCAGCATCGTCGTCCCCGTCTACGACCGGACGACCGAGCTGCTTCGCCTGGCCGCCTCGATCTTCGACCAGGACTACCCCTGGATCGAGGTCCTCTTCGTCAGCAACGGCAGCCCTCCAGAGACGCTCGAGGCGCTGCGGGCCGCCGAGGGGCACCTGATCGTCCGCCGGATCCGCACCCGGATTATCGAGATGCCCCGCGCGTGCGGCTCCGCCACCATCCCCCGGGACGTCGGCATCCGCGCCTCCGCCGGCGAGCTGGTCTGCGTGCTCGACTCCGATGACTGGCTCGACCCCCACTTCTTCCGCTTCATCGCCGCCGCCGCCGGCGGCTGGCGATCGGACACGATCTACTACCCCAAAAAGGTCTTCCGCGACTTCGGCCGCTCGATGCGGGACGGCTTCCCCTGGGACACCCCGCTGGCCGGACCGGGGACTGTCGAGGCCCGGGAGATGGCCGGCGCCCTGCGCAGCCTCGGCAACTTCCTGTGCAACTCCGGGGTCTGCTTCCCCCGGGCCCTCTTCGATCGCTCCGGGGGGATCGACCACCGCCTGAGCTACGGTGAGGACCTCCACCTTTGGTGGCGGATGGCCCTGGCCGGCGCCCGAGCCGAGATGCACGAGGGGATCGTCAACATCGCCCTGCACCCAGGCAATAACGAGCTGGCCGTCGGCGAGGACGATCGGATCATCGAGGCCGTCGCACTGGCAAATGACCGGGGGCAGACCCAATGGCTGTGAAGCGGATCGGCATTGCCCTGCCGGTGCTCGGCATCTCCGGCGGCATCAACATCGTCCTCAACTGGGGCGCCATCCTGGCCCGGGCCGGCTACCGCGTCGAGCTGATCCTGCCCGCCTCGGCAACCGACGCCGAGATCCCCTTCCTCCCCGAGCGGGACTGCCGCCTGCTGCACGTCGTCGCTCTGCCCGAGGCCCGCCGCCGCCGCTACCACGCCGCCGTGGCGACCTGGTGGGCCACCATCCCCTGGCTGGCCGACCTGGAGGCCGACCACTACGCCTGGTTCATGCAGGCCGTCGAGGGCCAGTTCTTCGGGCCCCACACTCCCGAGCAGGCCGACTTCGCCGAGCTGGTCTCCGCCCGGATGAACGTGATCACCACCGCCCACTGGCTGCAGCGGCACGTCGAGCGCCACCTCAGCCCCGAGCCCCGCCAGACCTTCTGCGTCGTCAGCGGCCTGGACAAGGAGCTCTGGCGGCCAATGTCTCGGGAACCGCTCCGGCCGGGAGGACGCCCGGTCCGCTTCCTGGTCGAGGGCCCCCCCACCGACCCCCGCAAGAACGTCGTGCAGACCGTCCGGATGCTCGAGGGCCTGGGCCTGACGTACAGCTGGGTCGGCGCCATCGTCGACCCGGACGCCGTCGGGCCCCGCTGCCGTCGGATCGAGGCGAAGGTCCCCTACCGCTGGATGCCCTCGGTCTACGCCGATAGCGACGTGCTGGTCAAGGCCTCCAACTCCGAGGGGATGTTCGGCCCCCCGCTGGAGATGTTCGCCACCGGCGGCACCTCCGTTTCCTGGGACGTCCAGGGGGCCGAGGAGTACATGGCCGACCGCCACAACTGCCGGCTCACTCCCATGAACTCCTGGCCGAAGCTGGCCGAGGCCGCCCTCGAGCTGGCCGAGAACCCCGGCCTCGTCCGCTCCCTCCAGGAACGCGCCCTGGCCACCGCCGAGGCCTGGCCCACCTGGGAGGACCAGGCCGACCAGATCCTCCACACCATCGAGTCGCTCGCTCCCTGCGACCGCTCCTCCCTGGTCCGCCGCGTCGCCCGCACGACCTTCCGGGGAGACGCGGCCCTCGACGAGGCCCGCCGCCGGATGGCCTGGCTCGAGTCGGAGGTCGCCCGGCGGGATGCCCAGATCGCCGGCCTCTGGGCCGAGGCCGACGCCCGGGGGAGAGCCATCGAGGCCCTCCAAGCCCGGCTCGAAGCCAACCCCCTGCGCCGGGCCGCCCGCCTCGTCCGGCGGCCCGCCCGCGCCCTGCTGGACGCCGCCCGCCCCTGGATCGGCCGCCGCGCCCTGGCCTCGTACCGCGACCAAATCGCCCGAGCCTTCCGCCCGAAGGACCAACCCCTTCCCGCCCCGGAGGGGACGGTCGCCGCCGCCCTCCCCGCCCCCGCCGGCGAGGACCGCTTGGCCGCCTGAACCGGCGCCGCCCCCCTCGGTGGAGTGGGGCAGCGCCGCGGGCGACTCCCCCGGCCCTCCGCTCCTCGGGCCTCGGATCGCCGGCCGCCGCGGAGGCCTCCGGGATCAGGTCGCGCCGGCCGTCGAGCCGGACCGCAACGCGGCCTCGGCCTCGTCCCGCAGCCAGGCCAGCGCCGGGGGGGCCGAGGACCCCAGGGCCGCCAGTCGGGCATCCAGACGGGCCAGTGCCCGGGAGGCCCCGTCCGGATCCCCCAACTCGGCCAGGATCGGCACCAGCAGGGCATCGTCATATCCCGAGACGTCGGGTCCCAGGCGGAGCGACCTCGCCAGGGCCTCGTAGGCCAGCCGGGGATCGCCGGCGGCCCGGTAGCAGGCGGCCAGGGTGTTCCAGTACGCCTTGCGATCGGGCCCCAGCCGGGCCGCCTGCTCGGCCATCGCCACGGCCCTTCTGGGATCCCGGGCCGCCGGCCCGGCCGACACGGCCAGCAGCCAGGCCAGGTCGTTCAGCCCGTCGGCGTAGCGGATCAGGGCCTCGGCGTCGTCGGGAGCGGCGGCGGCCAGGGCGGCGCGCTGCTCCAGGGCGATGCCCCGGATCTCGGCCGCCGAGGCGAACCGCCCCCGTCGGGCCAGGTTCCTCGCCAGCCGCTCGCCGCACTCGGCCAGGGTCTGGCGGCCAACCGGGTCGGCCGGGTCGGCGGCGGCCAGGGCGGCGCGGAGCCCCAGGGCTCGGCGGCGGGGGGCTTCCGCCTCCTCGGGCCGGCCGAGCGCCTCCAGCAGGTCGGCCAGCCGGTCGCAGGCATCGGCCAGGCCGGCCTGCCCGGCCGGAGCCTGGGCCCGGGCGGCAATCAGCCGGCGGCAGGCCGCCTCCGCTTCCCTTGGCCTCCCTGAGATCGCCAGCCGCTCCACCCGCTCCAGCTCCCGATCGACCGGTTCCTCCCGCCTCGGCCCCGGAGACCCCGCTCCCACCGACGCCGGCAAGGCCATCAGCAGGCCAGCGATCAGCGGAATCGGCGGCATGACGTAGGCGTTCAGCGTGCTATCCAGCGTGAACACCAGCAGAACCGCCAGCAGCCCCGCCACCGCCGCGTTCCCCGGATCGGTCCAGGCCCGGGGCGGATACCGTCTGGCCACCAGCAGCGGGGGCAGGCACAGCATCCCGTACAAGGCCGCCAGTCCAATTAATCCGTAAAGCTCAAACTGAATGATCCATTGGCTGTCAACCAACTGCCGCCCATGGAGACTGAGCTTGTCGAACCGGCCGTCGGCCATCGTCCCCCAGCTCAGCAGCGGCCGGTTTCCCAGCACGTAGGGGATGATCCGATCCTCGGTGTCCCACCGGAACGACAGCGAATAGGTCCGTTCCCATCCGAGCAGCATGTAGGCCAGCGACAGCAAGATCTGCGTCGACACGATCTTGGTGAGCCGGATGACCAGAAAGATCGGCGTCACCAGCGCCATGCCGATCAGCAGCCGGCGCGACTGGAGATCCCTCAGGTACCGCATCCCGGCGATCATGGCCAGGCCGAGCAGCGTGAACCGGCCCCCCAGCTTCGGCGCCAGCGCCACCACGGCGGCCAGGGCGATCACCTCCGGCACACTCCCCAGCCGCTGCTTGCCGACCGTCAGGCTCAGCAGGAAGCACCCCAGCAGCAGCAGCCCCACCGCCGCGCTCTGATGGCAGAGGATCGCCGCAGCAAGAACCACCGCCGTCCAGAACCCAAAGGGAACACCCCACAGCGATCGCACCGATCGGCCGCACCACAGCGCGAAGGCCGACAGCCCCGTCAGGCTCACCCAGAGGTTCAGCTCCAGCGAGTTCCGGGCCATCAGCACCGGGTTGTACAGCCCGTACTTGAACCCTGTCCGGACCGGGATGCCGTAGATCAGGCCGCTGATCGACTGCCGCCCCAGCACCTCGAAGGCGATCAGCGGCGCCATCAGCACCCCGCAGACCGCCATCCCCACGGCCAGATCCCGGCTCGCCCCCGGCCGAGCGGCGTAGAGCCTTCCCACGAGGTAGGGCACTCCCCAGCGGAGGACCGCGTCGGAGCAGGCCGAAACCGCGTCCCAGAACGGCAGACCGCCGGCCATCGTCGCGACGGGAGGCGTCAGGCAGACGGCTATCGCGAAGCCGTCGTACCAGCGCGGCCGGAACGCTCCCAGCCGGCCGCCGTCGAAGACCAGGATGCCAATCAACGCCCCGAGGTTGGCGGCCATGTACTTGTCGAAGTCGGGGAGCCCCGCCAGAGGCACGCCGACCCGGGCCGACAGCAGCACGTGGGACGCCAGGTACGAGGCGATCACCCCCCGCCACGCCCCCAGCCGGGCGCACAACCCCAGCGTCACAACCGGCCAGGCCAGCATGGCGACAATCGCGATCTGGTTCACGGCCGCATTCCCTCCCGAGCCGCGAGTCGGGAACCGCCGCCGAGGCCGAGCACCCGGCGGTAAACGTCGATCGTCCGGGCCGCGACCGCCTCCGGGGCGAATCGCTTGAGACTGTGCTCCAAGGCCGATCGGCCCATCGCCTCCGCGCCGGCCGGGTCGGCCAGCACCGAGGAAACCGCCGAGGCCAGCGCGGCCGGGTCGTCCGGCTCCACGTGGAGGCCGTGCGTGCCGTGCTCGAACAGCTCCGCGGCCCCCCCCACCCGCGTGGCCACCAGCGGGCAGCCGGCGGCCATGGCCTCGGCGGCGGTCAACGAGAACGTCTCATATCGAGAGGCGACCACCGTCACCGCCGCCCGGGCCCTCAGCGCCGCGATCTCCGACGGCGGCCGGCGGCCAAGCCACCGGATCCGACCGTCCTCCAGCGCCCCCGGCAACCGAGCGGCCGCGTACTCCGGCAGCGTCTCGCCGATACCGTTGCGCGCCGGGTTGCCATCCGGGCCGATGATCGTCAGCCGGGCCCCCGGCCGGTCCCTCAGCAGCAGGGCGAAGGCGTCGATCACCGTGTCGCCCCCCTTGCACCGATCGAATCGGCCGACGAACAGGATGTGCTCCGGCTCGCACCCCTCGGCTCGCCAGCGCGCCTCGGGAGGCACGGGACGCACGGGGTTGGGAATCACCTCCCCCGAGCCAGCGGGCAGGCCGTAGTGCGCCGCCGATCGGGCCAGCACGTCCCGGGACGGGGCGGTGATGGCCGCTGACCGGCGGAGGCCCCGGCCCTCGGCCCGCACCCGGGCCTCGAACTCCGGGGCCGAGGGGTCGACCCCCTGGTACGGCCCAGTCAGAAACCACGGCCCGTGCAGCCGGGCCACCACCGGCACTCGCACCCGGCCGGCGACCATCCCCGGCAGGCCGAACGACTCCTCGACCTCCAGCACGTCCAGCCTCGGCCGTCCGTCCGTCCGCCTCGCCACCTTCCTCAGCGCCCGGCCGATCCATCGAGGGGAAACCCAGCCCGATCGCCCTCGAAGCCGGGAGGCCAGCGCGTCGGCCAGCCGAGCCGGGACATCCGGCGTCTCCAGGGGCTTCAGGTCGATCACCGGGATCCCTTCCCTCCGCTCGGCCGGCTCCGAGACGGTGCCCGCCAGGATCACCGGCCGGTGGCCCAGCGCCCGCATCCCCTCGGCGATCGCGTCCACATAAGTGACAATCCCGTTGGCGAACGCCGAAGGCGGCCACCCCACGCAGTACAGCCCGACGACCAGGGAACGGCCGCCGTCGGCCGCCGCCGGGGTCTGGCCTTCGCTCCGATGCCCGATCACCCGGCACCTCCCCCGGCCTCGAGGGCCTCCGGCACCGCCGGGGACGGCGACGGGGACCCGGCCCGGCGCCGAGACGCCCGGGACAGCAGCCGGTCGCAGGTGGCCGCCACCTCCTCCCGGATCGCGTCCGCCGAGTAGTGCTCCGAAACGAGCCGGCGCCCCACGTCGGCCATCCGTTCCCGCATCGCCGGGTCGGTCAGCAGCGCGATGCAGCCTCGGACCTCCTGCTCGTCCGACGCTCCCCGCCAGATCGCCTCGCCGTGCCGGAGCAGGTGCTCGTAGCCGTGCAGCGCGTGAGGGGTCGCCACGCAGGTCCTCCCGAAGGCCAGCGCCTCGATGACCTTGATCTTCGTCCCTCCCCCCCAGTCGACCGGCGCGATCGCCAGGGCGCAACGCTCGTAGGCCTCCCTCAGATCGGCCAGGAAGCCGGCCACCACCACCCCCGGCTCGGCCGACCACCGGGCCCGAGTCTCCTCGTCCAGGCCGTCGCCGACGATCCGGAGCGTCGCCTCCGGCACCTCGGCCCGGATCCGGGGCCAGCAGCTCCCGATGAATCGGCCCAGTCCCTCCCGGTTCGGTGGGTAGTCCAGCCGGCCGACGTAAAGCACCTCCCGGCTCTCGGGACGGTGGGCGCAGGGAGAGATCGGGGGGCTCCCCGGCGGCCGGAAGGGGACGTTCGGCAGCACGCTCGAACGGGGCAGCGCCGCCTCCGACAGATCGTCCCGGCTGGCGACCCAACACCAGTTGAACCGCATCGCCCGACGCCGGCAGGTCGCCCGGTGGTATCGGACCGTCGGCGGCACCCCCGCCCTCGCCCGGCCGGCTTCCTCCGGGACCGTCCGAATCCGGCTGGCCAGGATCTGCCAGTCCAGGTCGTCCAGGTCCAGCACCCGGGGCACCGCCGGCATCCGGTCGGCCCCGGCGAGCATCGCCGTCCTCAGGTATCGGCAGGCGATCAGGTCGTACCGGCGCCGATCCACCTGCTCCTTCAGCCACGTCCGGGCCTGGCCGTCGGCCTCGTACTGACCATCCAGCGCCGCCAGCCGCCGCGCGGGGCCCAGGCCCATTCGCCCCGGCAGCCGCCAGAAGCCCGCCGGCCGAGGCGATCCGACCTCGAACCGCGAGACAATCCGGAACCGATCCCGAAGCGCCTCGACCCCGGCCGGGGGGAGGAGTCCCTCCGCCGGTCGGATCCACATCAACTCAACCTGCCCGATCGCCTCCAGGCCCTCCAAAAGCAGGGCGGTCCGCTGGGCCCCTCCGAAGTCGTGCGCCGGCCAGGGCAGCACCGGGACGATCAGCAGGATACGGGGTCGATCCATGGGGCGGCACCTCCGGGGGCGGGTCTCGGCCGGGATCAGGATCTCTCCCCGCTGCCGGCGACGCCGGCCGGGACCGCTTGTCCTCCGGTTGGCCTCGGGGAATCCGGCCTCCCCACCACCCGGGCGACGGCCTCCAGGTAGGCCGAGCCGTGGCGCAGATCCGGTTCGAGGTACATCCCCTCGGCCCACTCGTTCCAGGCGTTGATGAAGACGATCCGCTCCTCGGCCGGCCGGTCGGCCACCCGGGCGATGCACCGCCCCAGGTGCTCGGCGAACAGCTCGGGACTGCCGCCGACCATCACGATCCCGTCCTTCCCCCGCCTCGGCGTGTTGTCCCAGCCGGAAAAGCAGCAGGGCAGGTGCGGGTAGTCGTCGGCCACCGCCTCGGCCATGGCGCAGGCCTGCTCGAAGGCGTCCCGGTAGCGATACACCTTCAGCCGGGCGCTCGGGACCCCCCGCTTCAGGTTGTACAGCAGCCGGCGCTTGCCCGAGCCGTCCCAGCTGGCCATGGGCAGCCGGAGCAGGTGGGGCTCGTGAAATTCGGTGATGTCGAAGCCCAGCGACCGCATGTCCATCCCGATCTCCGGGCTGCCGGCCCCCACGAGGTACGGGTCGGGCAGGCCCCTCCGCGCGCACGCCTCCCGGATCGCCCCGGTCGTCCGCCTCGGGTCCGGCAGGTGCTGCGGGTGGAAGACCAAAAACAGCGGGCGGCCGCCCACCCTCACGTAGCGCGGATCGGCAAACGCCTCGGCCAGCCAGCGGGCGTGCTCCTGGTCGTCCTCCGCCGAGTACCGCTGCTCGACGAACGTTTCCCGGTTCCCTCCCAGCCAACGCCGGACCCACGAGTGGTTGGCCCAGCCCAGGCAGAACGGGAAGTCAGGCTCGCCGCTGGCGAGGATCTCATTGACCGGACGTTCCAGCAGTCGTCGTCCGTGCAGCCAGTAGTGCCAATAGCAGAACCCCTCGATCCCGGAGGCGCGCGCCAACTCGGCCTGGGCCGCCCGAGCCTCCGGCAGCCGGAGGTCGTAGAAGCCCAGATCCGAAGGCAGCTTCGGCTGTTCGTGACCCGGGTAGAGCGGCCGGGCCCGGGCAACGTTGGTCCACTCGGTGAATCCGCGCCCCCACCACTCGTCGTTCTCGGGGATCGGGTGGAACTGAGGCAGATGAAAGGCCAGCAGGCGGGCCACCCGATCGCTCGGCTCCCCCGATCGGGCCTCGTCGCCGTTCGCCTGAGTCTCGGTGGTCACGGTTTCGGCCATGGTCGCTCCGGGCAGGGCTGGCGGACGTCCTGGGGCTCGGTCGGGGCGACGGCGGCCCGACCACCGGGGGAGCGGGAGCGGCCGGTCATCGGGCCGCCTCCCCGACGCCCGCCACCCCCTTGTACTCGATCAGGGTCCCGCGACGCCCGAGCAGGCGATTGCCGGCGTACCGCAGCAGCCCGATCGCCTGCGGAAACTTCGACACCGCGCAGGACGCCCCGTACAGGGCCGACTGCCCGACTGGCGTCCCCCGCCGCATCCGGCCCCGGGCCGCCCGGGCGGCGATCACCGGGTAGCCCAGCAGCAGCGACAGGCTCAGGCCCGAGGTTGGCCAGGCCAGGCCGATCGCGGCGGCCGGCAGCGCCAGGCCCCAGAACGCGATGCTCGCCACCTGCCGGGCCCAAGGCCGGCCGGGACGGTGCGCGTGGCGAGCCGCCCCCTCGGCGTAGGCGTGGCCGGCTCGCTCCAGCCGTCGCCACCACTGGCCGAACCGGGTCATCGCCAGGTCGTGACTGGTCATCTCGGCGTCCAGCCGGGCGACCTTCCACCCCTCGGCCCTCAGCCGGAGGCAGAGGTCTGGCTCCTCGCCGGCGATCAGCGTCGGGTCGTAGCCGCCAACGCCGAGCAGCGCCTCGACCCGCATCATCGCGTCGCCGCCGCAGGAGTCCGCGTCGCCGACCGGCGTGTCCCACTCCAGGTCCGCCAGCCGGTTGTAGAGGGACGCCTCCGGAGCTCGCTCCCGCCTCCGGCCGCAGGCGACGGCCAGCTCGGGCCTCGACTCCAGCGCCTCCCGGCCGCGATCGAGCCAGCCGTCGGCCAGCTCGCAATCTCCATCGACGAACTGCACGTACCGCAGGCCCGGCGCCAGCTCCAGCAGGCGGTCGAGCCCCGCGTTCCTCGCCCTCGCGGCGGTGAAGGGGACCGACAGGTCCAGCTCGACCACCTCCACGCCCCGGGCTCTCGCCGCCTCGACGCTGCCGTCGGTCGACCCCGAGTCGACGTAGACCACCCGGGCGACCTTGCCGGCCAGCGAGTCCAGGCATCGGATCAGCCGCTCTCCCTCGTTGCGGCCGATCGCCACCGCGCCGAGGTCCTCGGGCGTCGTCGTCGGCGAGGGCGTCGGATCCGGTCGGCTCGGAGGGACGGTCACGGATGCGGGATCCTGGGGGATCGGGGTGCCGGGAGGCGTCTCGATCGCGGTCGGGCCGAGGGGGAGGTGGGTCGGTCAGTGGCGGCCGGGCTTCGGGCCGTAACCCTCGGGGTGGGTGGAGAGCCATCGCCAGGCGGTCTCGACGATCGCTCGGATGTCAGTATACCGCGGGCTCCAGCCCAGTTCCGAGGCGATTTTGCTCGGGTCGGCGATCAACGTCGGCGGGTCCCCCGGCCGGCGGCCGGTTCGCTCGACGGGAATCGGCCGGCCGACCACCTCCTCGCAGGCCGTCACAACCTCCAGCACCGTCGCCCCGTGGCCGGAGCCGAGCACGTAGACCCGGCCGTCTCCCGGACCGATCGCCTCGACGGCCTTCTGGTGCGCGTCGGCCAGATCCGCCGTGTGAATATAGTCCCGCACGCAGGTCCCGTCCCGCGTCGGCCAGTCGTCGCCGTAGATCAGCAGCCTCGGCCGACGGCCGGCGGCCACTTGCAGGGTCAACGGAATCAGGTGCGTCTCGTGACGCCGGTCCTCCCCGTGCGAGCCGTCCGGATCCGCCCCGGCCGCGTTGAAATAGCGGAGGATCGCGTACCCCAGCCCGTAGGCCGAGGCATAGTCCTGGATCATCCGCTCGGCCGCCAGCTTCGTCGTCCCGTAGGGGTGCTCCGGCGCCTGGGGAGACTGCTCCGTCAGCGGCATCTCCGCCCGGGTCCCGTAGGTGGCGCAGGTGCTGCTGAAGACGATCCGGGGAACGTTCGCCCGCCGCATCGCGTCGAGCACGCTCTTGGTCCCCAGCACGTTGACCCGGTAGTAGTTGTCCGGGTCCTTCACCGAGTCCGGCACGATCGCCAGCGCCGCGAAGTGCATCACCGCCTCGGCCCGGTGCCGGCGGAGGGCCTCGGCCATCGCCTCGGTGTCCAGGATGTCCCCCACCACCAACCGATCGGCCGGCACCGAGGGCGGGTTCCCCTCCGACAGGTCGTCGAAGGCGATCGGGTCGTGCCCGTGGTCCAGCAGCCACCGCAGGCAGGCGCTGCCGATGTAGCCGGCGCCTCCGGTCAACACGATCTTCATCCGTCCTCCTTCCGAACGCGATCGCCTCCCGACGCCGGCCTTGCCCCGGCGCCCTGGCCCGAGGCCCCCGATCATACCCGATCCCCCGCCCCCCGCCGACCCGCGCCGCCCGGGGGCCTCACTTCGCCTTGCTTCGCCTCGCCTCACCTCGCCTCAGCCCGGCTCTCCGGCCTCCGGCCGACGCTTCACGACCCGGGCCGGGATCCCCACCGCCACCGATCCCGGCGGCACGTCCCGGATGACGACCGCGTTGGCCCCGATCACGCTGTCGTCCCCCACGTGCACCGCCCCCAGGATGCACGCCCCACAGCCGATGTCCACCCGGTTCCCGATCGTCGGGATCGACCGCTCCCGGCCCCGGTGGGCCAGGCCGAAGGTCGTGTTCTGGCGGATGTGCACGTCATCGCCAATCGACCGGGCGTGCAGGATCATCCCCCCGTGGTGCCAGATCCGCACCCGTCGGCCGAGCCTCACCGTGTACGGCAGCGTGATCCCGCAGGTGATCTCCACCCACTTGAACAGGATCTTGTACAGCAGGGAGAACGGCGCCCGCAGCAATTTCGGCCGGATCCCCATCCGCCAGTTGCCGAAGCGGTGCACGGCCACCGCCCAGAAGCCCTGGTCGAAGGGGTCGCGGTCGTGGACGCGGAAGTCCTCCGCCAGCAGCGCCAGCAGGCCCATCCCCGGCGGGTTCCCGTCGTGATCCCCCCGGTTCAGCGGGGGCAGGTGGGCCTCCTCGTCCCAAAGTTCGTTCCGCCGGATCGTGCTCGCCGATTCGCTCATCGCGGTCCCGGGCTGCTCGAAGGATCAGGGAATCGCCGGACCTGCAGGGGGGCCGGCCTCGGTCGCCTCCCCCCTTCTCCCCCATCCTACGCGACGGCCCTCCCGGCGTGCCGACCCCACCCCCCGGAAATCGCGATCCCGGGCGCGGCGTCCCGACGGCCGGTCCCCTTCGGGCGGCGATCCCCGGCCGGTCCCGCTCAGTCCGGAACCCCGGCCGGCTCCTCCTCGGCAATCGCCCTCGACATCGCCTCGGCGCCCCCGACCACCGGCAGCTCCAGCCTCGTCGCGTCGAGGTCGACCGTCAGCTCCGTGCCCGGCTCGGGCCAGAGCGTGAAGTCCCGGTCGCTGGCGAAGATCATCAGCGCGATCCGCTGCCCCGCCGCAATGACCTGGTCGTCCGGCTGGAGGTCGAAGCTCAGCGCGCGGAACGCTCCCGGGACCAGCGGCTCGCTCTCGGTCAGCGACCCCGCGTTCTGCGGGTCCGCCCACCCCCGGGTGATGAGGTTGTCCGTGATCGCCGTCCCCCGGCCTTCCTCCCAGGGCAGGGCCACCAGCCACGCCGACAGGTTCACCGCCGGCTTGCTCGCCGCCAGCCGGATCGTCAGCCTCGGCGTCCCCGAGATGTGGACCGCCTCCGACAGCTCCGGCGTCGCGAAGAGCAGGCGGTGGTTGGTCCACTCCGCCTTGGCCAGCGTCTGGCCGTCAAACGAGACGTTGTCGACCAGCGTCTCGGTCCCCTGCGGGGCCGGCTCGTCGATCGCCAGCCCCCCGACCTTCGGCGCCCCGGCCGTCGGGTGCAGCGTCACCGGCTCCGCCTCCGGGTTCGGATAGTCGGGGTAGGGGGTCGGGTCGCCCCGGTCGGCCTCCTCCCGGACGATCCAGGCTCTCGGGCCCTCCTCGACGCCGTTCTCGACCCCCAGCAGATACCGGGTGAACCAGCGGTTCATCATGTCCAACGGAGGCGGGCCGCCGTGGCCGCCCTGGTGCATGTAGAGCTGCGCCGGCACCCCCTTGGCCTTCAAGGCCTCGTAAATCCGGATGCTGTGCTCCGGCATCACGTTCCAGTCGTTGAAGCCGTGCGACATCAGGCAGGCGGCCTTCATCGGCCCCAGGTCGTTGAGGTAGTCGCGCTCAGCCCAGAAGCCGTTCAGGTCGCCGGTCTGGCGGTCCTGGTTCCCCGCCATCTCACCGTCCCGGACGGTGCAGTCGCAGTAGTCCCGACGATCCGGGTTCCCGCTGCGGATGAAGTCGTAGAGCACGTCGATGTCCTCGCCGAGGTATCCCCCCGGCGACCGCACCAGGCCGTTCGATCGGTAGTAGTGGTAGTACGACGTATTCGGCGCAACGGGGATGATCACCTCTAACCCATCCACCCCCGTCGTCGCCGCCGCCAGGGCGAGCGTTCCGTTGTACGAGGTTCCCGTCATCCCGACCTTGCCGGTGCACCAGTCGGCCTCGACCGTCTCGTCCCCGTCCGGAGAGGTGTAGCCCGTCGCCCGGCCGTTGAGCCAGTCGATCACCGCCTTCGGCGCTAGCGACTCGTTGTCGCCCCCCACCGTCGCGCAGCCCTGGGAGAGCCCCGTCCCCGGCGACGAGGAGTGCACCACCGCGAACCCCCTCGGCACCCAGTCGCCGACCTCCGAGTTCGAGAGAATCGGCCGGTTCACCCTGGGCGTGATCTCCGGCGGCGCCTCCCTCGGCTTCGGCGGCGCCCCCAGCTCCTGCCTGACGTTCCACATCAGGGAATCCGCGTCCCCCGCCGTGCCCGCGAAGTACGGGCTGGAGACATAGATCGCCGGCACCTTCAGCCCCTCCGACTCCGTCTGCCCCGGCCGGGTCACGGCCACGTGCATCCGGTCCCGCTTCCCGTCGCCGTCGGAGTCGAACTCCGCCTCCACCCACAAATCGTGCCGGATCCAGCTTCCCCGGTCCTTGAACTCCGGCACCTCCTGCGCCATCCCGTCCTCGATCCGGTGCGACGCCTTCGCCTTCTCCTCTTGCTGCCCCGCCGCCTCGCCGCCGAGCCACGGCCCCATCAGCACGATCGCCGCCGCGACCGCCGCCCGTCGACCAAGCCCTCGTCCTCCTCGTCGCCATCCTCGATTCCGAGCGATCATCGGAGTGCGGCCCTCGTGCTCTTGGTGGTGACCCTCAGCGCCGGACATCCCTGGTGCGGGGCCGTTGGAGGATACTCCCTCTCCCCCCGCGCCGACCAGTCGCCGCCCCCTCGTCGATTCCCGGCAACGCGCGTCCCTCCCGGCCGATCGCGCGGTCCCTTCCGCGTCGGCGTCCTCCGGTCGGAGACGTCGCCTCCCTGCCGTCTCTCGTGGTGTGTCCTCGACGACGCCCGGCCGATCCCCCCTCCGGTCGGCCGAGCGTCGCCTGGCGCCGGCCGGCCGGTTGCTGGCGCCGGTCAATCCACGGTCAGGCGCTCCACCGCCCAGCCCTCGTCCCCCTCGGCGACGAGGACGGTGATGGTCGATCCCCCCGCCGCTCCCTTCGGAAACGCCGGGGCAAGGAACACGCACTCGGCCAGGTCGAGGCCTCCCCGGTCGAGCGCCCGGGTCTCGGCATACTCGGCCGGTTCCCCGAGGACTGGGTGGGCCCGCACGAAATCCCGGAGGTTCTCCAGGCCCATCAGCGACTTGAACTCGGCCGAGGTTCCTTGCCAGGCCGCTTCCAGGCGGCCGGCTCGCACCTCGTCCAGGAACTCGGTCGCGGCTGTCCGGGCCCCCTCGTCGCCCTCTCCCCCAGGGCCGACGCAGCCGCCCAGGAGCAGGCTCGAGAGGACCGCCATCACCCGGGCGTTCCCGGGCCAAGGTCGTCGTCGCATCCGCAGGTCTCCCGATCGATCCATGCCGGATTTCTCCGATCGCCGATCCTCCGGGGCCCGGGGAGGCCGGGGTCGGTTCGATCCCGGAGTCCCCGGCTCATCGGTCAGCCATCGGTGCAATCTGGTATCAATACTGGTCGGCGGAGATGACCTCTCGGCCGGCCCGGGTGCCCAGGCCCCGCCAGATCTTCAGGTCGATCGTGTCCTTGACGAAGCGAACCGAGCCGTCGAGCATCATCGCCGAGACGCCCCCCGGGTGGTAGCTACGGGCGGTGACCGCGGCGTAGGTCGGCAGCGTGATCGACTCGCCGTCCCGCATCGAGGTCAGGTCGATCTCCTCCGGCTGGCCGGCGACGTTCGCGATGACCTTCGTGTTGGGCGAGAACGTCGTGGTGAAGCCCACCTCGTGGACGTCCCCCTCGACCCACTCGGTGTGGCCGTTGCGGTCGAACGTCCCGCCGACATACGTTATCAGCTCGGCCGGGGTCGACGGCGGGGCGACTCCCAGCACCGAGGGGTTCTGGGAGTCCCAGTAGTTCGCCTGGTACGCCTTGGCCTCCGACATCCCCAGAGTGTTGCTCAGACCGTCGGTGATCGCCTGCGGGCCGTAGGCCCGGTTGGGCACGAACACGCCGTCGCCGACCTGCCCGCTCACCGGATCGTAGACGAACCAGGTCCCCTGATTGAAGCAATAATTGTTCGGGTAGTAGGTCAGCGTCGGCGTGAGCCTCGGCACCTCATTCACCTCGCTGGGGCACATGAAGTTGGCAACCCGCACCTTCGCCAGCGTCGGGCTGGTGGTGAACTCGAAGTCGCGGTCCCAGTTGATCGCGTCGTAGAGGTTGGACTGCTCGATGTACGGCAGCAGCCGAGTCAGCCCCGACCACGGCTGAGTTGTCCGCCCCCGGGGCAGCACCACCACCGGCGGGAACGTGGTGTGGGTCGACAGGTAGTTGTGCAGCGCCAGGCCGACCTGCTTCAGGTTGTTCGAGCACTGCGCCCGCCTCGCCGCCTCCCGGGCGCCCTGCACGGCCGGCAGCAGCAGGCCGATCAGCACGCCGATGATGGCGATGACCACGAGCAGCTCAATCAGCGTGAAGCCCCTTCGGGGGCGTCGCCGTCTGAAGACCAAGGGCATGGACTGGTTCCTCCCGGAGGGTCCGGCGGGATCGGCCCGGTTGGCGTCCCTCGCCGACGGGCCGACGACCAAGCCTACCGGGGACAGCCCTGGCGAGCACGATCAGATCGATTAGTTCTTTCTAATCGAGCCCGAGACGGACTCGGCCCTCGACCGGCCTCCCGGATCCTCGACGAACCTGGCCGGAATCGCGACCCGGAACGTGCTCCCGACCCCGGGATCGCTCTCCACCCCGATCGTCCCCTCGTGCCGCTCGACCACCGCCCTCGCGATGCTCAGGCCCAGACCCGTCCCTCCGGTTCGGCGGCTCCGAGAAGGGTCGGCGCGGTAGAAACGGTCGAAGATCCGGGGCAGCGCGTCGCCGGCGATGCCGACACCAGTGTCCCGGACCTCGATTACCGCCCTCCCGCCCTCCCGGCGAGCGGTCACGGCCACCTCGCCGCCGGCCGGCGTGTACTTGACCGCGTTGTCCAGCAGGTTGTCGAACACCTGGCGGATCAGGTCCGGGTCGCCAGCCACCTCGGCCGGGCAGAGCGGCCCGACCCGAAGCGAGACCCCGGCCCGGCCCGCCGCGACGGCCGCCGCCTCGGCCGCCTCCCGCACCGCCTCGTCCAGCCGCACCGGGCGCCGGTCGAGCGCCCGGCCGGCGTCCTCTCGAGAGAGCAGCAGCAGCCGGTCGGCCAGCCGGGAGAGCCGGTCCGCCTCCTCGACCACGCTCCGCAGCGCCTCGCGGTACTCCTCGGGAGGACGAGGGGCCAGCAGGGCGACCTCGGCCTCGGTCCGGATCGCGGCCAGGGGGGTCCGCAGCTCGTGGGCGGCGTCGGCCGTGAAGCGCCGGGTCGCGGCGAAGGCCTGGTCGATGCGGTCGAGCATCGCGTTGAGCGTCTCGGCCAGAAGGTCCAGCTCATCCCCCGGGCCGGCCGGGGCCAACCGCTCCCCGAGGTTCTCGGCCGAGATCCGCCGGGCCGCCTCGGTCATCCGCTGCACCGGCGCCAGCGACCTCCCGGCCAGCCAGTACCCCCCGATCGTGGCCGCGGCCAGCCCGGCCGGCAAGATCGTCAGCAGAGCTCCCCGCAGCTCCTCCAGCTCCCTGAAGTACGACTCCAGCGGAGTCGCGATGAGCACGGTCCACCGGCCGGGAGCCGGCCCGACCCTCCCCGAGACGACCCGGCAGCGGCCGATCGGCCCGAGCGTCGCATCGAAGTGGGCCGACGGCCCTGCCCCCGCGCCGGTCGCCGGCACGGGCAGCGGCAGGCCCGCCAGCCGGGGGCTCTCGGCCAGGGCTCGACCGCCGGGGCCCAGGACCCGGAGCAAAAACGACTCGTGGAAGGCCGCCGGCGCCCCGGCCAGTTCGCCGGGAGGGTGGCCCGATTCGAGCCGCTCCCTCGCCTCCTCGAACTCGAAGTCGAGCGTCGCGTCAACCCGCTCCCGCAGCGAGCTTGCCAGCAGCAGATACGTCGCCGTCCCCAGGCCCACCACCGTGACCATCAGCACGGCGCCGTACCAGGCGGTCAGACGCACCCGGATGCTCGCCGACGGCATGGCTCAGGCCTCCAGCTCGTAGCCGACCCCCCGGACCGTCCGGATCGCCCCCCTCGCCCCCGCCCTGTCCAGCTTCTTGCGGAGGTAGTTGACGTAGACGTCGATCACATTCGTCAGCACCGCCCCCGGGTCGTGCCAGACCTCCCTCGCCAGCTGCTCCCGGGAAACGACCTGGCCGGCCCGGAGCATGAGGGACGCGAGCAGCTCGCACTCCCGGACGGTCAGCTCGACCCGGATCGGCCCGCGGCCGACCACCCGCCGGGCCCGATCGAGTTCCAGCCCCCCGGCCCTCAACAGCGCCGAGGCGTCGGCCGGGGACCGCCGCAGGCAGGCCCGGAGCCGGGCCCGCAACTCGTCCCAGGAGAAGGGCTTGGCCAGGTAGTCGT
This sequence comes from Tautonia sociabilis, assembly GCF_003977685.1. Taxonomy (GTDB): domain Bacteria; phylum Planctomycetota; class Planctomycetia; order Isosphaerales; family Isosphaeraceae; genus Tautonia; species Tautonia sociabilis. Next base: position 11,143 of record NZ_RYZH01000044.1, on the reverse strand, counting down.
CGGCGCCGGCGTCGAGGCCCAGCACACGGTCCTCAACCGCCCCCCGGGCCGAGAGGATGAGGACCGGCGTCGGCACCCGAGCGGCCCGCAGCTCCCCCAGGACCCGCAGCCCGTCCCTCCCCGGCAGCATCAGGTCCAGCACCACACAGTCGAACGACCCGGCCGCCGCCCGCGCCAGGCCGTCGTCGCCGTCGGCGACCGCGACCACGTCGTACCCCTCCTCGGCCAGGCCGCGTTGCAGCGCCCTCCGCAGCTTGTCCTCATCCTCGACAATCAGGATCCGTGGCATGGCATGACATGGCGGCCGCGACACCCCGAGGGTCCTCGTCCCAGGCCGCCATCATACCCCGGCTCGGCTCCGCTCCCCACCGGCCTCCCGGGGCACCTCTCGCGGTGCGTCCCCGGCGGCGTCAGCCTCCTTCGGCAGAATGATCCTCCCCGCTGACTCGACCCGGCCGGTCGGATCCACCTCGCGCACCCGCAGCGTGATCCGCCAGAGCGTCCCCGAGCCGATCTGAGATCGCCTCCTCCAGCATCCGATCCGGCGGAGAGTCCAACCGCATGCTGTGAAACGCCGCTCGCGAGCCCCGCCCGCCGCAACACAGCCTCGACCATCGATCGGGAACCGGATCACCCCGAGTCAACCGCCCGACAGCCGTTCAAGCCGGCAGGAGAGATCAACCGAGGCGTGTCGATCCCGAAGCAAATCCCCCGACTGCCGTGCCTCCGAGATGACTCGACGGTGAGGATTGCTTGATCGAATCACGGTTATTACCAGCGATGGCTGACAGCGAGCGAGTATTCATCGTCCGATGAGGAACGAACGATGAACACGCTGATGCTGACGCTCACCGTGGCCACGGGCGGACAGACCCTCTCTCCGGCCCAGGAGATGGAGTCCCTCAGTGAGCGGAGGACCGCCGCCCGGTCCGCGCTTCCACAGCCAGGCCGATGCCGGCAACCAGGCCGCTCGCCGCGGTGAACCAGGCCCGCCATGTCCCTCCGTCTCGCGTTTCGAGATCGGCCGCGGGAACCCAGACCGGACGGATCGTTCCCGATCGCCCTGGCAGGTCGTTCTCCCCGATCGCAACCGGCGCGGTGACACCCGCTTGAGATCGGTCGGTTCCAGAAGCCGGTTGCCCGGACGCTCGAGGTCGGTTCGAGGAGAAACCCTCGAATCGAGTCGGCCCATCCCCCGATGATCTCCAGCAGGGGCCTCGCCCCCCTCGTCGCCGCGCGCGCCGACCGTCGGGCCCCCGAGGGGACCCGGAAGGCTCCAGGGTCGTTTGACTCCGAAGGCGCGGGGGCGAGGCAGAGCGAGGCCAGATCGGCCGACCCGCCGGCGCGGAACGAACCCAACATGATTGACACAAGTGCAAATCAGGAAAGAACAAGCTCAAAAACACGCCGGCGCACCGCCAGCGCACCGGGAGCCGTCCCGGCGCGGGCCGAGCGCGTCTCGGGGAGAGATCGGCCTTCTCGTCGCGGCGGCGACGGAGCGAACCCATGGTCCGCGGGGGCGCCGGCGCGGAACGAACCCAACGCGATCGACACAAGTGACGATCGGAAAACGAAATCCGCCCGATTGTCCCAGCGCACCGCTCGCGTATCCAGCCGCGCACTGGAGCGCACCGGGAGCGTCCTGGCGGGCGATCGCTCAGATCGGGGAGCGGGCCGGGACGGGGGAGGCGTCGGGGGAATCGGGGGACCATCGGGAGGCGGATTGCTCGTCGAAGTCCCGGGTGGTGCGGCCCTTGCCCCGGAGCAGGCAGCGGCGCTGGTAGGCGCGGAGGAAGCGGCGGAACTCGGGGTCGTCGTAGCGGGGGGCGCCCCGGAGCATCGCGCCGAAGTAGCCGGAGAGCATGGCCAGCCCACCGACGACCAGCGGCGGCCGGGTCATCCGGAACAGGGCGCTGGCGATCATGTAGGAGGGGGCGGTCCCCATGAAGTACTGGCCGAAGCCGTGCCGGGAGCGGCCGGTCCACCAGCCCTTGTGGCTGGTGCCCATGGGGCGGAGGTGCTCGAACCGCAACTCGGGGTCGTCCCAGCTCACGGCCACCCAGCCGAGCATCCGGCAGCGGTGGCCGTCGATGCCGTCCCACATGACCTCTCGGACGAAGCCACCGATCTGCTCGAAGCAGCGCCGGCGGTAGAGCTTGGTCATGCCCACCGAGTTCTCGTCGCCGCACTTCTCGCTGACGAGCCGGTCTCCCAGGCGGAAGTACGGCTTGCCGCTGCAGGTGCCGATTCGGGGGTTGGCCTCCATGCGGTCGATGAGGAGCTCGAAGTAGCGGGGGGGCAGGTCGAGGTCGAGGTCGAGCTTGCAAATGTAGTCGAACTCGGTCGGCTCGATCGTCTCGAGGCCGGTATAGAAGGCGTCGATCACCCCGGGGCCGACCTTGCGGACGCCCCGGTCCGGGCGGCGGACGACCCGGATGCGGTCGTCCCGCCGGGCGTACTCGTCGAGAATCGCCGGCGTCTGGTCGGTCGAGCCATCGTCAACGATCACCCAGCGATCCGGCGGCCGGGTCTGGCCAAGGACGCTCTCGAGCGTCCGTCGGGCGTAGGCGGCCTCGTCCCGGCAGGGGGTGATGACGCAGAGGGTCGGTCGGCTTCGGTTCATCATTGGTCGACAACGGCGGGGGGGGAGGGAGAACAGCCGACCGACTCCGCCGGCTCCTTCGGCAGGGGACGAGAGGGATGGGGATCGACCAGGGCCGGGCGCCCCTTGGCCCGAACCAGTTCCCTTGGAACACCCCGGCCCCGGACCGCGAAGCCCAGCTCCGAGAGCCGTCGAATCAGAGCGCTCCGGGAACGCCCGGGCACGGCGTGCGTCTCCATCACCAACTGGGCCATCATCTCGGCCGTGTCCGCATCAAGCGTATCGACGATCTCGTGCTCGGCCCCTTCACAGTCCACCTTCAGGAGATCAATCCGCTCCAGCCCCAACTCGGCGATGACGTCAGCCAGCGTGCGGACGGTGACGGTGGTCACCATCATCTCGCCGGCGTTCCGAGTGTCGACGCCATCGAGCAGCGAGCTGAAATTGGCCTGGCGATGCGTGTAGAACTCGAACGATCCGGTCCGGCCGCCAATGGCCAGGGGGTAACAGTGCACGTTCGCAAGTCCGTTGAGCTCCACGTTCCGGCACAGCCGCTCGAAGGCCATCGGATCGGGCTCGAAGGCGTGCACCACCCCCCCGGGGCCGACCAATCGGCCGGCGACGATGGCGAAGGAGCCGATATTCGCCCCGACGTCGAGCACCGTCGCGCCGGGAGCCAGCGCGATGCCGTGGCGCAGGCAGTCGCGATTGATTACGTTATCATAAAAGAAGAAATATTCTCCTCGCCTCGGGCGCAGCTCCATGGTGATCCCGGAGGGATCGACTGCCCGGTACGGGCGGTCCTGGAGCCGGAAGAGATCCCGGATCAGGGGGGCGGGGGTCTGGCTCCGAGCGACGAAGGTGATCGCCTGCTTGAGCTTGAGAACCGGCTGGCGCGGCAGCTTCATGGCGGTGGATGGCTCCGAGATGGCTCAGGCCGGCGGCGAGGCGGGCAGAACGGAGGCGCGGTCCTCCGCCGGGTCGGGCTCGGGACGGCGGCCGCGGCGCAGGTCAGCCAGGACCATCCGCAGCAGAAACCGGGCGTTCCGGGCATAGCGGGGTCCGAGGCGGCGGGGGTCGGTGCCAATCCGCCAGGCCCACTCCATGCCGATCCGCTGCACCCAGACCGGGGCCCGGCGGACTCGGCCCGCGGCGAAGTCGATCGCCGCCCCGACGTTCACCGCCACCGGAACGCCCAGCTGCTCGATGTGCTCGGCGATCCAGTGCTCACCCCGGGGCATGGTCGAGGCGACGAAGAGCAGGTCGGGGGCCGCCTCCCGGATCCGATCGAGCTGATCACGCCGCTCTTGCTCAGAGAGCGGCCGGAAGGGGGGGCATTCGGTGCCGGCGACGACCAGACCGGGTGCATGCCGCCGCAACCGCCGGGCGGCCTCGTCGGCCACCCCCGGCCCTCCTCCCAGAAAGAAGACCCGGTATCCTCGCGAGGCGGCCAGGCAGCAGAGGTCGTAGATCAGGTCCGAGCCGGCCACTCGCTCCGGCAGGGGACGGCGGCGCCAGCGCGAGGCCCAGACCAGCGGAGCGCCGTCGGCCAGCACCAGGGCGGCCTGCTCGGCGACCAACCGCAGCCTCGGGTCGCCAGCGGCGAGCATGGCGAAGTGCAGGTTGGCGGTCACGAAATAGGAGGGCCGGCGGTCTTCGATCAGCGCTCCGATCGCGGCCACAGCTTCGGATCGGGTCAGGGGGGCCAGCGGCAGGCCCCAGACTCGGATCGGGCGGAGGGACATGTAAGGGCGGCCTCGCGGTCGGATCGACTCGCCTCAGCGCCGAGGCGGGCTCGGACGGATGCCGGCGGTGGTCATCAGGGTCGGCGAGACGGGCTCGGCGGCCTCGTCCTCGGTGACCAGCCAGGACAGCCAGGCCAGCTCCAGCAGGACGATCACCAGCGCCAGGGGCATCATCAGCCAGCCGGCGACGTCGTGGGCCAGTTCCTGGCCCCGCTTCGAGCCGAGCAGGTGGTAGGCGTACGCCGTGCCGGCGATCCGCAGGATGTTGCACAGCAGCGCCACCGGCACGACGCTCAGCAGCAGCGCCACCCGCTTCCAGTTGGCCATCGGCACGAGGATCACGAAGGCCGAGATCGTGGCCGCCAGGCTCATGAGCATGGCCAGGCCGTTGCAGGCGGCGGCCACCTCGAGCTTCTCGCCGCCGATGACCAGCACGTTCCCCTCGTCCATCACCCAGAAGCCCAGCAGCCGCATCAGGCCGGCGCTGGCGATGCTGGCGACCCGCTGCAGCGGCAACGAGACCTGGCTGTTGATCGTCGGGGGGACCGAGAACATGAAGACGAGGAAGGCCACCGCCGGCCAGGTCCGCCACAGCAGCCGCCAGCCGCCGTAGGCCAGCACCAGGGCGCCAACCGTGGGCACCAGGGTGAAGCCCTCCAGCCAGTAGTGGCCTCCCCGCAGCAGGGCAAAGCGGACGGCCACGAGGCCGGCGAGCAGAGCCCAGCCCCAGGGGCAGGGGCGGAGCCGATCGGCCTCGGCCCCCCGGGGCCAGAGCCACCAGAACATGAAGCCGACGATTGGGATCACCAGGTAGCCGTGCGAGTAGTTCGGGTCCCGCGACCAAAGGGCGGCCAGCTCCAGCAGCTCGGTCTTGTACGCCCAGGCCAGGACCGCCAGCACGGCGGCGACCGCGACCAGCCGGGCCGCCAGGGCGGCGACGGGAGTCGCGGGCTCGGGGCCGGGGGTCGAGGCTCGGCTCATCGTCGGTGCGCTCCGCGGTCGTCGGGTCGAAGAGGACGGGCCTCGGCGGCCGGCCGGGCCGGTTTAGGAACGGCGTTGCGCGGCGAGGGTGCGCCCGGCGGCTCAGGAGCCCGACACGCCGCCGCCCGGGTCAGAGATGCGGTCGGACCGGTAGGTGTAGGTCGCGTAGCCGGTGCCGAAGCGGCGATCCGAGGTGCGGGCGCCGTTGACGACCACGCCGAGCACCGGGATGCCGGCGCCGGTCAGCAGACCGTTGGCCCGCTCGACGGCCGGGAAGCGGCTCTGGTCGTGCCGGGTGGCGATGACCGCGCCGTCGGCCAGGCGGCCGAGGATCAGCGCGTCGGGGACCGGCAGAACCGGCGAGGTGTCGATGATGACCACGTCGAAGCTGCGGCGGAGCCGCTCGAGCATCGGGGCGAAGGCCTTGCCGCGGAGGATCCGGTTGGGGTAGGCCTCCGGGGAGCCGGCCGGCAGCAGCTGGCAGCCGCCGACCTGGCTGATCGGCACCAGGGCGTCTTCCAGCTGGGCGTCCCCTCGGAGCACGTCGGAGAGGCCCGGGCAGTCGGGCACCTCGAAGAGGCGGCCGAGGGTGGCGCGGCGGAGGTCGGCGTCGATGAGCACGGTGGAGGCCCCGGCCTCGGCGCACCGGACGGCCAGCTGGGCGGCCAGTGTGGTCTTGCCCTCGCCGCCGACGGCGCTGGTGATCAGCACGCATCGGCCTCGGCCGTCCTGCCCCCCCTCGCCGCAGAGGGCCACCCGCAGGTGGTCGAGCTGCTGGACGAATTGCTCGAACTTCGGGTCGTACCCCGGCCCCTCCAGGCGGGCCCGCTCGGCGTCCCGGGTCGTCGGCAGGGGGGGCACGGCGAAGACCTCGGCCGCCAGCCGGCCGGAAAGCTCCTCGGTCCCGCCCACCCGGCCGGAGCGCAGCTCGACCAGCGTCACCAGCCCGAGCACCAGCCCGAGCATCGCCAGCGGCGTCAGCGCCAGGAACTTGTCCCGCTTGTTGGACAGCATCAGGCCGGGCGTGGCCGGGTCGATCACGGTGATCGTGTCGGCCGGGCGGGACTCGAAGCGGAGCACCTCCAACCGCCGCTGGACCTGCTGCTCCATGGCCTGGTACTGCTTCAGCTTGGTCATCGCGAAGGAGATTTCCAACTGCTCGACGCTCTCGGAGCGGTCGGCCAGCTCAATGAGGTCGAGCTTCTGCTGCAGCAGTTGCCGCTCCCGCTCCAGGCGGAGCAGCCGCTGCTCGGCCCGGAGCACGATCTGGACCGGATGGGTCTCCTCCGCGGCGAGCTGGGCGCGGAGTGTGGGCTCCAGATCGGACCAGAGCTGCTCGTATTGCTCCATCAGAATCTGACGCTGGGACATCAGTCGGGACAGCGCCGGGTCGCCGGGATTCCTGATCCGGGTCCGGGCCTCGGCGATCCGGGCCTCGACGTCCCGGATCGCGCCACGGAGCGCGTTGACTCGCTCGTCGGACAGGAAGACTTGCTCGATGCGGCGGTCGACCCAGACCCGGGGGTCGGTGGCCGCGGCCTGGCGGCGCACCGCCTCCAGGTCGGCCCGGGCTTCGATCTCCTCGTACTCCAACTCCAGCAGCGCCTGGCTGAGCCGCTCGTACTCATCCACATCCACCTGGAACGCGGCGCGCTGGCCCTCCTCACCGCTCGCCGCCGGAGCGACGCCCCCGTCCATCGCCGCCAAGTTGCCGAGCATCCGCCTCGGATCCTCCGCCTCCTTGAACAGCTCGATGAGCTTCTTCTGCTGGGCCTCGACCTTGTCTCCCAGCTCCTTCTCGTACTCCACGAGCATCCGGATCGCGTTGTTGGTCCGGGCCTCGGACCATTCCTTGTTGGCGTCCAGGTAGGACCGGACGACCGCGTTGACCACGTCGGCCGCCTCGTGCGCCCGCTCCGCCTCGGCCGCGACCTCGATGAGGCTCGTGTTGGGCCGGGCGGCAACCTTGATCATCTCCCTCAGGTATTGCTCGGCGTCGGGGGCCTCGCGCACGCCGCTCTGGGAGGCGACCTTGGGATCCAGCTTCGCCACGGACAGGACCCGAGGGCTGGTGATCAGCTGAATCTGCGTCTGGAGGTATTCGATCGACCGGGGGTCCTCGAGGGAGCCGTACGGGTTGGCCTGGTTCCGCTCAATCTGCAGCAGGCTGAAGGAGCGGTAGGTCGGCTGGAACTTCAGGTAGACCAGCGCCGCCAGCGCCGCCGAGCCGACGACCCACAGCGCGAGGGCCTGCCACCAGTGCCGGGCCAGCCCGCGCAACACCAGTCGCGGATTGATCGGCAGCCCGCCACCGTCCGAGGCCGGCCGGGAGGCCGGCGGCAGCGGGGCGCGCAGCGCCGGCGGCAGGTCGGACAGGCGGGCGAGCTCGTATTGCGGCCGAGTCGTCTCGGATGTGTCCATCGCGGTGTGCTACCTGGGGCGAGTCGTTCGGTCGATGGGGCCGATGCGGTTCCGGCGCGGCTGCAACGGGCAAGGGCCCCCCGGCCCGTCACCACTCTATCCCTCCGCTCCGGAGACGGTCAAATTCAAATTGCGTGACCCTTCTTGTGCCGTCGGCGACCGCCGGAACCGCCCGCCTCCGGCACGTGGCGAGGCTGTCCCGCGGCCCTTCCCGAGGCCCATCGATCCAAGGCCCGATCGGCAATCGGCCTCCCCCGCCGAGGGCTCCCGCCCGAGGGCCTCGAACCCTCCCGCCAGCACTCCCGACCGGACGAACCGGCCGGACCTGGGGCTCCCCGGGCCCGCCATGACCAGTCGCCTTGTTTGGCCCAAAATCCAGAAAAAATTGCAAAAACGGCCCATCAATGCCATGACTCCCCAAAACCAACGGCGTAGAATTGATGAGGAAGGCACCTTGACCGTTTCCGGGACGCACCATTTCATGTTGCCGGGAATCAACGCGGGGTGAACCGAGAGCTAGGGTCACAGCGGGACGAACCGCTCGGGTCGAACACGAGGAGTCGAACCGATGACCGCAGCAGAGGCGACGATCGGTGAGGATCGTCGCGGCAACGACCCGCTGCGACGGGTGGCCCTGGGGGTTTTAACCCTCTACCTGGCCCCCGCGCTGCTGATCGTGCTGGCGATCGGGGCTGTGGGAATGGCCGTCTGCGCGCTGCTGCGGTGGCTCGGGGGCGGGTCGGAGTCGGGCGGCCCTGGGGCGAGTCGGGAGCGGAGGGACGGGGCGGCGTCGGCCGTCACCGCCCCGCACTTCGGGGTCGCGACCCGGAGTCGGTCGACGCCCCGCTGACCATCGCGGCGGGGCGGGGTGAGCAGCCCTCTTTCCGGGGATGACTGCGGACCCGGCCGGGCGTCAGGCCTCGGCCCGGCTCGTTGCGGCGGCGTCCAGGCGGCGCTGGATCTCGGGAACCAGCCCCCGGAGGAAATCCTCGATCGGGCCGTCGGCGTCGCCGGCCTTCTCGCCCGGGATGATCGGCCGCTCGACCTGGATCTTGATCATCGCCGGGCGGTGCCGAAACAGCCGTTCGGTGGCCTCGGCCGTGGGCGACCAGGTCCCGTCGTGCCAGAACGAATAGTAGACCTCTTGCAGGTTCTCGAGGCCGCCGGTTGCCTTGCCGAAGGTCAGGACGTGGAACGGGAACCGGAGCGGATCGGCCGAGGAGGAGCCGGGATCGGCCGCCGACGCGTCGTCGCTGATGATGACGCGCCGCCAGGGGCCTCCCCGGTGCTGGTAGCCGTTGGCGGGGAAGCAGACCTGCGGGGTGTGCGGGTAGACCAGCGAGGCCGGGCCAAAGGCGACCAGCACCCGGACGGCGACGCCGGTGCGGTCATCTTCGTAGGCGCGGTACATGTAGTCCGAGCAGCCGGCGATCTGCTGGGTCTCGGGCGGTAGCTCCAGCTCCTCACCGACCATCTCCCAGTGGCCGCCCACTGTCCGGGGCAGGTCCCGCATCGGGAAGGGGGGAGTTTCGGCGGCTCGGGAGGCGTCGGCGAACTGGAGTTCCTGGTTGACCCGGACGGCTCCCGAGGCGGCGACCAGGGCGCAGCCCAGGATCATCCAGAGCCAGGGGGACGGGCCAAGGCGGCGTCCCGGAGCGGAGGTGGACGCCGGCGAGGGGGAGAGGTGATCAGACACGGGAAACCTCCGACGGATGGCGGGTGTCCGGCGGGGAGGGGCCGGGGCGACGACCTCGGGGGGGAGGGGCGAATCGGGAGGGGAGGGGGGGGGAAGCGGGGGCGATCGGCTCAGCAGGCGCCCCGGGCCGAGAGGACCGCCGGGATCGTCTGCAGCAGGATCTTCAGGTCCAGGGCAAGCGACCAGTTGGTGATATACTCGATGTCCTGCCGGACCATTCCCTCGGTGCCGTCGCTCCGGCCGCCGACCTGCCAGGCCCCGGTGATGCCGGGCATGACGCTCAGCCGACGGGCGAAGGCGTCGGGGTCGAGCGCCTCCAGGCGGTAGGAGTCGCGGAGCTGCAGCGGCCGGGGACCGACGAGGCTCATATCACCGCGGAGCACGTTGATCAGCTGCGGCAGCTCGTCCAGGCTGCTGCGGCGCAGGAACGCCCCCAGGGGGGTGACCCTCGGATCGCGCCGGATCTTGAAGAGCACGCCGCCGGCGGCCTCGTTGCGCGCCTCCAGCTCGGCCAGCCGATGCTCGGCATCGGCGATCATCGTGCGGAACTTCAGCACGTAGAAGGGCCGGCCGCCTCGGCCTAGCCGGAGCTGCCGGAACAGGATCGGACCGGGGGAGCTGAGACGCACCACCAGGGCGACCGCCAGCATCAGAGGGGCCAGCAGCACCAACCCGAGCCCGGCACCGACCACGTCCATGACCCGCTTGAAGACCGACGCGACCGTCACCGGCGCCACGGCCAGCGTCGGGCCCGGCAGCTCTCGGCCCGAGGCCTTGCCCCCCACGATCCGGGCAATCTGCTCGGATATGAGCATGGACTGGGTCGTGGTGCTCATCGAGTGGTGTCTCCGGTGCTGCGGTGTCCAGAAGGAGAGGTCTCAGGTGGGCTTCGACCGACTGCAGGGCCGGGGACGCCGCGCCAGGCGGGCTCGCCTCGGACGGCGATCAGAATCCAGGCAGGGTCGATTTCGCTGCGAGGTCGCGTGGTTTGCCCGGATGCACATTCGTGGGATTTAAATCGAACTACCGATCGTTCCGGGAGTTTGTGACGGCAGCATAGCAGCGGCCCTTGGCATCGTCAATCAGCGGAACGATCCGTCATCCTCGTGTCGCGGCCGAGCAACACGCCGCCGTGTTGCCGAGAATCAACATCGCCCCAACGCCGACGCGAGGGGGCAATTCGGGGCATCGACCTCCTGCATCGAGCGTGCCATCCCCCCTCCGACCGGCCTTAGGAGACGGCCGAACCGACCTGATTCCCTGGCCGATCCCGGGTTGAGCCACCGGCTGGCGGCGGTGTTGCCGGCCGCCTCGGCCGGCTCCCGCTGCCCTCCTGGGATGCGTCCTTGCCTGGGAATCGGGCTCCGGTCCCTCTTCCGGAGGCCTCGCCTCTCCGTCGGCTCCTCCCGCGGATGGCCCATGCCCCTCGTCGTCGTCTCGAGGACAATGGGCTCGCCTCCGGTTGGCTCCGGGCCCCAGATTCCTGAACTCGCGACCCCGCCCGCTCGGGCCGACCAATCCACCGAACCCGAAACGGTGAATGGCCTAACGGCCAATCGCCGAGCAACTGTGGGTGTGACCGACGAATGATGTGGTTCGCGGCCCCTCCGGACTCGCTTACGCCGCCACCGGGTATCCCTCCCGGCTGAGCCTGCCCCAGAACTGCTCCCAGCGACCCGTCGTGTACGTCAACGCTCT
>NZ_RYZH01000043.1 GCF_003977685.1 Tautonia sociabilis | reverse complement strand
GATGGTGAAGCCGGTCTCGGATCGGGCGACGATGGTGGCGGCCATGGCGGTGGCTCCCGGAGTGTGAGGGGAGCCCCAGCATAGGCGGACGAACCGGCCCGATCTACATCATTCGTCGGTCACACCCGATCGACCGCGACATAATAGAGATCCTCGGCGACCTCGAATGCGTCGGGAGTGATCCCCTGCAGGCGAAGCTCCTGCCAATCGCCCGTCGGGAGGATCTCCTCGAATCGATCGGGGGCGACCGTGACCCGGATCGGCATGGCGAAGGTCTCGACATCGGCTTCCCAGCGATAGCGGACGACCAGATCATCCCCATCGGGGTCGAACCGAAGCTGGAGGACGGGCAGGCCCGGATGGCGGAGATACTGGTCGAAGAAGGCGGTCAGATCCCGGCCGGTCCTCGCGTTGATGAAGCCGAAGAGCATGTCGGCGGAGATATTCCGGTAGCGGAAGGTCTCCTGAATCTCTCGGAGGGTGGCGAACCAGAGCTCGTCGTCGTCCAGGACGCTGCGGAGCGTGTTCAGGACGAGCTGCCCCTTGTCGTACATGTCCGGGTCGCCGCTGCGGTTCTGGCCGTAGGGGCCGATGATCGGGGCGGCGTTGCGGACGTTCGGCTTCTTGGCGTTGATGTAATCGAGGGCGGCCTCCCGGCCGAAGACATGCTCGACGAACAGGGATTCGGCGTAGGCGCCGAAGCTCTCGTGGATCCAGAGGTCGGCCTCGTCGCTCATGGTGACGCTGTTGCCCCACCACTCGTGGGCCGCCTCGTGAATGATGATGAAGTCGAACTTCAGGCCGACTTCCGAGGGGGAGCGGCCGAGGTAGCCCCCCTGGTATCCGTTCCCGTAGGCGATGGCTGACTGGTGCTCCATCCCCAGGTGCGGGCTCTCGACGAGCTTGAAGCCGTCCCGCTCGAAGGGATAGCGGCCGAAGTGGTGCTCGAAGGCCTCGAGCATCGACTTGGTCTGCTCGAAGTGGGCCTTCGCCTTCTCCAGGTTCTCGGGCAGGACGTAGTAATCGAGCGACAGCACCGAGCCATCCTCCCGGCGGTACTCGTCTCGGAAGTAGGCGTAGTCGGCGATGTTGATGGTGACGCAGTAGTTGTTGATCGGATAGGAGACCTCCCAGACGAAGCGGGTCCAGCCGTCCTCCAGGGGGGTGCGCTCAACGAGCCGGCCGTTCGAAACATCCTCCAGACCGGGGGGAACCGTCACCGAGAGGGAGACGCGCTCCGGCTCGTCGGCGGGGTGATCCTTGTGCGGCCACCAGAGGCTCGCGCCGGTCCCCTGGGAGGTCACGGCGACCCAGGGCTTGCCTCGAGCATCCTCCGCCCAGGTGAAGCCGCCGATCCACGGGGGACGCTCGGCGACGATCGGGGTGCCGGCGTACTCCACGAGAAGCCGGTGCCGGCTCCCGGGCTCAAGCACCTCGGGGAGCGTGACGAAGATCGAGTTCTCCTCGCGGCGAAAGTCGAGCCGGCCGGCGTCGTCGTCGAGCGTGATCCCCAAAACCTCCATGTTGGAGAACAGGTCGATCTGAAGGACGCGGCAGTCCTGCCTCGCGTCGAAGACGATCGTGTTCGAGCCGCCGACCGACTTCGCCTCCGGGTCGATGCGGACGTCGAGGTGATATTCGATGACGTCGAAGCAGGTCCGCTCGGGACGCAGCGCTCCCCGAAGGATGTCGTCGCGGCTGGGTTCCTGGGCGGTCGCGGACGGGCCGGCAACCCAGGGTCCGAGGATCGCCAGGAGCAGGAAGGTCGCCGGGGCGAGCGTTCGCCCCGGCCATCGGTTGTCGGTCGGCATCGCTTTCGCTCTCCGGAGGGGCGCCGATCTCGGGGTCGGGGGGGCTGCACGGAGAGCTGGCAGCCGCAATCGACAAGGCCCTCCCCTGTTCCGCCCCGGCCGACAGCAGGGGAAGGCCGGACGCTGGGACCGGAAGGCCGAACGCCGGCGATCAGCCTTTGATGATATCTTTGACCGTTCCGCCGGCGGGGATCATCGGCAGAACGTGCTCCTGGTAGGGAACGAGCACATCGAGCACGAACGGCCCGGGGTGGGCGATCATCTCCTTCAGCGCGTCGACCAGCTCGGCCTTGCGCCGGACCTGCCGGGCGGCGATGCCGAAGCCTCGAGCGACGCCGACGAGGTCCGGGTAGGTGATCTCCGGCAGCTCGCCGGCCCCCTGGCCGATGGCCTCGGGGTGATCGACCGGGCCGAGATAGGTGTGGGCGCGGTTCCCGGCGAAGAAGCGGTCCTCCCACTGCACGACCATGCCGAGGTGCTGGTTATTCAGCACAATCACCTTCACCGGCAGCTTCTCGCAGTGGATCGTAGCCAGCTCCTGGATGTTCATCACGAACGAGCCGTCGCCGTCGATATCGACCACCAGTTTGTCGGGAAACGCGGCCTGCATCCCCATCGCCGCCGGCAGGCCGAAGCCCATCGACCCGAGCCCGCCGGAGGTCACCCAGCTTCTCGGGTGCTTGAACCGGGTCCACTGCGCCGCCCACATCTGGTGCTGGCCGACGCCGGTGGACATGAGGAACTCGCCGTCGGTGAGCTTCGAGAACTCGTCGATGACGTACTGCGGCAGGATGGCATCATCCCGGTCGGGATAGGTCATCGGGTCGCTGGCGCGCCAGGAGTCGATCTGGCGGTGCCAGTCGCGCCAGTCTGCCTGCTCGACCATCGGCGTCAGAGCGGCCAGCGCCTCCTTGACGTCAGCGTGCACCGGAATGTGAGCGAACTTGTTCTTGTTGATCTCGGAGGCGTCGATGTCGATGTGAACGATCCGGCCGTGCTTGGCGAACTCGGAGAGCTTGCCGGTGACGCGGTCGTCGAACCGGACGCCGAGCGCCAGCAGCAGGTCGGCCTCGTTGATCGCGTAGTTCGAGTAGACGGTCCCGTGCATGCCGAGCATGCCCAGGGACAGGTAATGGTCGCTAGGCAGCGAGCCGAGCCCCTGCAGGGTCATGGCCACCGGAATACTCGTCTTCGAGGCGAACTCGCGCAGCTCCTCCGCGGCCCCCGAGGCGATCACGCCGCCGCCGCAGTAGATGATCGGCTTGCTGCTGCCCCGGATCGCCTCGACGACCTCCCTGAGCCGAGACGGCTCCGGCGCCGGCGGGAGGCGGTAGCCGGGCAGGTCCATCGGCGGGTCGAACTCCGGGTCGCGGATGATCGTGTTCTGGATGTCCTTCGGCACGTCGATCAGCACCGGGCCCGGTCGGCCGGTGCGGGCGATGTGGAACGCCTCCTTGACGATCCGGGGGATGTCCCGAGCCGATTGGACAAGATAATGATGCTTGGTGATCGCCCGGCTGACCTCGACCATCGGCGTCTCTTGGAACGCGTCGGTCCCGATCACTCCGGTGGGGACCTGGCCGGTGATCGCGACCAGGGGCAGGCTGTCCATCTTCGCGTCGGCCAGGCCGGTCACGAGGTTCAGCGCCCCGGGGCCGGAGGTCGCCATCACCACGCCCGGCTCTCCGGTGACTCGGGCGTACCCCTCGGCCGCGAAGATGCCGCCCTGCTCGTGGCGGGGGAGGATCGTGCGGATGGTGTCCCGATACCGGGTCAACGCCTGGTGCATCGGCATGCTGGCGCCGCCCGGGTAGGCGAAGACGACCTTCACGCCGTGCCGATAGAGCGACTCGACCAGGGCCTCGGCCCCGGTCATCGGGTTCTGTCGGGTCTGCGGCTCGGTCTCGGTGATCGTGGCCACGGCGTGCCTCGGCGTCAGAGAAAGGCGTCGATTCCGGTCGGTCTCGGCGGGTGCTTGGGCCGGGCCCCGGCCCGTCGTGAACGCATCATTGTAAAATGACGCCCCGCCAGGCCGCAATGGCGCCTGCCACCGCGCGCCGACCGGGATTCCGCCCTGACACCTCCTCCGCCTTCGGGGTTCACCCCTCCAACAGGCCCAATCTTCCCCGGGACCGGTCCCCGGGCGCATCCCGATGGGGAACGCGTTACCCTGGACCTGCTCCGGTGAGTGGCAGTCCGAGTCGGAGCAGGCCCATGATCGTGTGGTTGCACCCCGGGCAGGAGCGGACTGGCGGCGCGTTCGGAGTCTCCCTCCCCGCCATTTCTCGTCGAGCAACGCCATGAGGTCAAGCGTCCGCACCGCGATCGTCACCGGGGCCTCGGCCGGCATCGGCCGCGAGCTCGCCCGGCAGCTGGTCCGGGACCGGGGGATGTCCGTGCTGGTGACCGCCCGGCGCCGGGATCGGCTGGAATCACTTGCGGCGGAACTCCCCGAGGGGGGGCTCCGGATCGAGTCGGGGGATCTGACGGACGAGGCGTTCCGCGACCGCCTCTGGCAACGAGCGATGGAGGAATTCCCCGGCGGGCCGGACCTGCTGGTGAACAACGCGGGGATCGGCCATTACGCCGAGTTCGACCAGGAGGATCCGGCGATCCTCCGCGCGATTGTTGAACTCAACATCATCGCTCCGATGGATTTGACCCGTCGGGCACTGTCAGCCATGAAGGCCCGAGGACACGGCCAGGTGATGTTCGTCTCGTCGGTCCTGGGATTCGTGGGACTGCCATACTCGTCGGCCTATGCCGCGAGCAAGCATGCGATCAACGGGCTGGTGCGCAGCCTGCGTTACGAATTGGCCGGTTCCGGCGTGCGTGTCTGGGCCACCTGCCCCAATCGGACCGAGAGCGAGTTCCACGCGGTCGCCCTTGGGCAACGCCCCGGCGACGCCCCCCGCCGGGCCCCTTACGCCGAGCCCACCGATCGAGTCGTCCGGCAGATGGTCCGGGCGATCGACCGGAGGATGGCGTTCCACTTCCCGGGCACGTCGGCCCGCTGGGTCGTCGAGGCGAGCCGACTACTCCCCGGCCCGTTCGACTGGTTCATGAGGACGTGGGCGCCGGCCCACTTTCGGAGCGAGATGGAGCGGGCCAGCGGCGAGCCGGAGATCTCGCGGCCCTTCGCCAGCGACCTCTCGCCCCAGCAGGATGCCGACACCGGACGGCCCCCCGGGACCTGAGGCGTTGCCCCGAATCAACACGGCGGGCCGCACCGGAAGGAGAATCAACTCGCCGGTTTGCGATCGTGTAGACTTGTCGAGACGCGGCGATCCCGTTCCAAAATGCCGCGATCGGTTCCGAGAACCGCTCGGCCCTCGGAGTGGGCGCGACCACCCTTCCGACCCTCGCTCCCGCCGTCGAACCCGATCGAGCCTCTTCTGCCCAGGATCATTCGATGACTCACCGCCCCGACCCGCCCCGGAGGAGTCGGCATCGTTCGCGCCGACCCCGAGTCGAGTCGCTGGAGGCCCGCGAGCTGCTGGCCGTGATGCCCGGCGTGAACAGCCCAATGACTCCCCTACGCGAGCGGACGGCTCCAATCTCGGTCGAGCTGGCCCCCCGCTCCAGCATCGGCGCCCCCGCTGACGGTATCGCCGCGATGGGAACGGCCGTTCTCGTCGGCCGCACCCTGCCTGGCATGATCGTCGGCATGGACTCGGATCTCGACGGCCAATTCGACACCTACTCGAAAGCTGATCGCAGAGGACGCTTCGTCATGCGGTTCGAGGCGAGGATGGGCGCCGACCGCATGGACTTCAACCTCGTGCTCCGGCGCCCGTTCCGGATGAAGCCGATGACCGTCGTCGGCATGGTCGAGGACCTCTCCTCCTCCCATCGCCCCTTCACCGGCAGCCCGACCCCCGCCGGCAGCCCCTTCGAGCGGCTGATCCCCGACACTCAGGCCGACCCGGACGCCCGGCCCGACGCGAAAGACCTCTCCACCCTCCTGGCCGAGGACCCCAACGCCCCCGCGTTCTCCGACTCGATCCCGCTGGGCATGGTCTTCCTCGGCCAGTTCGTCGACCACGACGTGACGCTGCTCGATGTGCAGGGCCAGGGGCCCGGCGACCCCTCCTCCCCCGTCAACAAGCGAAACCCGGCGCTGGACCTCGACTCGGTCTACGGCCTCGGACCGGCGATCGACCCGCAGTTCTATGATGACAGCGGCCTGCTCTTCCGCCTCGGGGCCGACGGGATCGACGTGCTCCGGGACGAGCACGGCGTCGCGGTGATCGCCGACGAGCGGAACGACGACAACGGGCAGATCGCCCGCATCCACGCCGTCTTCCAGCGGTTCCACAACACGCTGATGCTCGGCCTGCTCGGCGACGCTGACCCAATGGGCCTGAACGATCGCCAGAAGGAGATGCTCTTCGCGAGGGTCCGCGACCTGGTGATCGGCGTCTACCAGGGGATCGTGGCCAACCAGCTCGCCCCGCTGATCGTCGGCGCTCCGCTGGATGATACGGTCGCGCCGATCGCGAACATGCCGGTCGAGTTTTCGGCGGCGGTCTGGCGGCTGGGCCACACGCTGGTCCCGAACCGGATCATCGTCGATCATCAGGGGAACACCCTGTCCCCGGTGGACGAGCGGCTGAGGTCAGCCGAGGGCGTGCCGCTCGACCTGCTCTTCGGCCCCGACGCCCAGCCGGCGGCGGCCTTCGACGCGAAGCTCTCCGAAACGATGAAGACGCTGCTCATCCCCCTCTCGCCCACCAACCCGGGCGCCGGCCCGCTGATCGGGGGAGGATCGCCGAATATCGGCTCGGGCACGATCATCGACGGCGTCATGCACCTCGACCTGGGAGAGACGAACCTTCTGAGGGGCCGCGAGCAACGCCTCCCCTCCGGCGAGGAACTGCTCGCCGCCATCGAGGGGAGGCCCTACGACCCCGCCGTCGACGGCAACACCGATCTCTTCATCTACATACTCCGAGAGGCCGAGCCACTGGGCCATCTCGGCAAGGTCGGCTCCTTTGTCGTGCAGCGCTCCCTTGGCGGCATCCTCGCCGCCGACCCGTACCGGTACACCAGTCCCTCGTACTACTCCCCCTTCGAGACCGCCCTCTTCCGTCAGGCCCGGATCGAGCAGGTGCTCCACTTGATCGGCGAACCGGGGTTCTGAGCCCCCTCCTTCCAGAGGGCTCCCCGCGTCGTGCTCGAGCCCAGGGGTCCGGCGCGGCCCAAGCACGGGAAGAATCCAGGAGTCGTCGCAGGGCGGAGCGTCGGGAATCGCGGACGGCCAGGGTCGTCGGAAAGAAGTCTCCCCCGGGCCGAGGCGACGCTCGGCCCGAGGGGCTCCGGGATCATCGGATCGGGTTCAGGACCAGTCCCGTGAGCAACTTCGGATAGAAGTACGTGCTCTTGGGCGGCATCTTCTCCAGGTTCGACGCGATCGCCTCGACGTGCTCCATCCCCGCGGGAGGGACAAGGCAGGCGAGGTCGCACGACCGGGAGTCGACCGCCGCGAGCACCTCGTCGATCAGATGGACATAGGTCCGCTCCGGGAAGCCCAGGCCTGACAGAAGCTTCTTGTAGACCAGCTCCTGGAGGATGCTCACGCCCAGGCTCCGCCAGTCGGGAGAGTGCTCGGGAACGAGGGCGTCCATCGTGGCGTCGGATCGGAGCCGGGCCAGGGTCCAGCGGCCGTCGGCGACGGTGCCGAAACCGATCAGGTTCTGGGAGCCGTCCAGTTCCATCTCCTGCCAGCACGCCCGGCAGCCGGAGGGCCCTTCGCCGAAATCCTCCAGATCGAACTCGGGGGAGAGCAACTCGGCCAGCTTCTGGGCGGTCAGGCCCGGATATCCCGAGGCAAGCCGGTGCGTGGGGAGGATCTGCAACCCCGGGTCGCTCATCGAGACGAGCATCATCAGGCAGAAGTTCGCCGGGTCGTCAGGCCCGGTCAGCTCTCCCGCCTCGGCGCGGAGGTCTCGGTAGCGGACGGCCGTCTCGTAGCGGTGGTGGCCGTCGGCGATGAAAACCGGCTTCTCGGCCATGAGCCCCTGCACGGCGGAGAGCACCTCCACGTCGGACACCGGCCAGAGGCGGTTCTCCACGCCAAGGTGGTCGGTCACGGTCAGCGGGGTCCGGTCCCGGATGCCGGCCTCGACGGCGGTCAGCGCCCCGTTGCCCGGATCGGGATACAGGCCGAAGACAGGACTGAGGTTGAAGCCGGTCGCCTCGTACAGCTTCAAGCGGTCGGCCTTCGGGCCGGACATCGTCTCCTCGTGCGGGTAGATCTTGCCCTGGCCGAACGGCTCGAGGCGGACCCGAGCCATGAACCCCTTGCGGGTGTGCACCTTCCCCTCGACCTCGAAGGTCTGGTGATAGACGTACAGGCTCGGGTGCGACTCGTCGGCGAGCACCCCCTCTCGCCTCCAGTCCTTCAGCAGTTTCGCGGCTCGGGAATAGCGGTTGGTCCGGTCGTCGTCCCCGGGCTCGTCCCGGCCGAGCTCCAGGCGGATGACGTTGTGCGGGCTGTCGTCGTAGAGCTTCCGTTGGAGGTCGGGGCCGATGACGTCGTAGGGGGGCGCCACCACCTTCGACAGGTCTCCCACGCGGGCCAGGTCGTAGCGGACGCCTCGGAATGGCCGGATCTCAGGCATGGTCGGTGGTCCGTGGAGGGGCATCGGGCCGGCGGCCGCCGGGCCCGGTTCGGTCAGTCAGGCCCCCGCTCCTCGAAATCGAGGAGCGGGAGGAGGTCGGTACCCGATCCGACGCCCGACGGCGCGCGAAAAACCGCCGACCGCCAGCGCGGCGGTCGGCGGTCGGCCCGGCGGGCGAGGTTCGGCGAGGGCCCGGGCTCAGGTGCCCTGTTCCCAGCTGTTGAGATACTTCGTCTGCTCGGCGGTCAGCTCGTCGATGGCGATCCCCATCGTCTGGAGCTTGAGCTTGGCGACGTACTCGTCGACCGCCACCGGCACCTGATACACCTTGTGTTCGAGCTTGCCCTTGTTCTTCAGGCTCCACTCGGTGGCCAGCGCCTGGGCGGCGAAGCTCATGTCCATCACGCTGGCGGGGTGGCCGTGAGCGGCGGCCAGGTTGATCAGCCGGCCCTCTCCCAGAACGTACAGCCGGTTCCCGTTGGGCAGCTCGTACTGGTCGACGAACGGGTGGATGTCCTTGGTGACCGTCTTGGCCTGCTTGGCCAGGCCGTCAAGCTGCAGCTCAACGTTGAAGTGGCCGGAATTGCAGATCATGGCGCCGTCCTTCATGGCGGCGAAGTGCTCGTCCCGGATCACGTGGATGTTCCCCGTGACCGTGATGAACAGGTCGCCGACCTTGGCGGCGCTGGCGATCGGCATGACCTCGAAGCCGTCCATCGCGGCCTCCAGGGCCCGGATCGGGTCGACCTCGGTGACGATCACGTGGCCGCCCAGGCCCCTCGCCCGCAGGGCGACGCCCTTGCCGCACCAGCCATAGCCGCAGACGACGATCTTCTTGCCGGCGATGAGCATGTCGGTGGCGCGAAGCACGCCGTCCATTGTGCTCTGGCCGGTGCCGTAGCGGTTGTCGAAGAAGTGCTTGGTCTGCGCATCGTTGACGGCGATGACCGGCAGCTTCAAGACGCCGTCCTTCTCCATCGCCCGGAGACGGATGACTCCCGTGGTCGTCTCCTCCATGCTCGCGACGATCTTGTCGCAGAAGCCCGACCGCTCGTCGGCCGACAGGCTGGAGGCCCAGGAGCGGACCTCGGCATGGAGGTCGTCCATCCGGTTCAGCGCGAGGAAGATCATGGCGCTGACCAGGTCGGCACCGTCGTCCATCGTCACGTTCGGCTTGTGGGCCAGCGCCGCGGCGATGTGCTTGTAGTAGGTCGTCTCATCCTCGCCCTTGATCGCGTAGACGGAGATGCCGAAGTCCTGCACCAGGCTGGCGGCGACGTCGTCCTGGGTGGAGAGCGGGTTGGAGGCGATCAGCACCAGGTCGGCGCCGCCGGCCTTCAGGGTGCGGGCGAGGTTGGCCGTTTCGGCGGTCACGTGCAGGCAGGCCGACATCCGCAGACCCTTGAGCGGCTGCTCCTTGGTAAACCGCTCGCGGATGGTCGAGAGCACGGGCATGTCGCGGTCGGCCCAGAGGATCCGCTTGTGGCCGGCCTTGGACAGGGCGAGATCCTTGACATCGTGCGCGGGCGTGGTGGTCGCCACTGAGTTCTCTCCTGGGGGAAATTGCGGACGGAATCGCGTCGAGGGCGGGCCTCGAGCACGGGCGAGACGGCGGCCCCCCGGCTCCGAACCGAGGGCGATCG
Source organism: Tautonia sociabilis (assembly GCF_003977685.1). Taxonomy (GTDB): domain Bacteria; phylum Planctomycetota; class Planctomycetia; order Isosphaerales; family Isosphaeraceae; genus Tautonia; species Tautonia sociabilis. Next base: position 50,493 of record NZ_RYZH01000043.1, on the reverse strand, counting down.
GTCGCGGTCAGGTCGGGGCGATCTCGGCGATCGCCTCAGGCCCCCGGCTGGAGCAGGCGGAGGGCCCGGTACGCCTTGCGACGCTCCCAGTCGAGCCAATCGAGCGGGCCCGGCTGCGGGGCAACGGCGGCCTCGTGACGCAAGAGGTAAGACAGCGCGGCGCCGAGGGCTCGGGCCCGGGTCTCCTCACCGTCGGCGACCCGGCGAACCAGCGCCTCCAGCCGGGCCCAGTCGTCCTCCGACATCGCCACCCGCAGCGCCCGGCTCTCCCAGCGATCCGGCAAGAGCGGGTGCATCGGCTGGAGCCCCCGGGCCTGCTCGGGCCGCCGGAGCCGGCCCCGACAATCGCGGTCCATCGGCTGTCGCTCCTCGGGCAATCCAGGGCGAGAAACGCCGATCCGGCCGGTCGTCCCCGCCTCGGCCGCAGCCTTCGATCCGAAGATAGAACGTGCGTACGCGTGTGTCAACGCCATTCTCCCTCCCCAACCGGCCCCTCCCCCGACGATCCCGAGCGGCATTGACCGCCCGGGCCCGGTCGTCTACCCTGCGGCTGATTCCCGAGGAGGCCGGACGCCCCTCGATCGGCCCGGTTCGCCACGGAGGCGCGGCATGACGGTGAGGGCGAAGGTGGCGGCCGGGCGGATCGCCCGGGGGATCGGAGGGCCGGCGCTCCTGATTCTTGGCCTCTCCGGCTGCCAGACCACGGGGCCGATCGGCCAGGGAGGACCATCGCTGGTCGTCCCGACCTACTCCTACACCTCGGGCATGGCCTCGCAAGGCTTCGCCCGGCCTCGGACCGAGGTCGAGGCCGCTCTCGGCGAGGCGATGGACGACCTCCAGATCCGTCGTGTCGGCCTGGTCGAGGCCGACGCCGAGGCGACCCGGGTCCACGGCCGCACGGCCGACGGCCGACGGGTCGACCTGACCCTGCTCGACCGCGGCCCCGCCACCGAGGCTCGCGTCCGGGTCGGCCTCTTCGGCGACGAGGACGCGGCCAGGACCGTCCTCAATCGCCTGGCGGCCCACCTCGGCACCCTGCCCGCCGAGGCCTCCCCGATGCAGGACCTCACCGGGTTGGCCACCGACGCCAATGCCGACGCCGATCCCGCGACCATCCCCTACTTCTCCCGACAGGCCGTCCCCGACTCCGTGATGCTCCGGGGGTTCGGCGAGGCCAACGGCACGAGCTCCCTCCTGCCCTGATCTCCCCTCGACCCTGGTTGGCTCACCCCCCCGTCCGGATCTCCTCTCCGGTATCGGGGTCGAACCAGGAGGCGTCACGCAGCCGGAGCCGGAGCGGGACGCGGTCCCCTGGCTCGGGCCCGTCGGCGGGCCGCGACCAGAACCGGAGCCGGTGCTCACCGACCCGGGCCGAGACGAGCCGGAGGAACCCCCGGGGCTCGACCCCTTCGACCCTCCCCACCAGCGACGGCGAGTCGGCCGAGGCCTCGGTCGTGATCGGTTCGACGTGCTCGGGGCGAAGCGCGAGGTCGACCTCCCGCCGGGGACGCCCGGCCAGGGCCTCCATCCAGGGAGTCCCCCGGGGGACCGTCCAGGAGGCGCCGGGCAAGAGGCCGTCGATCCGGCCGGCGTCCGGGTCGACTCGGATCCGGCACCGGATCACCGACGCGCCGGGGTCGCCGACGAACTCGGCCACAAACCGGTGGGACGGCCGGGCGTAGACCTCCGCCGGAGCACCGATCTGGAGCAGGTGCCCCCCCCGGATGACCGCCAGACGGTGCCCGAAGGCCATTGCCTCGGCCTGGTCGTGCGAGACGAGGACGATCGTCCCGCCCTGGCGCTCTTGCCAGGCGATCAGATCGGCGCGGAGGGCGGACCTCAGCGGCGGGTCGAGGGCCGAGAACGGCTCATCCAGCAGCACGATTCCCGCCCCGGTCGCCAGCGCCCGGCCGAGCACGACCCGGCGCCGCTCCCCCCCCGAGAGTTGCGCCGGCCTCCGGGAAAGCATCCCCCCGATCCCCAGCCGGTCGGCGACCTCCCGCACGCGCCCTTGGATTTCTTCGCGGGCCCGTCCTCTCGCCTTCAGGCCGAAGGCGAGGTTGCCGGCCACGTCCAGGTGAGGGTACGGCGGTTGCTCCTGGAAGACCATCGCCAGCCCGCGACGGCGGGGAGGCCGTTCGTTCGCCGGCGTGCCATCGATGCGGATCGCTCCGCCATCCGGCCGCTCCAGCCCCGCGATGAGCCGCAACAGCGTCGTCTTCCCCGATCCCGAAGGGCCGACGACCGCCAGCCGCTCTCCCCGGGGAACCTCCAGATCGATCGCCTCGACCCCTCCTCCTTCGGGGTAGCGCCGGCTCACCTCGATGAGCTCCAGCGCCGAGACTCCTGCTCCGGCCGGGGGGGAAGCGTTCAAGGACGGCCCTCCTCGTGTCGAGTCGACCGAGGCCGCAGGTCCTGGAGACGGGGGGCTGGCCGGTCGGCTCTGGGAATCGCCTCGGAGCGAACGATCGGAGCGAATCCGAGTCGGAATCTCGGCATCTGGGGAGCGAGCAAAGCCGATCCGGAGCGTCGACCGGGGGCGAGCGGGCTCCCGGCGGTGTGCCTGGGCCGGACGGCTCAATCGGCCCCGGAATTCGGGGGCTCCTTGAGCGGAATCGACCCCGCCCGAGGCGGATCGAGGGGAGGGAGGAACCTGGGTCGATGGTCCTCGATGGGATAAGATAGCACGCAAGACACCGGTTTCGCCACCACGGTCGCCTGCCCCCGATCTCCCTGGATCGCCCTCCGCCCGCAGAGGACTCGCCGATGCTCGCCGCCGCTCTCCTCACCGCCCTTTGCCTGTCCCCGCCGCAGGAGGCCCCCGCCCCGACTCCCGCCGGGGCGGCCTCGACGGCGGCGAAAGGAAACCGGCTGACGTACCTCGACGGGATGTCCCCTTACGACGTCGGGCGCTCCTTCCCCAAGCTGACCACCCCGCAGTGGATTGGCGAGGAGGGCGTGGACGCCGTCGTGATCCTGGCCATCGACGACCTGAGGGACAACACCCCGAAGTATGAAGGGTATCTCCGCCCGATCCTCGACCACCTGAAGAAGATCGAGGGAAGGGCGCCGGTGAGCATCATGACCAACCGGGTCGACCCCGAGAGCCCCCAGGTCGCCGACTGGCTGGCCGAGGGGATCTCGATGGAGGTGCACACCCTTGACCACCCCTGCCCCCTGCTGGCCGGGGGAGACTTCGAGAAGGCGGCCCGGACCTACCACGACGGCGTCGACCTCTTGCGGAGGATTCCCGGCAACACCCCGGTCGCCTTCCGGATGCCCTGCTGCGACTCGATGAATTCCCCCAGCCCCCGCTTCTACCGCGAGATCTTCGAGGAGCGGAGCGGCGAGCAGCACTTCCTCACCATCGACTCCTCCGTCTGTGTCGTGCTCACCCCCGACGACCCGGACCTCCCCCGAGGCCTGGTCGTCGATCCGGACGGCACCCCGAGGTTCCGCAAGTATCTGCCGAGCGAGGGGTTCGTCAACTGGGTCGAGGACTACCCGTACCCGTACCTCATCAACCGGCTCTGCTGGGAATTCCCCTGCATGGTCCCCAGCGACTGGGAAGCCCAGAACCATCACGGCGAGAACAACCCGAAGACGATCGAGGACTGGAAACGGGCGCTCGATGCGACCGTGATCAAGCAGGGCGTCTTCACCATGGTCTTCCACCCCCACGGGTGGATCGAGCCCGAGCAAGTGGTCGAGTTCATCGACTACGCCTCGAAAACCTACGGCAACCGAGTCCGCTTCCTGAATTTCCGAGAGGCCCAGGAGCGGCTCGACGCCAACCTGCTCGGCGGCCAGCCCGTGCGCGACCGCTTCGGCCGGGACAACGGCGTTCGCCTGATCGACCTCGACAACGACGGCTACCTGGATGTCTTGCTCGGCGACGGCGGCCCCCGAGTCACCCGCATCTGGAAGCCCGCCGGCCGGCGCTGGGAGCTGAGGCCGATGCCCACCAGCCTCATCATGCACGAGGGGGCCGAGCACCCGACCGCCGTCCGCTTCGCGGTTCTCGACCCCGACGGCTCTCCGGCGATGATCGGCGGCGAGGGGCCGGTCAAGCACTGCTGGATCTTCGACGGGAACCGCTGGGTCCTCCAGGACGCCCGACTCCGCGGCCTGCCGGTCGACGTCGACGGCCTCCGCTTCCGAGACCTCGACGGCGACGGCATCTGCGAGGCCATCCTCACCAACCGCGACCGCGGCCTGACTGACACGAGTGGCGCCTACCGTTGGGCCCCGTCCGACAGCTCCTGGGAGAAGCTCCCCTTCCTCCTCCCCGCCGGAGCCTGGACCAGCGGCTTCCAGGGGCTCGACTCCGGCCTCCGCTTCCTCGATCTCGACGGCGACGGCCTTGTCAACGACCTGTTCTTCTCCGACGACGAACGCTTCGGCGCCTTTGTCTTCACCGGCCTCGATTCCGGCTGGTCGCGTCCCCTCCGAGCCGGCCGAGCCGACGCCCCCGACGCCTTCCGCCCCGTCGTCCGCCGCTTCGGCGAAGAGAACGGCTTCTTCGCCAAGGGAGGGGTCCTTTACTGGCAGAACGAGGACACCGGCGACCTTCCCAACCAGGTCGACCGCCTGCCAATCGAGGCCCTGCACGAGTCGCCCGACAACTGATCCCGACGCTCCTCGATGTCGCATCGCTGGGCCGGGGAGGTCGGGGTCGAAGCAGGGCCAGGCCGAAGGTCAGCAGGATGAGGTCGACGATCCGCATCCGGAAGGGTTCGGGCTCGCGATCGGGCATCGCTGCGGCAGGACCTCGGAATCGGTTCGGCCGACCCGTCGCGGAGTGAGCCCCCGGTCCCCGGATCAGGGGGCCGGGTTCGGGTCGGAGTCGGGTTCGGAGTCAGGAAGGATCTGGCCTCGGCAGGCCAGGAACAAGTCCCAGAGGCCCGCTCGATGGCCGGCGTCCGGAGGGAGGTCGGGCTTCCGATCGGCAAGCCAGCCCTCCCAGCGACGGACGACCTCGGAGGGAAGGAAGGCGTCGAGGGGGACCGCCCTCCCCCGACGGGCGAGCTGGGTCGCGTGCCCGATGATCGTGTCGAGTTCCAGCCCTCGAATCGCCGAGGCCTCCTCGGCGCTGAAGCCGCGGTCGAGCAGCCGTCCGGTCCATTCCTCCTGAGCGACGCCCGACGTCCCGACCGGGTCCGTCCCCCCCGAAGGGGCCTGGGGAGCGTGCCTCTCGATCGGGGCCGGCTCGGCGGTCGGGAACGTCCCGTCATCCGAGGTCGGCCGGGCCGGATCGCCGTTGGCCGGCGGAGTCGGGCCTCCTGAAGTCCCGGTGATCGCCTCCAGCAGCGCCGAGCCGTACCGCTCCAGCTTGGCCGGGCCAATCCCCTTGATCGCGGCGATCTCCTGGGGAGTCCTCGGCCGGTGCCTCACGAGCTGTTCCAGTGTCTCATTCGCCAGCACGTAGCCAGGAGAGAGCCCCGCCTCGCGAGCCCAGGCCGACCGCAGCGCCCGGAGCTTCTGGATCAGCGCCTCGTCGTCGGCCGATCGTGATGGCGGGGTGATCCCGGCCGGATCCTCGGCCGGCCAGGAGACGCCGGAGTCCTCTCCCTGCTCGTCGTCGGCACCGTTCGGACCAGGAATCGGAGCGGACTCCCCAGGACGGCTGCTCGGCTCCACCCGGCGCAGGCCGCCGGTCCGGAGCTTGAACGCCAACGGCCCCGGCAGGCCGAAGAGCACGATCGGCGGCCCCCCCTCGCCAAGCTCCTTCAGGTACGCCCAGCCCGGCTCGGCCAGGGTAACGACCGTCTTGAACCGATCCACCTCCTCCGATTCGATGAGCCCGGCCTGGGTCAGCGCATCGATCAACTGCGCCAGCTCCTGCTGCGTGAAGTCGCCGAGGATGCCGAAGGTGCTCAACCGGGTCAGCCCGAAGCGGTTCATCTTCTCCGAGCCCGATCCTGCGAGCATCTGGGCCACGATCGTCTTGCCGAACCTCCCCTTGGCCCTGGCCACTCCGGAGAGCACCTTGAGCACAACCTCCCGGGCCGCCGGCGTGTCGACCACGCAGGGCTCGCCGTCGCCCCCGTCGCCCCCCCCGGCGCAGCAGTCGCATCGGCCGCAGTTGCTTGGGTGCGGATCGCCGAAGTAGCCGAGGATCACCGCCCGACGGCAGCGCCGGGCCTCGGCGTAGCCGATCATCCGGTCGAGCTTCTCGTACTCGGACCGCTTCCGCTTCTCCAGGGCGGAGAAGTCGATCTCCAGGTGCTTGGCCCGCCTCGATCGGTCGAGGATCCGGACCGCGTTCCCCCGGAACGGCGGGACGTACGTCACCGGCAGCTCGGCGGTCAGCAGCTTCAGCGCCCGGTTCAAGGCGGTGCGGTCGATTCCCAGGGCCGAGGCGAACTCGTCCGGGTGGAAGTAGACCGGCTCGCCGAGCCGGCGGTCGCAGAGCCCTTCCAGCCCGATCATCACCAACTTTTGCACAGGGGCCTGCGCCCCCACGCGATCGGCCAGCGGAGGCTCGTCCGGCTCCCGGTCGACCCGGACGATCGCCATGTTCTCCCTCGGGCTGAACCGCTCCAGCGCCCCGGCCCCTTCGAGGATCTTCAGCGCCGAGCCGACGGCCGACTCGCTCAACTCCAGGCCCAGCGCCTCCCTGATCTCGGCCTGCGTCAGCTCGATCGGGTCGGCGTCGACGTGCCGGAGGTACTCATAAACCTGGAAGACGACCTCTCGGGGAGGATACTCGCTCTCGATGAACAGTTGCTGGAGCTTTCGGTCCCCTGGCGCGTACAGCAGCAGGCAGTCGGCAGGCAAGCCATCTCGGCCGGCTCGGCCGGCTTCCTGGTAATAGGCCTCCAGGGTACCGGGGATGTTGAAGTGGACGACGGCCCGGATGTCAGGCTTGTCCACCCCCATGCCGAAAGCGTTCGTGGCGACGATCACGTCGACGTCGCCGTTCATGAACGCTTCCTGCGCCGCGTGCCGATGCTCCCGATCGAGCCCGGCGTGGTAGCAGACGACCGACCTCCTCAGATCCTCGCCAATGAACGCCGCCACCGACTCGCACCGCTTCCGGCTGGAGGCGTAGACGACCACCGACCCCGACGTGCGCCGGAGCAATCGCGCCAGCTCCTCACATTTGTCCGCGTCCCGGCGGGCCTCGACGACCGCATACGCCAGGTTCGGCCGGTCGAAGCCGGTGATGAACTGGGCCGGCTCGCGGAGGTCGAGTTGCTCGGCGATGTCGCGCCGGACGAGATCCGTGGCCGTCGCCGTCAGCGCGATGCAGGGCGGCATTCCCAGCTTGCGGCGGGCCAGGCCGAGCCGGGCGTAGTCGGGGCGGAAATCGTGGCCCCATTCGCTGATGCAGTGTGCCTCGTCCACGGCGAACAGAGCCGGGCGGAGGCGGGCCATCGTCTCGACGAACCGATGGCTCCGGAATCGCTCCGGGGCGACGTACAGCAGATCATACCGCCCGGCCTCGGCCTCCATCAGCCGGGCGCGCTGCTCGTCGGGATCGAGCGTCGAGTTGATCAGGGTCGCCCGCATCCCTCGGGCCCGCAGCGCGTCGACCTGGTCCTTCATCAGGGCGATCAGCGGGCTGACGACCAGCGTCAAGCCCTCCATCACCAGGGCGGGAAGCTGGTAGCAGAGGCTCTTGCCCCCGCCGGTGGGCATCACGCAGAGGACATCCCGGCCGCCAAGGACCGCGTCGATGACCTCCCGCTGGCCGGGGCGGAACCGTTCCAGGCCGAACCGCTCTCGGAGGGTCCGTTCCGGGTCGATCTCGGCCGTCCGATCCGACACACTCATCGCCCGATCGCCCCCTGGGTTCGCCAACGGCCCCATTATAGGGGGGGCGTCGGGGCCGATGCGACCTCGGGAGGAGGAAACGGGCCCGAGATCGAGCCGAACCCCAAGGCGGCGATCCAATCGGACGCCGGGCGGTTGCGGACCTGGCGAGGGCCGGGTCCGACTCCGTTCCCGAAGGCATCGGCCCGCCCGGCTCGGGGAGCCGGGGGGCCTTGACCCTACGGGCGGACTCGGCCAGCACCTCGGCCGGCAACGCGCGTCGGTCGCGCTGGCCGTCGGCCGCCCCTAGCCCTTGATCACGCCGATCGGCCGCAGCCGGGCGACCTTCTTGGAGATGCCGGCGGTGTCGACGACCTCGACCACCTGATCCACGTCCTTGTACGCCGCCGGCTGCTCCTCCGCGAGCCCCTTGTGTCCCCGGGCCCGGGCGATGATGCCGATCGCGTCCAGCTCCTTGTCGATCCGACGGCCGGCGGCCAGCTTGACCGCGGCGGTGCGGCTCATCATCCGGCCGGCGCCGTGGCAGCTCGAACCGAAGGACTGGCGCATGCTCCCCTCCTGCCCCGCGAGCACCCAGCTGGCCGTCCCCATACTGCCGGGGATGATCACCGGCTGGCCGATCCCTCGGTACGGCGCCGGGATCTCCGGATGTCCGGGCGGGAAGGCCCGGGTCGCTCCCTTGCGGTGCACGCAGACGGTCTTGCGGCGGTCGAGGCCGACCTCGTGGTCCTCGAACTTGGCGATGTTGTGCGCCACGTCGTAGACCAGGTCCATCCCCAGCGACTCGGCCGACTGGCCGAAGATGCGCTGGAAGACCAGCCGGGCCTGATGGGTCAGCAACTGCCGGTTGCACCAGGCGAAGTTGGCCGCCGCCCGCATGGCTCCCAGGTACGCCTGCCCCTCGGGGCTGCGCACCGGGGCGCAGGCCAGCTGCCGATCGGGGAGCTCGAATCCATACGTCCGAGGAGCGTCTCGGAACATCGCGAGGTGGTCCTCGCAGACCTGATAGCCGAGGCCCCGGGAGCCGGAATGGATCAGGACGGTGATCATCCCCTCGCGCAGGCCCATGACCTCGGCCGCCTGCTCGTCGAGCACGCGGTCGACCACCTGGACCTCCAGGAAGTGGTTCCCCGAGCCGAGCGTGCCGCACTGGTCGGCTCCTCGGGCAAACGCCCGGGGGCTGACGCGGTCGGGCTCGGCCCCCTCGAGCCGGCCGCCGGCCTCGGTGAATTCGAGGTCCCGGGGAGTCCCCCAGCCGCGATCGACCACGAAGCGAGCGCCCTGGTCCATCAGCTCGGCCAGCTCGTCCGGGCGGAAGGTGTAGTGGCCCGACTGGCCGACGCCGGTGGGAATGTCCCGGTAGAGCTGGTCCACCAGCCGCTTGAGGTGAGGCTTCGTCTCCTCCCAGGTCAGCTCCGACCGGAGCAGGCGGACCCCGCAGTTGATGTCATACCCGACACCTCCGGGGGAGATCACGCCCCCCTCGTCGGGGTCGGTCGCGGCCACCCCGCCGATGGCGAAGCCGTAGCCCCAGTGGATGTCCGGCATCGCCAGGCTGGCGCGCTGGATTCCGGGCAGGGTCGCGACATTGGCGACCTGCTCCGGCCCCTGGTCCTTGCGGATCTGCTCGATGAGCCGGTCGTCGGCGAAGATCAGACCGTCGACCCGCATGTCGTCTCGGTAGCTCTTCGGGATCTTCCACTGGCAGGGCCCGACCTTCTCGAGCGGGCCGGTGTAGGCTCCGGACATGGTCGCGATCCTCTCGGCTCGATCTGGTGCGCCGGCCGCCCCCTCGGGTCGCCTCGCCTCTCCTCGCCTCGCCTCGCCTGGCCTGGCCTGGCCCGACCTCGACGCGGCTGGCGATCCGACACGGCCGGCCTCCCTCGCGTTCGCGGGCCGGACAGGCCGGGAGCGGGTCAGCCGAGGATCGTCGTGAAGGCGGCCTCCGGGTCGGGAACGGCGGTGAACAGGGAGTCGATTCGGCTCAGCCGGAAGGCCTCGGCGACGGTCGGCTCCAGGTTGCAAAGGACCACCTTGCCGCCGTTCTGCCGGACGGCCCGCTGGAGATTCACGAACCCGCTCAGGGCCGCCGACCCCGCGAAGGTCACGCCGGAAAAGTCGACGATCAGGTCTGGCCTCCCGGCGCCGCCGGAGGCGGTCTTGTACTTCGCCAGCAACTCCTTCACCGGGGCCGGATCCAGACGCAGGCAATCCCAGAATTCGGCATACAGCACGCCTCGCTCGGTGCGCAGTTCAACCTTCGGGCTGAGCATCACGCTCCTCGATCACCAGGGGTTCAGAATGAGGAAGGGACGGATCTGTAGATCGGGAGCACAGCAGACCGCGGCCCCCCCGGTGCCAGCGGAACGCCGCCGGTTTCGGCCGGAATCCGAGGCGGTCGGCGGGTCGGCCGGTCAGTCCGGGTCCCCCCCCGCGTCGGGGGCGGCCAGGAGCGTTTCGATCTGCCCTCCGATCTTGCGACGATAGGCCGGGTCGAAGCCGGTCAGCACCGCTCGGATCGTGCCGTCCCGGCCGATCAGGACCGAGGTCGGGATGCCGGTGACGCCAAAGGCGCGGGCCATCGCCCCGCTGGCGTCGAGCGCGACCTCCGCCATCGGAGGGCGCCGGAGGGCCAGCTCGTTCCGGCCAAGGAAGACGAGCAGCTCCTGGGCCAGCTCCTCGGGTTCGTCGGCCGCCTCGTCGATGCTCACACAGAGGATCCGCAAGTCGTCGGCCGCCTCCGCCCCGGCGAAGGAGTCGATCAGGCCGGCGACTTCCGGCAGCTCCTTCAGGCAGGGACCGCACCAGGTCGCCCAGAAGTTGACGAGCACGACCTTCCCTTCCAGGTCGACCGCCCGGATCTCTTCCCCCAGGCCGTCGTCCCCGAGCAGGGGGACGGTGAACTGCGGCGCCGGCCGGCCGACCCTCGGGTCGGCGGCGAGCGTTTCGGCCTCCTTCCGGGCCCTTGCCTCCGGATCGAGCAGCGGGCCGACCTCCGCCATCCCGGCGGGAGGCTCGGTCGAGAACAGGTCCGATTCCTCCTCGGCCGGCGGACCGGTCCGTATCTCTCCCGCCGACCACGTCACCTCGACCCGCTCCAGCGCGACCCCGGGCGGCGCGATCTCCGCCATCGCCTCCTCGGGCACGACCGCCTCGCCGCCGACGATCAGCAACGACTCCGGGTCGATGAACAGCCGCCAGTCGGCCCGGCCGATCATCGGCACCCGGAGCACCCGGACGGGCTTCCCCCGCCACTCCCGGTCCTCCTCCAGCGCCACCGCTTCGGGCCCCTTCGGAATCGACCGATCGGGCTCCTCGCCGGTCAACAGGCCGAGGATCAGCGGCACCGGAGGCCCGACCGGGTCTCCCAGCAGGGTCGAGCCCACGGCCGAGACGGCCATCGTATCGACGCTGGCGGGCCCGGGGGCGGCGACCGTCTCGAACAGCCCGCTCGGGGTCACCACCGTCAGCAACCGATCCCCGTCGCTCACCACTCGGGCCCCGGGCGACAGCACGGCGAAGCGGGAGGGCCGCTCAAACGCCAACCGGAACGGCTCCACCTGCTCGACGGGAACCCCGTCGAACACGAAGGAGAGCGTCCGCTCCCCCCGGTCGGCGTAACGGTCGAGCCCCCGGTAGGCCCCGGCCACCCGGTCGAGCAAGGCCCTCGCCTCGTCGTCGATCGGAGCGATCGGCACCAGTCCCAGGACAAGAGCGGTCAGGGTCGCGATCACGGAGGAGACTCCAGGGGATGGGGGGACGACCGGAGGGCGGAGGGCCCGGCGCCCGAAGGGGCCGGGCCGGGACTCCTCCCGAGGCGTCGGCGACGATTCATCTCGTCACCGATTCATCGCTCCCCGGGGGGGACGGTGCAAGCATTCCCTCGATCGTCGGGGCCAACTCCCCGACGACCCGAGCAGGGGCGCCGGCGTGGACCGCCCGGACCACCCCGTCGGGGCCGATCAGAAGAAGCATCGGGATCGCCTGGATGCCCAGGGCATCGATCGCCTTGCCGTCGGGATCGATCGCGATCCGGGAGAGGGGGGGGCGGTCGAGGTCGAGGCCGGTCCGATCGAGGTAGTCATCGACCATCCCTCGAACGACCTCGGCCGGCGGGGCGTCGGGCTTCTCCTCGGCGACCGGCTCTCCCCCCGTCGAACCGCTCTCGGCCAGACCGCCGTCCTCGAGCTCGGGCGGCGGGGGGGTATCAATATTGAGCGAGATGATCCGGAGGCGGTCAGCGGCCGGCCCTCTCTCGAACCGATCCACCAGCGCCTCGACCGCCTGCAACTCCGGCCGACAGGGGCCGCACCAGGTCGCCCAGACGTCGATCAGCACGACCTTCCCCGCCAGATCGGCCCGGCCGACGCGCTCCAGCGAGCCGTCCTTGGCCAGCAGATCGAGCGAGAACTCCGGGGCGGGCTTGCCGAGGAGCGCCGCGCCGGGTTCCCGGCCCTCCTCTCCCCCGATCAGGGCGGCGACGCTGTCCACCGGCGTCATGTCGGGCCCCGGCCGGTAGGCGAACCGCTCGGCCGGCGGCTCCCCGGTGAGGATTTCGCCGGGGCTCCAGGAGATCTCCTTGACCTCCACGCCCTGCGGAAGGTCCGAGAACCGGGGGATGACCTCGATCCGGCGGATCAGGAACGACTTCGGGTCGATCAGGAGCCGGACGGTCGGCCCCGATCGGGGGACGATCCGCAGCGACCGGCACTCCTCCCCGCCGACCCGACGCTCCGGCTCGCGCTCCAGCCGCTCGACACCCTCCAGGATTTCCCGGTAGGCGTCCTCGGAGGTCAGCAGGCGGAAGAGCGTCATCGACGGAATCCCCGGCAGCCCCCCGAAGATGTACGCGGCGGCCGGATCCCGCGCCAGCACCTCGTCGGTGATCGCCCCGGGGGCGTCGGCGACGAGGTACAGCCCGGCGATCGCCGAAACCTGGCGTTCCCCGTCGATCGAGAAGTGCGCCGGCTCGAAGTCCACGGCGATCTTCCCCGACCGGGCGAAGGCGAAGGGCCGGGGGATTGTCTGCGTCTCCACCTCTCCCGCGACGGCGAACGAGAGCGTCACCGACCCGGTGTCGGCGTACCCCGGCAGCGCCTGATACGCCTCGACGACCCGGTTGAGCAGCGAATGGCCGGGTTCCAGGTTCACCTCCTGGGCCGACACGGACGCCCCGATCGCCATCGCGACGACCAGGGCCCGGACGAGGGATGATCTGGGCACGAGCGACTCCCTTGCTGGTGCGACCGATCGATCGTCACGCCGGCCCGATCCTCCGAGCCCAGGCGCCTGCCCGCCGATCGTACCCTCCCCTCCCCTCTCCGTTCCAGGTCGATCCGCCCCCCAGCCGAGCCCGGGCTCGCCCCCCCTCACGCCGAATCCCGAGGGAGCAGGTGCCCCATCCGATCGCGCTTGGCCTCCATGTAGCGCCGACGGGCCGACTCCTCCGGGGCGATGATCGGCACCTGGTCCACCACTTGGAGGTCGTAGCCGCTGATGACGAAGGCGTCCACCTTCTTTGGATTGTTCGTCAGCAGGCGGACCTTCGACAGCCCGAGATCCTGCAGGATTTGCAGCCCGATGCCGTAATCCCGCATGTCGGCCTGGAAGCCGAGCGCGAGATTGGCCTCGACCGTATCCATCCCCTGATCCTGCAGCGCGTAGGCCTTCAGCTTCTGGATGAGGCCGATCCCGCGGCCTTCCTGAGGCAGGTAGATCAGGGCGCCGACCCCCTCGGCCGAGATCTGCTGCAGGGCCATGTGCAACTGGTCGCCGCAGTCGCAGCGGAGCGACGAGAGCAGGTCGCCGGTGAAGCAGGAGGAATGCAGCCGGACCAGCGGCGCCTCGGCCGCCTTCAGGTCGCCGAAGGCGATCACCACCGGGTTGTTCCCTGGCTCGTGCTCGACGCCGTAGCCAATAATCCGGGCCTCGCCGTACTTCGTCGGCAGCGCGGCCTCGGCCTCTCGGCGGACGAGCTTCTCCCGACGGCGACGGTATCGAATCAGCTCCTCGATCGAGACGATCGGCAGGTTGAACCTCCGGGCGATCTCGTGCAGCTTCTCCCGGCTGGCCCGGCCGGTGCCATCGAGGATCTCGATCAGCACCCCCGCCGGTGCCAGCCCGGCCAGCCGGGCGAGATCGACGGCGGCCTCCGTGTGCCCGGCCCTCCGGAGCACCCCCCCCACCTTCGCCAGCAGCGGCAGAACGTGACCCGGCCGGACGAAGTCCGACGCCTTCGCCTCCGGGTCGACCATCGCCCGGATCGTCTTGGCCCGCTCGGCGGCGGTGATGCCCGTGTGGCAGCTCTTGTGGTCCACCTGAATCAGGAACGGCGTCTTGTGCGGCGCCGTGTTCAGCTCGACGACCGGATGCAGGTGCAGCCGCTCGGCCAGGTCGGGCATGACCGGCATGCAGAGCAGGCCCCTGCCCTCGGTGATCATGAACTCGACGAGCTCCGGGGTGATCGTCTCGGCGGCCGCGACAAAATCCCCCTCGTTCTCCCGGTCCTCGGCGTCGACGACGATGACCGCTCGGCCCTCGGCGATGGCCTGGATGGCGTCCTCGACCTTGGAATACTGGTCTCCCATCGAGCGGCTGGCTCCCCTGGCATGCGTCGGAACGGGGGCGTCCCCCTTCCCGACCATCATAGGCGTCGCCTTCCCGCCGGGCCAGTTCCGGTTGAGGCCCGGCGCACCCGAGGATATGATCTCGGCCGGATTTCCGGCGAACACCCGACGCCGAAGCGGCCGGAAGAGGGAGGGGAGCGCGTCGATGCGACGTCTCGGCTACCTGGGTGCGATCATTGTGGCCGCGGGAGTCCTCGCCCTGCGTCCGGGCTCCCGGCAAGACCACCCCCCGGTCCGGGCCGCCCGCGCCCAGGAGGACGGCCGCGCCACTCCTCCCCGAGCGGCTCCCGAACCCCGGAACGCCTCCGGCACTCCCGTCTGGGTCGCCATCGACTTCGTCGACCTCGAATCGGGGGGCAGCTCCGAATACTTCGGCCAGGCCGACCCCGACGCGCTCGACGCCCTGCTCCAGGGCCGCCTGACCGGCTTCCTCCGGCTCGACGAGGTCTACTGGATCTTCGAGGACGGCGAGGTCGAGCGGCTGGAGGACGACATCGCCTACGGCGCCTCCGCCTACTTCCGCGTCGAGGCCATCCGCCGGGTGACTCCCCTCAAGGAGGGGTTCCCCGACGCCTCCCGGGCCCTCCCCCCCGGCGACCGGATCATCTCCGTCCCCGGCCAGGAGGCCTGAGGCCCGCCCTCCCTTCCGGATCGGCCTCCCGACGAGCCCGAAGCCGATCGGGACGGCGATCCCCCCTCGATCGGCCCATCGCCAGGCCCGATCCGAGAGCAGCGGCCACATCCTCTGCGCTGGAACGAGCGGAACCGACTCGTCGAGGGGGAGTCGTCGCCGACGGTCCTCGCCTCGGCCCCTCTCGAGCTGGGACGAGCTGGGAAGAGCAGGCGGGCGGTTGCGTCCCTCTGCCCGACCCACGATGATGATTGCAGTGGCACGACCCGCACCATCGGGTCGGACATTCGAGGTCGAGGGAATCGAGGAGCGATGCTCGACGGCTGGCCTCCCCTGGCGATCGCCTCGCTCGCGGTTCTGGTCGCGGTGCCGATGGGGGTCGCCGTCATTTTCTGGTCACGGGGCCGGGGAGCGATGGAGGAACTGGGAGGGGAGGTCGAGGCCCTGGCGAAGGGACGGCCGGTGCGACGCCTCCGGTCCCGGCTGGGAGGGGTCCCCGCCGGGCTGGTCGATCGCCTCAACTCCGCCGTGCCCGACATCGAGGCCCGGATCTCCCGCCTGGAGGACGACCGCCGCAAGCTCGACGCCGTGCTCAGCGGCATGGCCGAGGGAGTCCTGGCCGTCGACGCCCGCCAGCGCCTCGTCTTCGCCAACCCCGCCGCGCAGCGGATGTTCCGGATCGCCGACGGCTCCGACGGCCGGCTCGTCATCGAGCTGGTCCGCAGCCCCCAGATCCAGATGGCCATCGAGGCCACCCTCGCCGGCAAGGGGGCCTACCGCGCCGAGCTCTCCCTGCCCGGGCGCAACCCCCTGGCCGCCGAACAGGAGCGGACGATCGCCGTCCACGGCACCCCCCTGCCCGGCTCCCCCCCCTCGGGAGCGGTGATCGTCTTCCACGACGTCACCGACCTGAGGCGGCTGGAGCGCATGAGACAGGACTTCGTCGCCAATGCCTCCCATGAGCTGAAGACCCCCCTGGCCGCCATCAAGGCCAACACCGAAACCCTGCTCGACTGGGGGCTGCACGACGACGCGGTGAACGTCACCCTGCTCAGGCAGATCGACGAGCAGGTCGACCGCCTGGACAACCTCGTCCAGGACATGCTCCGCCTCGCCCGCCTGGAGTCCGGCGACGAGCCCTTCCGCCTGGAGCCGATGGCCCTCGGCCCGGTCGTCCGCGCCTGTGTCGAACCGCACGAGCCCCGGGCGCGCGCCCGATCGCAGCAGTTCTCCCACGATCTGGAGGCGCTGGACGACTCGGTCCTTGTCCGGGCCGCCGAGGAGGCGATCCGGCAGATCCTCGACAACCTGATCGACAACGCCATCAAGTACACCCCCGAAGGAGGCACCGTCCGCGTCTCGGCCCGGGTCGACGACCGCCGCGTCCGGCTCGACGTGGCCGACACCGGCCCCGGCATCCCCCGGGAGGACATCCCCCGCATCTTCGAGCGCTTCTACCGCGTCGACAAGGCCCGCAGCCGCTCCCTCGGCGGCACCGGCCTGGGCCTGGCCATCGTCAAGCACCTGGCCCAGTCGCTCGGCGGCGACGTGGCCGTCGAGAGCCAGCTCGGCGTCGGCAGCACCTTCACTGTCCGCCTCCCCCGGCACTCGTGACCGGATCCAACACGAATGCACGCACTCACAATCGAAAAAGATTCCGCCTCCGCGCGAACAATCGTCCCCTTCCAGACGTAGCACGATGCGAGTCCCGACGGCCGCCGAGAGGCGGTTGACGGGGCCGAGGGGCGGCGGCTAGGCTGTCGCTCGACCTGTGACGGACGGCGGCCGGTCCTGCCGGAAACGGCGGCCGACCCGAGCCCGGTTGACGCTCCTTGAGTACCGAACGGTTCCTCCCGGCGGCTCTCGGGCCGCCGGGATGGAGTTTCGCCACCGGGGCCCGGTTCGGACAGGCGGGCCCCGACGGTTGTCCAGGTGTCGTGCACCACCCATCCAGGTCCGGTCTCCGAGCAACCAACCTTCGACCAGACCGGATCGGCCCCGACCCGACCCCGATTCCCCCAGAGGAGCTCGCACCGATGCGAACCTTCGTCTCCGCCTTCGTCGCGCTGGCCATCACCGTCCCCGCCGTGGCCGGCGAGTACAACAAGACGGTCAACATCGGTCAGAAGGCCCCGGACTTCTCGGGCATCCCGGCCACCTACATGGGCCAGGACACCTCGATCACCCTCAGCGACATCGAGGAGGACGTCGTCGTCCTGGTCTTCCTGGGCAACCACTGCCCCTACGTCGTGGCCATCGAGGATCACCTGAACGACTTCGTTGACAACTACGAGGGCAAGAGCGTCAAGCTCGTCGGCGTCTCGGTCAACGAGAACCCGGCCGACAAGCTCCCGCAGATCAAGGAGTGGGTCAAGACCAAGGGCTCGAAGTACGTCTACGGTTACGACGAGACCCAGGAGATCGGCCGCAACTACGGCTCCACCAAGACCCCCGAGTTCTTCGTTCTCGACAAGGACCGGGTCATTCGCTACATGGGGGCCATGTACAAGAACCCGCTGAAGGTCGAGCCGGGCGACACCAACTACGTCGCTGAGGCGGTTGACGCCCTGCTGGCCGGCGAGGAAGTCAAGATTAAGGAGACCCCCGCCATCGGCTGCGGTGTCCAGTACCGCCGCAAGTGAGCCGACGGCCGGCCGCCGGGCCTTCCCGGGCCGAACGATCTCGGCCGATCGCCCGGCCGACCGCCTGAAACCCGCCGCCCGTCGTCGGATCACCCCCGGCGGCGGGCGGTGTTCGTTTCGGCCCCGAGTCCCCTCCCTCCCCTGGCCTTCGCCGACGAGCCGGCCCCTCCGTCCCATCCCTCCCCTGCCCATACCCAGGAACCGACCACCATGACCCGTGCCCTGACCCTCTGGCTCCGGCTGGGACTCGCCCCGGCCCTCCTGCTCCTGGCCGGCTGCGCCGAGCCGGACGGCACCGACGTCGAGCCCACCCCGGACGACGTCGTCACCCCTGAGGCCGTTGGCGGCGACACCGAGCCCGTCGCCGAGACGGCCCCCGAGCCTGAAACCCGGTCGGCCCCGGAGCCCGAACCCGAACCCGAGGCCGAACCCGAGGCCGAGCCCGCTCCCGAGCCCGAGCCCGCTCCCGAGCCCGCCCCCGAGCCGGCGCCCGCCGAGACCGCTTCGGCCGAGGCCCCGGCCGTCCCCGCCGACGACGAGCTGCCGGCCGTCACCTTCGACGAACTCCTCGCCCGGATCGACGCCTCGGACGCCAAGCTCACCCTCGTCGACTGCTGGGCCAGCTGGTGCGAGCCGTGCAAGGAGAACTTCCCGCACGTCATCGAGATGGCCGCCGCCTATGAGGACGCCGGCCTGCACGCCATCGCCCTGTCGTTCGACGCCGGGACCGAGGTCGAGGACATCGACCTCGCCCAGATCGCCGAGGCCAAGGCCTTCCTTGCCGGCCTCGACGTCTCGAAGGTCGAGAACCTCCGCCACGGCCAGCTCCTCGGCGACTCGTTCGGAGCGTTCGGCATCACCACCATCCCCGCCGTCTTCCTCTACGACGCCGACGGCAAGGAGCTGGCCCGCTTCACCTACGACGACCCGGACAACCAGTTCACCTACGACATGGTTGAGGCCAAGGTCGCCGAGCTGCTTGGGGTCGACCCCCGGGGCGTCGTCGAGGCCGAGACCGAGTGACCGACGGCCCCGCCCTCCGGCCCGGCCCAACGGATCGCTCCTCGAGCCCCCTCCCCAAGGCGGCTCTCCCGCGATATGATGTCGAGCTAGGGAACTTGAGTCGGCCCCCCGGGCTTCCACGCCCGGGGGGCCGTCGTCGTCGAGCCCGATCAGCCCTCACTCCCGTCCGGATGGATCATCTGCCGATGAAAGAAGGCATCCACCCCAATTATCGCCCCGTCCTCTTCCAGGACGCCTCGAGCGGCTTCGAGATGATCACCCGCTCGACGATCAAGACCAACCAGAAGATCACCCGAGACGGCGTCGAGTACCCACTGGTCGTCGTCGACGTCTCCAGCCACTCGCACCCCTTCTACACCGGCAAGACCAAGTTCGTCGACGCCGCCGGCCGCGTCGACAAGTTTAACCGCAAGTTCCAGGGGCGCTACGGCAAGAAGAAGCAAGGCGAAGGCGCCGAGGGCTAGCCCCCTCCCCTCCCTTCCCCGACGGCCCGCCGAGGACGGCCCTCCCGAGGGGCCGGAACGGCGGGCCGTCGGCCGTTCGAGGAGCAGGTCGGCCATCGGCCCTTGGCGGATTCCGAACCGACCATCGCGGCGAGGACTCGCCGTTCCACTCTTCCTCCCTTACCCATCCGCGTCTCTCCCTCTGCGCTGCTTGTCCCCTCGGCCTCCATCCTCTTCCTCCCGTGTTCGAGAAACTCCAGGCCGACTACCGCCGCTTCCTCGAGGTCGACTCCGCCCTGCTCGACCCGGCCGTGTCGTCCGACCCGTCCCGGGTGGCGGCGCTGGCGAAGGAACGCGGCGCGCTGGCCAAGGCGGCCGTCCCCTTCGGCCGCTATCTTGAACTCGGCCGCCAGATCGCCGAGGCCGAGGCGCTGGCCGCCGACGAGGCCGACCCCGAGATGCGGGCCTACGCCGAGGCCGAGCTGCAGACGCTCCGAGCCCGCCGCGAGGAGGTCGCCGACACCCTCCGCGACCTGCTCTACGACCGCGCCGCCGGCACCGACCGCTCAAACCTGATCATGGAGATCCGCGCCGGCACCGGCGGCGACGAGGCGGCCCTCTTCGCCCGGGACCTGCTGGAGATGTACCGCCGCTACTGCGAGTCGAAGGGCTGGACCTTCGAGATCCTGGAGATGACGCCCACCGAGCTGGGCGGCGCCAAGGAGGTCAGCTTCGCCATCACCGGCGACGGCGCCTACCGCCATCTCCAGTTCGAGAGCGGCGGCCACCGCGTCCAGCGCGTCCCCGCCACGGAGGCCCAGGGCCGCATCCACACCTCGGCCGCCACCGTCGCCGTCCTCCCGGAGCCGGAAGAGGTCGAGATCGCCATCCGCCCCGAGGACATCGAAACCGACGTCATGCGCGCCGGAGGGCCCGGCGGCCAGCACCAGAACAAGACCGAGAGCGCCGTCCGGCTGACCCACACCCCCACCGGCATCGTCGTCGTTTGCCGGGACGAACGCAGCCAGCACAAGAACCGAGCCAAGGCCCTCCGGTTGCTCCGCTCCCGCCTCTTCGACCAGATGCAGGAGGCCGCCGCCGCCGAACGCGCCGAGCAGCGCCGGTCCCTGATCGGCTCGGGAGACCGCTCCCAGCGCATCCGCACCTATAACTTCCCGCAGAACCGAGTGACGGACCACCGGATCAACCTGACCCTCTACAGCCTCGACCGCGTCCTCCTCGGCGAGCTCGACCCGCTGACCGACGCGCTGATCGACCACGACCGCCGCGAGCAACTCGGGGAGCTCTGATCCCGTGCCCGACCGAGACGAGCCCTGGACGATCCTCCGGCTGCTGACCTGGACGCAGAACTACCTGCGCGAGAAGGGCTCCGAGAGCCCCCGGCTCGACGCCGAGGTCCTGCTCGCCCACGTCCTCCAGACCGACCGCGTGAAGCTCTACACGCAGTACGCCGAGGAGGTCGGCGCCGCCGACCGCTCGCAGTACAAGGACCTCATCCGAAAGCGGGCCGAGGGGGCCCCGGTCGCCTACCTCGTCGGACGCAAGGAGTTTTTCTCCCTGCCGCTGAACGTCTCCCCCGCCGTGCTCATTCCCCGGCCCGACACCGAGTTCGCCGTGGTCGAGTGCCTCGACGTGCTCAAGGGGAAGGCTGACCCGATCATCGTCGACGTTGGCACCGGCTCCGGCGCCATCGCCCTGGCCATCGCCCACCAGCGCATCGACGCCCGAGTGCTGGCGACCGACCTCAGCCCCGAAGCCCTGGCCGTCGCCCGATCCAACGCCGATTGCCACGACCTCTCCGACCGCGTCACCTACTTCGAAGGGGATCTGCTGGCCCCCGTGGCCGATCTCGGCCCCTTCGACGTCATCATCTCCAATCCGCCGTACATCGCCACGGACGTCATTCCCTCGCTCGAGGCCGGGGTTCGCGACTTCGAGCCCCACCTCGCCCTCGACGGCGGGCCCGACGGCCTCCGCGTCGCCTCCCGCCTGATTGAGCAGGCCGTCCCCCTGCTCAAGCCCGGGGGCGACCTCATCCTGGAGATCGGCTCCGACCAGGAGCCCCCCATCCGGGAGCGGCTCTCCTGCCTCGACGAACTGGAACTCGCCCCGACCATCCGCGATGGCGCTGGCCATCCCCGAGTCATCCGGGCCCGCCGCCGGACCGACTGATCCCGGAAGACTCGAAGCGAGGGCTCCTCGAATCTCGAGCAGGAAAGGGGCAACACGACCACCGAGTCGAGGGCCTCCCGAACCAGGGTCGACGCGATCTCAGCCTCCCGTCGATCCCCTCGTCCGACTCCCGAAACCTTCGGGATCAGCCCCTCTCCCCGCCGATCGGCCTCGACGGCACCCCAACCACCGTCTGCCCTGGAGCCACGTCCTTCCCCTTGGGTACGACGGCCCCCGCGCCGACGATCGCCCCCTGCCCGACGGTCACTGGCGCAATCAGGATCGCCCCGGAGCCGACGAACGCCTCCGAACCGATCGTGGTTTCGGCCTTGTTCCGGCCATCGAAGTTGGCCGTGATCGCCCCGGCCCCGATATTCGCCCCCGCCCCGACCCGGGCGTTCCCCAGGTACGCCAGATGCCGGGCCCGAGCGCCGGCCCCGAAGGTCGATCGGCTGACCTCGACAAAGGCGCCAACCTCCGCCCCGTCCTCCAGGACCGTGCCGTCCCTCAGATGCGCGAACGGCCCGACACTGCATCCCCGGCCAATCCGGACGGTGCCCGAGATGACGGTGAACGGGTAGATCGTCGTCTCCGGGCCGATCTCCGCCCGACCGTCGATGGATGTGTTGCTCGGATCGACGATGCTCACCCCCTCGTCCATCAGCCGAGACTGGATCCGGCGCTGCATGATCACGTGGGCCTCGGCCAGATGCTCCCGGGTGTTCACGCCGAGCACGTCCTGAGCGTCGAGTACCGGCACGGCCGAGACGTTGCGGCCCATCTTGATCAACAGCGCCGGGGCATCGGTCAGGTAATATTCCCCCTGGGCGTTGGCGGTATCGAGCTGATTCAGGGCCTCCCAGAGCACGGGCAGCTCGAAGACGTAACAACTCGGGTTGATCTCCCGAATCGCCGCCTCCTCCGGGGTGCAGTCGCGCTGCTCGATGATCCGGAGGAACCGCCCGGCCGAATCGCGGAGGATCCTCCCGAAACCGGACGGATCGGGCACCACGGCGGTCCCCATCAGGCAGTCGAGCCGCTCGCTCCGCTGGCGCTCAAACAGGTCGCTCAGCGGCTTGGCCCGCAGCAGCGGCTCGTCACCGACGAGCACCATCACCGGCCCCCGGTAGCCTTCCAGCAGGGGGCGACAGGCCCGGACGGCGTCCCCGGTGCCGAGCTGCTTCTCCTGGGTGGCGAAATGGATATCCGGCTCTCCCGCCAGCGCCGAGCGCACCTGGTCGGCCCCGAAGCCGACGACGACAATGATCGACTTCGCCCCCGCCCCCCGGGCGGCGTCGACGACGTACCGGATCATCGGGCGGCCACAAACCTCGTGCAGCACCTTGGCCCGATCGGACCGCATTCGCTTGCCCTGGCCGGCCGCCAGGATGATCGCCACCGGGCCCTGCATCGCCGTCCCCTAAGTTCCCTATCGCGATCGATCAAGCCCGGCACCTTCGCCGAGAGCTCGGCGTCCGACCGGCAGCCGGGAGGACCAGCGATCGATGCTAGCGACGGCCGACCGGCCGGTCAAATCCACCCCTTCCTTCGCTCGTCGACTCCCTGGGAACCTTGATGCCGGCCGATCGTGTCCCGTATAGTGGCCGCGGCCGGCTCCTCGTCCCCGATCGACCCGGACGAGGACGCCCCCCGCCGCTTCGTTTCGCTTCGGATCGGATTGGAGCCGACGGATGAACCTCAGTTCCGAGGACGTCGCCAAGGTCGCCCTGCTCGCCCGCCTCCGCCTCGGCCCCGAGGAGCTGGCGACCTACACCGAGCAGATCAACGAGATCATCCACTACGTCGAGCAGCTCCAGCAGGTCGACACCGCCGGGGTCGAGCCCCTCGCGCACGGTGTCGAGGTCCGCAACGTCTTCCGGGAAGACCGCCGGCACGAGTCCCTCCCCCGAGAACAAGCACTCGGCAACGCGCCGAAGCGCAACCACGAGGCGTTCCTCGTCCCCGCCGTCCTCCAGTGACCCGGGCCGCTCGGCCCCCCGCTCGACCCCACCGCGACCGCTCCCCCTGACAGGACCTCCCCGTTCATGGACCCGCTGGGCGCCACCATCTCCGGCCTGCTGGACGGCTTCGCGTCGGGGGCCTTCTCGTCCGAGGAGGCCGTCCGCGCCTTCGCCGACCGAATCGAGGCCCACAACGGCAAGCTCAACGCCGTACTCGACTTCGACCCGGCCCACGCCCTGGAACAGGCCCGCGCCATCGACGCCCGCCGGGCCCAGGGGCACGACCTCGGCCCCCTGGCCGGCGTGCCCATCGCGATCAAGGACAACATCTGCCGACGAGGCGAGCTGACCACCTGCTGCTCCCGGATGCTGGCCAGCTACCGCCCCCCCTTCGACGCCACCGTCATCCGTCGCCTGCACCACGCCGGCGCCGTCATCCTCGGCCGCCTGAACATGGACGAGTTCGCCATGGGCTCGTCCAACGAGACGAGCTGCTTCGGCCCCGCCCGCAACCCCTGGGACCTCGAGCGCTCCCCCGGCGGCTCCTCCGGCGGCGCCGCGGCGGCCGTGGCCGCCTCGCTCGCCCCCACCGCCCTGGGCTCCGACACCGGCGGCTCCATCCGACAACCCGCCGCCCTGACCGGAGTCGTCGGTCTGAAACCCACCTACGGCCGGGTCAGCCGATATGGGCTGGTCGCCTTCGCCAGCTCGCTGGACCAAATCGGCCCCTTCGGTCGAGAGGTCGCCGACGTTGCCCGAGTGCTCTCGGTCATCGCCGGCCGAGACCCGATGGACAGCACCAGCGTCGATCGCGACGTGCCCGACTACCTTGCCGCCCTCGAATCGAAGCCCGATCGCCCCCTCCGCGTCGGCCTCGCCCGAGAATTCTTCAGCGAAGGGCTCGACCCCGAGGTCGAATCCGCCATCCGGGAGGCCGCCCGCGTCTTCGAGGCCGAGGGAGCCACCGTCTCCGAGATCTCCCTGCCCAACTCGAAGCACGCCATCCCCGCCTATTACATCGTCGCCCCTGCCGAGGCCTCCAGCAACCTCGCCCGCTACGACGGCACCATCTTCGGCCACCGGGCCGAGGACTTCGAGCCAAAGACCGACGCCGAGAAGGACCTCCCCGCCCTCATCCGCATGATGATGGCCTCCCGGGCCGAAGGGTTCGGCCCCGAGGTCACCCGCCGCATCATGCTCGGCACCTTCGTCCTCTCGGCCGGCTACGCCGACAGGTACTACGTGCAGGCCCTGAAGGTGCGCCGCCTGATTCGGGACGACTTCGACCGCGCCTTCCAGAACGTCGACGTCATCCTCGGCCCCACCAGCCCGGTCCCCGCCTTCAAGGTCGGCGAGAAGCTCAGCGATCCGCTCGCCATGTACCTGCTCGACGTCTACACCGGCCCAGCCAACCTCGCCGGCATCCCCGGCATCAGCCTCCCCGGCGGCCTGACCAAATCCGGCCTGCCAATCGGCATCCAGCTCCAGGCCCCCGCCTTCGCCGAGGAAACCCTCCTCCGCGCCGCCCGGATCTTCGAGCGTGCCACCGACTGGCACACCAAGCGACCGGGGCTCGTATAATGTCGTCCGACCCCGCACGACGGGAGGAACTGGAGCAAGCCTGGCAGGATCGACTCGAGGACGCCAAGGTCCTCCATGACGCGGAGGCGATATTCCTCCTCGATCGTCCATGGGTTTTATGCCTTGGAAATCCTCCTGAAAGCGACGTCGTGCCGGCAACTGGACCTCGAACACCTGCATAGCAAGTTCCAGGTCCATGACCTCGACTTCCGGCTCGTCCTCTCCGGATTGCGAAAACGACTGTATACCGACCCGATGATCGTCGACAGGTGGTCAAAGGCTCGCAAGTATCAAGATCGCATCAATCGGCTTCGTTATGGCCAGGAGGTCGCGAGCAGGAAGGAGAGCGAGGCGTTCCATCGCAGCCTTCACGCAGTGGCGAACGACGGTTGGAAACCCAGCACTTACGGAGTCATCCCATGGATCACGCGGCAGACCTGAAGGCCAAGGCCTTGCGAATCGCCGGGGAGATCCACCAGTACGCCTCGGAGAAGGGGTGGACGCCGGGCTCCTACCAGATCTTCGCCAATATGAACACCTCCTGGGGGATCATCCGGATCGGTGTCGCTTCAGATCACTTCAAGAAGGATTCCGGATACGACGAGGTGTCCGACGAGGATTTCGTGGATTTGATCAAGTATCTGCAGCGAGAGCTATCGGGAGACCCCGGCCTCTACGAATCGATCAGCTTAAATCTCTGCACGTTCGACGATTCCGCCGGCCTCACGACCTTCTATTACCCCAACCTCGAGTCCGACGACGTCGAGATCGATTTCGCCGACCTCAATCCGGGCGTCGTCGACCCGCGCACCGCATTCGTCCGCGCGTCCTCCCAGGGCGGGAACTGATGGACTACGACATCATCATCGGCCTCGAAATCCACGTCCAGCTCCAGACCGAGAGCAAGATGTTCTCCGCCTGCGGCACCGAGTTCGGCCTCCCGCCGAACACGCAGACGGACCCCGTCTCCCTCGGCCTTCCCGGAACGCTTCCCGTCATGAACGGCAAGGCGTTCGACCTGGCGCTGAAAACCGCCATCGCCTTCGGAGCCGACATCGCCCGCTTCACCAAGTGGGACCGCAAGAACTACTACTACCCCGACCTGCCCAAGAACTACCAGATCAGCCAGTACGACCTCCCCTTCAGCACCGGAGGAGCCCTCCCCATCCCCGAGCGCAAGGACGGCGGCGGAGGCGGCTCCGTCCGACTGACCCGCATCCACCTCGAGGAAGACACCGGCAAGATGATCCACGCCGCCGGCGGCCTGTCCGAGGTGGATCTCAACCGCGCCGGCGTCCCCCTGCTGGAGATCGTCACCGAGCCCGACCTCCGCGACCCCGCCGACGCCCGGGGATGCCTGGAGGAGCTGCGGTTGACGCTCCGCTACCTCGGCGTCTCGGACTGCGAGATGCAGGAGGGGAGCCTCCGCTGCGACGCCAACGTCAACCTCCACATCACGAAGGACGACGGCTCCAAGGTCGCCACTCCGATCGTCGAGATCAAGAACATGAACAGCTTCAGCGCCGTCGAAAAGGCGCTGAGGTACGAGATCGAGCGCCAGTTCGAGAAGTGGAAGGACGACGGCCTCACCATCAAGGACGCCCCCAAGGAAACCCGGGGCTGGAGCGACCCCGACGGCATCACCAAGCCCCAGCGTCAGAAGGAAACGGCCGCCGACTACCGCTACTTCCCCGAGCCCGACCTCGTCCCCGTCGAAGTCGACGACGCCTGGATCGCCCGGATCCGAGAGGAGATCGGCGAGCTTCCGATGGCCCGCCGCCGCCGGTTCGAGTCGGAGTATGGCCTCTCGCCTTACGACGCCAACGTTCTCGTCGAGCAGGGCCAAGACGTGGCCGACTACTTCGACGCCGTGGCCCGGGAAACCGGCGAGGCGAAGCTCGCCAGCAACTGGATTCAGCAGGACGTCCTCCGCGTCATCAAGGAGAAGCGGCTCCCCCTGGCCGACTTCCCCGTCGGCCCCGCCGCGCTGGCCGACCTGATCAACCGGGTCAAGAACAAGCAACTGAACACCAATCAGGGCCGCGAGGTCCTCGCCGCGATGATCGAGACCGGCAAGCCCGCCGACGCCGTCATCGCCGAGGGGGGGTACGGCCTCATCGGCGACCGAGACGAACTGGCCGCGGTCGTCGCCGCCACCATCGAGGCCAACCCCAAGGCCCTGGACGATCTGGCCGGCGGCAAGAAGAAGCCCGAGGCCGTCAAGGGCTGGCTCCGCGGCCAGGTGATGAAGCGGACCCAGGGCAAGGCCGACCCCCAGCTCGTCGTCGAGCTGCTGGAGGCCCGCCTCGCCGAGCTCGGCCATTGACCGCCCCCTTCCCCGGAGCACGACGCCCATGATCCCCCGCCGATCGTTCCTCCGCACCGCCGGGCTCGGCCTGACCGCCTCCCTCTCCGCCGGGGCCCGCCCCGCCTCCTCCCAGGAGCCCTCGGCCGAGAAACCGTTCCGCAAGGCCATCAAGATCGGCATGGCGCCGCGCAACCTGCCGCTCGTCGAGCGCTTCAAGCTCATCAAGGCCTGCGGGTTCGAGGGGGTCGACATGGACAGCCCCAACGACCTGCCCCTCGACGAGGTCCTCCGCGCCCAGGAGGAATCCGGCCTGATCATCCACGGCTGCGTCTGCTCCACCCACTGGGCCAGCCCCCTTTCCCACCCCGACCCCGAGGTCCGCGCCAAGACCATCGCCGGCATGACGACCGCCATGGAGGACTGCAAGGCCTACGGCGGCACCACCGTGCTCCTCGTCCCCGCGGTCGTCAACGCGGAGATCTCCTACGCCGACGCCTACCAGCGCTCCCAGGCCGAGATCCGCACGCTGCTCCCGAAGGCCGAGGAGACCGGCGTCACCATCGCCTTCGAGAACGTCTGGAACAACTTCCTGCTCAGCCCGCTCGAATTCGCCCGCTACATCGACGAGTTCGAGAGCGACCGCGTCGGCGCCTACTTCGACATCGGCAACGTCGTCCGCTACGGCTGGCCCGAGCACTGGGTCACGGCCCTCGGCGATCGCATCGTCAAGCTCGACGTGAAGGAATACAGCCGAGAGATCATGATGGACGAGGGCACCGGCAAGGGCTTCAACGTCCCCCTCGGCGAGGGGTCCGTCGACTGGCCCGCCGTCCGCCAGGCCCTCGACTCCGTCGGCTACCGCGGCTGGGCCACCGCCGAGCTTCGCGGCGGCGACGCCGACTACCTCAAGGACATCGCCGCTCGCATGGACCGCTGCTTCGGCATGGCCTGAGGACGCCGCTCCAGGATCCCTGGACATCGAGCGGGGGACTGGGCGAGCCCAGCCTTCCCTGTCAGCCCGATCCCCCCTCCGTCCGTCTTCCAAGGAACGCCGACTCGTCTCAGTCCGACAGGTCCATCGCCTCGAGCAGCAGGTCCCGGATCGCCGTCATCGGCACCGGGACGCCGTCCTCAGGCGAAGGGCCGTGGCCGATGAGCACGGGACGATCGGCGTCGCTGTCGCCGGGCACGCCGTGGCTGCCTCGGACGATCGAGGGATCGAGCCCGATCAGGTCCATGAGCGTCCGGAAGCCGAGCGTCTTCTGCAACAGTCGGCGCATCGCCCGGAGCTTCGGGAAGGCCAGCTTCGGGTCGAAGTACAGCTCGACCGGGTCGTAGCCGGGCTTGCGGTGGATGTCGACCGTTCGGGCATAATCGGGGGCGTCCCGGTCGTCGAGCCAGAACGGGTAGGCGAACCAGGAGTCGGGCTCGGCCCTCAGGACCAGCTCTCCCGATCGGGGATGATCGAGGCCGATCTCCCCGCGCTCGTCGCCGACGAACACGCGGGCCACCCCCGGCTGCTCGGCGAGCCGATCCCGAACGAGCGGAATGTCCTCTGCTCTCCTCACATACACGTGGGCATGCTGGTGGTCGCAGACGGCGAACGCCCGGCTCTGGAACGTCTCCAGGTGATCGCCGAAGGCCCCGGGTCGGACGGAGAGAAACCCCTCCTCGCGAAGGGTGCGATTGGGCAACACCGCCCGGGACACGTCTCGGTGGGCGTACTCGCCGAAGACCCAGACCTTCGCCCCGACCGCCTCCGCCGCCTCCAGCAACGGCGCCGCGGCCTCGTCCAGCTCGCCCACCAGGCGAGGCAGGTCGCAGCCCGAGGGGCCGAACCGCTGCGGGTCGTAATCGAGGTGAGGCAAATAAACAAGCGTCAGGTCGGGCCGATCGGCCCGAAGCACCTCGGCCGCCCCGCGAGCGATCCAGCTCGTCGCTGGAAGCCCGGCCATCGGTCCCCAGAACGATGCGAACGGGAACGGCCCGATCTCCCGCTCGAGCCGGGCGGGCAGCTCCGGGGGGGAGCCCCAGATACCAAACACCTTGCTCCCGTCGGCGCCATAAAGCGGCTTGGGAGTGACCGAGAACTCGACCTCCGCCCCCTGGTTGAACCACCAGAAGAGCTTGGCGACGCGGAACGGCCGGCCCCGGCGCCTGGCCCGGGTCCGGGCGATCTCGTACAGCAGCTCGGCCTGCACGAGCCTGTTGCACTGCTGCCAGAACCGGACCTCTCCCGTCTCCCGGAACAGCCAGCCGTTGCCGACGATCCCGTGCTCCCTTGGCAATCTCCCCGTCAGCGCGGTCGCCTGAGCCGAGCACGTGACGGCCGGCTCGCAGTCGAGCACCGGCCGACTCCACCCCGACCGCGCGATCCGATCGAGCCGGGGAGCCATCGGCAGCAGCTTCGGCGTCAGCCCGACGGCACTAACGAGGACGATCGGGGCGGCGTTCGGCTCAGGCACGATCCTCGGGCTCCTCGTTCATGCGCTCGGCTCGGCTCGGCTTGGCTTGGCTCAGCTCGACTCGACTCGGAAACGAACCGGCCCGCCTCGCCTCCCAGGGAGGCGAGGCGGACCGATCGGCGTCCGATCGAAGGCCGCGGAGGGCGGCTCAGGAGGCCATCGCCGCCGGTCGAGGCTTCTCCACCCCTCGCCTCGCCAGCGATCTCCTCCAGATCGCCCCCGAGGGGAGAGAGCAGACCACGAGCGACGACAGCAGCACGGTCCCCTGATTCCCCCCCTCGGCGAAGCCATAACTGTGCAGGCCGACGCCCAGCAGGAAGTTCACCCCGTACCAGGCCATCAGCACCGAGAGGAAGCAGAAGACCGACGCGCAGACCATGCCGAAGCTGTTGATCCAGCCGGCGAACCTCCCGTGCAGCGGCACGAGGTAGACCAGCAGCGTGATCAGCGCCGAGACCTCCTTGGGGTCCCAGCCCCAGAAGCGTCCCCACGAGTAGTCGGCCCAGACGCCGCCGAGGATCGTGCCGGCCGCCACCAGCAAGACGCCCACCTGCAACGCCCGGTAGACGAAGCTGGCGATCGGCTTGACCTGCTCGGCCCGCTGCCTCATGGCCCGATCGCGGAGGTCGCCGTCGCCGGACTCGCCGCGAGCGGCGGCGACGCGAGCCTTGATCTCGGCCACGCTCGGCCGGGCGATCGTCGCCGTGCCCCCTCCGGCCGATTCCACCGAGGCGAGCCGTTCATCGGCCGACGACTCCGACGACTCCCCGGCCGCCCCGGCCCCGGCGGCCAACCCGGCCTGGTTCCGCAGCGAGAGCCGGGCGACCAGTTCGCCAAGCGCCCCGCTCAGGGCCATCACGGCCATCACGATCGCCGAGGCGATCAGCAGCCAGCCGCCGAAGAACAGGGCGTTGACGGCCGTCAGGTCCAGTCCCCACAAGCTGACCAGCGTTGTCGAGTCGGCCAGCCGCCCGCTGGACGACGCATAAACCGCCAGCGACCCCAGCAGCGCCACCGGAGGCATCGCCAGCAACGGCCGGAGCAGTCTCCCGTAGCGGACGTCGTGCCGATAGGGGCTGGTCAGGTAGAACCACGTGCCGATCAGCCCCAGGCCCAGCGCCAGGGCGAAGGCGGCGTAGCTGGAGACGATCGTGATGACGTGGATCGTCAGCCAGTAGTTGCTGCGGAGGATCGGGTTGAGCGCCTCGATGTTCGGATCGAGCACGCTCTGTGCGTTGGCCGCGATGATCGTGCACACCATCGCCACGCCGGCCGCCGCCGCCGCGGCGTAGACCCGGCGGTAGATCAGCTCCAGGGCCAGGCCGATCACCGCGGCGATCAGGGCGACCCAAATCACCGTCTCGTACAGGTTGGTCACCGGCGCCCAGCCGGAGATCAGGACCCGCATCGTGAACCCGTAGATCTCCAGGGCGATTCCCGAGACCAGGCCCGCCAACCCGAGGCCGTACAGCCCCTTGCGGATCGTCCCGAAGGTCCCGCCGCCGACCGTGCCGATCATCAGGCAGAGCCCGAGCATCAGGAAGCCGAGCCCGTAGGCCTCGGGGGCCTTGTAGAAGGGGGCGAACGTGTTGTAGTGCACCTCTCGGGCGACCTGTGCCACGTTCGGATACACGTTCACCTCGCCGGCCAGGTCCCGGGCCGACGCCACGACCGCCTCGGCCTGCGCCAGCGACAGCGAGCCGGGCTCCTCCGCCTCCGCCTCCCTCGCGGCGGTGACGGCCTCGCGGAAGGCGGCGACGTGCCCGGAGTCGTACCCGGCCTTCGCCAGCTCCTCGGGGTCGGCCTCCAGAATCAGGTCGACCGAGGCCCAGTCGGCATCGGAAGCCAGCCAGGTCCGGAGCATCTCGTCCGTGTCGTCATCGGTTCCGGGGGGCTTGCGGTCCTCGGCCTGAAGCTCGCTGTAGAACTCGGCCAGGGTGCCCAGCGCATCGCGCTCCACCGGGTTGAACTCGGCCCCGGGCACGTCGGACAGCACGGCGAGGAACTGGTCGATCGGATACTCCTGCCCGCTGGGAGTCTCCAGCACGACGAGTTTCACGTCCTGCATGTCGCGCTTCACGCGGTCCAGCAGCGGGAGGTTGAGCCGCTCCTTGTTCTCCTCGACGAACGCGTCGTACTTCTTCCTCGCCGCGGCCAGGTAGGAGACGTACGTGTCATTCGACGGCCTCGGAACCATCCGGTCGAGCGAAACCTCGGCCCCGAGCATCCCGATGCCGTGATCCCCCCGGATCGCCTGATATCGGCTGAGGCGGTTGAACACCTCGCCCACCTTCTTCTCCAGGGGGGTCTGCTTTGGCGGCACTCCCGTCGTCAGGTTGGGTCGGGACCGGATGGCGATGTCCATGTACCACTGCCGCAGGTCGACCTCCTTCCCCTTGAGCGTCAGGCGGGCCTCCTCCAGCTCGCGAGGGGAGAGGAACTTCTCGTGGCCATCGATGCGATGGGCCATCGCCTCGACCTCGTCCTGCAAGCGGTCGGGCAGTCCGGGATCCTTGGCGATCGCTTTCAGCTCGTCCGAGGTGGCGACCCCCTCAGGACCCTCCGCCTGGCGGTCGCGGATCTCCCGAACCCTCGACTTCAATGCATCGCTCGTCTCGGCGTCGTCGGCGATGCGGCCGAGCAGCGACGCGATCGGGCGCGAGAGAATCGCCCGGCGCAAGGGGATGTACTCGGCGAGGATGAAGCGCTGGTCGTCCCAGAAGTCGGGAGCATGCTGCCAGCTAAAGAGAGCGGAGACGGGGCCCCACTTGGCGCCGGGCTTGCCGTCCGGGCCGACCGGCTCGAACGTCTGGCGGCCGGTGATGGCCTTCACCTCCTGGCGGGCGACGGTGTCCAGCGGCTTGCGGCGGCCCTCATGCATCAGGACAAGGTGGCCGAGGGCCTCATACGCGGCCTCGTTCGGCCCGGCCGGGGGCGTCGTTCCGGATTCGTCCTGGGCTCGGGCCGGGGCGGCCAGCGCCGCGAGGGCCAGGGCCAGGCCGAGCCGGAGCCGAGCGGGATTGCGGAGCGTGCTCATGATCCGGTCGCCTTTCAATCGGTCCGTGGGGAGGGCGGGTCGGTCGCCGAGGGGTGGGTCGGGCGCCTCGACTTCGAGGAGGCACCCGGGGGGGACGCTCGCGGGCCGGGTCGGCACCCGCCGGTCGGTCGGTCGGTTGGCCCGGCTCAGAGGTCGTCGTCCTCTCCGGGGGGCGGCAGGGGTTCCTCCGGGGTCGGCTCCTCAGGTCGCCCGGCCCGCTCCCGTTCCCGCTTGCCGCCGTCGGTGAAGATGCCGGCCCTCATGTAGAATTGCAGGAACGTGCCGATGACCACCATCAGGCACCCGATGTAGATGATCTGCCAGGTCGGGTCGTACCGCACCTGGAACAGCGAGACGAACTCGCCGCTGGAGTCGGTCGGCGGGGTGAAGCTCGACTGGTAGAACGTGTAGCCGCGGTGCGACAGCGGCTCGTTCATCGAGATCGTGACCTTCTCCCCCTCGATCCCCCGCTCCTGGTCATAAAGCAGCACGTCGCTTTCATAATGGCTCGGCTGCCGGGTGCCCGGGTCGAATCGCCTCCGGAAGTCGACCAGCCGGAGCGAGAACGGCAGCTCCTTCCGGTCGACGTCGAAGGAGACGTTGTACGACTCCCTCGGGAAGGCGAACGTCTCGACCGCCCCGGGATTGGGCTTCAGCGTCGAGGTGGTCGAGAGCAGCACCCACCGCTCCTCGCTCTGCCCCCGGCGGGACAGCTTCACCCGGGCCGCCGGGGTCCCCTGGCCGGCTTGGCCGACGGGAAGCTCCCGATACACGTAGGTGAACCGGGGCACGGCCGACTCGAGGTAGTCGTCCACCGTGAAGGAGGCCTGCATCGCCCGGTTCGCTCCTCCGAAGGCGACGGCCTTCTCGCCCAGGTCCAGCTCGCCGGCGTTCTGGATCCCCTCGGCGTTGATCGTCCGGTAGTACAACTGGTGATCGCCGACGGCCAGCACCTCGATCGACCCCTTCAGCCCCTGCATGTCCTCGGAGAACTCCAGCGGCTTGTAGTACGAAACGCGCACCAGCCCCTCCGTCGGCTCGTACACGTTCGGCTGGTCGGTCGGGGAGAAGCTCATGGGAGGCATCGCGGCGCCGGGGATCGGCACGGCCCAGTGGACCACCTCCGGCCCGTCCCCGCGCTTGACGGAGAACTCGGCCAGCGGCATCTGCTCGTCCTTGGTGTTCTCGACAATCGCCAGCAGGAAGCTGCCGAGCGTGATCGGCCGAGACGGCCCCTGCCCCCCGGCGCTGACGTCGAACCGGGCCGACCGCAGCCGGTCGAAGATCCCCGGGTCGTTCAGGGCGCCGGACAGGTTGTAGGTCGCCGTCAGCGTGCTGCCGGTCAGCGTCGCCGTCTTCCCCTCAACCTTCGAGCCGTCGGGCATCACCCACGTCTCGGTGCTTGGGAAGTAGGTGGCGGTGCGGGTCCGGCCCGAGTCATCCTCGTAGTGCAGGCGGGCCGACTCGACCGCTCCCCGATCCGGCACCTCGAGGAAGTCGTTCACCGCCTCCCGGGCCGGCATCTCCTTGGATCGGGAGTCGTCGATGTACTGGAAGACCAGCCGGACCGGGCCGAGCGCGGTCACCTTCCGTTTGAACAGGTCCCCCGCGGTGATCCAGCGGTTCTCGTCGATGACGAACCGGTCCTGGAGCGGATCCATCGGGCTGATCATGTTCGGGGGCGTCAGCTCCATCGACACCTTCATCATCGGCACCCCGCCGGGCACCGGCTCGGCGATCCGCTTGCCGATCGCCGAGGGCAAGAACGCCGTGACCGACAGCTCGAACGGGTCGTCCTGCCTCGTCAGCACCTCGACCCGGTCCCGGGGCCATTGCCTCGGCCCGGGGAAGAACGGAAACGTGTACGTCTCTCCGGTCATGCGGCTCGCCAGCTCCTCCAGCTCTCCCCGATACCGGGCCGGCAGCGCCGGCTCGGCCGCCAGGGAGCGGAGCTCGGACGGGCCGGGGTTCCGCGACTGGAGCACGGCCACAATCCGGTCCTGCAAGGCATGCAGCGCGGCGTCCTGGGCGTCCCCCCCCTCGGCCTCGGCGCCGTGCTCATGCCCCTGGCCGACCTCCATGAAGATCTCCCGGAGCAACGCCTCCAGATCCTCCCTGGCTCGGGGGTCGGTCGCTTGCACCCGGATCGTGTAGTCGGTCGACCGGACGAGCGTGGACGAGGTTTCCCCCTCAACCATCGCGACCTGCCCCTCGTCCCCCGTCTGGAAGCTGATCCAGGAACCCACCAACAGCACCAGCAGCCCCGCGTGCGTCACCACGAAGCCCGTCTGCCGCTTCTTCCACGGGAACCGAATCGTCGCGGCGCAGAGGATATTGATCCCCAGCATCGCCAGCAGCAGACCGAACCAGCTCGTCTGGTAAAAATATTTCTGAAGCGCGGCGTTGCCGAATTTCCGCTCGTAGAGCATCCCGACAAAGATCACGATCGCCAGCAGCGAGATGCTCACAATCGCCAGCTTCAGCGACGCCAGGAAGCGGTAGATCCCATTGATGCCGCGCAGCAGGCGGCCCTCGCCACCGCGATCCGATTCCCCCTTGCGTCCCTTCGAGGACTTCGGCGGCGGGGACGACGGCTTCTTGGAGACGGTTGCCATGATCTGGTCACCTGGCTCTCGGTGGCTGGCCGGGCGGGGAGGACGCACGAGGGCCGGCCGGAGGGGGATCCGGCCGAGGGAAGGCGGGAGGGCGGGGGTCCGATCAGGAGGAGTGACGCTCCGGGCCTCGGCGATCGGCGGCCTCGGGCCGTCCGGCCCGTCCCTCTCGACGATTCCTTCTACGGGCGGCGGTTCGCCTGCGTTCGCGCGCCGATCGCTCTTCGGAGCACCTTCGATCCTAAAGCAATCCGGCACGCCCGGCAATCGCCTTTCCTCTCCTCGAACGCGGTTTTTCCAACAACTGTTGAATTTCCTCCGGCCGAGTCCGCCTAGGCGAAGTCGGCCCCGGCGGGCATAATCGGCCGTCGCCAGCAACGCGAGGCCGGGAGGTGTCGGGATTGAGCCGAGAGCGGTCGGGAACCGAGGTCCGGGTGGGGGTCATCGGGCTGGGTCGACCCTGGCTCGAGCGCTATCGGCCGTTGCTGGTCCGCCCTGGGGGTCCGGCCCGAGTGGTGGTCGTCTACGACCCGGTCGTCCACCGCGCCGAGCTGGAGGCGGACCGTCTCCCGTGCGCCGCCGCGGAGGGGATCACCGTGTTGCTCGATCGGGACGACGTCGAGGCCGTCTTCCTGCTCGACGAGCCCTGGTACGGCCCCTGGCCGATCGCGGCCGCGCTGGCCCGGGGCAAGGCCGTCTTCTGCGGGGGCCGTCCGAGGGCGGCCCTCGACGAGCTGGCCGCTCTGCCGACGGACCGGCTCCGAGACGCCCCGCCGGTCGTCCTCGAGTTGCACCACCGCTTCGCTCCCGAGACGATCCGACTCCGGGAGCTGCTGGCCACGACCCTCGGTCCCCCGCTCCGCGTTTCCGCCCGCATGACCGCCCCCGCGGTCGAGCGTTCCTCCTCCGACGACGATCCGGCCCCCGCCCTTCCCCTCCCGGCCGACCTGGCCATCGCGCTGGTGGACTGGTGCCGCACCCTCTTCGGCAGCGACCCGGCCTCGTCCCGGCTCCTGCGTCCCGGTGCCGACTCCTCCGACAACCTCCGGGTGCTCCTCCTCGACTTCCCGGAGGGGGGCTCCGCCCGGCTCTCCATCCGCCTGGTCCCGCCCAATCGCCCCCGTCCCCTCCATCGGCTCTCGGTCCGCACGGCCAAGGGCCGGGCCTGGATCACCCCCCCGGGGACGCTCCGCTGGTCGCTCAACCCCGGCGGGCTCCCCTCGGCCGAGTCGTTCCCCCCCGATCCCCCCACCGATCGCCTCGTCGAGCACTTCCTCCGCTCCGTCCGGGGAGAGTCCACGCTCGCCCCGGGCCTCGAGGAGCTGGCGACGCTCGATCGAACCAGCCGCCTCTTTGTCCCCTGATGGAGGCCCCGATGCCCAGGCCCCCCGACCTCGGACGCCCGATGCTGGCTACCAGATCACCGAAGGCCGAGGCCGGCGTCGAGAGAACCGAGGGCTGATCCTCCTCGAGTCCCCCTCCCTCGGCCCTCGAGCCCTCCCCGACTCCGGTTCCCCTTCCACCCCGCATCGACCGTCCGCCGCGATCCCTCGACGGCCAGCCGTCCTCCATCGACCGACCGCCACCCGGCACGGACGCCGCCCCCATGATCATCCCCCCTCGCCGAATCTGGCCCCTCGCCCTCCTGGCCTCGGCCGCGATCGGTCTCGTGCTGCTCATCGACGGCGCCGGGAAGAGCTCGGCCTCCTACGATGAGGTCGCCTACCTCCGCCTGGCCGCCCAGTGGTGGCGGACCGGGGACCTGGAGACGATCGGCCGGATGGGATCGCCGCTGACGTTCCTGAAGCTCCAGCAGGCGCCGGCCCTCTGGTTCGTCGACCGCACCGGGCGATCCGGCTGGATCGACGACCCGATCGCCCACCAGGCGCTCCTCTTGCCCATGGCTCGGATCGGGGCCCTCTGGCTCTGGGGAGCCGGCCTGGTGTTGACCGCCTGCTGGGCGCGATCCCTTTACGGCCCGAGCGCGGCGGCGATGGCGGCCCTGCTCTTCGCCCTCAGCCCAAACCTGCTGGCGCACGGCGGGCTGATCACCATGGAGCTGCCCCTGCTGGTCTTCTGGACCGCCTCGGTCGCCCTCTTCTCCCGGTTCCTGGAATCGGGAGACCGGAGGGCCTTCCTGGCCTCCTCGGCGGCGGCGGGAGTGGCCTTCTCCTGCAAGTTCACCACGATCCTCCTGCCTCCGATCCTGGCTCTGGGCTGGCTCGTCGATCGGAGGCTCCGGGGAGATTGCCGGCCGATCCGGCTCCTGCTGCGGGTCTGCTCCGGAATGCTGGCCTTCGTGGTCGTGCTGCTGGCGACCGACCTGCTCGTCACCGGCTTCGCCACCATGACCCCCTCCGCCCGGGTCGGCTCGGAGCATCCCAGCCTCTCCGGCCGCTTCGGCCCGGGGGTCGACGGCTGGCTGGTCCGCTTGGCCGAGCGTCGCTGGCCGCAAGACTGGGTGGCGCTGGCGATCCAGATGATCCACCAGCGATCCGGAGGGATGAGCTACCTGCTCGGGCAGCGTCGCTCGACCGGCTGGTGGTATTACTACCTGGTCGCCCTCGCGGTGAAGGTGCCCCTGGGCGTCTGGCTGCTGTTCGGGGGCCGAGCGGCGGCGGGGGTGCGGGGGCTCCGATCCGGATGGCGGCGGCCATCGAGTGGAGAGGTGCTCATCGCCATGTCGATCGGGGCGATGCTGGTGCTGACCGCGCTGGGGTCGAAGCGGAATTACGGCCTGCGCTACCTGCTGCCGCTGGCTCCTTCGGCCATCGTCTGGGTCTCCCGGCTGGCCGAGGGGCCGAGGGGAGCGCGAGCCCTCTCGGCCGTCGGCCTGCTGCTGATGGCGGTCACGGTGGCCCGGTGCCACCCGCACGAGCTTTCGTATTTCAACGCCCTCGCCGGAGGCACGGCCGGGGGCCGCTTCGTGCTGGCCGACTCCAACCTCGACTGGGGTCAGGGGGCCCGGGCGCTGGCCCGGTTGCAGCGCATCGAGCCGGCCTACCGAGACCTGACGACGTACTACTTCGGCGATACCGACCCCGGCCACTACGGCGTCGTCGGGGTCCGCTTCGTCGTCGACGCCGCCGCCGACCACCCCGGGCTGCCCGCCCGCTTCCGGGCCGAGACCCGCTTTGTCGCCGTCTCCGCCTCGCTCCAGCACGGTCCCTGGGGCCCCGAGGGGTACTTCCGGGCGCTGGACGGAGTCCCTCCCGATCGGTTGACCGACGACGGCACCATCGCCATCTATCGCTCCGATCGCGTCTTCGGGTCAGAACAGGTCGCGGCCCCGGGTGAGGCGGTCCTCCAGCCCGTCGGCCAGCTCGGCGATGCGGCGGACGATCACCCTGGCGTCCGCCTCGAAGGCGGCCTCGGGCGTGAGGTTCCTGATGACGACGAAATATTCCTCACCCCGCAGCACCTTGATGGCGAAGTGCCCCTCGACGGTCACGGCGTTGAGCTTCAGCAGCGAGGTCCCGTCCCGCTGGTTCGCCGGCCCGCACACCGACACCAGGGAGATGATCGGCCGGTCCTCCCGGTCGGTGCCGACGTAGCCGACGTACACCGCCTGGTGCCGCTGCGACGGCATCGGGACGTCCAGCCGGTAGCCGTGTCCGGCCGGATGGGCCCGAAATCCGGAGCGTTCGGCGAACTCGCGAATCACCCGAGACGTATCGGGGTCGGCCGGGTCGGGCACCTCGTAGGGTCCCAACGCCTCCTGGGCCGCCTCGGCATCCGGCTCGACCGAGCCCAGCGGCAGCCCGCAGCTGGCGCAGAAGCGGGCCGAGGTGTGGTTCTCCCCCGTGCATCGGGCGCAGATGATCGTGGAGAGGGACATGGGGAGCGGACTCCGGGGGGGCGGACGGGCCGGCCCCGCCCCTCCCTGCCGGCCGAGGGGCGGGGCCGATCGTCTCAGGATAGCCCGGCCCCCTCGGGCTGAACACCCCCCGGCGCCTCGCCCGGCGCCTGGTTCCGGTACAATCCTTGCGAACGGCTCGAGCTCCTTCCCCCCGATCGGCCCTCCGGCGGTCGGCCGGCCGTCGGGTGGGGGGCGCGCAGTGGGGAGGCGATCGAGGCGATGGCGTCGGTGTCCTGCCGCCGATGCGGGCGGCGCCTGGAGTTCTCCGGGGCTCGCCCGCTTTTTTGCGCCTATTGTGGCCAGCCGCTCGACGGCCCCGGCCTTGAGGCGACGATCGACTACACCCCCTCCCCCGCCGCCGACTCCGGCCCGGACACGGCCGCCGATCCGGCCGCCGATGTCGCCGTCGAGCTGCCCGATCGCCTGGCCGGCTACCGGCTGATCCGTCGGATCGGCGATGGCGGCATGGGATCGGTCTTCGAGGCCGAGGACGAGGCGCACGGCCGCCGGGTCGCGCTGAAGATCCTCTCCGACCGCCTCGGCAGCGGGTCCGACGCCATCGAGCGCTTCCGCCAGGAGGGCCGCCTGGCGGCCACCATCAGCCACCCGCGCTGCGTCTTCGTCCTGGCCGCCGACGAGGTGGGCGGCCGCCCCTACATCGTCATGGAGCTGATGACCGGGCAGACCCTCCAGGGCCTGGTCGAGCAGGGCGGGCCGCTGCCGGTCGAGGAAGCGGTCGCCCGGGTCCTGGACGTCATCGAGGGCCTGGCCGAGGCGCACCGAGTCGGCGTGATTCACCGCGACGTGAAGCCGTCCAACTGCTTCCTCGAGCGCGACGGCCGGGTCAAGATCGGCGACTTCGGCCTCTCCAAGTCGCTCGCCACCGACGCCCGGCTCACCCGCACCGGATCGTTCATCGGCACTCCCCTGTACGCCTCCCCCGAGCAGATCAAGGGGGAGCCGGTCGACGTGAGGACCGATATCTACTCCGTCTCCGCGACGCTCTACTTCCTGCTGGCCGGCTGCCCCCCCTTCGAGGCGAACGACGCCGCGGCGGCGTTGGCCCGGATCGTCTCCGAGGCCCCCCGTCCCCTCCGGGAGCGCCGGCCCGACATCCCGGCCGGCCTGGAGTCCGCCGTCCTCCGAGGCCTGGAGCGCGACCGGGATCGCCGCTGGCGGACGCTCGACGAGCTGCGGGACGCCCTGCTGCCGTTCGCTCCGCACCCGATTCCCGACGCCGGGCCCGCCGGCCGGCTGGGCGCCTTCCTCGTCGACGCCGCGGTGATCGCCGCCCTTTGGGCCGTCCTCCACCTGCTGGCCTTCCGCCCCCTCTTCGGCGAGCTCTGGGGGATGATGGTCGCCGACGTGGTTTCCTGGGTCGCCTACTTCGGGCCCATCGAGGGGCTCTGGGGGGCCGCCCTCGGCAAGCGTCTCTTCCGCATCCGGGTCTTCCGGGCCGACCGCCGGGCCGAGCCCGGGATCATCCGGGCGACCCTCCGAGCGCTGGCCCTCTACGCCATCGTCGCCCTGCCGTGGTCCCTCTCCACCACGGTCAGGGAGGCCTCGTGGGGGGACCGGATCCCCCGCTGGGGGCTGGAGTCGGCCGCCGTCGCCGTCGCCCGCCTCGGCTTGCCGATCCTGGGCCTGGCCGCCGTGATCGCCCCGATGCGACGGCGCAACGGCTACCGAGGCCTGCACGAGTTCCTCAGCCGAACCCGCACCGTTCGCCTCCCGCGCGCCTCCCGGCGCCGAGAGCCCGCCACCCGCCGCCGGTCGGCCCGGGACAGCAGCGTCGTCCGACGCCCCGCCGGCGTGCTCAGCCGGATCGGCCCCTACCGGATCCGGGGGGCCGTCCGCTGGGAGGCCGACCGCCGCGTGCTGACCGCCGAGGACTCCGGCCTCGGCCGGGAGGTCTGGGTCGTGCTCGGCCCCCCCGGAGGCCCCCAGCCCGCTCCCCCCCGGCGCGACCTGAACCGCCCCACCCGATCGCGCTGGATCTCCGGCGGCGACCTCCCCGAGGGCCGCTGGGACGCCTATACCGCCCCCTCCGGCGCCCCGGTGGTCGACGTCGCCGGCCCCGACGGCCTCCCCTGGGGAGAGGTCCGCCCCATGCTCGCCGAGCTGGCCGAGGAGCTGGCCGCCGCGATCAACGACGGCACCCTGCCCGACGTCCTCGGGCCGGAGCAGGTCTGGGTCGAGCCCGACGGCCGCGTCCAGCTCGTCGATCCCCTGGCCGGAGCCCCTCCCGGCCCCAGCCCGGTCAGTCCCGACCGCCGCGCCCTCGACCTGATCGCCCGGGTCGCCGCGCTCGCCCTCGAAGGAGGCCGCCGCCGCCTTTCCGACGGCTCCTCCCCGATCCGGGCCCCCGTCCCCCGCCACGCCCGGATCGTCCTCGACCGCCTCACCGGCTCCCCCCCTCCCTTCGACCTCCTCTCCGAGGTCCGAGACGCCCTCCGCTCGATGGCCGGAGAGCCCGACGAGCTGGGCTTCGTCCCTCGAGGCAACCGGCTCTGGACCTACCTCGGCTCCATCCCCCTGCGCCTCGCAGCCGCCGCCCTGGCCGTCACGATCCTCGACGCCATCGGGGAACCTTCCTTGCATTCCGCCCCCGGCTGGCTCCACCAGGACCAGTTCGAGGCCATCCTGATCGTCTTCTTCTTCCTCGGCGGCTCGATGGCGGTGGCCTCCTTAACCCGGTGGCGATGGATCACCGGCCTGATCGGCGCCGACCTCGTCCGGGAC
Source organism: Tautonia sociabilis (assembly GCF_003977685.1). Taxonomy (GTDB): domain Bacteria; phylum Planctomycetota; class Planctomycetia; order Isosphaerales; family Isosphaeraceae; genus Tautonia; species Tautonia sociabilis. The sequence goes on along the minus strand of NZ_RYZH01000043.1, from coordinate 8,591 downwards.
GACGGCCTCCCCCCCGGCCGGGCCCGCTGCGCCCTGCGGGAGCTGGCCGCCTGGACTCCTCCCTTGCTGCTGGGCCTGCTGGCCTCCTTCCTCTCCTCGTCCGCCTCCTGGGACTCTCCCCCGTGGGCCGTCTGGGGGCTCTGGACCCTGCCGGGCCTCTGGGCCCTCGCCGACATGGCCCACGAGCTCGTCTTCCCCGGGCGGATGCTCCACGATCGCCTCTCCCGCACCCGCCTGGTCCCCCTCTGAGCCCGTAGCCCCCGGTTCCTCCAGCCCTCCGGCCCTGCCTCCCACCGACTTTCCTCTGGTATCCGGCCGCGGGAATCCGCCATCCTGGTCTCCCTTCCGACCTGACCCGACCCGACGACCATCGACCGCCTCCTCCCGAGGAGCCCCCATGCACGCCGCCGTTTTCGATCGCTTCGGCGAGCCCGCCGAGGTCCTCCAGGTCCGTGAGGTCCCCACCCCCGAGCCCGGCCCCAACCAGGTCCTCGTCCGGATGATCGCCAGCCCGATCAACCCCTCCGACCTGCTCTACACCCGGGGCAGGTACTCGATCATCCCCTCGCTGCCGGCCTCCCCCGGATTCGAGGGGGTCGGCGTGGTCGAGAAGGCCGGGCCGGGGCTCTACGGCAAGGCACTCGTCGGGCGCCGGGTGGCCGTGCTCAATGGCGAGGGGGGCAACTGGGCCCAGTTCGCGGTCATCCCCGCCGTCCAGGCGATCCCCGTCCCCGGCCCGATCCCGGACGAGCAGGTCGCCTCGTTCTTCGTCAACCCGGCCACCGTGCTGGCGATGGTCCGCCACGAGCTGGCCGTGCCGAAGGGGGAGTGGCTGCTCCAATCGGCCGCCAACTCCGAGCTGGGCAAGATGATCATTCGCCTCGGCCAGCACGACGGCTTCCGGACGATCAACGTCGTCCGCCGCCCCGAGGCCGCCGAGGAGCTGCGCGCCCTGGGGGCCGACGCCGTGGTCCTCACCGCCGACGGCCCGATCCCCGAGCAGGTCCGCCGGATCTCCGGCTCCGACGGCGTCCGCTTCGCCCTCGACCCGGTCGGCGGCGACATCGGCACCGGCGTCTTCGAGGCGCTGGGCCCCTCGGGCACGCTGCTGGCCTACGGCTCACTCTCCGGAGAGCCCATCCGGGTCAACACCCGGCTGATGATCTCCGGCCGCCGCGTCCTCCGAGGCTTCTGGCTCGGCCACTTCATGAGAAGCCGCAGCAAGGCCGCCGCCCTCCCCCTGTTCCTCCAGGTCGGCCGCCTGATCCGGCAGGGAGTCCTCCGCACCACCGTCGGCCCCAGCTTCGGGCTCGACGCGCTGGCCGAGGCGGTCCGCCTCGCCGAGCAGCCCGGACGCCCCGGCAAGGTCCTCCTCCGCCCGAACGGCTAAGCCGTCCTCCCGCCGCCCTCGGGACGCGGTTTTCGGTTTTTTTGTCGCCGATCCCCCCCCAGGTCGGTAAAATGCATCATCAACGTCAGACGGCCGCTTCCGAACGCCTCCCCTCGAAGTCGCCCCGCGCTCCGAGCGCGTCTACCCTGCCTCTCACCGCCGACCGAACCAAATCGCTCCACTCGATTTGTCGGTCCTCGGTAATCCGACCGGGCGCCTCCCGCCCGTCGGCTCGCAGGGTTGCCGCACCGGACCTGGCGTCCTAGATTGCGTTCGGGGTGGCCCGATCGGACCGGGGCCCCTCCCCCCGCGGGGCGGCACGCCCGGCCCGGCCCGATTTCCAATCGCAAGTGAGCACGAGTGCAAGCCCCGGCGGTCTCCGTCGGCGGAGGATCCTCCGGATCGGTCCCCTCGGATCGCCCCGGCCCCCCCTCCCGCCGTCCGGGACGGGCCGGGCGGGGAACTGAAGTACGATGGCAGTTTCGCAGACATCGGGGACCCAGGACTGGCGTGCGATCGCCCAGCTCAGCTCCGGAGGAGAACGGCTGCTTTGCGTCGGCGAGAGTTCCTCACAGGTCCGCGCCGCCTATGTCGGCGCCTGGGGTGAAGTGATCCGCGACGAGGACCGCCCCACGGTCCAGTCCATCTCCCTCCAGAAGTGGATCGGCCAGGTCTGGGCCGGCTCCTGGGAGCACCAGCAAACGCTGGAGGTCCCCGCCACCCCCCGCAAGGAGAAGGCCGAGGCCAACGGCAACGGCAACGGCAACGGGAACGGCAACGGCAACGGCAAGGCCCACTCCGCCGAGGTCGCCGAGTCCTGATCCTCAGCCTCAGCTTCCGGCCGGCCGCTTCCGCCTCCCTCTCCCCTCCCAACGCGACCGGCCCCCGCCGCCACCCCCGATCGATCCCCGGTGCCAGCGCGTCGCCGGGGATCGGCTGTTCTCCAGGGCGTCGCGCGGCGGCGAACTCAGATCCCCCGCAGCGGGTCCGTCTCCTCCCGGCTCGCCCAGACCAACAGCCCCGGGAAGGCTCTTCCCAGCCGATCGGCCAGCATCTCCACCGCCGGCCGCTCCGTCGCGTGGTGTCCGGCGACGATCATCCCCATCCCCAGCGCTTCCGCCTCCAGGGCGCGGTGGAACCGCGCCTCTCCCGTCAGGAACACGTCCGCCCCCGCCTGCGCCGCATCTCGGACGAACTCGTCGGCCCCCCCGCAGGCCACCGCCACCCGCTCGACCTCCCGCTCCGGCTCCCCGACGAACTGGAGGCCCGGCGCCGGCAGGCGTTCCCGAAGCGAGCGGGCCAGCGCTCCCAGCGAGGTCCGCGACGGCAGCCGGCCGACGCGCCCCACTCCCGGCCCCTGGCCCGCGACGATCGTCGGATACACGTCGATCGCCGGCTCCTCATACGAGTGCGCCCGCCGGACCGCTGCCAGCACGCCCGGGAGCCGTTCCCTCGGACAGACGAACTCGATCCGATGCTCCGGCGCCGACTCCCGACGGCCCGGCCTCCCCACCGTCGGGTTCGTCCCCTCGAGCCCGAGGAACGTGCCAAACCCCGCGACCGTGTAGGAGCACTCCTCGTAATCGCCGATCCGGCCCGCCCCCTCCCCGAACGCCGCCGCCAGCACCGCCTCGCGATCCGACTCCGGCGAGAACACCACCACCTTGCACCCCTGGCTCGTCCCCGGAGGCTTCAGCGGCCCCACCTCCTCCAGCCCGAGCAGCTCGCAGAGGACGTCGTTGATCCCTCCCCTCGTGTTGTCGAAGGCCGTGTGCGGGCTGTAGATCCCGATCCCCGCCCTCGCCAGCGACCACAAGACGCCATCCTCCCCGTCCGCCCTCAGCCGCTGCACGGGTTTGAACCAGACCGGGTGATGGCTCACGATCAAGCCCACCCCCGCCCCGATCGCCTCCCCCGCGCTCCGGGGAGTGACCGTCAGGCACGTCATCACCCGCTCAACGGTCGCCGCCGGATCCCCCAGCAGCAGGCCGACGTTGTCCCAACCTTCCGCCAGCCGGGTCGGGGCGAACTCCTCCAGCCACGAGGCGATCTCGGCCACGGTCGTCATCGGGCGTCCTCCGATCGGAGCCAGCAGTCCAGGTCGTCCATCAGGAGCCGGGTCAGGGGGCCCGGCGGCTCGAACCGGATCGGCCGGCAGGGCTCCTCCCCGGAGGCGTCCACCTCGGCCACCGGAATGATCCCCCGCACGGCGTTCGTCAGAAAGCACTCGTCGGCCCGCCGGAGGTCCTCGATCGCGACGATCGGCGGAGCTTCAACGGCGATCCCCAACGCCACCGCCCGCTCGACGACAACCTCCCGCATGATCCCCGCCAGGATCGGCCGAGGCCTCCCCGATTCCGAGCGCGCTGCCGGCGTGATCAGGCGGTTCGCCGAGACGAGGAACACGTTCGTCCGGCTCCCCTCGAAGATCGCCCCCGACTCGTCCCGGCTCAGGGCCTCATCGTACCCGAGCCGCCTCGCCCGCTCGAAGGCGAGCCGTCGCGACCAGTAGTTCAACGCCTTCGAGCGCATCAGAAGCTCGTCCTCGCCCGGGGACCAGCCCGAGCAGACCCTCGCCCCTGGCCGGGAGATCGGCGGGGGGAGGGGCCGGGCCCTCATCCAGAGCGTTCCCGGCCTCCCGTCGTCGTACCCGCCGGAGAGGGTGATCCGAAGGGCGCAATCCCCGTCGATCCCCTCCTCGTCCCGCAGTGCGAGCACCGCGGCCTCGTCCGGCAGCGCTCCCGGATCGATCGGGATCTCCAGCTCCCGGGCCGACCTCGTCAACCGGGCCAGGTGCCGATCCAGCAGCGTCGGCCGGCCGTCCCAGGTCCTCAGCGTCTCGAACAGGCCGAGCCCGTGCTCGAACGTCCGGTCGAGCACACTGACCGAAAGGGCCTCGTCGGGCACGATCTCCCCGAGCACCCAGATCATGCCGATCCCTCCAGCACCTCCCGCATCGCCCGGCCCTTGTGCAGCGTTTCCTCGAATTCGAGCTGCGGGTCGCTGTCGGCCACGATGCCGCCTCCGACCTGATAGGTCACTCGGTTTCCCTCGACCAGCATCGTCCGGATCGCGATGTTGAACGCCGATCGCCCACAGGCGCTGAGGTATCCGATCGATCCGGTGTACAGGCTTCTCCGGTTCGGCTCCAGCTCGTCGATGATCTCCATCGCCCGGATCTTCGGCGCCCCGGTGATCGACCCCCCGGGGAACATCCTCGGGATCAGCTCCATCGGCACGGTCGCCGGGGTCGCCGGCCGGGGCAAGCGGCCCTCGACCGTGGCCACCTGGTGATACACCGTCTGGAACCGCTCGATCCGGCTCGGCTCGGTCACCCGGACGGTCCCATACGAGCAGAACCTCCCCAGGTCGTTCCGCTCCAGGTCGACGATCATCGCCAGTTCCGCCCGGTCCTTCTCGCTGGCGATCAGCGCGGCGAGCATCGCCTCGTCCTCCTCCGAGGTCGCCCCCCTCGGCCTCGTCCCCTTGATCGGCCTCGTCTCGACCCGGTCGCCGATCACCTCCACGAACAGCTCCGGGCTGGAGCTGACCACCGCCCGGCCGTCCTCCAGGGCCAGATACGCCGCGTAGGGAGCCGGGCTCCGGCGCCGGAGCCTCAGGTACAGGTCGAGCGGCTCGGGCTCCCCGATCGCCTCGAAGCGCTGGGAGATGTTCGCCTGGAAGATATCCCCGGCGTGAATGTATTCGATCGTCCTCCGGATCGCCTTCCGGTAGGCGCTGGGCTCGACGTTGCTCGACGGCCCGGCGGTGATCCGGGACCGAGGCAGCCGAACCGGGGGTGATTCCAGCTCCCGTCGCCAGCTCCTGGCCCTCTCCTCCAGGGCCTCCGGCCCCTGCCGACGGAGATCGACCGCCCAGAGGGTCGCCTCGGCCGATCGGTGGTCGATGGCCACGAAGGTGTCATACCAGGACAGCCTCAGGTCCGGCAGCCGGCTGTCCCGGGGGGCCTTCCTCGGCAGCCGTTCCAACCGGGGGGCCAGGTCGTAGCCGAAGAAGCCGATCACCCCTCCCAGGAACGGGGGAACCCTCCCATCCTCCTCGACCATCTCCCTCGGCCGGGAGGCCGCCATCGCGGCCAGCTCCGCCCCCAGGCCCGGGCAGAGGCCCTCCATCGGGCTGATCGAGGGGGTCGCCCCCGGGAAGGTGAGGGACGCCTCCCTCCGATCGGAGGCCTCGATCGTCCGCCAGGGCCGGGCCGCCAGGATGCTCCACCGCCCCGCCTCCCCCAGCCCCGTCCCGCCGTCGAGCAGCGCCGCCCCCTCCATCTGCCCGACCCGCATCCTCAGCCGGTCGGCCGGCAGATCGATCGGCAGCCGCAGGGGAGGGGCGATCGGGAGCGTTCGGGTCCGGGGCACGTCGGGGCTCCGTCGGGCGGTCGTCGTCGTCGGTGGGAAAGGGGAGGGCGGGCCGGACTCGATGCGATCGAGAGAGCGTCGCTGCTGGCGGGGTCCGGGGGAGGGTTGACCCCGTCGGGGGGCTTCCGGAGCCGGAGGGACGCGGGACCGGCCTCCCCGGGTCTCCCGGACTCCTGCAACCGTGGGAAGGGGAGATCGGTGGACCGTTTCCGAGTCGATCGATCGATTGATCCGCCAGACTGGGTTCCCGAGGAGGCCGGCCCTCCCCAGCCCCAGGGGCGATTCGCAGCCGGGGCCCCGTCCGATACAATTCAACCCATCAGACCAGAGCCGCCCCCCCGGCGCCAATTCCGACCGAACCGGGTTGCCTTCCATGATCCGCTCCCCTCTCGGCCTCCGACTCCTGCCCGACCCCGACCGCTCCCTCAAGGACCAGCTCCGAGAGGCGGCCCGCCTCGGCACCCGAGGGGTCGTGCTCGACGCCTCCGGCGACCTCAACCCCGCTCGACTCTCCGAGACGGGCCGCCGGGACCTCCGCCATACCCTCCGCTCCGCCGAACTTTCCCTGATCGCCCTCCACCTCCCGACCCGACGCCCCTTCGACACCGACGACCAGCTCGACGACCGCCTCGCCAAGGCTTCCTCCGCCTTCACCCTCGCCTTCGACCTGGGGGCCCGGCTCGTCCTCGCCCGGGTCGGTGCCGTCCCCCCCGAGTCCGACTCCGCCCGACGCGACATCTTCTCCCTTGCCCTGACCGAGCTGTCCCGCCGAGCCGACCATCGCGGCGTCCGCCTCGCCATCGAAACCGGCGCCGAGCCGGGCGCCGACCTCCGCGCCTTCCTCGACGCCCTCGACCAGCCCGGCCTCGCCGCCAGTCTCGATCCGGGAGCCCTGCTCCGCTTCGGGCACGACCCGATCGAGGCCGCCCGGGCCCTCGGCCCCCTCGTCGCCCACGCCTACGCCCGAGACGCCACCTCCTCCTCCCTCGACGAGGGCCCGGCCCGGCCCAACCCCCGAGGCTTCGGCTTCGCCCCCGGCGTTCTCGACTGGGAGGAATACCTCGGCTCCCTCGAGGAAATCAACTACGACGGCTTCCTCACCATCTGGCCCGACCCCAACCGGCCGATCGAGCCGCAGTACAAGGCCCTCTCCGACCGTTTCGCCCGCTTCTGAACCTCGACTCCCCTCCCCGAGGCCCCGAGATGACCGAGACGACCCCGGCCCCTCCCCGGCTCCCCCGGTTCACCGTGGGCCGGCTCATGGGGCTGATCGTCCTGGCCGCCCTCGTCGGCGCCCAACCGCTCCTGATCTTCCCGATGGCGGGAGTGCTCCTGTTCATCCTGCTTCGACGCTCGGGCGCCGCGACGCCCGTTGCCGTCGCGCTGGGCCTCGCCAGCGTCCCCCTCCTCGCGTTCCTCTGCCTCGTCGGCGTTCTGTTCGTGATGAGCACCCCTGCCCGCTCCGACGCCGAGTACCACGCCCTCGGCCGTCGGCTGGCCGACCTGCCCGGCGTCACCGTCGTCGATTCCTGGGCGCACGAGGACCTGACCCTGGAGGACTGCGGCTTCACCCTCCAGGTCCGCGACTGCCCCCCCGTCCGCGTCGACTTCTTCGACGGCCACGACTGGTCCGGCCAGTTCCGCAGCATCGACGGCGTTGTCGTCCGCAAGCGGAACCGCCCGGACCTCCGGCTCCCGGTCGACGACCTCGCCGCTCGGGGCCTTCCAATCCGAAACCTGGCCGATGTCCTCGCCCGGCTCGAGGACCTCCTCGGCGCCGCCGACCTTGCGTCATCGACCGGGGAGGGCCCTCCCCAGTCGGGGCGCTGGGTCGTCCTCACCGACCCGACCGGCACCGGGCTCCCTTGATCCCCGCCGGGCGCTCTCGGTCCCGAGGGGCTAGGGTGACGATCTCCAGGAGCCCAGCCCCGGCACGCTCCTCGACGCCGGGGGAGACGCGCCCCCTCCTCCCCGCACCCCCTCGAAGCCCGAGTGGCGTTCCCCCTCCCCTTCGTCCCGACTCGGGATTCCTGCCTGCCCTCCCCCGATTTCCCGATGATCTGATCAAAAGGGCCGACCTCCGCCCGGCCGTCCCCCGTCCGTCTCGATCCCGAGCCGATCTCTCGGAGGACTCCCGGCCTCTCGTCTTTGGCAATTCGACTCGACCCGAAGACCCGAAGACGCCCCAGCCTCCTCGATCCCGACCCCCGAGGAGCACATCCCCCCCTCCGCTCCGAGCGAAGGGAGGGCCTCCTTCCCGGGCCTCGCGCTGGAGAACGGCGTCGCTCCCAGGGCCTCTCCCTGGACGACGGCATCGCTTCCCGGGCCTCGCGCTGGAGAACGGCGTCGCTTCCTGGGCCTCGCGCTGAACGACGGCGTTGACCGACTCGGCCGTCCAACCAGAACGTTCGCCCGGACAGCTCTCCCTCTGCTCTCTGATTTGTTCCCTGATCCGTTCGCTGATTTGTTCCCTGATCCGTTCTCTGATTTGTTCCCTGATCCGTTCCGCCCAAGCCCAACCCCCTCTCCTCTGATCCGTTCCGCCCAAGGCTAACCCCGTCTTCTCTGATCTGTTGTTCCCAAGCCCAACCCTGTGCTCTCTGATCTGTGCTCTGTTGTGCTTGAGCAACGTTTCCTTCCGTCCCCTTCTGAACGGTCCACCTCACGGCCAGCGGAACGCCCCTGTCGCCGAAACGAAGGCACTGTCTCATCCGCCATCCTGTTGGGTTGACAGTTGTTGCGTCAATGCGGCGGGGTCGGCCTGCAGCAGCTCCCAGAAGTCGGCGGTCGGCAGCACCAGGCCCAGGACCTGGTAGGGGCAGCGG
>NZ_RYZH01000042.1 GCF_003977685.1 Tautonia sociabilis | reverse complement strand
GGCCACCCTTCTTCGGGGCCGGGATGACGCGGGCGACCTGGGCCCACTCGGCGTTGGTCAGGTCGGTCGGGTAGCGCTTGGTGGTGTCCATGCCAGAAGGCTAGGTCACCCTTTCTAGACTCGCTGTGAGAGAAGAGCGGCCCGCGCTGGAATTCGAAGACCCGGCGGCCGTCGGGAGTCTCCATCACGACGTTCGTGCCGATGATGTCGGCCGGCATGAGATCGGGGGTGAACTGGATTCGGTTGAAGTCGAGCGAGACGGCGTCGGCCAGGGTCCGCACCAGCAGCGTCTTGCCCAGGCCGGGCACGCCCTCGAGCAGGGCGTGGCCGCCGACGAACAGGCAGGTGAGCACACCGTGCACGATCTCGTCGTGGCCGACGATCACCTTGCCGATCTCGTCCTTCACGCGCTTGTACGCCGAGCGGAACTCCTCGGCCCGGGCTTCCATCGTATCGTTCGCGGAGAAGTCGCTCATGGTGCGGTCCCGATTGCGTGCGGGGGAGTGTCCGTGAATCCGAGGGCGCGATGGTCCGGGATCAAGCCGGGCGTGCTGGAGCGGGGAGGAGGGCACCGGGGATCGAGGCGGCCGCCGGCAGCGTCGGCGAGCGAGAGGAGGGCCATCAGGGCGTTCCTCCCTTGCCCTTCTCCTTGTCCGGCTCGCGTTCCTCCCAGACCTTCTTCTTGGCCTTGAGCAAGCGGTTGGTGTACGACTCCGCCTCGCCTCCTCCCGGGGCCTTCGGCTGATCGGGGCCGAGGCCGGGCCCCCGACTGGCGTCGGCCGAGGGCCGGGGGCGATCGGCGGGCCGAGCGGGACCGGAGGTGGGGGCGCTCGTCGGGCTGGGGCCTCCGGAGGGGGGAGGGACGGCCGGAGCCTCGAACCGGGTGGCCGCCCGGGTGCGGTCGATCTGCTGGCCGACCTCGAGCTTGCGGCTCTTGAGCTTCTCGATGTACTCCTCGCGCGGGGCGACCTCCTTGCCCCGGAGCTTCCGCATCGCGTCGGAGAGGTTGCGTCGCAGGCGATCGAAGTCGGGGGCGATGCGGCGGACGCCGACGTCGCCGACGAAGATCAGGGCGGCGCACCAGAGCAGCCAATGCCAGATCGGCCGATAGCTCTTGGGGGGCTCGACGCCGCGATCGCGCCGGAAGACATCGGCCTTCATGGCGGTCTGCTCGCCGTTGAGCCGACCGTCGGGGCCGGTTTCCCAGGAGAAGATCGCTCCGCCGGTGGCGTCGGCCAGGCTCTCGAGCAGGACGGGGTTGGAGCGGAGGTCGCGGTACTCGTCGGAATAGGGGACGGACAGTCCGGTGGTGAGAACCCCCTGCTCGCCGTCGGGTCCTCGGTAGCCGAGGGTCACGAAGTAGTTGCCTCGGGCCTCGGCGTTCTCGATCGTCCCCTCATACTTGCCGGGAGCGACCTGGACCAGTTCCACGCGATCGGCCGGCGCGTCGGGCTGGCGGTCGGGGCGGTTGACGATCCCTTGGAACTGGAGGAAGTTGAGGAACTGGTTCTCGGCGTCGACGGCGTCGACGACCACCTTGATCCGACCCTCCTCGCGGCGGAGCGAGACGTTCAGGTTGCCGCGGTCGACCGGCCGCAAGGCCCAGCGGACGACCTGGGACCAGAAGGCGGCGTAGCTGTCCCAGTTCCGCCAGTTGGCGGTCCACTTGCGGCCGGCGTCGGAGGTGAAGGCGACGGATCGGCCGAGCCCGTAGCTCCAGTGGGCGAGCACCGGGTTGACCTGCCCGGTGGGGTTCGGCGAGGTGATCGGCACCTCGACCAGCTCGTTTTCCTTGATGCTGGAAAGGACCAGGCCGCTGATCGGAGGCAGATCCTGGGGCAGGCCCAGCAGCGGCTCACTCTGGTAGGCCAGCACCGGGTTCCACGCCGGCGGAGGCCCCTCGAAGATGAGGGGACGGGAGATGAGCCGGGCCTCCTTCTGGTAGATGCGAGGAAGCGCCCGGGGGTTGGTCACGTTGTAGAACCGCCCCTTGGTCTGCTGGGCGAGTTGCTGCATGACCTGCAGCGCCCGGATGTCGTTGCCGTGGGCGGCCGTGAGCACGGTGGTCACGGTAACCTTGGCCGCCTTGAGCTGGTTGATGACCTGGGGAGTGGGAGCGGTGGGATCGCCGTCGGAGATGATGATGATGTGCCGGGACATGGCGTCCCGTTTCTGCTGCAGGGCGCGGCCGGCCATCACCAGAGACGGGTTCATGTCCGGCATGTCGCCGGGGGTCATGCGGTCGATCGCCCGGAGCATGGCGGGCTTGGACGAGCCGATCTCCCGGAGCGTGAAGAGCCAGGACTCCTGCCCCTGCCAGTGGAGCAGGCCGGCGTAGTCGTAGCTGGAGAGGGTCTTCAGCGCCTCCTGAGCGACGACGGCCTGCCAGTAGTTCCCCTCGGGGATCTCGCTGGCGTGCATGATCATGACCATCGCCGCCTTCCCCTTGACCTTCAGGGCGGGGATCTGCATGTCGACCGGCAGGGCCTTCTCGATCGGCGTGTTCATCCAGCCGCCGGCGCCGAAGCCTCGGTCGCCGCCGATCATGAGCAGGCCGATCCCCTGGTCGTGGACCGCCGTGGCGATGAGATCCTGCTGGCCGTCGGTGAAGGCGTCCTTGGGGACGTTGGCGAGGATGATCGCGTCGTACTTTTGCAGCTCGGCCAGGTCGGTAGGGAGCGGGTCGCCGCCGACCAGGCCGTCTCCGGTCACGTCGCCGGCGGCCAGGGTGGTAACGTTCAGCTCCTTGGAGCGGAGGGCGTCGACCAGCTCCTCATGCTCGCCCGCCGTCCCTTCGATGAGCAGGACGTTGGCCTCGCCCCGGTACTGGGTGAACCCCTCGGCCATGTTGTTCATGGCGCGGTCGGCGCGGAGGCCGCGGCGCAGCTCCTCCTCGGGGATGAACTGGGCGGAGTAGGTGTAGAAGTTCGGGTCCGAGATCTCTTGCTTGATGCGGAAGACGTTGACACCGCGCTGGAGCTCGACCCCCTCCAGGGTGTCGATCGGGATCGTGGAGTTGTCCGCCTTCTGGAAGATCTCCAGGCGGCCGGTCGCCGGGGCGGCGGCTCGGACGACGACGTTGATGTTGACCGTCTCCCCCTTCTTCACGTCGGGGGGCAGGGCGATCTTCTCGACGAGCACCTCGCGGTCGTAGTTGTAGTCGACCGGGAGCACGTCGATCTGCACGCCGAGCCCGGCGGCGGCCAGGGCCTGCTCGTAGGCGTCTCCTCGGTTCTCGTTGCCGTCGGAGAGCACGACGATGCGGCGGGCGGTGTCGTCGGGGAAGCTGGCCAGGGCGAGCTTGATCGCCGAGGAGAGGTCGGTGTACTCGGCGTCGATGGTGCTCTCGACGCCGGTGAGCGTCTCGGTGTAGGGGGCCGGCGGGCTCTCGACCTTCGCCTCCTTGCCGAAGACGATCACCCCGGCGCGGTCGCCGGGCCGCTGGTGCTGGAGGATCGCGCGGTTGATGAACCCGAGCATCGGCGCCTGGAGGTCGCCGGGGATCGACCGCGAGGCGTCCAGGAGGAAGATCGTCGTGAGCGACTCGTTCCGGCGGACCAACTGCGGATCGGCCAGCGCCAGCGCGATCAGAGACACCACGGCCGATCGCAGCAGGATCGCCAGCGCCCGCCGCACATTCCCCAGCCCCGAGAGGCTGCGGAGGCTCAGCAAAACCAGCGGAGGCAGCAGGACCGGGATCAGCAGCAGCCACCAGGGCTGCAGGAAGGTCAGCCGGAGGTTCCCGAGGCTCTCGAGCATGGGATGATCGCTCCAGGATCGGGCCCCGGCCCGACGTCGGGCCTCGGGCCGCCTCCGTCCCCGAGGGGGGCACGGATCACATCCGGAACCGCTGGACCCGGTGGTTGTTCGAGTCGATCACCGAAACGGCCCCGGTGCTGTCGACCGCCAGGGCCCAGGGGTTGTTCAGCTCCCCCGGTCCCCGGCCAGCCCGACCCCAGGTGCCGAGAGATTCGCCGTCGACGGTGAACTTCTGGACGCGGCAGTTCGCATATTCGCAAACGTAGAGATGTCCGTCCGGGCCCATCGACACGTCGTAGGCGTAGCCGATCTTCCCCGGCTCGGTGCCCCGAGAGCCCCAAAGGTCGATTAGCTCCCCCTGGGTGTCGAAGATCTGGATCCGGTGGTTGCAGGCGTCGGCCACGTAGATGCGGTCCTGGTCGTCGATCTCCAGCGAGGCCGGCCGGAGGAACTGCCCGGGAGCGTGGCCGTGGCCCCCCCACTGGCGGAGCCACTCCCCCTCGGGAGAGAAGACCTGGATGCGGTCGTTCTCGCCGTACTCGCTGACGTAGAAGCATCCCTGGCTGTCGATCAGCACGTCGGTCGGGTAGTCGAACCGCCCGGGGGTCGAGCCCTGGATCCCGTCGCCGACCTGGAAGAGCAGGTCCCCGAAGCGGTCGTAGATCAACAGTCGGTAGAAATGCGTGTCGGCCACCAGCACCCGGCCGAACCGGTCGACCGTCAGCCCGCTCGGCCCGTCGACGTTCAGGTCGGGCGTCCGCCAGTGGCGGAGGAAGTGGCCGTCCCGGTCGAAGACCTGGATGCGGTCGGTCAGATCCGCGATGTAGAGCTGATCCTCGGCGTCGAAGGCGGCCACCCGGGGCTTGTGCAGCCAGCCGGGCTTGGTGCCGTGGATCCCCCAGACCAGCTCCGGCCGGGAGCCGAACCCCGATCCGCACCCGGCCGCCAGCGCCGAGGCCAGCAGGCCCCCCAGGAATCGGCGTCTCGACGGCATGGCGCCCTCACCCCACCGACGGCTCCGACAACCATCCGATTCGTTAGAATACCGAAGCGGATTCCCGCCCGGCAATTCCGAAGTCATTCGTCGTACCCGTTTTTCGGACGAACTCGTGGGTAGCTTGCCGAGGAATCCCCAGCCCGTCTGCCGATCCGACGCGATCCCCGAGGGGACCGGGAGGCTGGTCCGTGTCTCGGGCCGGGAGGTCGCCGTCTTCAACGACGGCGGGAGGTTCTTCGCCGTGCTCGACCGCTGCCCGCACGCGGGGGCCTCGCTGGCCCGAGGCTGGGTCGAGGAGGGGGCTGTCGTCTGCCCGCTCCACCGGTGGCGGTTTCGGCTGGAGGACGGCCGGTGCGAGTCCCAGGGAGGGGAGGACATCCCCGCCTTCTCGAGCGAGGAGCGGGGGGGCTGGGTCTGGGTCTGGGTCGAGGAGCCGCCAGGGGGGCGGGGCCCGCGGGCCAAGTGACCGGCCGGCCGGCCCCCCTCGAATTCTCGAATTAGAGCCAGACCTTCACCCGATCCCGCAACCCCTCGGGAAGCGCCCGGGAGACGATCTTCTGGATCGTCTCCGGGTGGAGCCGGGTGCTGAAGTGAGAGGCGATGATCCAGTCGTTCTTGAAGCGGTCGGCCCGGGAGACGAAGTCGTCCAGGTGCATGTGGCCGAATTTGTGGATCTGGTCGGGCCGCTCGTTCCGGGCGACGAAGGTCATCTCCAGGATGAGGATCTCGGCGTTATAGGCCTCCGGGTTGCCGTCCAGGCCGGCGGGGTTGGTGTCTCCGAGGTAGGCGAGGCGACCGAGCCGGATCTCCTTGGTGACCTCGACGCCGGAGAGCCGAAGGTCCCGGATCTCGGGGCCGGAGAGGTCGTGGTACTGCGGCAGGAGCTTCTTGCGCCGCTCCCAGACGAGGAAGCCGAGCGAGGGGATGGTGTGCCTCGTCTCCAGGACCGAGACGATCAGCTCTCGGGAGAGCTCGACCTCCTGCCCCGGCTCCAGGCCGACGAGGTTGGCGGCCTGCTTGCCCCGGTCGAGCCGCTGATAGGCGCGCATCAGGGCGTGGACCGGGTCGACGGCCTCGGCCGGCAGGTAGATCGTCGGCGGCTCCATCCGCATCAGGCGTCTTCGGGCGACGTAGACGGGCAGCGCGGCGATGTGGTCCAGGTGGGCGTGGGAGACGAACCAGTTCGGTGTGCTCATGAAGCTCCAGGGCTGCAACCCGAGGTCGAACCCCAGCTTCAGCTCCGGCACCCGCCAGTAGGTCTGCACGGCGGCCCGAGAATAGCCCTCGATGGTCATCCCCTTGTGCGAGAAGGAGCGCACCGGCGCATTGTCGACGGGGTATTCCAGCTCCTCCGGCAGCTCGCCTGCGAACACGTCGGCGTCCTTCCGTTTCGGTCGGGGTCGTTCGTGGGTACCTTGGTTGCGCATCGAACCACTGTAGCAAGGGAGGCCCCGGGCTGGCGATCGGTTCGCCCCCGGGGGAGCTCCCCGCCGCCCGGGTGCTTCCCCGATGTCCCGCCGCGTTCTTGTCTTCGGCCCGGCCTACCTCGACCGAGTCCTCCGGGTCGATCGCCCCCTGCTCCCCGACGGTCTGGGAGGCCCGCTCGACCTGAGCGTCGGCGTCACCGGCGAGGAGGTCGCACCGGGGGAGTCGGCCCTCCGGCTGATCGACCCCGAGGGGGGCACGATCGAGGTCGAGCCCCCCGACGATTGGCCGATGGCTCCGGGGACGACCATCCACCTCGACCGGCCGCTCTCCCCCGGCGCCGGCCCCTGGCGGCACCGAGTTCTCGGGGAAACCTGGCTGGACGACCTCGGCGGCATGGGGGCGGGCTTCGCCTCGGCGCTGGGAGGGGCCCTCGTCACCCCCCTGGGCCCGCCGGATGACCCGATGTCGAGGAGGATCGCCGAGTTGCTCCGAGCGCAGGGGATCCCGTGCCGCTGCCTCGATCGGCCCCGGGAGCGGACGGACTGGACCCTGCTGCTCACCAGCGGCCCCCACGGAGACAAGCTTCCGGTCGGTTTCCGGTCCGGGCTGCCCAGGCCGGGGGAGGCGTTGCCGGAGGCCGAGCCGGTCGACCTCCTGGTCGCGGCGTCGCTGACGAATCGGCACGCCGCCTCGGCCTTCGACGGCGTCCGCTCCCGGGTCCGCATGTTCGCCCCGACCCTGCGGAACATGACCGATCCCGCGTGCCCGGTCCTCCGGCTCGCCCCCCGGATCGACCTGCTCTGCTGCAACCGTCGCGAGTGGGAGGCGCTCCCCGACCGCGAGGCCGTCGCCGATCGCATCCCCATCGTCTCGATCACCGACGGGCCGGCCGGAGGGGTCGTCCGCTTCCGGGACCCGGGCGGGGTCTCCCGGGAACTATCCGAGCCCGCCTTTCCCCGGCGGCGCCCTCCTCGGGACACCAACCGGGCCGGCGAGTGCTTCGCCAGCGCCCTGATCACCGCGCTGCTGGATGCGGGTTGGACGCCGGGCCCGGTGGACGCCGAGGTGATCCGAGCCTCCTGCCGGCGGGCCTCGGCCGCGGCGGCCCTGGTCCTCGATCGGGATCGATTCGGCTTCCCGGCAAAAGCCGAGGTCGAGGAGGCGCTTCGGGCCGGGGAGATCCCCTGAGCCGGGCCGGAGGACCACCCTCCCCCCGGGCTCAGCACCGGAGATCGACGCCCACGTCCGAGGGGGAAGGGAGGGGGAGGAAGGCGGGGATCTCGTCGATCGGGACCGGTCGGGAGAAGTAATACCCCTGACCGTAGTCACAGCCCAGCTCCCGGAGCAGAGCGAGCTGGTCGGGGGTTTCGATCCCCTCGGCCACCACCCGGAACCCCAGGATGTCGGCCAGGGTGGTGATCGCCCGAACGATGGCGACGCGATCGGGAGAGAAGCCTAAGCCCTCCAGGAACAAGCGGTCGATCTTCAGGAGATCGAAGGGGAACTGGTGCAGGCAGGCCAGCGACGAGTAGCCGGTGCCGAAATCGTCGATCGCCAGCCGGAAGCCGACCTTGCGGAGCTGCCCGAGCCGCTCCCGGGCGGCGGCGACGTCCGGCATCACCGCCCCTTCGGTGATCTCCAGGTGCACGTCGGACGGGGAGATGCCCGCCCGATGGGCCTCGGCCTCCAGGAGGCGGGGAAGGTCGGGCATCATCAAGTGATTCCGGGCCAGGTTGAGGCTGATTCCCGAGGTCGGCGAATCGTCCCCCGCCGACCAGCGCGCCAGGCACTGGAAACCCTGTTCCAGAACCCGCTCTCCCAGCGGGACGATCAGGCCGCACTCCTCCGCGATCGGGATGAACTCCTCCGGCATCATCCGGCCAAGCTCCGGATGCTCCCACCGGACCAAGGCCTCGACGCTGACGACCCTCCCCGTCCGGAGGCAGACGATCGGCTGAAAGAGGAGGAAGAGGTTATCATCCCGGATCGCGTCGCGGAGCCCCTGCTCGACCTGCATCCGCCGGCGGATCCGGCGCCTCATCGACTCGTCGAAGACGACCAGGCTCCCCCGGCTGAAGGTCTTCGCCTCGTACATCGCGGTGTCGGCGTCGCGCAACAGGTCCTCCGCCCGCTCGTAGGAGTCGTGGCCGATGGCGATGCCGATGCTCGCCGAGGAGCTGACGTGATAGGGATTCAGCTCGTACGGCTCGGAGAGATCTTCGAGCAGGCGGCGGGCAAGCGTGACGGCGTCTTGAGGGGTCCTCAGACCGTCGAGGAGCACGACGAACTCGTCGCCGCCGATCCGGGCGGCGGTCCCCCGAGCGAAGGGGATGATCTGGTCCCCCCTCCTGAGGTTCTTCCGAAGCCGAGAGGCGACCTCCACGAGCATCGCGTCGCCTGCCTCGTGACCGAGGCTGTCGTTGACGATCTTGAAGCGGTCGAAATCCAGGAACAGCAAGGCGAACAGCGGGCCGGGCCGCTCCCGGCGATCCCGGATCAGCCGGCGCAGGCGGTTCAGCAGCGCCGAGCGATTCGGCAGCCGGGTGAGCCGGTCGAGCCGAGCGGCCCGGCGCAGCTGCCGGCGCAAACGGACCCGCTCGGTCACGTCTCCAATCGAGCCGACGAATCGGATCGGCCTGCCCCTCTCGTCCCAGACCGCCTGGCCCCGGGCCTGGTACCAGTGGTACTGCCCGTCGGCCGCCCGGAGGCGGCACTCGACGTCGAACGGAGCGCGCGACCTCAGGTGTTCGGAGATCGCTCGGCGGACGCGGGTCCGGTCCTCCGGGTGCAGGCGCCGGGAGAACTCCTCGATCCAGCCGATCCGCTCAAGCTCCGGCGGTCGGATCCCGAGCATCCTCCGGAGATGTTCCGAGCCGTAAAAGGCATGCGTCCGCATGTCCCAGTCCCAGAGCCCGTCTCTCGATCCCTCGACCGCCAGGGCATAGCGTTGTTCGCTTTGGGCAAGCCGGGTGATATAGTCCCGCTTGGTCCGCTGGTAAATCGTCACACAGGTTCCCGCGATGAGGCTGACCGCCAGGGAAGCAACACAGCCGAGCAACAGCGACTTGCGGATCTGGTTCAGGCGTTCGATGTAGGAGCGGCCGCTCAGGTCGACCGCGAGCACGCATTCGAGCCGACCGTCGAGGTGGCGGATGGGAACCCAGGCGGAGAAGAACGTGCCCCAGGAGTCGGTGTACAGGTCATCCGAGATGTGCGTCAGCCCATCCCGCACCGTGGCGATTAGTCCCGCCGGAGGATTGTCGTAGAGCTGGCCAAGCCCGGCCTGGTCGATCCGGCGGTCCCCGTCGGCGTCCTCCGGGAAACCGGTGTCAACGACGAATCGGAGCCCCTCTGGTGAGGGACGCAGCGTGTAAATGTACTGCAGGTCGTCCCGGATCGCGGCAATCTCCCGAAGCGGCGCGACAACCCTCAGATACTCCGGCCCGTTCTGCTGCTCCGGTCGGGTGAGCCGGGCGTGCTCCTCCGGGTCGATCCGAAGCGAGGCGATGCGGGCGATCGTCAGGAGATCCTCGTCGACGGTAACCCGGAAGGCCCGGTAGGCGGTCGTGTAGCAAGTCCATGACCCGCAGAGGGAAGCGACCAGCAGGAGCCCCCCCGCGATCACCCCCTGGACGATCGGGGGTCGCTCGAGGATTCGCAACATGCACCGCCCCGGAACCCCCAGGTGATCGAACCGGTGGCCTGATCGCGATCGGGAGGCGGGGGCATTCCCCTCCACCGCGGCCGGTGATCTCGAGGAATCAGCGTGACGCTCCCCAGGGCCCGGGTCGTTTTCTCCCATGCCGCGCTCCAGAACTCCCGAGACCGCCCCGCGAAGCGGCGGGAGGCCGGTTCGGGGAAGCCCCGAGGGGGGCCTCAGACGCAACGAGTCGACTCAACTCCCGTGTGACCATGCCTCCTCCTACTGATTCCTTAGCTCATCTTCCCGGGGTCGAAAGGGTGAAGGCCCTCGTCGGGAATTCTCGCCACCGTCCGGGAGCGATCCGGGCGCCCGGGAGGGGAGCCGCCCGCGCCGCTCTCGGACCGATCTCCTCGCGACCTCGATCGCGTCGGATCGGCCGGCGAGGTAGACTGGACGCTGCGACCGAGTTTCCGAGGCAGGAGGGGGAGGACCATGGCGCGGGAGAGCGGCCCAGGGGGCGGGTCCCGGGGGATCGCCCTAGTGGGCTACCGAGCGACGGGCAAGTCGACCGTCGGCCGGATCGTGGCCGACCGGCTGGGCTGGCCCTTCGAGGACGCGGATCGCGCGCTCGAGCGCCGGGCCGGCAAGCCGATCGCCGCCATCTTCGCCGAGCAGGGAGAGAACGCCTTCCGAGACCTGGAGCAGCGGATCCTCGCCGAGCTGGCCGACGGCCGGTCGCCGATGGTCCTGGCCACGGGGGGAGGCGTCGTGCTCCGGCAGGAGAACCGGGATGCCCTCGGCCGATTCGGATTCGTCGCCTGGCTCGCCGCCCGCCCGGAGACGATCGCCGACCGCCTCCGGGCCGATCCCGATGGGCGCCCGGCCCTGACCTCAGCCGGCCTGCTCGACGAGGTCGCCTCGGTCCTGGAACGGCGGGAGCCCCTCTACCGCCGGGTCGCCTCGGCGGTCGTCGAGACCGACGGCCGATCTCCCGAGCAGGTGGCCGAGGACCTGCTCGACCGGCTCGATCGAGCGATGCGGGGCGGGGACCGCTTCCCTGCCCCCGATTCCCGGGGACGAATGCCGTGATCTGGACCCTCCACGCGATCCTGCTGCCCCTGACGTTCGTCTTCGGCGCGCTGGTCGGCAGCTTCGCGAACGTCTGCATCTATCGCCTGCCCTGGGAGAAGAGCGTCGTCTGGCCCCCGTCCTGCTGCCCGAACTGCCTGGCCTTCATCCGACCTTCGGACAACGTCCCGATTCTCGGCTACCTCGCCCTTCGGGGGCGATGCCGGTCGTGCGGCCTGGGCTTCTCGGGGCGATACGCGGCGATCGAGCTGCTCGTCGGCCTGCTGTTCGTGGCGGTGTACGCCGTCGACGTGATGGCCGAGCCGAACCTAATGTACGGCTCCGAGTTTCTCCTGGCCCTCTCCCGGGCCGCCTACCACGCCACCCTGGTCACCCTGCTCGTGGTGGCCACGTTCATCGACTACGACTACCAGATCATCCCGGATTCGGTCACCGTGACCGGCATGGCCATCGCCCTGATCGTCGGGGCCCTGGTGCCGGAGATCCGCCTGGAGCCGGCCTCGGCCCGGACGATCGCCGGAGGGCTCGGGGTCGGCGTGCTCGGCCTGGTGGTCGGCGGGGGGGTGATCTACGCCGTTCGACTGCTCGGCTGGGTCCTCTTCCGGAAGGAGGGAATGGGCCTGGGAGACGTGACCCTGGTGGCGATGATCGGCGGTTTCCTCGGCTGGCAGGTCGCGCCGCTGACCCTGTTCCTCGGGGCGATCATTGGGCTGGTTCACGGCGCGATCCGGCTGGCCGCGATCCTGGGGGACCGCCTCGCCGGCCGGGCTTCCCGGTCGTCGGCGATCCCCTTCGGCCCGTACCTGAGCCTGGCGGCCCTGATCCTCATGTTCGGATGGCGATGGCTCTGGCCGGGACCGCTCGGCGAGCTGTTCCGGACCTACAGCGAGGTCATGCGGTTCCTCCTCGGCTCGGCGCTCGGCCAGGTGGTCGGGGGGCCGGGCTGATCGGCGGGAGCCGCGATCCCCTGCCGGGGAACCGGGACCGTGGCGAAGCGCCTCCGAAGCCCGGCAAACGTCCCTTCGATTCCCGCAGGAAAGGAGCGAGCGGGCATGTCCTCTCCCTACCGGCGACGCAAACCGTCTCTGATCCGCAACCTGTGGCTCTACCGGCACCTGATCGCCTCGGCCTTCGTGCTGGGGGTGCTGCTCTGGTTCGTGGTGATCAATAGCGCCTCGGTCCAGGTCGCCTTCCCGTTCGGCCTGGGGACGCTCACCAGCAGCACCGGGGTCATCATCCTGCTCAGCGCGGTCGCAGGGTCCTTACTGACGATGCTGGCGATGGGCGTGTTCTTCGCCCTTCGGCGGCTCAAGGCGGGCCCCTCGCCGTCCGACGATGAGAAGGGGGCCGGCGTTCTCGACGACGACCTCCCCCCGACGGACTACGCCGCCAAGGCGCCGGAAGGCCTCGACGACGCCCCCTGGGCCCGCGGCGTCTGATCGGCCCTCCCGATCCGATCCCCTTGGGCTCGATCGGTGGGGAAGGGGGCTGGACCCTCCGCATGGGCTGGGCTACCGAACGGACCACCGACCCCAGGGCGCCGGATCATGACTCCCCTTGCTCGATGCCGGAGGCCGCTGGCGGCGTCGCTGACCGCCCTGCTGCTGCTCTCGGCCCTCGGCTGCGCCAAGACCGGCTCCTTCCTGGCGCTCAACCCGAGGCGGAGCTCGATGCGAGAGCAGCTCAGCCGCCTGGAGTTCCAGAATCAGCAGCTCAAGGACGAGCTGGAGGTCGCTCGTCAGGAGTCTCGACGCCTGGCCAACGACCTCCAGCTCGCCGAGATCGACAAGAGCGACCTGAAGCGTCAGATCGAGAGCTACCAGACGCAGCTTGGCCGCTCGGTACCGGCCAACTCCTACGACCTGGCCCGTCCCGGGCCCGGCGAGTCCACCCCCGAGTTCCGATCCACCCGGCCCGCCGCGCAGGACCCCAACCGCCCTGCTCCCTTCACCCAGATCCCCAATCGCGGCCTGATCGACGTGAGCCCTCCCCCCGGCCCCTCCTTCGAGGATTCCCAGCCCTCGGGAACGCGGCGCGGGTCCTCCTACCAGAACGCACCCCGGCCTCACATCGATCCCCCCCCGATCCGGTACTTCGACCTCAGCCCGCTGTCGAGCAACACGACGGATCGATCCGAGGGAGCCGGCAATTCGCCGTGGTCGCCGATCGCTCGCGGCTCTTCCCGGCAATCCTGGTGAACCGAGGGGCTCGGCCCTCGGGCTCGCCGCAGCCCTGCGCTGCGCCCAAGGCGCGATCGCGATCGAGGCTCCTGCCCCTCCTCCCGACTCCGAGCTCCCCTCCTCCTCCCGAGGGGCACTCGAGCAGGGGGACCGACCATCGAGGGCCGGTGGGATCAGCGGCCGGGGCTCCTCGACCGGCGCGGCGCCGTCGAACCGAGCCGGGAGCCCCGGCTCGGGACCGATCGGGGCGTTGCGCGGGGACGAACCGCCCCGGCTCCTGGTATACTCGGCCGACTCGGATCCGAAGGCCGACCGTCGGCCGCACCGCGCAGGGCCGCCGTGATGATCGCGATCATCGATTACGGGATGGGGAACCTCCGCAGCGTCCAGAAGGCGTTGGAGGCCGTCGGTGCCTCGGCGGTGGTGACGAGCGACCCGGAGGAGGTCCGGAGAGCGGACAAGGTCATCCTGCCCGGCGTGGGAGCCTTCGAGGACGCCATGGCCGAGCTGCGGCGGACCGGTCTCGGCGAGGCGTTCGCCGAGGCGGTCGCCGCCGGGTCGCCGGCCCTGGGCATTTGCCTCGGCCTGCAACTGCTCTTCGACGAGAGCTTCGAGGACGGGCACCATCGCGGGCTCGGCCTGGTCCCCGGCAAGGTCGTCCGGTTCGAGCCCGGTCCCGGCCGCAAGGTCCCCCACATGGGCTGGAACGACCTGAGGGTCGTCCGGCCGGCTCCGCTGCTCGAGGGGCTGGAATCGTCCCCCTCGGTCTACTTCGTCCACTCGTACCACGTCGTCCCGGACGATCCCAGGGTGGTCGCCGCCGAGGCGGACTATCCCTTCCCGTTCGCGGCGATGATCTGGCGGGAGAACCTGATGGCCTGCCAGTTCCACCCGGAGAAGAGCCAGCGGGTCGGCCTGGCGATGTACCGGAACTTCGCGGCGCTCTGACTCCCGGAGCCCGGCGATCGGACGATCCCGGGGCCGGCCTGGGTCCTTGCGACGCGGGTCCGACCGGGCTATAGATTCAAGGTGGATGAAGGCGGGCCGAAGGGTTGATGAAGCCGATGCAGGTGATCCCGGCGATCGATCTCAGGGGAGGGCGGTGCGTCCGCCTCCGACAAGGGGACTACGACCGGGAGACGGTCTTTGGTGAGGACCCCGCGGCGATGGCCGGGCACTGGCAGCAGGAGGGGGCGACCCGACTCCACCTGGTCGACCTCGACGGTGCCAAGACCGGCCGGCCGGCGAACGTCGAGGTCGTCCGGGCGATCCTCGACCGGGTCGGCATTCCCTGCCAGCTCGGCGGCGGCGTCCGGACCCGGGAGACCCTGGAGGCCTGGCTCGACGCCGGGCTCGACCGGGTCATCGTCGGGACCCAGGCGCTGAAGGATCCGGACTGGTTCGCCCAGATGGCCGAACGCCACCCAGGCCGCCTGGTGCTGGGGCTCGACGCCCGGGACGGGCGGGTCGCCACCGAGGGTTGGCTCGACGTCTCGACGGTCGAGGCGACCGAGCTGGCCGGTCGGTTCGACGGCCTGC
Organism: Tautonia sociabilis; assembly: GCF_003977685.1. Lineage (GTDB taxonomy): Bacteria > Planctomycetota > Planctomycetia > Isosphaerales > Isosphaeraceae > Tautonia > Tautonia sociabilis. The sequence goes on along the minus strand of NZ_RYZH01000042.1, from coordinate 46,307 downwards.
CGCTGGCCGCCGTCATCTACACCGACATCGCCCGGGACGGCATGCTCGAGGGGCCCAACCTAGAGGCCACCGAGGCCCTCGCCTCCCGGCTCAAGACGCCGGTGATCGCCTCCGGGGGGGTGGGCTCCCTGGAGGACATCCAACGCCTGGCGACCCTGCCCGTGGCGGGCGTCATCGTCGGGCGAGCCCTGTACGACGGACGCTTCCGGCTCTCGGAGGCCCGGACGTGTGCCGGCGAGGAGCCGAAGACCCCCTAACGAGACCTCGAGCCCCGCTCGATCTCCCGACATCGGGCCGAAGGCGACCGCCGGATCTCTCCTTTCCCAATCCGGCGGGCCGACCCAGGGTCAGTTCCCCTCGATCCCGGGCCGACCCACCCCACCTCTTCGGGGGGACTGCCATGGCGACGGTCAATTACCACATCAGCGACATCCGGAACATCGCCCTGGCCGGACACGGGGCGTCGGCCAAAACCAGCCTCGCCGACGCCCTGCTTTTCGCGGCTGGACTGGCGCCGAGGCGCGGGTCCGTGGACGACGGCACGAGCCTGCTCGACGTGGACGAGGAGGAGAAGCGGCGCCACTTCTCCATCGACAGCCACCTGATACACCTGGAGTGGGACGGCAAGCAAATCCACCTGATCGACTCCCCCGGCTACCCCGACTTCATCGGCAGCGCCCTGGGGGCGCTCTCGGCCGTCGAGAACGTGCTGATCACGGTCTCGGCCCCCGTCGGCATCGAGGTCAACACCCGTCGTCTCTTCCAGGAGGCCGGCCGCCTCGGCCGAGGCCGCTTCGTCGCCCTGACGAAGATGGACGCCGACAACGTCGACTACCTCCGGGATCTCGAATCCATCCGGGAGACCTTTGGCCCCGAGTGCGTGCCGTTCAACGTCCCGGTCGGCGTCGGCCCCGACTTCAAGGGGGTCATCGACGTGCTCAACCCGCCGGCCGACGTCCCCGAGGGCTGCCCCCTCTCCCCCGACGCCGCCGCCCGCATGGTCATCGAGCAGATCGTCGAGGAGGACGAGGAGCTGACCAACCGCTACCTCGAAGGGGAGACGATCGCCCTCGACGAGCTGCGCAAGGCCGCCCACGACGGGATCCTCCGCGGCCACATCGTCCCGGTCGTCTGCCTCTGCTCCCGGCTCGACATCGGCATCAAGGAGCTGCTCGACCTGCTCTCCTGCTGCGGCCTGAGCCCGGCCGACATCCACCGCTTCGGCGTCGCCTCCGCTCCCGGGCTCGCCTCCGACCCCCCCGCCGGGGGAAGCGACGGCGTCGAGGCCCAGGAAGTCGAGATCGACCCGACTGAGGACGGCGACCTCGTCGCCCAGGTGTTCAAGACATCGATCGACCCCTTCATGGGTAAGCTCAGCTTCATGAGGATCATCTCCGGCCGGTTGACCCCCGACACGCCGCTGATCAACCTTCGCACCGGCAAGACCAACAAGCCCGGCCACCTCTACGTCGTCCAGGGGAAGCAGAACGAGGAGGTCCCCGAGGCGATCGCCGGCGACATCGTCGCCGTGGCCAAGTTCGACGACCTGCACATCTCCGACACCGTCACCAACGGCGGCAACCACTCCGCCCCCCATGTCGTCCTCAAGCCGATCAACTTCCCCACGCCGATGGTCCCCCGGGCCGTCGAGCCCAAGGCCCGAGAGGACGAGGCCAAGATCGCCGCCTCCCTGGCCAAGATCGCCGAGGAAGACCCCACCTTCACCTACCGCCGCGATGAGCAGACTCACGAGCTGATCATCAACGGCATGAGCGACCTGCACCTCGACGTCATCCTCCAGCGCCTGAAGAACCGCTACAAGCTCGACGTCGAAACTCACATCCCCCACGTCCCCTACCTGGAGACGATCCAGGCTCCCGCCGAGGCCGAACACCGGCACAAAAAGCAGACCGGCGGCCGGGGCCAGTTCGCCGAGGTCCACCTCCGCATCCGTCCCTTGCCGCGCGGCGAGGGATTCAAGTTCGTCGACGCGGTCAAAGGGGGCGTCATTCCCAACAACTTCATCCCCGCCGTCGAGAAGGGCTGCCTGGAGCAGATGCAAAAAGGGGTGATCTCCGGCAACCGCGTGGTCGACGTCGAGGTCGAGGTCCACTTCGGCAAGTATCACGACGTGGATAGCTCCGAGGCCGCCTTCAAGACCGCCTCCGCCGCCGCCTTCCGCAAGGCGTTCGAGAAGGCCCGACCGGCGCTGCTCGAGCCGGTGGTGGCCATGGAGATCACCGTCCCCGGCGAGAAGTTCGGCGACATCAGCGCCGACCTCTCCACCCGTCGCGGGCACATCACCGGCATGGACACCCTTCCCGGCGGCCTCCAGGTGCTCAAGGCCCACGTCCCGCTCGCCGAGGTGCTCTCCTACTCCTCGACCCTCAAGAGCATGACCGCCGGCCAGGGCTCCTACACCCTGGAGTTCCACTCGTACCAGCCCGTGCCGGCCCACATCCAGCAGCAGATCGTCGAGAAGTACCAGAAGAGCCGAGCGGGCGTCGAGGAGGAGTGATCCGCCCCCCGTCGGAGCGTCCTCGGCCGGGCGATCTCCGATCGCCCGGCCATCCTCCCTCCCAGCAAGGCCCGCGGCGGACCGACGCGACGCCGCCGGCTCGTCGGGCGTCAGGACGGGTCGTACGCCAGGTTCGGAGCGAGCCAGCGCTCGGCCTCGGCAAGCGAGATCCCCTTGCGCCGGGCGTAATCCTCGACCTGGTCCCGGGTGATCAGATCGACGGCGAAGTATCTCGCCTCGGGGTGGGCGAAGTACAGTCCGGAGACGGAGGCGGCGGGCCACATCGCGCAGCTCTCGGTAAGAGCGATCCCGGTCGCGGCCTCCACATCGAGCAGCCGCCAGAGGGTCCGCTTTTCCGAGTGGTCCGGGCAGGCCGGGTAGCCGGGGGCGGGGCGGATCCCGCGGTACTTCTCGTCGATCAGGTCGTCGTTGCTGAGGTTCTCGAACGCGCCGAAGCCCCAATCCTTCCGCGCCCGGGCGTGCAGCGACTCGGCGAACGCCTCGGCGAGCCGGTCGGCCAGGGCCTTGACCATGATCGCGTTGTAGTCGTCGTGGTCGGCCTCGAACCGGGAGACGATCGGGTCGATCCCCAGCCCGGCGGTCACGGCGAAGGCGCCGATGTAGTCGAGCCGGCCGGAATCGAGCGGGGCGATGTAGTCGGCCAGCGACCGGAAGTGCTCCTGCCCCTTCCGCTGCCACTGCTGGCGAAGGCAATGAATGCGGCCCAGCTCGGACGAGCGGCGCTCATCCGAGTAGATGATGATATCGTCCCGGTCAGAGTTGGCCGGGAAGAAGCCATAGATGCCGCTGGCCCGCAACTCTCCTCGGTCGAGCAGGTCGGCCAGGATCGCCTGGGCCTTGTCGAACAGGTCGCGGGCCTCGCCGCCGAAGACCGGGTCGTCGAAGATTCTCGGATACTTCCCCTTCAGCTCCCAGGTGGAGAAGAAGGGGGACCAGTCAATGAAGGGGACCAGGTCCGAGATCGGCTGGTCCGGGATCACCCTTGGCCCGAGGAACTCGGGACGAGGGATCTCGACGGCCGCCCAGTCGGTCGGGAACCGCCGCCGAAGGGCCTCGGCATAGGGGACGAGCGTTCGCTCTCGTCGCTTCGAGAACGCCTGCCGCTCCTGCTCCTGGACAGCCCGGATCTGGGAGACGTACTCCTGCCTCGTCTGATCGGTGCGGCTCAGGCGCTCGACCACCCCCACCGATCTCGACGCGTCCTTCACATGCACGACCGGGCCGTGATAGGCCGGAGCGATCTTCACGGCCGTATGCTTGGGACTGGTCGTGGCCCCTCCGATCAGCAACGGAATGGTGAACCCCTCGCGCTGCATCTCCTTGGCGACGTGCACCATCTCGTCCAGGGACGGGGTGATCAGCCCCGACAGGCCGATCACGTCCACGCCCCGCTCCTTGGCCTCGGCCAGGATCCGCTCACTTGGGCACATCACGCCGAGGTCGATCACCTCGTAGTCGTTGCAGCCGAGCACGACGCCGACGATGTTCTTGCCGATGTCGTGCACGTCTCCCTTCACCGTCGCCATCAGGATCTTGCCACGCACCTGGGCCCCGCCAGCGGCGGCCTTCTCCGCCTCCATGAAGGGGGTCAGATAGGCGACGGCCTTCTTCATGACCCGAGCCGACTTCACGACCTGGGGCAGGAACATTTTGCCGGCCCCGAAGAGGTCGCCGACGACGTTCATGCCGTCCATCAGCGGCCCCTCGATCACCTTCAGGGGGGAGCCAAGCTGCTGGCGGGCCTCCTCGGCATCCTGCTCGATGAAGTCGACGATCCCCTTGATCAGCGCGTGCTCGATCCGCTGGGCGACCGGGGCGTCCCGCCAGGAGAGGTCCTGGGCGGCGGCCTTCTTGCCGGCGTCCTTGACCGTCTCGGCGAACTCGGTGAGCCGGTCCGCGGCGTCGGGGCGTCGGTTGAGGAGCACGTCCTCGACCTTCTCGCGCAGGTCGGGCGGAATCTCCTCGTAGACCTCCAACTGGCCGGGGTTGACGATCCCCATGTCCAGCCCGGCGGCGATCGCGTGGTAGAGGAACGCGGCGTTCATCGCCTCTCGGACGGTGTTGTTCCCCCGATACGAGAAGGAAACGTTGCTCACGCCTCCCGAGGTCTTCGCCAGGGGGAAGCGCCGCTTCAGCTCTCGGACGGCCTCGATGAACTCGACGGCGTAGTTGTTGTGCTCCTCGATGCCGGTCCCGACGGTCAGGATATTCGTGTCGAAGATGATGTCTTCGGGGGGGAAGCCGATCCGCTCGGTCAGGAGCCGGTAGGCCCGCTCGCAAATGGCGACCTTCCGGTCCTTGTCGACCGCCTGGCCGGTCTCGTCGAAGGCCATGACGACCACGGCGGCGCCGAAGCGACGGCAGGTCCGGGCCTGTTCGAGGAACTTCTCCTCCCCCTCCTTCAGGCTGATCGAATTGACGATCGCCTTCCCCTGCACGCAGCGCAAGCCGGCCTCGATGACCCGGAAGTCGGAGCTATCGATCATCACCGGGATGCGGGCGATGTCCGGCTCGGCGGCCAGCAGGTTGAGGAACCGGGTCATGGCCTTGGGGCCGTCGATGAGCCCCTCGTCCATGTTCACGTCGAGGACGTTGGCCCCCCCCTCGACCTGCTCCCGGGCGACGGCGAGGGCTTCCTCGTAGTTCTCCTCCCGGATCAGGCGGGCGAATTTGCGCGATCCGGTGATGTTCGTCCGCTCCCCGATCATGATGAAGCCGCTGTCCGGCCGGATCGTCAGCGGCTCCTGCCCGGAGAGGCTCGTCCAGTGCCTCGACTTGGGGCGGACCCTCGGCGCCGCCCCCTCGACCGCGAGGGCGATCTGGCGAATGTACTCCGGCGTGGTCCCGCAGCAGCCGCCGATGATGTTCAGCCAGCCGTTGCGGGCGAACTCTCCGATCACCTCCGCCATGTGCTCAGGAGGGTCGTCGAAATTGCCGAAGCCGTCGGGCATGCCGGCGTTCGGGTGCGCGCTGATGTGGCAGGTGGCGACGTTGGCCAGGGCCTCCAGATGCGGCCGAAGCTCGTCGGCCCCCAGGGCGCAATTGATGCCGACCGAAAGCAGATCCATGTGCGAGACGGAGTACCAGAACGCCTCGATCGTCTGGCCCGACAACGTCCGGCCGCTCTTGTCCGTGATCGTGCCCGAGACCATCACCGGCAGGCGGATGCCGGTCCGCTCGAAGAACTGGTCGATGGCGTACAGGCACGCCTTCATGTTCAGCGTATCGAAGCTCGTCTCGGGGAAGAGGATGTCCACCCCTCCGGCGACGAGCCCCTCGACCTGTTCGGTGTAGGCGACGACCAGGTCGTCGAAGGTGACGCTCCGGTAGCCGGGGTCGTCGACCTTCGGCGAGATCGACGCCGTTTTGTCCGTCGGGCCGATCGAGCCGGCGACGAACCGGGGCTTGTCCGGGTTCATCGCCGTCACCTCGTCGGCCACGCGGCGGGCCAGCTCGGCCGAGGCGCGGTTGAGCTCGACGCAGTGCTCCTCCAGCCCGTAGTTCTCCATCGTCAGCCGGTTGGCGACGAAGGTGTTCGTCTCGATGATGTCGGCGCCGGCGTCGAGGTAGGCGCGGTGGATCGAGGCGATCACGTCGGGGCGGGTGATCGAGAGCAGGTCGTTACAGCCCTTGAGATCCTTCGGATGGTCTCGGAAGCGTTCGCCGCGGAAGTCGTCCTCGCCCAGCCCGAAGGTCTGGACCATCGTCCCCATGGCGCCATCCAGCACCAGGACGCGGCGGGCCAGCAGGTCTTCCAGCAGGGCTCGGGTGTCGACGCGATCGGCCTGGGACATCGTGCGGTCCATCCTCCGGGTCTGGGGGATCGGGCCCGAGGGGCGTGGTCGAGGGGGAAGGGCACACAACGCCGGGAGGGTCGGCCGCGATCACCGACGGCCCCCGCCGGATCGGGGCCGGTCCCCGGGCGACGCGACTCGTCGGCGCTCGCACGACCGGGGAGATCGTTCTCAGGGGAAACCATAGTATCTGGTGCCCCTCTCCGGGCTGTCAACGCGAGGTCGGAACGCCGATCCGCACGAGAACCAGCACGACGGCCAGGACATAGCCCCAGACCACAAGCTGGGCGATCGGGCCCGGCCACCGGATCCGGAGCGGTCGGCCCTCGACGATCCTCCTGGCGATTTTTGGGCAGACATGCCTTCGCCACCGAGCGAGGCGGCCGGTCCGACCGCAATCCAGGCAGTGGAACTGGAACAGCCGGGGGAGGAGGATCGCCCCGACCAGCAGCCAGACCAGCAGCAGGGGCCTGGCCATCCCCTCGACGCCGACGACCAGCACCGCTCGAGCCGCCGCGACCCACGCCCCCGCGCCGAGCAGTCCCAGGAACGGGTTCACCAGCACCCGGCGATACGCCCCCGGGTCGACCACGCTTGGCAGCCCTCGGGCCGAGGCCACCGCTCGGAACTCGGGGTCGGCCTCCAGGGGCACCGGCGGTTCGACCATCATCATCCCCCAGTGAACCTGGTCCCCCCCCGCTCGCTCCGGGCCGCTCCGACAGCCCTCCCTACCGGAATCGTACACGGGGAGGGGATCGGAAGGAGGATCGACCGCCGCCAACCCGCTCCGCCCGGCGCTCCCCGACGGGCCGATCCGCCCCAACCGCCCCCGTCGTCCCCGCCCGAGCCGAGGCGCCGCGGTCTTTACAAGCGGGCGGCGCTGGACGACAATCGGGACTTCGCGACCGCCGGGCCGACCGGTACATCCGTCGACGGAGGGGATCAGAGCGGTGCATGAGGAAGCGATCCGCAAGGCCGACGTCCTGATCGAGGCGCTCGGCTATATCCGCAAGTTCCACAATCGGTTCACCGTCATCAAGCTGGGCGGCTCGGTGATGGAGGATCCCGAAACCTTGCGGGCCTTGCTGGTCGACGTCGTCTTCATGCAGACCGTCGGACTGAGGCCGGTCGTGGTCCACGGCGGCGGCAAGGCGATCTCCTCGGCGATGCAGCGAGCCGGGCTGGAGCCCCGGTTCGTGCTCGGCCGCCGCTACACCGACGCGACGACCCTCGAGATCGTGGCCGATGTGCTCATCGACGGCGTGAACGCCGACATCGTCCGGCACATCAACAAGTACGGGGGCCGAGCCGCCGCCCTCCACCCCCGGACGACCAGTTGCCTCTTCGGCTCCCCGCTGACGCTTCCCGGAGAGGGAGGCTCCCGGATCGACCTGGGGAGGGTCGGCGAGGTCGATCACGTCGACACGATGACGATCGAGAACCTCTGCCTGGCCGGCATCGTCCCGGTGCTTCCCTCGCTCGCCCTCAGCCGGGACGACGACGGCATGCTCAACGTCAACGCCGACACGGCCGCCGCCGCCGTCGCCCGGCACCTTCGGGCCGAGAAGCTGGTCTTCCTGACCGACACCCCCGGCATCCTCCGGGACCGCAGCGACCCGGGAAGCCTCATCGAGGGGCTCACTCCCGAGGGCTGCCGGGCCCTGATCGACGAGGGGGTCATCGACCGCGGAATGATCCCCAAGGTCGAGGCCTGCCTGGCGAGCCTGGAGGCCGGCGTCCGGAAGGTCCACATCATCGACGGCCGGCTGCCCCACGCCCTGCTGCTGGAGATCTTCACCGATCGCGGCATCGGCACCGAGATCGCCGCGACCGGCCCGGCCAGGAGGGACCGTCGCGCGGGATAGCCGCCGCCCCGAGCCGCGGCTCGGACCGCTCCTCCGCCCGCCGGGGCGAACCTCGATCGCCCCTCCTCTGTCCTCTCCGCATCGAGATCGATCGGGACCTCCTGGACCTCGCCCCACCCTCGCCCCGGCGCCTCCCTGCCGCCGGTTCGACCCCCCGGAGTTCGGAGCCGTGGCCAACCTCACCCACCCCAGCTCGGCTGAGACGATCGCCCAGTTCGACCGCTTCGTCATCGGCAACTACCGGCGCTTCCCGGTCTGCCTGGTCCGCGGCGAGGGCTCCTTCATCTGGGACGCGGAGGGGAACCGCTACCTCGACCTCTTCCCCGGCTGGGGCTGCAACATCCTCGGCCACTGCCCCCCCCGCGTGGTCGAGGCGGTGAAGGACCAGGTCGCCACGCTGATCCACGTCCCGAACACCTGGTACATGGAGCCGCAGGGCGCCTTCGCCCAGGCCCTCTCCGAGCGCTCCTTCGGCGGCCAGTGCTTCTTCTGCAACAGCGGAGCGGAGGCCAACGAGGCGGCGATCAAGCTCGCCCGGCTGCACGGGTCGAGGTCCGGCCGGTCGACGATCGTCACCATGACCCACGGCTTCCACGGCCGGACCTACGCCGCCCTCTCCGCCACCGCCCAGCCGAAGTACCACGACGGCTGCGGGCCGATGCTCCCCGGCTTCCGCTACATCCCCTACGACGACCTGGCCGCCGCCGCCGAGGCGATCGACGAGCAGACCGCCGCCGTGCTGGTCGAGCCGATCCAGGGGGAAGGAGGCGTGAACATCCCCTCCCCCGGATTCCTGCCCGGCCTCCGCAAGCTCTGCGACGAGCGCGGCGCGCTGCTGATGCTCGACGAGGTCCAGACCGGCCTCGGCCGCACCGGGTCCTGGTTCGCCTACCAGCACTCCGGAATCACCCCTGACGTGCTGACCTGCGCCAAGGCGCTGGCCGGCGGCATCGCCTGCGGCGTGATGATCGCCCGGCCGGAGGTGGCCCCGTCGCTCCGCCCTGGCATGCACGCCAGCACCTTCGGCGGCAACCCGATCGCCTGCCGGGCCGGCCTGGCCACGATCGAAACCATCGAGGGGGAGGGCCTGCTCGATCGCGGCCCCCAGATCGCCGACCGCTTCCGGGCCCACTTCGAGAGCCTGCGATCCGATCGGCCGGAACTGATCCGGGACATCCGCGCCCGGGGCGTGATGATCGGCGTGGAGCTCTCCGTCGACGCCTCGCCGGTCGTCTCCGGGTGCCTGGACCGCCGGGTCCTGGTCAACGCCACGCACGGCACGGTCATCCGGCTGCTCCCGAGCCTGACGCTGACCGATGAGCAAATCGACGAGGGGTTCGGGGTGATCGACGAGGTGCTCCGGGGCCTCCCCTCCTGAACCGCTTCCCCGCCGTCCCACCCGACCCGGCCCGCCCGAGCCCGCAACCGAACCGACGGCGGCCGACCGGAGGCCCGCGAGATGCCCCGCCACTTCATCGAGCTGTTCGACCTGGAGCCCGGAGAGGTCCGATCGCTGCTGGACCTTGCCCTCGACCTGAAGCGCCGGGGCGATCGCGGCGGTCTCCGAGCCCCCCGCCTCGCCGGGCGAATCCTGGCGCTGGTCTTCGACAAGCCGTCGATGCGCACCCGGATCAGCTTCGAGGCGGCGATCGCCCACCTCGGCGGCTCGGCCGTCTACATGACCGGCAAGGACGTCGGCCTCGGCGTCCGAGAGCCGCTGGTCGACTTCGCCCGGGTCGCCAGCCAGTACGTCGATGCCATCGCCATCCGCACCTTCTCGCAGGGGCTTGTCTCCGAGCTGGCCCGCCACGCCGAGGTCCCAGTCATCAACGCGCTGACCGACTCCGATCACCCGTGTCAGGCGATGAGCGACCTGCTCACCATCCGGGAATCGATCGGCCGCCTGGAGGGAGTGACCCTCGCCTTCGTCGGCGACGGGAATAACGTGGCCCGCTCGCTCGCCGTCGCCTGCGCCCTCAGCGGCATGAACTTCGTGCTCGCCTGCCCCGACGGCTACGCCTTCCCCGACGACTTCCGCCGCCGGTTCTCCTCCCGATTCCCCGGCGTGTCGCTGGTCGAGTCGCACGACCCGGCCTCGGCCGTCGCCAAGGCCGACGTCGTCTACACCGACGTCTGGTGCAGCATGGGGCAAGAAGACCAGGCCGAGGAACGCCGCTCCCGGTTCGAGCCCTTCCGCGTCGATCTCCCCCTGATGGCCCGCGCCCGCCCCAACGCCATCTTCCTCCACTGCTTGCCGGCCCACCGCGGCGAGGAGGTCACCGTCGAGGTCATCGACGGCCCCCAAAGCCTCATCGTCCCTCAGGCCGCCAACCGCCTGCACTTCCAGAAGGCGTTGCTCCTCCATCTGCTCGGCGGCGACATCGGCTGACCTGACGTTGACCGCCTTCGCCCCCGGGCTAGAATCCCGAGGTCCCGATCCGGCCGGGCGCGGAGGCAGTCCGCGCCGACCCGGCGGAGCATCCCGGGCTCGACCGCCGAGTTCCCCTCCCGATCCCTTGGTTCTTCAGGACGGGGGACTGGGATCGCGGTCCGGGAGGGCCTCCGCGCCGGTGCCGGCCCATCACGGAGGAGAGGCCCATGGCCCGGTCCAAGCTCCCGGCGTACTTGGCCATCGCGGCGATCGTGCCGCTGCTCGGGCTGGCGTTCTGGTTCCGGATCACCAGTCTGAACGCCCCCAGCCCCAACGGCGACGAGTCGTTCTACGGCGTGCAGACCGCCAAGCTTCTCCGGGGAGAGCCCATCGCCTCGACGACCGCCTCGGGCAACCCGATCAACGTCCTGGTCATCGGGGCCGAGATCCCGCTCTACCTCGCCCTCGGACCATCGAACTACGTCATCAAGATCCCGGCCGCCGTCGCCGGCATCCTGGCGGTGCTCGCCTCGTACGTGCTCTGGAGCCGGGCGCTGGACCGGACCACCGCCGCCATCGGCGCCGGGCTGATGGCCGTCCTGCCCGTGCTCATCGCCGAGAGCCGCATCGGGGCCGAGCCGGCGTGGAACCCCCTGGTCGGGGTCATCGCGCTGGCGGCCGCGTTCCGGGGACACCGGCTGGGGCTCGCGCTGGCCTTCTTGCTCTGCTATTATGTCCACTCGACGTACCTGTTCCTCCTGCCGACGCTCGGCCTCGTCCTGCTCGTCAAGCTGTTCGAGCGCACCGCCGGCGACCCGACCGCCCGCTGGCGATCGCTGGCGATCACGACCTGGGGCGCGTTGGCCGTCATCTCCCCGCTGGTCCTGCTGACCAGCGGCCGGTCGGCGATCCAGTGGACCTACGACACCTACGACTTCGGCCCCGGCAACTGGCCCCGGTTCCTCCTCCTGTTCGAGCGGTTGCTCATGGGATTCTGCGAGGTCGGCCCCACCGAGACATCCGCCGCCTTCGACCGCACCTTCTGGGCCGCCTTCGGCTCGATCCTCCTGTTCGGCTCCTGGTGCCTCCACCGCCAGCGGCGATGGGACCGGCTGGCCCTGATCGGAGGCCTGATCCTCTCGCTCGTCGGGATGCATGCGGTCACCGGGCCCGACATCCTTCGGCCCTACTTCGTCCGATACGGCTTGTACCTCGTGACGCCGACGGTCCTCGCCGTGTCCTGCTGCCTCCGAGCCATGCTCGTCCCTCCCGAAGGGGGCTGGGCGACCCGGGCCCGCCGCCTCCAGGTCGCCGGGATGATCGGCCTGGCCTGGACCTTGCTCGCCAGCTTCATGGGGAATTACATCGGCCTCCTGAACGAGGCTCACGCCGGTCAGGAGTCGTACTGGACTCTCCGCACCGAGGCGATCGACCCGAAGCAATGGGCCGCGAAGATCGTCGCTCGGGACATCCGAGCCGCCCGGGAGCGGGGGCTTTCGGTGCCCGACCGCCTGGTCGTGCTCGGCGAGGACTGGTGGACCCACCGTCCGCTCCAGTTCCTCCTGGGGGATCGCGACGACATCGTCACCGGATCGCTCGAGCCGTTCGACGGGCCCGGCCGAGACGCCCTCATCCGACGCCACCTGGAATCCGGCGGTTACATCGTCGGCACCCCGGGCCAGGACGTGATGCTCCGCGTGGAGGGCCTCTTCCCCCCCGAGGCGCTGAAACACTGGCACGTCCTGGTGCCCCCTCACGCCAGCCTGGCCATCTACCGGCTGAAGCGGGAGAATGAACCCCCCGTCCCGCTGCCGAAGGTCGTGCTCCGCCCCCCCGGCCTGGACGAGAAGACGGCCATCCGCTGATCACCCGACTCGCACCGAGGACCCGATGAGTACCCCCGGCCCCGGCCCGGTCCGACACGACGGCCGGACCCCCGACCAGCTCCGAGCCGTCTCGATCTCCCGCGGCTTCGCCCGCCGAAGCGACGGCAGCGCCCTCTACCGATGCGGCGGGACCGCCGTGCTCGTCACCGCCAACCTGACCGAGGCCGTCCCCTCCTGGCTGGAGGGCCGAGAAGTGGGATGGCTGACGGCCGAATACATGATGCTCCCCGGCAGCACCTCGCCGAGGAAGGAGCGCCGGACCGATTCCCGATCCACCGAGATCCAGCGCCTGATCGGCCGCTCCCTCCGCGCCAGCGTCGACACGAAGGCCCTCGGCCCCCGGACCCTCCATGTCGATGCCGAGGTCATCGACGCCGACGGCGGCACGCGCACCGCGGCCATCACCGCCGCCTTCGTCGCCGTCGTCGACGCGATCCGGGAGAAGCTCGGCCCCGACGCCCTCCGGCTGGTCCTCAAGGACAGCGTCGCCGCCGTGAGCGTCGGAATCGTCGCCGGACAGCCGTTGCTGGACCTCGACTACGTCGAGGACTCCGGGGCGGAGGTCGACCTGAACGTCGTCCGGCTCGGCCGAGGAGGCCTCGTCGAGGTCCAGGGGACCGGCGAGGGCGGCACCTTCAGCCGATCCCAACTGACAACGCTCCTGGACCTCGCCGAGCGCGGCCTCGACCTCCTCACCGCCTGCCAGCGCGACGCCCTGGGCCCAGACTGGCCGTTCTGAGCCGGCCGCCGAGCCGAACAGGGCGGGGCAGGGCGGGCCGAACCGGTCCGCCCCGGCGATCAGAACAGGTCCCGGATCGGCGCCCCCTCGGAGAGCAGCGGGAAGGGCCTCCCTTCCACGTCGGTGGCCTGGAGGTCTTGAAGACCCATCGCGTGATAGACCGTGTGGGCCACGTGGGCCGGCGTCACCGGCCGGTCGGCCGGATAGGCGCCGACTCGGTCGCTGCTGCCGTACACCTGCCCGCCGCGGATCCCCCCCCCGGCGAAGAGGACGCTCTGGCAGTGGGTCCAGTGGTCCCTCCCGGCGCCGGACTGGCCGCCGGATCGGGGGTCGCCAATCCTCGGCTTCCGGCCCATCTCGCTGGTGACCAGCAGCAGCGTCTGATCCAGCATCCCGCGATCGTCCAGGTCGGCGATCAGCCCGGCGAAGGCCCGGTCGAACTCGGGCAGCAGGTACTCCTTCAGGCAGTTGAAGTTGTTCCCGTGCGTGTCCCAGCCGCCGGCGCTCTTGCAGCGGTCGGCGATCTCGCGGTCCTCCATCCAGAAGACGGTGATGAACGGCACCCCGGCCTCGACGAGCCGGCGGGCCATGAGCAGGCTCATGCCGTTGACCGTCTCCCCGTACCGGGCGCGGACGGCCTCCGGCTCGTCGGCCAGATCGAAGGCTCGGGCCGTCTCGCCGGAGCAGAGCAGGGCCAGCGCCTTCTGTTCGAGCGTGGAGTACGTCCGGACTCTCTCGGCCCGATCGAACTCCCGACGGGCGCCGTCCACCGCCGAGAGCAACGCGCGACGGTCGCGCAACCGCTCCGGGCCGACCTCCGCCTGGAGGGTCAGCGCCGGGACCTGGAAGTTCAGCGGCCGGGCCCGATCCCCCATCAGGTAGAGCGGATCGTGCTCGACCCCGAGCCGGGCGGCGAACTGGCCGGGGCGGGTGTAGGGGGCCCGGCTCGGCTTGTGCGGCAGGGTGATCGCGTTGACCAGCGTCGGGTGCGGCGGCCTCCGGGAGCCGACCACCGTCCCCATGAACGGCCAATCATCCGGCCTCGGCGTGCGGTCGTTCCCCAGCGTCAGGAACGTGGAATCCGGCCGATGCCCCGTCAGGTTGTAGTAGTAACCGGCGTGGTGATCGTTCGTCGCCACCGAGGCGCCGACGGAGTTGACCACCGCCAGATGATGGGCCTGAGAAGCCAGCAGCGGCAGATGCTCGCTCAGCCGAACCCCCGGCGCCGAGGTCGCGATCGGCAGGAACGGCCCCCGGAACTCGGCCGGGGCGTCGGGCTTGAGATCCCAGGAGTCAAGGTGCGAGGCACCGCCGCACAGGAAGAACAGGATCGTCGACTTCGCCGATCCCCCCCCCGTCGGGCTCGGCTCCCCAACCGCTCCGGCCGTCGCGAGCCGGCCGGGAGAGAGCCCCGAGAGCCCGAGGCCCGAGGCCACGAGAAACGTCCGCCGAGACGGACCTGAGGCTCCCTGTCGATCGATCCGGGCCATCTCGGCGCCCTCCCGGGAAGCGGTCCCGTGTCTGCTCGCTGCGCTCCCATCCCAGAATTCTCCCCTCCCGTTCCGACAGCGTCCACCCTCCTCCGCTCCGCTCCCCCAACGCCTCCGACCGCCGTGATCACCCGGCTCAGAACCAGATCTGACAGCGCACCCAGAAGAGGTCGTTGTGCCGGCTCCTCGTGCCGTCCGCCTCGTTCACAAGCACCGGGGAGCCGAAGTTGGCGTGCTGCCAGTCGACGTAGAATTTTACAAACCGATTCAAATACCAGTTGAAGCCAATGTCGGTCAAATAAGTATTCCTCGTCCAGTCCGCGGGATTCGCCAGCTCGAAGGCGAAGACCTCCTCACCCAGGTGGAGCTGGCTGATCCTCGCGAACGCCTCGACTGCCCCCGGGCCGAACAGGCCGTGGGCGGGGTCGAAGGGGCGGAGCGGGATGATCGTGGTGCGGTCGGGGATCTCTTCGCCGGTGAGGAAATAGGCCGCCGTCACGTGGTAGCCCACCACCGGGACCTCCGGCCGAATCGGGGTTCCGAGCCGGGCATACTGGAAGCGGCCGGCCTGCACCTCCGACTCGATCGACCAGCCTCCCCCGTAGTAGGCCAGGTGCAACGCCCCCTGGAACCGGCTGCCCAGTTGCCGGACGTCTTCCTCGAAGTCGAAGAAGGTGATCGAGGCCGCCGCGGCCTCCCGGCTGTTCTCCGTTGATTGGATCGAGGTCCGGAACGGGATCGGCCGCTCGCTCTCCGGGCGGACGGAGCGTCCTCCCGCCATCGATCCCCCCAGGTTCAGGAAGCGCAGCGCGGGGAAGCGATCGGTGTGCAGGAAGGGCCGCCAGTTGAGATACCCGACGGCGTCTCGGGTCGTGTTGTCGTCCGCGATGCCGATCGACCCTCCGGAGAAGCCTCCCACGGCGTATTCGAGCCGGCCCTCGCCGAGGTAGCCCCAGGCCATCAGCCCCGCCTGCCGGGAGAGCCCCAGGTTCAGCGGGAACAGGGAACGCTCCGGCGTGATGAAGTACGGCTCGAGGTGGTCGTACCAGTCGAAGCTGTAGGGGACGATCGATCTTCCGAACTTGATCTGGAACCCCTCGTCGATCGCGAAGTTCACGAAGCCGTCGAGCAGGTCGAGCACTCCTTCCACGCTGCGCTGGAATGACACCTCGTACTCGACCGGCCGGGTCAGGCGGCCCGAGAAGTAGAACCGGGTCCGGGGCAGGTACAATCCGCTGATCGCCGGGTCGAGATCGTTCGGGATGAAGTCCTTGAAGTCGACCTGGTTGAGCACCCGGACGCCCAGGCTGAACTCCCGGTCGGGCGTGACCAGCTCGAACCCCTCGCCCATCCTGCCGAGTAGCGGCGGTTCCCTCCCCTCGGCGAAGCTCGGGTACGCCCGGCCCGGGCCGATCAGCTCGAACGTCTCGGCGAACATCGGTCCTCGACCGCGCTCTCGGTCCGGCCCCGGCTTCTCGGCGGAGGGCAGCACCGAGGCCGCCGCGGGGATCACCTCCGCGTCTTCGACCCGATCGAGCAGTCCGAGGTACTTCTCCTCGAGCTCCCGGTAGCGCCGATCCCGCTCCCGCTCGCGTTGCAAGACCGACTCGTACTGCTCCAGGAGCCGGCGATTGAGCTCCTCCAGGCGACGGACGCGCTGCTCCAGGTCGGCCCCCGGGGCCCCTGCGACGGCCGAGCCCTCCGATCCCGGCGCTTCCGCCGGCTCCTGGGCGGAGGTCGGGGCGGTCGCGATCGTCGCGGCGAGCAGCGCCGGCAGCGTCAGCAGCAGGACCTTCGAGCGATCCGGCACCGTCGCCCTCCCACCCTCCCCGGTCGGTCCCCGGCACCGGCTCGACCGGAGGCGTCTCCCCGACGGATCGAGCCCCTTCCCTCCCGATCGTCACCGGGCCCCCGGCCGCTTGAGGCGATTTTGCCGATTTTCGCGATCTGGCGAGCGGTTCGGGCTCCTCCCGGAATGCCCTCCTGGTATGGTGGGAGCCGCGCCGCCGGCGCGGGCGGCGTCCATCCGAGGCCTTGGGGTGTCGCCGTGAAGAGCAAGGTCGAAATCGTCCGGGACTGGCTCCCCCGATACACCGGCCGGCCCCTCGACGGCTTCGGGACGTACATCCTGCTGACGAACTTCCTGCAGTACGTCGAGCTGTTCGCCGATCGGTTCGGGGTCGAGGTGGTCGGGCGAGACCGCCCGATGCAGTCGGCCTCGGCCGAGAACCTAACGATCCTGAACTTCGGCATGGGCAGCGCCATGGCCGCCACGGTCATGGACCTGCTCTCGGCCGTCGAGCCGAAGGCCGTCCTCTTTCTCGGCAAGTGCGGCGGCCTGAAGAAGACCCGAGTGGGGGACTTCGTCCTGCCCATCGCCGCCATCCGGGGCGAGGGGACGAGCAACGACTACATGCCCCCCGAGATCCCGGCATTGCCCTCGTTCCGCCTCCAGCGCGCCGTCTCGTCGACGATCGTCAAGCACAACCGGGACTACTGGACCGGCACCGTCTACACCACCAACCGCCGCATCTGGGAGCACGACGCCGAGTTCAAGGCCTACCTCCGCAAGACCCGGGCCCTGGGGATCGACATGGAGACGGCCACCATCTTCATCGTCGGCTTCGTCAACCACATCCCGAAGGGGGCCCTGCTGCTGGTCTCCGACAACCCGATGACGCCCGAGGGGGTGAAGTCCTCGCGCAGCGACCGCTCGGTGTCGGAGAAGTACGTCTTGCCGCACCTGGAAATCGGGATCGACGCGCTGATCGAGCTGCGCGACTCGGGCGAGTCCGTCAAGCACCTCCGGTTTGAATGAATGAACGATCGAGGATCGCCGATGCCTCCGCCGCTCGTCGAGATTTGCGTCGAAGGGCTGACCGACGCCCTGGCCGCCGGGGCAGGGGGGGCCGACCGCGTCGAGCTCTGCGAGCACCTGGCCGTCGGCGGGGTCACGCCCTCGGCCGGGGCCATCGCCGTCGCTTGCCAGCGGCTGGCGATCCCGGTCCACGTGCTCATTCGCCCCCGAGGCGGCGACTTCGTCTACTCCGAGGCCGAGTTCGACGCCATGCGCCTTGACATCGCCGCCGCCCGGGACCTCGGCGCCTCGGGAGTCGTCCTCGGCGTGCTCCGGGCCGACGGGACGATCGACGCCGACCGGATGGCCGCGCTCATCTCGGCCGCCCGCCCCCTGAGCGTCACCTTCCACCGAGCCTTCGACGCCACCGCCGACCCGATCACCGCCCTCGACACCCTGATCGACCTCGGCGTCGACCGCGTGCTCAGCTCCGGCCACTCGCCGACGGCCCGGGACGGGATCGGGCTGCTTCGCCTCCTGGCCGATCGCGCCTCCGGGCGCCTCATCGTCCTCGCCGGCGGTCGCGTCACTCGGGAGGATATCGCCCCGCTCTCCCGGGCCGGGCTCTCGGAGATCCACATCGGTTCGGCCGCCTGCCTCGTCGGCCGGACCCACCCGGACGCCGTCCGCCGGCTCGTCGCCGAGGCTCGCTCCGCTGCCGATTCCTCCTGAGCCGGTCCCGATCGCCAGGGGGCCGCGATGGCGCCTCGATCCCGGAAGCCGGGGCGCCCTCGATCCGCTCCTCCAGGACCCATCGCCGGCCTCCGTCCGCCATCATCGCCCGCTCCCTCACCGAGGACGTTCGCCAGGAACCGCCGCACCTTCCTTCGCCGAAGCGCGGCGACCGCGCTCCTCGACCAATCAGCCGCTGGCCGGCCCGCCGACATCTGCCCAAGACCGCACCAGCCGGCTGGAACGCCTCCCCCTTCCCGAGGGAGGTCCCTTGCGGCGGCCCCTCCCGGCCGGCATCCTACGCCAATCGGAGGCCCGGCCTGCTCGAGTCAACCCGCCTCTCATCGATCCGGGCCGAAGCACCCCAGGGGGCCCGCCATGACGACCCGACGACCCGCCGTCTTCCCCCCGCTCCGGGCGATCCTGCTCGCCCTCGTCGCCTTGGCCGAGGCCGTCCTCCCGACAGCCGCCGAGGCGGGGGAGGACGACCGGCCGAACATCCTGTTCGCCATCGCGGATGACTGGTCCGCCGACCACGCCAGCATCGCCGGCTGCTCCTGGGTGAAGACCCCGGCATTCGACCGCGTCTGCCGAGAAGGGGTGCGCTTCACCAACGCCTTCACGTCCAACCCCAAGTGCTCTCCCTGCCGAGCCAGCATCCTGACCGGCCGGAACTCCTGGCAACTGGAGGAGGCCGCCAACCACTTCGGCCTCTTCCCCGCCAAGTGGCCGGTCTACCCCGACCTGCTCGAATCGGCCGGCTACCACGTTGGCTCCACCGGCAAGGGCTGGGGCCCCGGCGACTTCCAGGCCGGCGGCTTTTCCCGAAACCCCGCCGGCCCGAACTACAGCCGGCACCGGGCCAGGCCGCCATTCTCCGGCATCTCGAACATCGACTACGCCCGGAACTTCGAGGCCTTCCTCGACGACCGAGACGACGGCCAGCCGTTCTGCTTCTGGTATGGCGCCACGGAGCCGCACCGCTCCTACGAGGAGGGCTCCGGCCTCCGTGCCGGCCGCGACCCGAAGGCCGTCCAGGTCCCCTCCTACTACCCCGACTCCCCCGCGATCCGCAGCGACCTGCTCGACTACGCCCTAGAGGTCGAGTGGTTCGACGAGCATCTCGGCCGCATGATCGACCACCTCGACGCGATCGGCGAGCTGGACAACACGATCATCCTCGTCACCTCCGATCACGGCATGCCCTTCCCCCGCGTGAAGGGCCAGATCTACGAGCACGGCTTCCACCTGCCCCTGGCCGTGCGCTGGGGAGCCAAAGCGCCACCGGGGCGTGTTGTGGACGATTTCATCAATGTTCGTGACTTCGCCCCCACCTTCCTCCAGGCCGCCGGGGTGCCCGTGCCCGAGTCCGTCACCGGCCGGGGGTTCCTCGACCTGCTGACCGGCACCGGTCCTTCTCCGATCGACCCGCCTCGGGACCGGATGCTCGTGGGCAAGGAGCGCCACGACCTCGGCCGCCCCCTCGACGCCGGCTACCCGGTCCGAGCCCTCCGTACTCCCGAATACCTCTACATCCACAACTACGAG
The DNA here is from genome assembly GCF_003977685.1 of Tautonia sociabilis. Taxonomy (GTDB): domain Bacteria; phylum Planctomycetota; class Planctomycetia; order Isosphaerales; family Isosphaeraceae; genus Tautonia; species Tautonia sociabilis. Next base: position 26,546 of record NZ_RYZH01000042.1, on the reverse strand, counting down.
CCCGACCGCTGGCCCGCCGGCAACCCCGAGACCAACTACCCGAACGTCGACAACAGCCCCACCAAGACCCTCCTCACCTCCCGATTCGACGACTTCTACCGCCTCAGCTTCGGCAAGAGGCCGAGGGAGGAGCTCTACCGCGTCTCCGACGATCCCGACTGCGTCCAGAACCTCGCCGCCGACCCCGACCACCGCGCCCTCAAGGAACGCCTCCGCGATGAGATGGAAGCGATGCTCCGCGATGAAGGGGACCCCCGCATGATCGGCATGGGCTGGATCTTCGACTCCTACGAATATGTCGGGTCGAGGAACCACTCGTATGACGCCTGGCTCCGGCATCACCGCTAACACGCCGCCGGGATCGGACCGGCCCTGATCCCCTCCCCTCGCCGTCCCCAATCTCGTAAACTGGAAGGACGGCCGGCCCATTCGCCGGTCCGATCGCGAGGGGGACGCATGTGGGAATCCTTCACGGCCGGCGCCCAGCGCGTCGTCGAGCGGGCCGGGCGAGTCGCCCGGTCCCGGGGATCGGATCACGTGGAGCCGATCGACCTGCTCTCCGCCCTGGTCGAGGAGACCGAGAGCCGAGCGGCGGCGCTGCTGCTTGAACTGGACATCGCGCTGCACGAGTTGGGGCCGGCCTCGGCCGATCTCCCCCCGGTCGATGACGAGACCCCGTCCCCGCCACACTCCCAGGAACTCCGCCTGGTGTTCGGCGACGCGCTGGCAAAGGCCCGGGAGCTGGACCGCTCGCAGGCGGTCGGCACCGAGCACCTGCTCGTGGCCCTGCTCTCCTCCGGAGGCCCGGCGGCCGACCGCCTCTCCCGGGCCGGGCTGACGATCGACGCCCTGATCGAGCGCGTCGCCCGGGTCAACGCCGTCGAATCCGGCCCGATCCCGATGGCGGAGGACATCCCCCCTCCCGAGCTGGCCGACCCCGGCGAGGCCGACGACCTCGCCCGCATCCTCGACGCCTCCGCCAACCGAGCCCGAGAGGGCCTCCGCGTGCTCGAGGATTACGCCCGCTTCGTGCTCGATGACCCCGGCCTCACCCGTCGCCTGAAGGACGTCCGCCACCGCTTCGGCCAGGCCATCCAGGCCTTCGACCCCGACTGGCTCGTCTGTTCCCGAGACACCCCCGGCGACGTCGGCACCCACATCATGGCCACCGACGAGGGCACCCGGGCCAACGCCCGAGCCGTGCTCGTCGCCAACCTCAAGCGCACCGCCGAGGCGCTCCGCACCCTGGAGGAATACACCAAGATCAGCGACCAGTGGCTCTCCGGCCGGTTCGAGGTCCTCCGCTACGACGTCTACACGATCGAGAAACGCCTGATGGCCGCCGTCGCCGCCCGGAAGGGGCTGCAAGACGCCCGGCTCTACGTCCTCGTCGGCGGGCTCCCCACCCTCGGCGACCTGACCTGGATCGTCGAGGAGGCGATCGCCGGCGGGGCCGACGTGATCCAGTACCGCGAGAAGGGGCTTCCCGACCGCGTCGTCCTCCAGCGCGCCCGGGAAGTCCGGATCCTCACCGCCCGGGCCGGGGTCCGCTTCATCATGAACGACCGGCCCGACCTGGCCCGCCTCGCCTCGGCCGACGGCGTCCACCTCGGCCAGGACGACGTTTCCGTCCGGGATGCCCGCCGCATCCTCGGCCCAAATGCCCTGATCGGCGTCTCAACCCACGAGCCCTCCCAGCTCGAGGCCGCCATCCGAGACGGGGCCAATTACCTCGGCGTCGGCCCCGTCTTCCCCAGCCAAACCAAGGACTTCGAGGCGCTCGCCGGCCTGGCCTTCGTCCGGCACGCGGTCGAGGCCACCGGGCTCCCCTGGTTCGCCATCGGAGGCATCACCGAGGCCAACCTCGACCAGGTCCTCGACGCCGGCGCCTCCCGAATCGCCGTCTCCTCCGCCGTCGTCCGAGCCGATCGCCCCCGAGACGCCGCCGCCGCCTTCAAGGCCCGCCTCCTCGACGCCGACTGACCGTCCCTTCCCCCCCCGTCCTCCCTCAGCCCTCCTTCTCCCATGCCCGCCACCGCCTCGGTCCTCGGCCGCCTCGGGCTGCCCGCCCCCCTCTCCGAGTTGCGGGCGACCCGATGGGACGCCATCGTCGTCGGCGCCGGCCACAACGGCCTCTCCTGCGCCTCCTACCTCGCCCGGGCCGGCCGGAAGGTCCTCGTCGTCGAGGCCCGGGAGCGGGTCGGCGGCGCCTGCACGATCGAAGAGCCCTGGCCGGGCTACCGCGTCTCCCCCTGCGCCTACCTGCTCGGCCTGCTGCATCCCAGGGTCATCGACGACCTCGACCTCATCCGACGAGGCCTCCGCTGGACCCCCGCCACCGCCGGCCTGTTCGTTCCCTTCGAGGACGGCGCCCGCATCCAGCTCTGGGATGACGACGAGCGCTGCGAGGCCGAGATCCGCCGCCTCGCCCCCCAGGATCTCGACGGCTTCCGCGCCTTCTCCGACGTCAAGCAACGCCTCCGGGACGCCCTCCGGCCTCCCGGCGACGACGACCTCTGGCTCGTCCCCGAGCCCTCCCGAGATCAGATCGAAGAGCGCCTCGGCACCGACGACGAGGCTCGAGCCCTGCTCTTCGACTGGTCGATGGTCGAGTACGTCCGCCGCTTCTTCCGCTCCGATCACCTCCGGATGGCCTACCTCGGCCAGGGGGTCATCGGCACCAACGCCAGCCCCCACGACCCGGGCACGGCCTCGATCCACTTCCACCACCAGTCCGGCCGCCTGGGAGGCACCCCCGGCTCCTGGGGATACGTCGAGGGAGGCATGGGCATGGTCTCCTTCCTGCTCTGTGACGCCGCCATCGAGGCCGGCGCCGTCGTCGCCGCCGGGCTGCCCGTGTCCCGGATCCTCCCCGGAGTGGGGGTCGAGCTCTCGGGAGGAGACCTCCTGTCCGCCCCCGTGGTCGTCTCGAATGCCGACCCGAAGACGACCCTCCGCCTGCTCGGCGACGCCGCCGATCCCTCCTGGCGCGATCGCGTCGCGGCCATCCCCATGACCGGCTGCACCGTGAAGGCCAACGTCGCCCTCCGGGAGCTGCCCGACTTCCGAGCCCTCCCCGGCACCGACGGGCCCCAGCACCTCGGCCAGGTGAACCTCCCCCTCACCGAGGACCAGTGGGCGACCGGATTCGCCGACTCCCGGGCCGGCCGCCTCCCCTCCCGACTCTGGGCCGAGCTCTACTTCCAGACCACCGCCGACCCGAGCCTCGCCCCCCCCGGGGTCCAGACGATGAGCGTCTTCGCCCAGTACGTCCCCCACACCTTCGCCGAGGGGGACTGGGATTCCCGGCGTCCCGAGGTCGAGCGCCTCATCCTCGAATCACTCTCCCGCTTCTGCTCGAACATCCCCGACGCCGTGATCGCCGTCGAGGTGCTCGGCCCCCCCGACATCGAGCGCCGGGTCGGCCTCTCGGGTGGTCACATCTTCCAGGGGGAATGCCTGCCTCCCTTCATGTGGGACCGCCGCCTCCCGAGCCGGACTCCCATGCCGGGCGTCTACCTCTGCGGCGCCGGCACCCACCCAGGCGGCAGCGTCATCGCCGTCAACGGCCGGAACGCGGCGATCTGCGTCCTGGCCGATCACTGATCAGCAGCCGGATCGACCTCTCCTGAGATGAACCAGGCCACCGAGGACCAGGCCCAGCATCGCCAGGTTGCGCACCATGGCGCGTTGCTGGAACGGCTTCCGGAACGTGAAGGGGACCAGGAGGCTCCCGACCGAGAGCCCGGCGATCGTCGCCAGGGCGACGAGCAGCACCACCGCAACAGATCGACGCAGATCGCGTTGATGCGCGTCCGCCCGGCTCACGTCGTGTAGTCGGCGTTCAGGCGGACGTACTCGGCCGTCAGGTCGCACGTCCAGAACCGGATCGAGGCGTCCCCCCGCTTGAGCGTCAGCGTGATCGTCACCTCTCGGTTGTTCTTGATGCGATCGGAGACCCGAGCCGCGTCGAAGTCGACCGGGGCCCCGTCGCGGTAGAGGGGAACGCCGTCGAGGTCGAGCGACAGCTCCTCCTCGTCGAACATCACCCCCGCATACCCGGCGGCGGAGACGATGCGGCCCCAGTTCGGGTCCGCGCCGTGGATCGCGGTCTTCACCAGAGGGCTATCGGCCACCGCCCGGGCGATCGTCCGGGCCTGATCCCGGTCCCGGCAGCCTCGGACCTCGACCGTGATCAGGTGGGTGGCCCCCTCGCCGTCGTCGGGGATCATCCGGGCCAGCCCCTCGCACGCCTCCCGGACCATCCCGGAGAACAACTGAAGGTCGGCTCCCCGGAGAGGAAGGTCCCCCCGGGAGCCGGCGAGCATCAGCACCGAGTCGTTGGTGCTGGTGTGCCCCTCGACCGAGATGCAGTTGAACGTCTCCTCGACCGCCTCGGACAGGATGCCCGTCAGGGTCCCCATCTGCACCCGGGCGTCGGTGAGGAGGAAGCCGAGCATCGTCGCCATCCGGGGGCCGATCATGGCCGCTCCCTTGGCGATCCCCAGCAGCCGGATCGTCTTGCCCGTCTCCGTCTTCCGGCGCAGGGAGACGACCTTCGGCCTGGTGTCCGTCGTCAGAATCGCCTCCGAAGCGGCGCGGAAGCCCTCGGGCGTGTCGGTCGCGGCGTCGAGAGCGGCCCGGACCCCGACCTCCAGCCGATCCATCGGGAGCTGGCGGCCGATCACCCCGGTCGACGCGATCAGAATCTGCTCGGGGAGGCAGCCGAGCCGATCGGCGGCGATCTCGGCCGTGCGTCGGACGTTCGCGATCCCCTGCGCCCCGGTCGCGGCGTTGGCGTTGCCGGAGTTGACGACGATCGCCCGGATCGCCTCCGACGGCACGAGGGCCCGGTCCCACTGGACCGGAGCCGCGGCGATCCGATTCGTGGTGAAAGTGCCCGCGGCCGAGCAGGTCGAGTCGGCCACGATCACGGCCACGTCCGGCGCCCCGCTCGGCTTGATCCCCGCCCGCACGCCGCCGGCCCGGAACCCGGCCGGGATCTCAAGGGCTTGTCCGTCACTCACCAGTCCGCTCCCCTCGTCTCGTCACTGGGCCGTGAAGCCGCCGTCGATGACCAGCGTCGCGCCGGTCATGTAACTGGAGCCGTCCGAGCAGAGGAAGACCGCCGCCGGGCCCAGCTCTTCCGGGTCCCCCCAGCGGCCGATCGGGAGCTTCGCCTCCATCGCCGCCTTCGTCTCCGGGTCGTTCAGCAGCGGCCGGTTGATCTCCGTCGCGAACGGTCCGGGGCAAAGGGCGTTGACGTTGATCCCGAAGGGGGCCAGCTCCAGGGCCAGCGTCCGGGACATCAGCGTCAGGCCCCCCTTGCTGGAGCAGTACGGCGTCCGCTCCGCCAGCCCGACCTCCCCCAGCATGCTCGACACGTTCAGGATCCGCCCCCAGCCGTTGCGCTTCATCGCCGGGACGGCCGCCCGGCAGAACAGCCAGGCCCCCTTCAGGTTCGTGTCCAGGACGAGGTCCCACTCCTCTTCCTGGAGCTGCTCGATCGGCCGTCGGATGTTGATGCCCGCATTGTTGACCAGGATGTCGAGCTTGCCGAAGCGTCCGAGGGTCTCGGACACCGCCGCCTCGACCTGATCGGCCCGGGTCACGTCCACCCCCAGGCCGATCGCCTCCCGGCCCGAGGCCGAGGAGATCTCCCGGGCGGTCGCCTCGGCCCGCTCGCGATCTCGGGCCGTCACCGCCACCGAGGCCCCGGCCGAGGCCAGCGCCTCGGCCATCACCCGGCCCAGGCCCCGGCATCCTCCGCTGATCAGGGCCACCCTCCCCTCGATCCGGAACCGATCGATCGCCGCCATCGCGTCGCCCCCCGGGGTCACTGCCCTCGGAACTCCCAGGGCCTCCCGGCCCGAAGGCCCCCTAGCCTAATCCCCCCCGGGCGGGCGGGCCATCCCCAGCCCCTCCGATCCTGACGCCCGGACGGCCTGGGAGGATCGCGCCTCGGGGGGCGAGCCCGCCGGTCGTCCCCGACGCTCCGGCAATTCGGGCCGCCTGGGAAGAGGTTGTGGCGGATCGACACGTTGTTCGGTTCGCTCGATTTGGTCGTCTGGCGAATTTGGGCCGTTCAGTTCAAGGGGGAATCCTGGGGAAACCGAAACATGGGGTGAGCCTTGAGATCGACCCCCTGGGCTCGCCTCGCGGCGAAACAGGGACGGGGTCCGAGACAACCGAGAGTCGGAGAGACTGACGGAGCGACCATGACGAAGCGAATCCTCCTCCTGGTCCCGCTCATCGCGATGCCGGTCGCCGCGTGGCTCGCCGCTCGGCCCGCGCAGGCGTTCGTGGGGCACGCCGGCAAGACGCTGCCGGCGGTCGGGCCGCTGGGCGGCGACGTCGTCGCGGGCCCGGTGCGATACGAGGTCCGACGCCGGACGGTGCTCCGGCCGGTCACCGAAACGATCTTCGAGACGCGCCAGGTGGCCTCGGTCCGGGACGTTTACGAGACGGTGATGCGTCCCCAGACGGTCACGACCGTCCGGAACGTCACTGAGACGCACCTCCAGGAGGTGCCCTACACCATCCAGAAGCCGGTCTATCGGACCGAGTTCCGCGAGGAACAGTACACGGTGCGTCGTCCGGTGACGCGGACGGTCATGCAGACCGTGCCGTACACCGTCACCCGCCCGGTCCGCGAGACGCACCTGAAGACCGTGCCCTACACCGTCTGCCGGCCGGTCACCGAGACGCTCACGAAGACGGTGCCGTACACCGTCTGCCGCCCGGTCACCCAGGTCAGCTACAAGTCGGTGCCCATCACCGTCTGCCGGCCCGTGACCGAGACCCGGTACCGGACCGAGACGTATACCGTCTGCCGCCCGGTCACCCAGGTCGTGCCCCGGGTCGTGACCACCACGGTCATGAAGCCGGTCCCCCGCACGACCTACCGGACCGTCTCCGAGACCATCAGCGTCCCCCACACGACGACGGTGCTCCAGCCGCGCACCTACACCGTGATGGAGACGGTCCGGCAGACGGCCTACAAGACCGTCCCCTACACGGTGACCCGGCCGGTCAAGGAGACGTCCTTCCGGACGATCACCGACACGGTCGCCGTCCCCGTCACCCGAACCGTGATGAAGCAGGTCCCCTACACCGTGTGCCGGCCGGTGACGGAGACCGTCTTCAAGTCGGTCCCGCGCACCTACTGCCGCCCGGTGCAGGAGACGTCCTTCAAGACGGTTCGAGAGACCGTCTGGGAGACCGTCACCGAGACGGCCTTCCGGGAGGTCTGCGAGACGATCTGCGTCCCCCAGACCGTCTGCGAGCAGGTCCCGGTCGAGTGCGGCGAGTGGATCACCCGGACCCGGTACGTCCCGGGTATCGCCGTCCCCACCAAGGACGTCTGCGCCACCCCGCAGTGCCCCGGCACGGTCGTCACGGAGCGCGTCTTCTGCCCGAAGACCGTGATGAAGACCGTCTCCCGGACGATCTACGTCCCGCAGGTGGTGCGCAAGACGGTCCCCTACACCGTCTGCCGACAGGTGCCCGTGACCGTCTGCAAGCAGGTCCCCGTCACCCGATGCCGGCTGGTGAAGGAAACGGTGGTGGAGCAGGTCCCGGTGACCGTCTGCCGGACGGTCCGGGAGACGAAGGTCAAGCTCGTTCCCGAGACGATCTGCGAGACGACCTACCAGCAGCGCGTCCGCCAGGTTCCGGTCACCATCTGCCGGATGGTCGCCGAGACCCGGACCAAGACCGTCCCCTACACCGTCTGCACGAACGTCCCCCGCACCTGCGTCAAGCAGGTCCCCGTGCCGGTGACGACGATGGTCCCCAAGACCATCTGCAAGCGGGTCCCGGTCACGACCACCGTCATGGTGCCGGAGAAGGTGTGCCAGACCGTCCCGACGACCGTCACCAAGATGGTCAAGCAGAAGGCCTGCCGCCAGGTGCCCTACACGGTCACCCGGACGGTCAAGGAGACCCAGTTCCGCACCGTCCCGGTCACCCACGTCCGGATGGTGAAGCAGACGTGCTACAAGCAGGTCCCCTACACGGTCTGCCGGATGGTTTCCCAGACGGCCTACAAGCAGGTGCCCGTCACCACCTGCCGGCTGGTCTGCGAGACGGCGTACAAGACCGTGCCGAAGACGATCTGCGAGACGGTCACCGAGGTCCGGACCCGCTGCGTGCCGGTCACGGTCTGCGACATCCAGACGATCCCCTGCGTGAAGAAGGTGCCCGTGACCGTCTGCAAGCAGGTCCCCGTCTGCAAGACGATCTGCGTCCCCGAGACGGTCGTCCGCCAGGTGACCGACGTGCGGACGATCTGCGTCCCCCGCACCGTCTGCAAGCAGGTTCCCGTCGAGGTCTGCGAGGTGGTGCCCGTGCCCTGCGAGCCGGTGCTCCCCTGCCCGCAGTCTCCGTGCAAGAGCGTGGTGGCGGCCCCCGCCTCCCCCTGCGACCTCGTCCCCGCCGCCGAGGTCTGCCGGCCGAAGTGCGAGCTGCTCAGCCGGGTCTTCGGCTGCAAGTGGCTCTGATCTCACCGAGCCGATCGCCCGCTCCCAAGCCGCCCCTCCCGGACCTTCCCCGGGCGGGGCGGCTCCGTGCGCAAGGGGAGGCGGGCGGAAACACGCTCCCTTCCGGCTCGCCGGCGCCCCTTCTCAGGACTCCGACAGGATCCGCTCCAGCCCGGGCCTCAGCCGCTGGAAGGCCCGGGCGCGATGGCTCAGTTGATGCTTCACCAGCGTGCTCAGCTCCCCGAACGTCTTGTGATATTCCGGGATGAGAAAGAGCGGATCGTACCCGAACCCGCCTCCTCCTCGGGCTTCCCGGGCGATCCGGCCCCGGCACTCCCCGTCCGCCTCGAGCCGGATCGCTCCCGTCGGGTCCGACAGGGCCAGCGCGCAGACGAACGCGGCCCCCCGGCGGTCGTCCGGCACGTCGCGGAGGGCGTCGAGCAGCTTGCGGTTATTCGCCTCGTCGTCGCCGTGCTGGCCGGCATACCGGGCCGAGTAGACGCCGGGGGCCCCCCCCAGGGCGTCGACGGCCAGGCCGGAATCGTCGGCCAGCACCCAGCGCCCCAGGGCCCGAGCCGTCTCCGACGCCTTCTTCCGGGCGTTGCCGGCGAAGGTTTCCGCGTCCTCGATCACCTCGGGGGCGTCGGGGAAGGCGTCGAGCGTCAGCACCTCCAGCCGGGCCAGCCTCGGGTTCTCCTCCCAAGGCGGGGCGATCAGCCCGACCATCTCCCGGCCCTTCTTCACGTTCCGGGTGGCCAGGACGACGGGGAACGGCTCGGATCGGCGGCTGGCATCGCTCATGGGGAGGACTCGCTGTCTCTGATCCTCGACGTCTCGGCCGGGTTCCCGGACCCGGCCCGAGGGGGCCTGGCCCCTCCGCCAGGCTCCCAACCCGGTCGTCGGGACCGGGGCCATGCCGGTCCCGGCCCGGCCCGGCCCGGCCGCTGGGCCCGAGATCGCTCGGCCGATCGGCCCGGCCGGCGATCTCGGCCCGAGGCCTCCCGATCACTCCGGCCGGGGGACAGGGAAGGCCGACGCCGCCGGGGCGAGATGCTGGCGGAAGACCGTGTCCCCCTCGCGCTTGGTCTCGTACTCGATCGTCATCGCGGCCTGCCGGACCTGCTCCAGCCTCGGGTCGTTGGGCGACTGGAACCCGCCGAGCAGCACCCGGCTGGAGGTCCGGTCATGATACACATAGGGTTGCACGCCGAGCGAGCGCACCACCTCGTGCTTGGCCAGGGTCGCCGCTAGCTTCTCGGCGTCCTCGTGGGCCGTCCGCAGCGGGCTGTCGTCGAACAGCTTGGGGAAGGCGATCTTCGACGGGTCCTCGCCCACCAGCGCCGAGCGGCCGGTGAACTCGGCCACCACGAGCGAATACGGCGCCGGGCACTTGTAGATGCTGTGCGGCGTCCCCTTGTTCAGCCGGACGACCAGCGGGTCGACCTTCGGCACGAACTTCGAGCGCAGGACCTCCGGGTCGACCACCGCCCCCGCCGGCAGCGCCGGAGCGGCGGAGTGGGTGCCTCGGCCCGGATACAGGTCCTGCGCCGCCAGCAGCGGGTTGGTCGTGATGAAGGCCCGCTCCAGCCCCTTGCCGTTGCGCCAGGGGAAGATCGAGTGATGGTCGGCCGTCGCCCGGGGCTTGAGCTTCTTGACGTCCGACCTCAGCTCGTCGGCGTCCTCGATCGTCGGGCAGTTCCCCACGAGCACGACCGCCTCGTCGATCACCCGATCCGACTCCGGAGGGCCGACGTACGCCGCGTTCACGCCTCGCTCGGCCGTCGGCGGGATGCCCCGGATGTTGCTGTTGCCCGGCTTCAGCTTCAGGAACCAGACGTAAGCCGGCAGGCGATACTCCCGGCGCAGCTCGATCGCCAACGCCTGGGCCTTCCGCACGGCGAAGTCCCCGCGGAAGGTGTGCACGACCACCATGAACGGGCCGGCGTCGGTGGTCAGCAGGTACGGCTCCAGCGGCTCGTTCGGCAGATTCGGCGGCGGTCCCTCCTCGCCCGGGTCGACCGGGGCCGGCAGCACCGCGCCATTCTGGAACACCTGGCCGTCTTCGGTCGCATCCCCGCCCCCGGTGGCCTGCGAGGTGATCGGTGCCGGTGCCGGGGCCGGCGGCGTCGGCTGCTGCGAAGGCACCGGGGCGAACGGGCGGGTCAGCGGGCCAGGCACCGGGGTTGGGGAGGCTCGTCGGGGGGTCCCCCCCGGGGCCTGGGCGACCACCGGCCCCGGGGCGACCGCGGCCAGGGCCAGGGCCATGCTCGTCGAGAACAACACCGTCTTCATCGGCGATCCCCCATCCTGACGGGTTCGCTGGGTTCGGCCATCGATCGTCGCGCGGCGAGGGTTCCCGGGCTGTTCCGGGGCTCCCTCGGTCGTCGGCTCGATGAGAGGAGGGCGCTCGAGGTGGGCCGGTGCGCGGACGTGCGAATCGGGGTTCTACCAGATCGTCTCCGACCTGCCCAGCCGAGTCTCCGCGATTCCCGCCACCCTGCGGCCTGACGAGCCCCCTGCCGGTCGCGCTACAATACGCTCTCCCCGACTCGATCCCCTTCCCGGCAACGCCGAGGCCCTCCGTCGGAGATGGCAACCCATGCCTGACTGGTTCCTCGACGCCCTCACGGACGCCCTCGGACTGCTCGCTCAGGCGGCGGCGACAGTCAGGAAGCAACCCGACGCGGGCCGACGGGCCTGGCTGTCGGATCCGAGCACCGCGGTCCTCGTCGTGCTCGGCGCCACGGTCCTCATCGGGGGAGGACGCCGCCTGTTGCTGGGCCTGAAGGCCCGCCGGGCGGTGCATCGGCTGGCCGACCCGGATGTCTCCCCCGGGGAGATCATCGACGCCTCCCAGCACGGGAGGGCCGGGCTGATCGACTTCTTCCGCCTGCTTGAAGAGGGCAAGTCGCCCGAGATCCGGGCCGCCGCCGCCCGGGCGCTGGCCGTCGTCTGGGGGGCCGACGACCTGATCCCGGAGGAGGAGAAGGCTGTCGTGACACGAGGGGTCGAGGTCCGGTGGCTGGGCCGCCGCCGCTACCCCCGAGGCCTGGCTCGCCCGTTCTCCCTTCAGGTCCGCTGCGCGCTGCCCTTCCTGGAGCACCCGATCGGGGGGATCTCCCCCGGGCAGATCGAATGGTCGTACCGGGTCGCCGGCTCTCGTCGGGCCTCGCTGGAGGTTCCCAGCGACTGGAAGGCCGGCCCGATCCTCGCCCAAGTGCCGATCGAGCCGGCCGACTTTCCGGAGAACGGCCCCCATCGGCTCGTCTTCCAGGCGAGGGCCCGGACCGTCGGCCTGACCAGCTCCTGGGAGGTCGACCTGCCCCACGTCCCGTTCGGCTTCGAGTTCGACCCCCTCCTCCGCGTCGACTCGATCCTCGGGCCCCCCGACGAGGATCGAGCCGCCGCGATCTCCTCCCTCGTGCGAGCCCGGATCGCCGATCCGACGACCGCCCCCGACGGCACTCCTCCCCGGGGCCTCCCGGACGGGGGCATTCTGCCCCTCGGCCCAGACCTGGCGATCCACCGGCCCCCGAGCATCTGGGTCGACGGCCCGCTCCCCTGCGACCTGGCGCACCGGGTCTTCCTCGAGATCGAGGGGGTCGCCGGCCGCTGGGAGGGCTCCGCTCCCCTCGTCCTCGCCTCTTCCTCCGGGCCCTCTCCCGGGGAGCCCCACCAGCACGAGATCGGCGTCCTCTCCCCCGACGGGGCCCGAGGCCCGGATCGGGCCGGCTCCTACCGGGCCCGATTCGTCCTGGAGCCGGACCCGGAAGCCGCCTGGGCGCATCCCGACGTCCGATCCCTCTGGCCCCGGCCGATCGTCACCGACTGGCTGGAGATCCGGGTGATTCGCCGCTAGCCCTCCCCCCGGCCTTCCCTCAGCCTGGCCCGCTTCCCGATCGCCAGCCGGGCCGCCACCGAGACCGCGGAGATCAGGCTCGACGTGCTCGGCTCCCCTCGGCCGACCAGGTCGAAGGCCGTCCCGTGCGCCACGCTCGTCCGGATGATCGGCAGCCCGAGCGTCACGTTCACCGCCCGGGAGAAGCCGATCGTCTTCAGCGCCACGTGCCCCTGGTCGTGGTACATGACCACCACCGCCTCGAAGGCCCCCTCCAGCGCCCGGGAGAACAGGGTATCGGCGGAGATCGGCCCCTCGACCCGCACCCCCTCGGCCCTCGCCCGGGCGATCGCCGGGCCGATGATCGTCCGCTCCTCGTCGCCGAAGAGCCCGCCTTCTCCGGCGTGAGGGTTCAGCCCGGCGACGCCGATCCGGGGCGAACCGCCCTCGACGAGCGGTCGCATCGCCTCGTCCGTCAGCAGGATCTTCTCCAACACCGAGTCGACCGTCAGCAGGGGGAAGACCTCCCGAAGCGCCACGTGCAGGGTGGCGTGGACGACCCCCAGCCCGAGGGGAGCCTCCGGCCCCGGGGGCAGGTAGAGCATCATCGCGTGCCTGGTCGCCCCGCAGCGATCGGCCAGGATCTCCGTGTGTCCCGGAAAGGGCACACCCGCCTCGTGCAGCGAGAACTTGTTGATCGGCAGCGTGGTGATCGCATCCACCCGACCGGCCATCGCCAGGTCGATCGCCCGGACCAGGAACGCGAACGACGCCCGGCCCGCCCTCGGATCGACCTCCCCCTCCGGCACCCCAAGCACGTCGACCCCCGGCACCTCCAGGCAGGGGATGATCCCTGCTCCCGGCGCCGCCTCCTCGGGCTCCCGGATCGGCCGGACCTCCTGTTTGGCCCCGCTCCTCGACACCTCCCGGCGCAGGACCCCGGCATCGCCGACGACGAAGGGCCGGGCCAGTTCCAGCAGCCTGGAGCCGGCCCAAGCCCTGGCGATCACCGCCGGGCCAATCCCCGCCACGTCCCCCATCGTCAGGGCCACCGTCGGCCGATCGTCCGCCACGGGCGTCCGCTCCCCTCAGGGTGTTCAGTGCGTCTCGATCCGGCGAGGCTCGGGGCCGGTCGGGATCGGCCCCTCGTCCCCGGCCGCCTCGACCGGGTCGGCGTACTCGACCGGCTCGGCCGTCGGGGTCCGATCGGCCTGGTCCTCGCAGCCGGCCGCGACCAGCAGCGCGACCCCGATCACGGTCAGTCGGATCATGATGCCGACCCTCCCCCAGTGCCCTCGAATCGCCTCGATCCCTCCCGGCCGATCCTCCCGATCGGCCCCCGCTCCCATCATAGAGGCCCTCCCCGTCCCCGGCGACGGCTTCTCCCGGGGCAGGGCAGGGGCCCCGGGCCCTTCGGGACCGCCTCCGGCCAGGCCGGGAAGCTCGGGATCGGCCTCGGAGATCATCGTCCGAGGCTCCGGCGTTCTCGTCTCCCGAAAAGACGGAACGCCGAGCATCGCCTCCGCGCTCTTCGCTCGAACCGTCGATCCACGCCCCCGATCCTCCCGACGAGCCGGGTGAACTCGACCCCGGACGGAACGACTCCGGGCTCCGGAGCTGTCCCATTCCCGGCCCATTCGGGTATGATGATCGGGAGCACCACGGCCGACCGGGCCCCGCCCCATCCCGAGCGCCGCACCTCCGTTCCCGGTTTGACCCCCGCCCGAGGGCAAGACCTCGAGGCCCGGACCGTTGCGAAGCCGGACCACCATGCTGAACTCGGCCCTGAAAGACCTCGTCACCGCCCGGATCCTGCCCAACGTGCAGATGCCCGCCCAGTATCTCGGCGGCGAGCTGCACAGCGTTCGCAAGGACCACCGCGAGGCCCGGGGATCGGTCTGCATCGCCTTCCCCGACACCTACGCGATGGGTATGAGCCACCACGGGCTCCAGGTCCTGTACAGCATCATGAACGCCTCCGGCTGGGCCTGCGAGCGTGTCTTCGCTCCCTTGCCCGACTTCGAGGCCGCCCTCCGAAATCACGGCCTCCCCCTCTACGGCCTGGAGACCTTCACGCCGCTGCACCGCTTCGACGTGCTCGGCTTCACCCTCCAGTACGAGATCAGCTACTCGAACATCCTCACCATGCTCGACCTCGGCGGCATCCCCCTGCACGCCGAGGACCGAGGCCCCGACGACACCCTGGTCGTCGCCGGCGGCCCCGGCGGCCAGAACCCCGAGGTCATCGCCCCGTTCATCGATCTGTTCGTCCTCGGCGACGGCGAGCCCAGCCTCCCCTTCCTCTGCGAGCAGTGGAAGGCGATGCAAGGGTCCGGGAAAAGCCGGGAGGACAAGCTCGCGGCGATCGCCTCCCAGGTCGACTGGGCCTACGTCCCCCGCTTCTACGAGCCGATCTACAACGATCAAGGAATCCAGATCGACACCGTCCGCACCCGGGACGACGTCCCCGAGTCGATCCGGCAGTGCGTCGAGACCGACCTCGACGCCTCCCCGCTGCCGACCCGTCCGGTCGTCCCCTTCGTCCAGACGGCGCACGACCGCATCGCCATCGAGATCATGCGCGGCTGTCCCTGGCAGTGCCGCTTCTGCCAGAGCACGACCATCAAGCGGCCGCTGCGATACCGCACCGTTGAAACCATCGTCTCGGCGGCCCTGGAAACGTACAAGAACACCGGCTACGACGAGATCAGCCTGCTCTCCCTCTCGACCAGCGACTACCCCCGGTTCGAGGAGCTGGTCACCCGGATGAGCGAGGTCTTCACCCCGCTGGGCGTGAAGATCTCCCTGCCCAGCCTTCGGATCACCGAGATGCTCAAGAAAATCCCGGCCCTGCTTCAGGAAGGCCGGCGATCGGGCCTGACCCTCGCCCCCGAGGTCGCCCGGGACGACATGCGCGAGCAGATCCGCAAACCCGTCAAGAACCAGGACCTCTACGACGGCTGCCGAGAGGCCTTCCGCCGAGGCTGGCGCAAGGTCAAGCTCTACTTCATGTGCGGCCTTCCCGGCGAGCGCCCGGTCGACCTCGACGGCATCGTCGAGATGGCCGAGACCATCTCCCGGATCGGCAAGGAGGAGACCGGCCGCTTCGCCGACGTGACGGCCAGCGTCTCCAACTTCGTGCCCAAGTCGGCCACGCCGTACCAGTGGAACGGCATGAGGCGCCGAGAGTACTTCGAGTGGGCCCACCGCTATCTCAAGGCGAAGGTGTCGCTGCGATCGGTCCGCATCAAGTGCCACGACATCGAGACCAGCCTGCTCGAAGGCGTCCTCACCCGGGGAGACCGCCGGCTGGCCCCCGCCCTGGAGGAAGCCTGGCGACGGGGAGCCCGGCTCGACGCCTGGCGAGAGCACTTCAACCCGCAGCTCTGGTGGCAGACCTTCGAGGACCTCGGCGTCGACCTCGACTTCTATGTCCACCGCACCCGGGGAGTCGACGAGGTGCTCCCCTGGGACCTCATCCGCATCAAGAAGGGCCGAGACTACCTGGCCAAGGAACAGGGGCGCTCCGTCGTCCAGCTTGAGGCCATGGCCGGAGCCGTCTGAGCTCCCCCGTCCTCCTCCCCGCTCCTCAGGAGACGATCGATGGCCACCGAGGCGACGCCCCCGACGGAGCCCGAGCCCCGCTCTCCCGAGGAGTCCTCGGAGAAGGCCCCCGGCAAGGGGAGGCTCAGCCCCTGCCGGAGGGAGATCCTCGCGTCGACGCCTCCCGACGCCGTCATCGGCCTCGTCCCCGGGAACGGGACGCGCTCCCCGGGCGCCATCGAGCCCGGGACCGGCCCCTCCTCCGGCCGAAGCCGCTCCCCTGCCGTCATGACCGATCGGGCTCCCGGTCCGGTTCGAGGCGGCGCCGCGTTCCGTTTCCGAAACGCCCGGCGGCAAGGAAACCAGGTCGGCGGGCCATCGCCGCCGATCGAGAGGGATCTCGACGTCGAGGTCGATTCCCCGAGCGACCGGCCCGGCAAGATGGGAAGAACGGCCGCCGATCGCCCCGGCGCCGGGACGCCGAGGGGCTGGGGCCTCGGCCCGGAGGAGCGATCGCCTGGGATCGACCGGCCCGGGGCCCTCTCCCCGGCCGCCCCCCTCGGCGGCCAGGCCATCGAGGCCCCCCCCCAACCGCCCGGCTCCCGCACCCCCGCCGCCGAGTCCTTCGCCCGGGGCGGCGACCGCCCCTCCCCCCCTCGGAGCACGCCCGCGATGGCCGAATGGGAGAAGAAGACGCTCCAGCTCGAGGAGGGCCACGGCGGGCTCGCCCGGCCAGGGTACAACGTCCTCGTCGCTGACCGCGGCGCCGTCCGGTTCGACTACCCCGAGGACTGGGTCATCGTGCCGGCCGAGACGGGGTCGATCCGGCTCCACGACCGCCTGCCCCCCGACGACGACTGCACGCTCCAGATGACCGTCTTCCACCTCAACCCCGAGGTGGACTGGAGCAGCCTTCCCCTGAGGCCGCTCATCGAGAAGCTGCTGGAGGACGACGCCCGGTTCGTCCTCGACCGGGGAGAGGTCGTCTCCTTCCGCCGAGGACGGCTTGAGGTCGCCTGGTCCGAGATCCGCTTCATGGACCCGAGCGAGGCCCGGCCGGCCTACTCGCGCACCTGCATCGCCCGATGCCGGGAGATCCAGCCGCTGATCACCTTCGACTACTGGGAAAGCGACGCCCGACGATGCCGGGAGGTCTGGGAAACCGTGCTGGCCACCCTCCGCCTCGGCGAGACGATCACCGAGCCCGAGATCGGCCCCGACCGCCTGGATCACCGCCTCGACCGCGGAGAAGGGACCGGCCCCGGGCACGCTCCCCCCTGACCCCGGCGGTCGGGATCCCCTCCTCGGGCTCGATTCCCGCCGCCTGCTCCCCATCCCGGTGCGATCGGTCCGATCTCCCCGGCCCGCCCGGGCCCCGATCCCGACGTTCTCCCCCCAGCCTCCTCGTTCCCGACCACCGATCGCATGACCGACCCGCCGCCCCGGACCTCCTCGAGACGAGACCGCCTGGCCTGGCTGCTGCTGGCGATCGGGCTGGCCTGGACGGCGGCGCTGCGGGCTCCCCTGATCCTCCATGCCCGGGATCATATCGACAGCGACCTCGCCGTTGACGGGATTACTCTCATCGACGCGGTCGAGGGCCGATGGCGCTGGCACTACCCGGGGACGCCGCACATCGGCATCCCCCCGGTGCTGCTCTCGTATCCCCAGGCGATGATCTGGGGACCGGGACCGATCGCGCTGGTCGCCGGCGGAACGGTGGCCTGGCTGCTCGTCGTGGCGGCGACCTTCGCCCTTGCCCGTCGGGCGTTCGGTCCGGGAGTGGCGGCCTGGTCGCTCGCTCCCCTGGTCTTCTCGAGCGTCGGCACCGTCTGGCTCTCGGGCCGGATCACCGGCGGCCACCTGCTCACGCTCGCCTGGCACACCGCCGCCCTGCTCGGCCTGGTGTCGATCGCGGCGCGGGGAGGGGCGGTCCGGGCGATGCTGCTGGGCCTCTGGTGCGGACTCGGGTTGTATCTGGATGCGATGTTCCTGTTCACGTTGCTCGGGATGGCGCCGGCGGCGGTCGTCTCGTGGCGATCGGGAGGGTGGTCGCAGGCCGGGCTCGCGACGGCGATGGCGTTCGCCGTCGGGCTGGCGGTCGGGGCGGCCCCGGGGGAGATCGGCCGTCGGGTCGACCCGTATGACCCGTACGGCGAGCAGTTCGCCCCGATCTTCCGTCCCGACGTGATCGCCGAGCACGCCCGCATCCTCGGCCTGGAGTGCCTGCCCCGGCAGATTTCGGGGTACGAGTTGCCCGAGCTGAGAGCGACGCCGGAGGCCCTCACGCCCAACGGCCGGCCCGCCCGCCTCCTGGAGCGGTCCGGGCTCCCGGCTCCCCTCGCCGGGATCGTCTCGGCGCTGACGCTCGGCCTGTTCGCCGCGTCGCTGGCTCGCCTCCAGGTCGAGGTGAGGCGGGGAGGGGGAGGTGGGCGGCTGGCCGCGATCGCGAGCCTGGCCTCGGCGGGGCTGATCGTCTCGGCATTCCTGATCAATCGGAACATCTTCAATTCGGACAATTATCGCTATCTGATCTACCTCCTCGTCCCCTGGTCCCTGGGATTCGGGCTGCTGGCCGAGTCGCTGTCCCGGCGGGGGATCGCCGGGCGGCTCCTGGCGGCGGGGCTGGCGATCGGCCTGGCGGTGGCGTCGACCGGCAGCGTCCTCGCCTGGTACGACGGGCTCGGCTGGCTGGGGGTCGGCCCGGAAGATCAACCCAACGGAACGGCGACCGTGACCGCGATCGCCCAGGTTCCCGGCTCCTCGTCCGCTCGACGGGTTGAGATCCCGCTGCCCCCCGGCGCGTCGCACCTGTATGGCGACTACTGGGACGTCTACCGCGCCGCCTTCCTCTCCGGGGGGAGGGTGGTCGGCGTGCCGTTCCCCACCTACCCGAACCGGTTCGAGGGCTGGTCGAGCGGCCTCGGCCCGGGCCGAGGGGCGCTGCTGGTCCTCGACCCGACCGGGGACTGGCGGGCGATGCTCGCCGAGTCGTGGCGCCGAGAGGGGCGCGACCCCGGCGAGTTGCACCAGCTCTCGATTCTCTTCCCCTGACGCCGAGCACTCCCGACCGTGGCGACCGCACCAACCGAAGCCGATCGGAACCCCTTCCTGAACTGGTTCCCGGCCCCCCCGCCCTGGGGAAAAAAAGATGCGCTGGCCCTGTTCGCCTGGACGGCGGTGATCGCCGCCTTCTTCTGGGACCTCGTATCCCTTCAGGCCGCGCTCTTTTATTTCGATGTGACGGAAATCAACCTGCCGTACCGCGACTTCTTCGCCGACGAGCTGAAGGCGGGGCGGTTCTCGCGATGGCACCCAGGCCTGTATTGCGGCATGCCGCTGTACAGTGAAAGCCAGGCGGGATATCTGCATCCATTGAAGTACCTGCTCTACCCCTGGCTGGAGACCTGGCAGGCCTTCGGCCTGGACACGGTGCTGTCGGTCTGGCTGACGGGCCTGGGGGCCTTCGGCTGGCTGAGGAGGCATGTCGGGCCGGCCGGCGCGCTGACCGGGGCGGCGATCTTCGGCCTGAGCGGGTTCCTCTGGGCGCACCTGATCCACACGAGCATGGTCAACGCGATGGTGAGCGTCCCGCTGGCGGTCTGGGGGCTGGAGTGCGCCTGCGATGGCGGCCGGCTCCGAGGCGTGGCGCTGGGGGCGCTGGCCCTGGCCTGCCAGATCTTCGCCGGGCACTTGCAGGACTTCCTTCTGACAAGCCTGCTGATCGGAGCGTATGGGGCGTATCGGGCGGGGATCGAGCGGGGCGCCCGGAACCGGCTGTTCGCCCTGGGGGCGGCGGCGGCGATCCCCGTGCTGGGGGCGGGCCTGTCGGCCGTGCAGTGGATCCCGTCCAAGGAGCTGCTCGATCGCTCCCCCCGGGCCGAGGGCCTGACGTGGGAGGGCCTGACTTACGGCTCGTGGAGCCCGGAGCTGCTGCCGACGCTCGTCCTCAGGGAGGCTTACGGCACGAGAGCCCGGGACACGGACTGGATGGACGGGTTCTACCCGTACCATGAGATGAACACATACATGAGCGTCCTTGGCCTGGGCCTGGCGGTCCTCGGGCTGGCGGGCCGCCGAGACCGGTGGGGGGCCTTCTGGCCGATTCTGGCGACGGTGGGATTCCTGCTGATGCTGGGCCGGTTCACGATCCTGCTCGACCATGCCCACGAGATCCCGGTGCTGGGGAGTTCCCGGATCCCGGTGCGGTTCCACCTGTGGGTGTCGCTGGCCGTGGCGGCGCTGGCGGCCATCGGAACCGATCGCCTGGCCAGGCCGGGGGCGGTTCGGCTGCGGTGGGCGGTGCTGACCCTGGCGGCGCTGGTGGCCGCCTCGGTCCCGATCATGCTGGTCGTCTACGCCCCGGCGTTCCAGGTGCCCGATCCCTGGCCGAAGCCGTACCACCAGGACCGCTATCGGTGGCTGGGCGAGGAGCTGATCGAGGCGGGGCTCCGGACGGCAACCCTGACGGCGATTGGCCTGGCCCTGGCGGCGACGGCGGCGAGGACCTCCGGACGGCTCCGGGCAGCTGTCGCGGCGGGCTTGCCCCTGGTGGTGATCGCCGACCTGCTGGGGTCGCACTGGCACGATGTCGCCACAATCGACCCGGCCTACTGGACCAAACCGCCGGCCAGTGCCGAGGCCATCCAGGCGGATCCGGAGCACCAGCGGGTGATCGGGTTCGCCCGGTTCTCGGCCGGGGAGCCCGGGTACGCCTCGACGGAGATCGACTTCATGGCCGTGCGCGACACGCTGGCCTGGAGCCTGCCGCCGGTGTTCGGGATGAGGTCGGTGATGGGGGAGACGCCGATGATCCCCACCCGCTGGAAGCGGTTCATGGATGCGACCAACGGCAATCCGCAGCAGGCGGCGGTGGCGGGGGCCTCGCACATCCTGAGCGGCTATCCCGGCCGGATCGCCGACTGGCCCCCGGCGGAGATGATCGGGACGGCATATGTATTCACCAATCCCGAGCCTCTGCCTAGGGTCCGGCTGATGGGACGGCCGGAGTACTCCTCGGACGAGGACGAGGCGGTGGCGGCGCTGGTCCGGCTCGGGGAGGAGATCCGGGATCGGGTGGTGGTCGAGGACCCCGATCGGCCGCTGGCCCCCGACGCCGAGGCGTCGGGAGTCGCGGAGCTGGTCGAGGAGCGGCCGGAGCGGCTGGTGATCCGGACCCGATCGGACGGGGACGCCTACCTGGTGGTGGCCGACACCTTCGATCCGGGCTGGTCGGCGACCGTGGACGGGGAGCCGGCGGCGATCCGGCCGGCGTTCGTGAACTTCCGAGCGGTCTTTCTGGAGAAGGGGGAGCATGTGGTCGAGTTTCAGTACCGCCCGGCCGGGTTCCGGCTGGGGCTGGCGGTCTCGATCGTGGGCGCCCTCGTGGCGTTGGGGATGCTCCTCGCCCGCCGTCGGGTGGCCTCGCCGGGGCCGGGGCACGGCCTCCTGGGATGGCCAGGCTGGTGGCCCTGGGGGATGCTGCTGGTGGCGGGGGGGATCGTCGCGGGGTCAGCGGTCTCCGTCGGGCCGGGGGGAGTCGGGGTGCATCCGAGGTGGTCGGAGGGCCTCCACGGCTTCACCTGGGGGGCGGGCCTGGAGGCGATGCAGCGGGAGCCGATCGCCGGCCCTCGATGAGCGAGCCGAGCCGGCAAGGCCCCGACCAGACGGCTCAGTCCCTCGTCACGCCAAGCTTGCGCGCGACCGCCTCGCGCATGACCTCCACCGGGGCCTCCCGCCCGGTGAACAGCGTGAACTGAAGCGCGGCCTGACGCACGAACATATCCACACCAGACACTGTCTTGCACTCCCGTTCGCGGGCGAGCTTCAGGAACATCGTGTTCTCGGGGTGGTAGATCGTGTCGAAGGCGACCATCCCGGCGCGGAAGGCGGCGGGGGGGACGGGGGTTTCGTCCAGGTTGGGGTACATGCCGACGGGGGTTCCGTTGATCAGGATGTCGCAGGGGGTGCTCGCCCGGGCGGCCCAGGAGACGTGCCGGCAGCCGATCTCGGACGCGACTCGGGCGGCGCGCTCGTCGTCGCGGTTGGTCAGGGCGACACCGGCGCCCCGACGAACCAGGCCGTAAGCGATCGTTCGGGCGACGCCGCCAGCTCCAAGAATGAGCACTTGCTTGTCCACCAATACGCTGTTCTCATCACCGGGGGAGCCGCCAACGGCCTCTTCCAGCACCCCCAGCGCGGCGTGGTAGTCGGTGTTGTGGCCGGTCCAGACCCCGTCCTTGATGACGACGGTGTTGCAGGCCTTCAGCCGCTCGACGGCGCCGTCGACCTGCTTGAGCATCGGAAGGATCGCCTCTTTGTGCGGGATGGTGACGCTCAGGCCTCGGAGGTCGAGCCAGGAGAGCGTCTCCAGCGACGGCCGGAGCTTGCCGCTAGGAATCAGCAGCGGGACGTAGACCGCGTGCAGGCCGAGTTTCTGGAAGGCGGCGTTGTGGACCGCCGGGCTGAGGCTGTGGGCGATGGGGTCGCCGATGACGGCATAGACGAGCGAATCTTTGGTGATGCGGTTGTAGGCGTAGTCGCGGCGGAGCTCGTCGAAGCTGAGCATCCCCGGGGCGAAGGTGCGCTCGGGGTTGAAGCCGGCGTAGGTGAAGGGGGCGCCGTACTTGCGGCCGAGGATCCGGGTGAAGACGCCGAGCGGGCCCATCGCCAGCCCGATCGTCGGCACTGACTCGGAGGACCGGGCGGCGGTCTCCAGCACCCGGGAGGCGTCGGAAACGGTCTTGGCCATGGTCGCGATCTTCACAATGTCGGCGTTGGCCTCGCGGGCCTGCGCGACGATCGCGTCGAGATCCTCGGGAGTTTCCCGAAAATTGTGGTAGCTGACGATCCGCTTGGTCTTGCCGAAGCGGGGGATCGACCGGGCGATGTCGACCTCCAGGTCGACGTAGTCGACACCGGCGACGATCGCCTCCCGAATCAGGAGCAGGCGTTTCTCCTCGTTGCCGCGCCAGAGGCCGCCGTCGGCTCCGCGCCGGATGGTGAAGACCAGTGGGGTGGGGCGGTCGCTCAGGAGGCGCTTGAGGTTGATTTCGCTGCGGAGGCAATCGACGCGCAGCTCGACCAGCTCGGCGCCGGCCTCGGCGGCCTGCTTCCACTCCTCCAGGAGCGTGCGGTGTCGGCCTCGGCCGAGGGTGACGCAGATCATCGGGAGAGGCTCCAGGGCAATCGGGACGATCGGTCGCTCAACACGAGGATCGGCCTGGGCGGCGGGGATGGTCGCGCCCGGATGCCGACGGTGATGAAGATTCCTCCAGGATACGAGCGAGCGAGCGGGCGAGGAAGCGGGGGGAGGGGAATGAACATGGCGGATAACTGATGGCTGATGGCAATGCCCGGAGCGAGGAACGCTCGGATCGGCTGCGGGCCCGCGGGGTCCGGGGGATCAGACGCGGCCGAATTGCTTCTCCAGTTCCTGCTTGGTGAAGACCAGAGCGGTGGGGCGGCCGTGGGGGCAGTGGTGGGCGTCGGTGACCAGGTGGCGTCGGGAGAGCAGGGCGGCGATCTCGTCGGGGGAGAGGCGCTGGCCGGCCTTCACGGCCGCCTTGCAGGCCATCAGGCTGAGGACGTCGTTGAGCACGGCGTCGGCCGAGGGGGGGACGGGGCGGCCGACAAGCTGTTCGGCCAGGTCCCGGAGCAACCGGGACGGGGAGACGGCCCCGAGCATGGCCGGCACGCTGCCGACCAGTACCGTGCCGCCGCCGAAGGGCTCGACCTCCAGCCCGAGCCGGGCCAGGACCTCTCGCCGATCGAGGACCTCCGCCGCCTCGTCGGCCCCCAGCTCGACCGGCTCGGGGACCAGCAGGCGCTGGGACTCGACTCCGCCGAGCCGGACGCGGTCCTTGAACTCCTCGAAGAGGATCCGCTCGTGCAGGGCGTGCTGGTCGATCACGACCATGCCGTCCTCGGTCTCGGCGATCAGGTAGCTGTCGTGGACCTGGATCGCCCGCGGGGGGAGGCGGGAGAGGTCCCCCTCCTCGATGCCCCGGGAGGCAGTGGCCTCGATGGTCCCGGGTGCGGTCTGCTCGGCGGTCGAGGGCTCGGTCGGCGTCGGGGAGCCGGGGGAGGGCTCGGCCTCGGAGACCGGGTCGCCGAACTCGTCGAACCGGAGAGACGGGCCGGTCGAGGGATCGGGGCGGGGGGGAAGAGCCTTGGCCCACTCGGGCTCCTCCCGGCGGGGGAGGTCGGCGATCGGGGAGGATGAGGGGGGCGATCCGGTCGTCGAGGGGGGGGGGAACCAGGAGGCGACCATCTGGCGGTCGGTCGGGCCGGGGCGGAGGGCGAAGTCCTCCGACCCTCCCCGAGCCAGAGCGTTCCCCTCGAGGGGGCCGGGAGGAGAGGGATCGGGGCGGGAGGAGGGGGCCTGGAGTCGGCCGTGCAGGTCGCTGGTGAGGAAGGTCTGGCGGACCGTCCGCAGGAGCTGACCGTAGATGCGCTGGGAGTCCCGAAACCGGACCTCGACCTTGGTGGGGTGGACGTTCACGTCCACCTCCTCGGGGGGAAGCTCCAGGTGGAGGAAGGCGACCGGGACCCGGCCGACCATGAGCAGGCCGCGGTACGCCTCGGAGAGCGCGTGGCCAAGCGAGCGGTCTCGGACGTATCGGCCGCCGACGAAGAGGTACTGGCCCTTGGCGCTGGACCGGCTCTGCGACGGGTGGGCGACGTATCCCCAGAGGTGGATGCCGTCGACCTCGCTCTCGACCCACAGCAGCGACTCGGCCAGCTCCCGGCCGAAGAAGACGGCGACGCGGTCCTTCAGGCCGGTGACGGGAGGCAGGTCGTAAAGCGTCTTGGAGCCGGACCGGAAGGTCAGGTGGAGGGTGGGATGCGCCAGGGCGATCCGGGTGAACATCTCGGCGACGTGGCCGGCCTCGGTCGTGTCGCTCTTGAGGAAGGAGCGGCGGACGGGGGTGTTGAAGAAGAGGTTGCGGACCTCGAACACGGTGCCGACCGGGCCTCCGCAGTCCCGGATCTCGGCCGGAACGCCCCCCTCGATCAGCAGCTCGGCGCCGACCTCGGTGGCGGCGGTGCGGGACTGACACCGGACTCGGGACACCTCGGCGATCGCGGCCAGCGCCTCCCCTCGAAAACCCAGGGTGCGGACGTGGTGCAGCTGCTCGGCCTCTCGGAGCTTGCTCGTCGCATGCGGGCGGAAGGCCAGCGGCAGATCCTCCCGGGCGATGCCGCAGCCATCGTCGGCCACCCGGATGAGATCCTTCCCCCCGCGCTCCACGGCCAGCTCCACCCGCGTCGCTCCCGCGTCGATGGCGTTCTCCAGCAACTCCTTGACCACGCTCGCCGGCCGCTCCACCACCTCGCCCGCGGCGATCTGGTTGACGACCGACGTCGGCAGTTCCCGGATCACTCCCATCGACACCCCTCCTCTCCCGTTCGTCTCCCGCCATTATACACTGTGACTCTTTGTACAGATCGATGACGAACGGGAGTCCGACGGGGACGGTTGAGCCGGACGATCGGTTCGGCCCTTCGGACGGTTCAAGACGCGAGCCTTCCCGCGTTCCGGGCCCGGGGCGCCGATCGTCCTCGAACTCGGGAGGGCCCGAGCCGGGACGAGCGAGGGGTTCTTGCCCGGGTTCTCCCATCGGTGACGGCTCGATGGTTGGCCAGGCCGGGCTCGGGGCGGCCTCCCGATCAAACCCCTGCCGGGACCGGGGACGACACGACCCCACTCTCTGGGGCCGCAACCTGTTGCGTCGCTCGGAATCGGGATCACCTGGACTCGAGAAGACGTTGGCAGGGGGGAACGGAGCCTCCTGGGTCGGGGGCGGTCCTGCTCCTGGACGCTTCGTCGCCGCGCTCAACGCCGATCGCGCCGTTTCCTCGGGCCGTGATCCCCCGTCTCGGATCGAACCGGTGCGCGCGCCGAAGCGGAGGGACCGGCCCCCGACCCTTCGACTCAACCTCCTGATTCGTCGTGGCTTCCGACGACGAATCGCTCTCCTCCGCATGGTCTGGTTGGCTTCGCTCCGTTGTCGGAACGGTCTCGGCGAGGGTCGCCGGGGCCGGATCGCGGACGAACCCCGGCGGCGCGGGGTCGGAATCAACCTCCCGCCACCACCCTCCCCCAACCGGGGCCCGGGGCGTCTCCCCGATCTCCGCCGCTTCCCTGGCAATCGCCAGCAACTCCCGACGGCGGCGATCCCGCAGGTTCAGGAAGAGCCGAATCGCCGCCAGGCAGGCCCGGTCGGCCGCCGACTCGTACCGATGCCGCAGCTGCCCCTCCTGCGACGTATCCGCCGCCGCGGCGCGGCGGGCGACCGCGGCGCGCTCCGGCCCCTCCACCTCGCGCCACGAGGCGTCTCGGAGCGCTCGCAAGCGCTCGATCTGCCGAGCGATGACCGCGCGCAAGGCCGCTCGGATGGCGTCCGGATCGGTCTGGGCGGGAGCGTTCTCCGCCTCCGAGGGGCCCACTCGCAGGGCGGAGGCACCGAACGCGCTGGGTTCCGCGGAACCGACCGAGACGGCCAGGGTCCAGAGCGTCTTCGCGTCCTCTGCCGCGTCTGGTCCCGGAGGCCCCCCGGGCAGCCCGAACATCGCCATCGCCCACGCCCGATCGCGCCCGTCCCAGCGCGAGCCCAGGCGAATCTGACTATCCAGCCGCCGCCAATGCCGGATCAGCCAGTCGCAGCCGAACGCCGTCGCCT
>NZ_RYZH01000041.1 GCF_003977685.1 Tautonia sociabilis | reverse complement strand
CGTCGGCCGAGCCGAAGAGCAGCAGGATGGGGAAGCGGGGGGCGAGGGCGGAGACGGCGCGGTCGATGGGGACGCCGTCGAGGTCGGCCCGGGGGGAGACGAGGACCAGGCCGGCGAGGTCGCTGGTGCGGCCCTCGATGGAGACGGCGCCGCCGGGGGAGGCGAGCCAGGAGGCGGCCAGGTTCGCCCCGGCGCCGAGGCCGACAACGCCGAGCTTGGCCAGGTTCAGCTCTCGGCGGTTGTGGCGGTCGAGCAGGAAGCGGTAGGCGGCCTGGAGGTCTCCGACGCGACGGGAGGCGGCCTGGGCCTCCGGCAGCCGGGAGGGGCTGCGGCCGAAGCCGCGCAGGTCGAGGGCGAGCACGGCGTAGCCCTCCTGCTGCAAGGCGCCGGCGAGCCCCTTGCCGTCGAGTTCCTCGATGGGATCGTCGAAGTCCTTGATCGAGCGGCCGGGGGCCAGGTCGTGGACCAGGAGGATGACGGCGGCCGAGGCCCCTTCCTGGGAGGGGTAATAGCGGGCGGCCAGCGGGGCGCCGTCGAAGCTGGCGAGGGTCAGCTCATAGAGGAAGGGCCAGGAGGGGACGACCGGGGCGTTGGGGTCCGCGGGCCGGGCCGGGGCGGGGCGGTCCCCCTCGGCGGGCAGGGCGCCGGGCTCGAGGGGGTCGTCGCCGGGGCGGTCGGCCAGGCCGCCGGGGGCGGCGTTGGCGGGAGGCAGGCGGAGGCCGCCGGCGTCGGACTTCTCCTCGATGTTCCTGGCCGGCTTCTCCCGGGGGACCGCGCGGGGGCGGGCGGCGGGAGGGGGCGATTCCTGGGAGTTCTCCTGAGGCAGGGGAGCGTCCTGGCGGGGGGAGAGGGCGGCGGCGGAGGTCGCCAGCGCGACCGCCAGCATCGCCGCCAGGGCCGAGGCCGCCCGCCCGATTGCCGACCGAGGATCGCTGCCCATCGCGCCGCCCTCCCGTTCGAGGCCGAGGGATCGAATCGAGGTCGGATCCGGCCGCCGGGCGACGGTCGCCAACGACGGGACGGATGCGTCCGAGTGTTCCATCCTATCGGCCCCCGGGTCCGGGACGCCACAGCCGGGGGAGGAGGCCCGAGGGAGGAGAGCCGGGGGCAATCGGTTCGACGCGACGCCCCGATCCCGGTTGTCCGGGATGGCTGAGCCCCGAGGCCGGGGTCGACCCGATCCCGGCCTCCGCGACCCAACGATCGCTCCCCCCGAACTCCGGCATGATGGAACCGGGCCGGGGCGTTCGGCTCAAAGGCCGTCGACGTCGACGTTGCTGCCGGGGTCGGGGGAGGGAGCGGGGTCGGGGCGGCGGAAGGTCTGGGAGGGATGGTCCCGGGAGAATCGGAGCGAGGCGCGGTCCTTGCCGCGCCCGAAGACGATGGTGTTGACCTGGTCGGGCTCGACCTCGAAGAGCAGGGTGTTGGTGAAGCAGACGCCCTCGGGGCCGTCGGGCAGGGGGATCTCGAAGTAGAGCCAGGCGGTCTTGAGGGTGACTTCCTTGCCGACCCAGCAGATGGGGGCGGGATCGCCGCCGGGGGGGGTGGCGACCAGGGCCTCCTTGAGGTAGGCGAGGATCAGGGCGTCGACGTTTTCGGTGCGTTCCAGGTCGACGCGCTCGCCGGCACGTCGGCCGAGGGCCGCTTCCAGATCGCCGGGGTTGTAGACGCGGAGGGCGACCTCCAGCGTGCCGGAATCGGCGTTGTAGTCGGCCTCGGCGATGGTGATGTGGAAGGGGTGCGCCTCCCCCCCGAGGGCGACCGCCGGCCCGACGGCCGCCGCGATCGTCAACGCCCCGAGGATCGTCCGTCGAGTCATGGCTTGCTCCCGGTCTGGCCCCGGCCGGAATCGAGTCGAAGGCGGCCGACGCCGGGCCGCCGTCCCGCCTCCTAGCCTACGAGGAGGCCGGGCCGATCGCCAGCGATCCCCCGGCGCGATCGAGGAGGGATCGGCCGGGGGAGACGGCCGGCGTCGCGAGGGGAGGAACCCGAGGACGTTCCACGACGGTGCGCCGCGTTCCGATGGTCCGCGAGCACTCGCTCCGGTGGACACGAAGCGGGCCGAGGCCGCTGGGTGTTTGCGGGGGGGAGGCCGGCGTGATAGTGTCGGTCCCGAATCGCGGGATCCCGGCCGGGAGGGGCGGGGATCCGGGGCGTGTCGATCACTTCGGGTCGAGCGACGATTCCGGGAGATGTCGTTCCGGCCGGCCCACCGGGCCGGGCCAATGCGGTGCGGCGCGGCGCGGCGCACCATGAGCGGAGGCGAGTCGGCGATGGGGATTCACCCGCTGGTCATCCTGGCGATCGGCATCGCGACGGTCATTGGGATGATTCTTGTTTTGCGCTTGAATGCGTTTATCGCGCTGATCTCCTCGGCGATGCTGGTCAGCCTGATGGCGCCGGGGCCGATCGCGGAGAAGATTGGCCGGGTGGCGTCGGCGTTCGGGGCGACGGCGGGGAACATCGGGGTGGTGATCGCGTTGGCGGCGGTGATCGGCACGTGCCTGATGGAGAGCGGGGCGGCGGATCGGATCGTGCGGTTTTTCCTGGGGCTGCTGGGGGAGAAGCGGGCGGCGACGGCGCTGATGGGCAGCGGGTTCGTGCTGGCGGTGCCGGTCTTCTTCGACACGGTGTTCTACCTGCTGGTGCCGCTGGGGAGGTCGCTGTATCGGAGGACGGGGACGCATTACTTGAAGTATGTGCTGGCGATCGCCTGCGGCGGGGCGATCACGCACACGCTGGTGCCGCCGACGCCGGGGCCGCTGCTGATGGCGGCGAACCTGGGGATCGACCTGGGGGCGATGATTCTGATCGGAGTGGCGGTGGCCCTGCCCTCGGCGGTCGTGGGGCTGGCGTTCTGCGGCTGGGCGGATCGGAGGATGCCGGTGCCGATGCGGTCGGTTTCGGGGATGGCGGAGCCCGCTCCGCCGGGCGACGACCAGTTGCCGCCGTTGTGGCTGGCGATCTTGCCGGTGGCCCTGCCGGTGATCCTGATCACGACGAACACGGTGCTGAAGACCGTGGCCGACTCCGAGCACGCGGCTCGGATGGTGGCCGAGGACGTGCTCAGCCCCGAGGGGTTCATGGAGCCGCTCTCCCGGGCCGACCTGATCCCCGGCACGCCGAGGGCCCGCCTGCGGGACCTGATGGCCGAAGCGGGGCTGGAAGCGCCGTCGGCCGAGGCGATCGCGGCGGCGGTGAACGAGCGGGTGCTGCTGGTCCGGGACGCCGGCCGGGCGCTGGGCTCGGGGAACCTCTCGAGGATGTCGGACGCGGAGGTGGAGCGGGCCAACCGGCTGGTGCTGGAGGAGATCTACCCGGAAGGGGTGCTGCGGCGGCAGGTCTGGGAGACGCCGACGAGGCGGGTGTCGGACGCGGCGGCGCTGGTGGGGGACCCGAACTTCGCGCTGCTGGTCTCGGCGGCGGTGGGGCTGCTGATCCTGGTCCGGCAGCGGGGGACGACTCGGGAGGAGCTGGCGCGGATGGTCGAGCATTCGCTGATGAGCGCCGGCGTGATCATTTTGATCACCGCCGCGGGCGGGGCCTTTGGGGCGATGCTGGCGCAGGCTCAGATCGGGGCCGTGATCGAGGGGGCCTTCGGGCCGGGGGACGGCGGCGGGTCGTCGGGGGGGGCGGCGCCGTCGGGCCTGATCCTGATGCTGGTGGGCTTCCTGGTGTCGGCGGTGTTGAAGGTGGCGCAGGGGTCGAGCACGGTGGCGATGATCACCGCGTCGGGGATCATCGCGGCGCTGGTGCCGGCGGACGCGGCGGCGGCCCTGGGCTATCACCCGGCCTACCTGGCGACGGCCATCGGCAGCGGATCGCTGATCGGGTCGTGGATGAACGACAGCGGCTTCTGGGTCTTCGCCAAGATGAGCGGCCTGACGGAGGCGGAGGCGCTGAAGAGCTGGACTCCCCTGCTGTTGATCCTGGGAGGGGTGGGGCTGGTGATCAGCGTGTTGCTGGCGATGGTCTTGCCGCTGGCGGGGCTGGCGTGAGGATCGAACCGCTCGCCGGGCCGAGGAGCCGCCGAGCCGACGAGTCGAGACGAGGAGGACGCGGAGAACGGTCGAGAGGGGGAGGAGAAGTCGGCTTCGGATCGTCGGGCGGAGGCTCGCCGGGAGGTCTCGATCGATGATCTTTTGATTTCCGAGGTGTGTTCTCCTCCGCGACTCCGAAACGCTGCGCGAGGTCCCTCCCGGCCCCCGGAGCCCGCTTCCATGCATCCCGTGGCGACCCTGCTGCTGGCCGTCGGCATCGTGCTGGCGGGGATCCTGTGGCTGAGGCTGCATGCGTTCCTGGCGCTGCTGCTGGCGGCGTTCGCGGTGGCGTCGCTGACGCCGAGGGAGACGCTGGAGGCGACGGCCGAGGCGAAGGTGGCGGCCGGGGACTGGACCGAGGAGCAGGCGGCGGCGTTCGCCTCGGCGACGGCCGCCGACCGCGTGGCCGAGGGGTTCGGGGACACGGCGGCGGGGATTGGGATCCTGATCGCGATGGCGGCGATCATCGGCAAGTGCCTGCTGGACAGCGGCTCGGCCGACCGGATCGTGCGGTCGGCCGTGGGGCTGGTGGGGCAGGGGAGGGCCGCCCTGGCGTTCCTGGGCAGCGGGTTCGTGCTGGCGATCCCGGTGTTCTTCGACACGGTCTTCTACCTGATCATGCCCCTGGGCAAGGCGATGTGGCTGCGGACGAGGAAGGATTACCTGCTCTACGTCCTGGCGATCGTCGCCGGGGCGACGATGGCGCACTCGCTCGTCCCCCCCACTCCCGGCCCGCTGCTGGTGGCCGGGGAGCTGGGGGTCGACCTGCTGACGATGGCGGCGGCCGGGGTGGTGATCGGCTCGGTGGCGGCGCTGAGCGGCTTCGCGTTCGCGACGTGGCTGAACCGGAGAATGGACATCCCCCTGCGCGACTCGGGCGACCTGGCGATCGAGGACCTGGAGGCGGTCATCCGCAAGCCGGACTCGGACCTGCCGCCGCTGTGGCTGGCGATGGCGCCGATCGTGCTGCCGTTCGTGCTGATCGCCTCCGACGCGGCGGTATCGACCGTGGTGAAGGGGCTCGGCGACGAACCGGCGCCGGGGTGGGTGGAGGCCGTCTCCCCGGCGTTGAAAACGCTGGGAGACAAGAACGTGGCGCTGGCGATCGCCGCGGCGGTGGCACTGGCGACGCTGGCGGGGAGGCCGGGGAGGGACCGGAAGTCGCTGGCCTCGGCGGCGGGGTCGGCGCTGGCGGGGGGCGGGGTCATCATCCTGATCACTTCGGCCGGCGGGGCGTTCGGGGCGGCGATCCGGCAGGGGGGCGTGGCGGAGTCGATCGAGGCGATGGCCGGAGGCGGCTCGGCGATGGCGGTGCTGCCGCTGGCGTTTTTGGTGTCGGCCCTGGTGAGGACGGCGCAGGGGTCGGCGACGGTGGCGATGATCACCGCCGTCGGCGTGCTGGCGCCGCTGGCCGAGTCGGGGGGGCTGGGCTGCCATCCGGTCTACCTGGCGATGGCGATCGGCTGCGGGTCCAAGCCGTTCGCGTGGATGGCCGACAGCGGGTTCTGGGTGATCTGTCAGATGGCCGGGCTGACCGAGGCCGAGGGCCTGAAGACGGTCACCCCCATGACCGGCGTCATGGGGCTCACGGGCCTGCTGGCGACGATGCTCGGCGCCTGGCTATTGCCCTTGACCTAAGACCCCAGACGGAGTTCGGCCCGGCCTTCGGCGACACGGCGCCCGGCTCCGATCCCGATCGGACCAGGGTGTCGGCTTCGGTGAACGTTCCGAACGGTTCGCAGGCTCCGCGAATTTCAAACGAATCAACAAAGTCGTATAGCTGGAATTTCACCACCGGATCGATTACGATCGCGGAGCAGGGGGCCCCAAGGCCGACCGTGCCTCCGGCCCGGCCTGGCCCTGGCCGCCCCCCTCCGGGAGCGGAGCGAGGCGACGGTGCGTGCTCGCCCCGCCGGATCGTGGACCTGCCGTGAGCCGGAGCCCAGCGCCGTGGACGTCCTGCTGCTTTCCCGCCTGCAGTTCGCCTTCACCATCATGTTCCATTACCTGTTCCCTCCGCTGACGATCGGGCTGGGGATGGTGCTGGTGTATCTCGGGGCGATGCGCCTGCGAACGCCGGAGGACCCGATCTTCGAGCAGGCGGCCAGGTTCTGGACCAGGATCTTCGGCCTGAACTTCGCGCTGGGGGTGGTGACGGGGATCGTGATGGAGTTCGAGTTCGGCACGAACTGGGCGGCGTACTCGAGGTACGTCGGCGACGTGTTCGGCTCGGCGCTGGCGGCGGAGGGGATCTTCGCGTTTTTTTTGGAGTCGGGGTTCCTGGCGGTCCTGCTCTTCGGCTGGGAGCGGGTGGGGGTGAAGACGCACTTCGTCGCCACGCTGATGGTGGCGGTGGGAGGGCTGTTCTCGTCGATCTGGATCGTGATCGCCAACAGCTGGCAGCAAACGCCGGCGGGGTTCGAGCTGCGCGAGCACGTCATCCACGGCCAGACCTTCCAGCGGGCCGAGATCACCGACTTCTGGGCGATGGTGTTCAACCCGTCGACGGTGGATCGCCTGGTGCATGTCTGGCTTGGGGCGTTCCTCCTGGGGGCGTTCTTCGTGATGAGCATCTCGGCGTGGTACTTGCTGAAGGGCCGGCACGAGGAGTTCGCCCGGAGGTCGTTCACCGGGGCGCTGCTGCTGGCGACCGTCTCGTCGCTGGCGCAACTGGCGTCGGGGCACGCGCAGGCGATCGGCGTCGGGGAGCGTCAGCCGGCGAAGCTGGCGGCGATGGAGGGGCTGTTCGAGTCGAAGCGGGGGGCGGGGCTGTCGCTCTTCGGCTGGCCGGACGAGGAGGCAAAACAGCTGCGGTACTCGGTCGAGATTCCGGGAATGCTCAGCCTGCTGCTGCACGGGGATCCCGGGGCCGAGGTCCCGGGCTTCGACGAGCTGGAGGA
This sequence comes from Tautonia sociabilis, assembly GCF_003977685.1. Lineage (GTDB taxonomy): Bacteria > Planctomycetota > Planctomycetia > Isosphaerales > Isosphaeraceae > Tautonia > Tautonia sociabilis. The sequence goes on along the minus strand of NZ_RYZH01000041.1, from coordinate 58,452 downwards.
GGACTGGGGCATGCCGCCGGTCTGGCTCACCTTCCAGGCCTATCACGCGATGGTGGGGATCGGCCTGCTGTTCCTCGGCTCGTGCCTGGTTTCGTGCCTCTTCCTCTGGCGGGGGACGCTGTACCGGAAGCGGTGGCTGCTCTGGTATCACGTCGTCGCCGTGGTGCCGGCGTTCGCGGCCAACGAGCTGGGCTGGGTGACGGCGGAGGTCGGCCGGCAGCCCTGGGTCGTGTACCCGACGATCGGGGCGGGGGGCCCGGAAGGGGGGCTGCGGACGAGCGAGGCGCTGTCGGAGGTGGTGCGGGCCGAGCAGGTGCTCGGATCAATCGTCATGTTCGGATTGATCTATGCGCTGCTGTTCGTCCTCTGGCTGTTGATCCTCAACCACAAGATCCAGCACGGTCCCGAGCCCGTTTCCCTCCCCGAGGGCGGGGAGGAGCCGGGGCCCGGCCTGCTACTGGCGGCGAGCGAGCGGGTGGCCCACTCGGGGACGCTGACGGAGGCGAAGCAGGAGAAGACGGCGAAGCAGGAGAAGACGGTGAACGGCGGCTGACCAATGGCGGTCGGCCGTCCTCGATCATGAAACCGTCCCTGACGATCACCCGACATCGGCCATCCTCCCGGGAAGGAGACGCTCTTATGGATCTTCACGTGCTTTGGTTCATCATTCTGGGGATCTTGCTGGCCGGCTACGCGATGCTGGACGGCTTCGACCTGGGGGTGGGGATGCTCCACCTGACGGCGAGGGACGACACCGAGCGGAGGGTGCTGCTCAACGCGATCGGGCCGATCTGGGACGGCAACGAGGTGTGGCTGGTCACCTTCGGCGGGGCGATGTTCGCGGCGTTCCCGGAGGCGTATGCGACGGTCTTCTCGGGCTTTTACGCCGCGTTCATGCTCGTGCTCTTCGCGCTGATCTTCCGGGCGGTGTCGATCGAGTTCCGCAGCAAACGGCAAGGCCGGCGGTGGCGGCAGGCGTTCGACCTGGGATTCTTCGCCTCGAGCCTGCTGGCGACGGCACTCTTCGGCGTGGCCGTGGGGGCGGCGATGGCGGGGGTGCCGCTGGACGATCGGGGGCTGTACGCGGGGGACTTCCTCGATCTGATCTCCCCCTACTCGGTCCTCGTCGGGGTGCTGGCCGTGGCGCTGTTCGCCATGCACGGGGCGATCTACCTGCTGCTGAAGACGGAGGGGGACCTGCGCGATCGGCTCTATGCGAGGGCGTGGACCGGGTTCGGGTTTTTTCTCGTGGCCTATCTGACGGTGACGATCGTCACGCTGGTGGAGATCCCCAGGGCGACGGCGAATTTCGAGAGGTTCCCCTGGGTGTGGCTGGTGGTCTTCGCCAACATCCTGGCGATCGCCAACATCCCGCGCAACCTCTACCGGCACCGTCCGGCTCGGGCGTTCGCCTCGAGCTGCTCGGCGATCGCGGGGTTCGTCGTCCTGTTCGGGATCGCGCTGTTCCCGAACCTGGTGACCAGCTCGATCGCCCCCGAGCAGCGCAGCCTGACGGTGTACAACGCGGCCAGCTCGGAGCGGACGCTCGGGAACATGGCGATCGTGGCCGCCATTGGGGCGCCGCTGGTGCTGACCTACACGGGGATCGTCTACTGGACCTTCCGGGGAGCCGTCCGGCTGGACCCGCACAGCTATTGAGCGGTCGTGAACCGATCCGGCCCGATCCAGTCCGATCCGCTGTTTTTCCCTTCGATTCGGTCCCACCCGTTTCGGGGACGGCTCCCCTCGGGTGCCCACTCGGCTTGGGGAGGCGATCCTGGAAGAGGAGGGGGGGGAACCGGGGGGTCGTCGGCCGGGTCGGCCTCGGCGGACGAGGGGTCCCGGACGCGGAGGGCTCGGGCCAGGGGGAAGGCGACGGCGGCCGAGAGGAAGCTGCCAAGGGCTCCCATCTTGGCGGCGTCCTGGATCGGGCCCGGCTCGGGGAAGGCCGCCGAGGAGACGAACAGCGCGACGGTGAACCCGATCCCCGCCACGATCCCCATCACCAGCACGTGGCGATAGCCCATCCTCTCGGGCCGCTTCAGGCCGAAGACGGATTCTCCCAGCGCGGTGAACAGGGTGATTCCCAGCGGCTTGCCCAGCACCAGGCCGCCGAGGACCAGCCAGGTGCCGGTGCCGAGGTGCCCCAGCGAGACGCCGGCGTTGGCCAGGCCGAAGAGGCCGAGGATCAGCTCGGTGGGGCGGCTCCACCAGTGGCCAAAGGCGTCGAGGGTGGAGCGGCGGATCGGGTCGCTGGGGGCGAAGAGGCCGCGGTCGCCGGGAGAGTGGGGCAGGGTGGGGATGATCGGCACCAGGCCCAGCGCCGGGTGGATGCCGGCCTGCTCGAACGACCACCAGCAGAGGATCCCCGGGCCGAGCAGGTACCACCAGAAGCTTCGCACGCCCCGGGCCCTCAGCAGCAGGCCCAGACCGATGGCCGAGGCGGTGAGCAGGAACCAGGCTGGGAGGATGGCCTCCTCGGGGTAAAACACGGCGAGGATCGCCAGGCCGGCGGCGTCGTCGGCGATGGCCAGCAGCAGCAGGAAGGCGATGGCCGGGTGGCCCGGGCCGAAGATCATCCGGGCGACGAGGTAGCTGAAGGCGATGTCGGTGGCGCACGGCACCGCCCAGCCCCGGCCGAGGTCGTCCATCCGGCCGGCCAACCCCGCGCCGACGAGGTAGACCAGCGCCGGCATCGCCACCCCCCCCAGGGTCGCCAGCAACGGGGTGGCCGCCCGCTTCGGATCCGACAGCGGTCCGCCGGGGAGCAGGGCCTCCCAGACCTCCTTGGCGGCGATGCCGAAGAAGATGGCCATGAGCACGTCGTTGACGAGGAACTGGAGCGTGAGCACCTCGCCGCCCCGGCCGGAGAGCGGAGAACCGTGGACCAGCTCCCCATAGCCCGTCGCGTCGACGTTCGCCCAGAGCAGCGCGACGGCCGCCCCGGCGATCAGGAACATCGAGTTCTCGAACAGGAAGTCGACCGCCGCCTTGCCGTTGGCGACCATCGCGTCAATCGGAGCGGGGCGCCGGCCGTCTCGGGACTGGCTCATCAGGATCGGCTCCGGGCCCGAGGGCCCGCGCGGGGGGAGCAGGGGTCGGGCAGAGAAGAGAACAGGGCCAGGAGGCCGGGAAGAGGCGGCTGGGCTGGGCTCGGGGGCGGCCTCATCTTATCAGAGTCTCCTTGACGTTTGAAGGGAGCAATCTCCGGGAGGGCGGGGCCTGGCTGACGATCGGGAGGACGGCCTCGGTAGAATGGGGCAAACCGTCGAGGCCCGCCCGCATGCCCACCCCCACCCGAGCCGTCATCGCCGCCGATTCCCCCGCCACCGCCGACGCCGGGGCGAGGGTCGCCGAGCTGGGGGGCAACGCCGCGGACATCGCCGTGGCGGCGGGCTTCGTGGCCACGATGGCCGAGTCGTTGCTCTGCTCGCTCAGCGGCTCGGGCTTCGCGATGATCTCCCCAGGCGGGGGGGAGCCGGAGCTGATCGACGGCTCCCACACGGTGCCGGGGCGGGATTCGGAGGACCGGAGGCCCCCCGGGGAGCTGGACGTGGTCGAGTACGCGCTGCCCTACGGCGGCGGCATCTCGATCCGGATCGGCCGAGGGACGGTCGCCGTGCCGGGGGCGCCGGCGATGCTGGAGGAAACCTGGAGGCGGCACGGCCGCCTGCCCTGGGCCGAGGTGCTGGCGCCGAGCGTCGAGCTGGCGAGGTCGGGATGGCCGGCGAGCAAGACGATGGTCAACTACCTGGCCCAGGTCGGCCCGGGGCCGTATGCGAGGCAGGAGGAGTGCCTGCGCACCTTCTTCCCCGACCGGGAGCATCCCCCCCCGGCCGGAGCGCCGTTCCGGATCGCCGGGCTGGAGGGGACGATGGAGCAGATCGCCCGGGAAGGGACCCGGGCGCTGTACGAGGGGGACCTCGCCTCGGCGATCGTCCGGGAGATGGCCTCCGGCGGCGGGCTGATCTCCCGACGGGACCTGGCGTCGTACCGGGCGGAGGTCCGCCGGCCGCTGGCGATCCGGTCCCGAGAGTGGACCCTGTCCCTGAACCCTCCTCCGGCGGTGGGGGGGGCGGCCCTGGGAGTGATGGTGGGGTGGCTCGATCGCTGCTGGCCGCTCGGCTCGGCGCCGGGGGAGCGGGCCGTGCTGCTGGCCCGGGCGCAGCGGGCGCTGCTGGAGCTGCGGTCGGGAGTGCTTGATTGCCCGGACTTCGACGACGCGATGGCCCGGGCCCTGCTGGAAGACTCGGGGCTGCTGCCGTGGCTCCCCAGGCTTTCGGCGCCGGGAACGACGCAGATCAGCGTGGCCACGGCCGACGGCGGTCTGGCGTCGATGGCCATGAGCAACGGCTACGACGCCGGCATCGTCATCCCCGGCACGGGGATCGTTTGCAACAACGCGCTGGGGGAGCCGGAGCTGAACCCGAGGGGGTTCCTGGCGCAGCGGCCGGGGGCTCGGATCGTCTCGAACATGACGCCGACGGTCGCGATCGCCGACGATGGCCGGCGCTTGGCGATCGGCTCGCCGGGGGCCTCCCGGATCACGACGGCGCTGGCGCAGACCTGGGCCTGGATGGTCTTCGAGGGGCTCGACCCGGGCGAGGCGGTGATCGCCCCCCGCCTGCACGTGAGCCCTCCGGAGTCGGCCGGGGGTCGGCCGGTCGCCCGGGTGGAGCCGGGGTTCGACACCTCCCGGCTGGCCCGGGAGTTCGACATCGTAACGTACTCGCACCCGGATATGTACTTTGGCGGGGTCAAGCTCGCGATGGTCGGGCCGGGAGGGGGCCTCTCCGGCAGGGCGGACCCGAGGCGGGAGGGGGCGGTGCGATCGGTCGGCTGACCGCCGGCGGGGGATTCCGGCGGGGTTGCTGGGGTCGTGTCGACCCCAGCGTCGCGGGCCTCCTCAACTGGGGTCGACTCGACCCTCGCCACCCGTCCGGTTGGTTTAGCGGCGGGGAATGGGGGTGAGCTCCTGGGGCTGGGCCCCGGGGGGGGGGGGGTGGGGGGGGGAGGCGGGCTCGGCCTGGGGCTCGGGATTGCGGATGATCCGCCAGCCGTCCTGCTGGGCCTTGCGGGCCTGGTCGGCTCCCCAGGCGAAGAGCTCGGGCTTCAGCTCGACGTTGGCCCGGAGTTCCTTGATGTAGTAGTTCTGCTTGTCCTTGCCGTTGGGCGCCAGCGTGTGGATGCTCCGGGGCTGAAGCGTGCGGGCGTCGAGGATCAGGACGGCGACGGAGAAGGCATCGCGGTCGACCGGGTGCAGCGGGTAGATGGCGATGCGGTGGGTGCCCTCCTGGGTGCTGGGCATCAGCGAGGCGCGGTAGCGATTCTTGAAGTCTCGCACGTTCATACGGAAGAGGAAGGGCAGGGGACCTTCCTCCAGGGCGCGCTGCTGGGCGTCCTTGGGCAAAGGATAGATGTTGATCTGGCGGAGCGGGCCGTCGAACTCGATGACCTCGTCGCCGTTGGCGAGGATGCGGCGGTCGAAGACGAACTTCGAGTCCTGGCCCTCGGACTCGACCTGCTTCTCCAGTTGAAGGACGACGAGGTTGGGTCGGCGCAGATAGGCCTTGCCCTGGTACGTCTTCTTCTCGCCGACGACGGCGAGCTCGTCGACCTGCTCGAAGGCGGCATAGAGAGTCTCGATCCTGCCGCTGGTCTGCTCCCACTGGGCGAGGATGGTGTCGAGTTCCGCATTGTGAGTGTTGCCGCCGGCATCTGCCGCCGGGGCCTGCTGTCCGGCGAGCGGCGCGGGGGCCTGGCCGGGAGCGGGGGCGGGGCGAGACGGGATGGGGGCGGCTGGCGAACCCTGGGCCGGGGCCGAGGCCGGGTGGGGAGCGGCGGCCCGCTGCACGGCGGGGTCGTCGGTGGCGGACCTTGAGGGCGCCGGACCCGAGGCGGCCGTCCGGGCGGGAGCGGGAGCGGGAGCCGGGATCCGGTTCGGGGCCTGCGCCTGGCCGCTCGCCCCGGCGATCGGGCCGAAGACGGCAAGGGCGCCGAGGATGAGGGGAGCGATCCGTCGCATTCCGAGTCCCTCCGGAACGGGGTCGATCGAGGGCCGGGCCGGTCGATCGGGCGGCCCGGCCGTCGGGCGTGGCCCGAGGTTGGGTCGGGATCGTAGCCGATCGGCCGGATCTTGAACAGGGGAGGCGGCTCGGCGGGCGATCGGGTCCGGGGACGACCTCGCCGGGGCCGCCGAGGACGGCGGAGTGAGGGATCGATGGGCTCCTGCAAGGGCGACGGCCGTCGAGCATCGGGGCCGCCTCCCGAGGTCGATGTCGAGTAGAATGGCGGCCCGAGCCGGGAAGGGGCGGGTTCCCGACGGCGATCGACTCGGAGGGGGAAGGGGAGGCGTCATGGCCGAGGCGGTCGAGGTCGAGCGGGCCGATGCGGAGGCCGCCGGGATGCCCCGGCTGCGGGCGGTCTACCGGGAGTCGGGCGGGGGGATCCACGCGGACTGGCCGGTCGATCGCATCGGCGAGGCGCTGGCCGACGAGCGGGGGACGCTCTGGCTCGACGTGGAGAACCCCGGCGGCCGGCCCTCGGCGGAGGTCGAGACCCTGCTCCGAGACGTGTTCAACTTTCACCCCCTGGCCGTCGAGGACGCGCTGGGGGAGGCCAACGCGCCGAAGGTGGACGACTGGGGGCGGTATCTCACGATCGTCTTCCACGCCATCGACTTCGACCCGGACCGCGACGAGGTCCGCCTGCACGAGCTGGACCTGTTCCTGGGGGCGAACTTCCTGGTGACCTACCACATCGAGCCGCTCTCGTCGCTCGACCGCCTCCGCCGGCTGGTCGACCGGGACGCCAGCGACCGGCTGGCGCACGGGGCCGACCACCTGGCGTACCTGCTGCTCGACGCGGCGGTCGACGAGCACATGGCGGCCATCGAGCACCTGGACGATGCGATCGACGACCTGCAAGACCGCGTCTTCCACCGCGTCCACCCCCGGATGCTCCACGAGATCTTCCGGGTGAAGCGCTCGGTGCTGCGGGTGCACCGCATCCTCACCCCCCAGCGCGAGGTGGCCAACCGCCTGGCCCGAGACCCGTACCCGATGATCGACGACCGCGACCGCGTCTACTTCCGGGACGTCTACGACCACCTCGTCCGCCTGCATGACATCACCGACGGCATCCGGGACCTCGTCACCAGCACGCTGGAGACGTACCTCTCCGTCTCGGCCAACCGCACCAACGAGGTGATGAAGGCGCTGACGCTGATCACCTACCTGTTCCTGCCGCTGAACTTCCTTGTCGGCTTCTTCGGGATGAACTTCTTCGGCGACAACATCCAGCTCGCCGGGCTGAGGCTGCCGCACGTGACCATCTTCGTCTCGGCGCTGGTCGTCATGGTCACCTCGCCGCTGATGCTCTACCTCTGGGCCAGGCGGAAGCGCTGGTTCTGAGGCCGGATCGGGGCGTCTTGGTCGCCGCCGACACGTCTCCTGGAGCTCTCGCCGAACCCCACGACACCCATCCAGGCGGAACGACCGACAGGGCAAGACACCCGCAAGGGCCGAGGCCGTCCGTTCGCCGACGGCCCGTTGCATCGCCGTCGCGGTGGTGGTATTACGTTCGCATCGTTTTTCCTACACGCCCCTCTCTCTCCCCCGGCGCGGCATCGAGGGCCCGACATGACGGCGAGACGCGGATTCACGCTGATTGAACTGCTCGTGGTGATCGCGATTCTCGGGGTGCTGGTCGCCCTGCTGCTGCCCGCGGTGCAGAAGGCGCGCGAGGCGGCCCGCCGGATCAGCTGCACCAACAATCTGAAGCAAGTGGCCCTCGCCCTGCATTCGTACCACGACGCCTCTGGAGCGCTGCCGATGGGCTATTCCCACGTGCCGGGCTATCGGACGGGGGGCTTCGGCTGGGCGGCGGCGATCCTGCCCCAGATGGAGCAGGGGCCGCTCTTCGACGCGATCAACTTCGACCTGGCGGCCTGGACGGTGGAGAACGCGACGGCCTGCGTCACGCCGATCTCGTCGTACCTGTGCCCCTCGGACGAGACTTCGCAGCAGGGGCAGCTCGATCGCGAGGGCCTGCGCTTCGCCATGGCCAGCTACGTCGCCAGCTTCGGCCCCGGCGACATGGACTTCGGCGACCCGGAGGACCGCCGAGGCCTGTTCAGCCGGAACAGCCGCATCCGGTTCGCCGACATCACCGACGGCCTCTCGCAGACCCTCGCCGTGGGAGAGCGGCACAACGGCCGGTTCGCCGTGCTCTCCAGCGGCGGCCATCTCTACGCCGAGACCGTCTGGCCGGGCGCGATCCGGGAGGACCCTGACGACGACCACGGCCACACCACGCTGTTCCAGACGGGCCACACCCCCACCAGCCCCGAGATGGACGACCGAGACGCCGCCAGCCGGCACGACGGCGTCACCGGCTTCGCCTTCGCCGACGGCTCCGTCCAGTTCTTGAAGCACACGATCGCCCTGGCCGTCTACCGGGCGCTCGGGACCCGGGCCGGCCGCGAGGTGCTCGACGCCGGTTCGTTCTGAGGAGGGCTCCCCCCGTCGAGGACCGGCCGGATCGGGAGCGACCCGCCCCCAGGCTCTCGCTCGCCGTCGACCTCGCGCTGCCAGGCGTCGTACAGGGCCGAGAGCTGAGCGACGCGGTCGGGCTCTCGGGGGGCGAGGTCGAGGGACTCGCCGGGGTCATCGTCGAGGTGGAAGAGCATCGGCCGGCTGCCGTCGATCACCAGCTTCCAGGGGCCGAGCCGGGCGGCGCCCTGGTTTCCCATCCTCCAGAACAGGGGGCGATCCGGGAGGGGATCGCCCTGGAGGAGCAGGGGGGAGAGGCTGATGCCGTCCGAAGGCGGGGAGCCGGGGCCGTCGGGGGCGATCCCGGCGAGGTCGAGGAGGGTGGGCATGAGGTCCATCGTCATCGCCGTCTCGCCGGTGACGCCGGGAGCGACCCGGCCCGGCCACCGGACGATCGCGGGGACGCGGTGGCCGCCCTCGAACAGCTCCCCTTTCTGGCCTCGGAAGGGGCCGTTGTCGGAGATCTCCCCCTCGAACCGGCCGCCGTAGTGGCGGTAGCCGCCGTTGTCGGAGGTGAAGATCACCAGCGTCGATTGGTCCAGGTCCAGCCGTCGGAGCGTCTCCATGATCGCGCCGACGCTCGCGTCGACCGCCTCGATCATCGATCGGACCACCGGCGAGACCTCCCCCGGAGGGTGCGGGCCGAGCTTGCTCAGGCCGCTGTAGTCGACCCCCGGGCGCCGGTGCGGGCCCTCGTCGGGCCCCTGCCAGGGGAAGTGGATCGCCAGGTGGGAGACGTCGAGGAAGAACGGCCGGTCTCGGTGCCGCTCGATGAACTCGCAGGCGAGGCGGGCGATCAGGTCGACGCTGTAGCCCTCCTCCATCGCGATCGCCTCGCCGCGGTACCAGTCCTCGTGGCCGGATCGGCTGATGTGGGAATGATGGTCGCCGTCGCCGGTGAGCAGGCCGACGAACTCGTCGAACCCCTGGCGGGTGGGCAAAAATGGCGCCCGGTAGCCGAGGTGCCACTTGCCGAAGATCGCGGAGACGTAGCCGGCCGGCTCGAGGGCCTCGGCGATCGTCACCGCCTCCAGAGGAAGGCCGGTGTCGGCGTCTCGATGCTCGTCGAGCGCCGCCTCGAAGGCGCGGCCGAAGCGGTTCTGGTAGCGTCCGGTGAGCAGGGCGGCCCGGGTGGCCGAGCACATCGGGCCGTTGGCGTGGAAGTCGGTGAAGCGCAGGCCCTCGGCGGCGAGGCGGTCGATGTTCGGCGTGAGCACCGAGGCGTTGCCAGAGCACCCGAGGTCGGCGTAGCCGAGGTCGTCGACCAGGATCAGGACGACGTTCGGAGGCCGGTCCTCCCCGATCGCCCGCCCTCCCCCCAACGCCGCCAGGAGAGCCGCCGCCGCCGCGATCGTCACCACATCGCTCCCCATCAGTCGTCCCTCCCCAGATCGTCGCCTCGCCTCAGCCTGCTCCCCGATCCCTCCGGTCCCGGTCCTGCTGGTGGAGGAGATCCCGGCACGTCCGGCAGGTCACCTCGGCGCGATTCTCCGTGGCGATCCCCTCCATCTCGGCCCGGTGGGCGGCCTCCCTGTCCCGGGGATTGCAGAGGACCATGCCGTCGTCGTTCAGCGCGTGCCGGTCGCGCTTCGGCCGGGTGTCCCGGGACATCGCTCGCCCTCGATGGGTCGGGTCCGCCGTGGTCGGGGTCCGGGTCATCCTATCCCGACCGAGGAGCGAAGGGCAGGGGAGTGTCGGGGAGAGGCCGCCGGGGACACTCGGGAGATCGATCCGATCGAGCCCGGCTCTCCCCTCGGATGACTTGCGGAGGTGCGGGACGCGCGTCATGATCGGTCGGCCGGCGAGGAACCTGGCGAGGGGACGTCGCCGGGAGGCAGGAGCATCCGGCCGGCCGCTGGGGCATGCATCATGACCGACTTCGAGACCGTCTCCCGGGAGATCCACGGGATCATCGACCGGCGGCGGGAGCTGTACACATTTCTCGGATCGGTGTACGCGGCGATGGGGATTTTCCTGCAGAACGCGCTGCAAGGCGGCCTGCCGCCGAGCCTGGGACGGGTGCAAGACCACCTGTTCGCCTTCTATGCGGTGATGGTGCTGGTGCCTTCGCTGCTGCTGGCGTTGCGGATGGGGAGGCTGCACGGGGGCCTGACGCTCAACGGGATGCTCTTCGCCCGACTGATTCAAGGGAAGCCGTTCGCGGGGGCGGGGGATCCGGAGCGGGCGGGGAGGAGGAACTACCTGGGGGTTTCGTACCTGAACTTCCTGCTGGCCAGCGTGATCGCCGGGTTCTCGGCCACGGTGCTGGCGCTGGCCCTGCACGCGACGCCGGCGGTGGCGGCGGCGATCGGGCTGGGGATCGTGATCGTCTGGATGCTCATCGACGCCCGGTTCCACCGGCACGTGCTGGCTTATGCCCGCACTCGGATCGCGGAGGACCAATTCGAGGAGGTCGGCCGGGAGCAGTGGGAGCAGCACGTCCACGAGACGCTCAAGGGGTGCAACCAGGACCTGATCGGCACGCTCTCGTTCGTCGGGTTGATGACCTTCTCCACGTTCGAGGCCCTCTCGTCGTTCGGGCAGATCGCCGACGACGCGAGGGTGGATATCCCGCCGGAGCTGGCCGAGACCTACGGGCCGATCCTGTTCACGACGCTGTTGCTCGTGACCTGCGGCATCGGCCTGCTCGTCTCCGTGCGCGTCCGGATCGCCATCGGCCACAACTCGATGCGGCTCTACCCGCACGACAACCCGTTCCGGCCGCTCCGGCTGACCGACTCGCTGCTGGGATACCTGCTGCTGGCCTTCCTGTTCGCCGTGTCCCTGCACCTGTTCCTGACCGTCTCCTGGGACGGCCAGGAGATGGGAGCGGGGCCGATCCTGGCGGCCGACGCCGCCGCGTTTCTCGTCGCGATCGTCGCCGGCCAGTCGGCCCTCTTCCTCGCCGGCCTCCGCGCCCGTCGCGGCGGGCCCACCGCCGTCGTGGCGGACGCTTCGCCCCCCAGCGACGGCGGCGAGACGGCCTGACCCCGGCCAGGACCGGGCCGGGCCGAGACGAGCCGAACCGAACCGAGCCGAGCCGAGCCGAACGGACCCGACCGTCCGGAGGTCACACTCCCAAGGGAACGCCTCGCCCCCAACGATCTGCGCCGCCGCCTGCTCGCCCTCGAGGCCGACCGCGTCGGCCGCCAGATCACCCTGCCACGGGGGACCGCCGCGCGGATGGTTCCCATCAGCCAGGCAGGCCCGTGGCCCCGCGGCGTCACGACGTCGAGCCGTTCGTCGCGCCTCGACTCTCGCGGCGAAGGAACTGCTCCGATATTCACTTGTCAAGCGTGCACACAGGTTCCCGATCGCTTCCAGGATCAACTCCATCGCGTTGACGTTGGACCCGATGCCAAGAATCTCCTGGCCGGGCCGTTGCCGCGGAGCCCGGGACCGGGTGAGATAGGGGCTGGAGCCGGTCGGCGAGGGTGCGCAGGCTCGGCACACCGGCCCCTCCCGGAATCCGGTCTCGACGGGCCGGATCGGGTCCGGGCGGACCAGGGGGCCGGGGCGAGCCGGACCCGAGGCATCGGCGGCCGGGAGGAGGGGCTCCCCGGACTCTTCCCCGCTTCCTCTTTGAGTCAGGAGCATATGTCATCATGGGTATGACACCGATCAAGCCGACGCGACGCGACTGGCTCAGGGGCTCGATGGCCGCCGCCGGCGGGGCGATGGCGATGCCCTGGATCGTGCCCGCCTCGGCCCTGGGCCGGCAGCCGGGGAGGAAGGCGGCGTCGGAGCGGATCACGATGGGCGTCATCGGGTTCGGCCCGAGATGCACCTACGTGATGAAGGCCATGCTGCCCCTCGACGACATGCAGTGCGTCACCGTCTGCGACGTGCAGCGGTCGCGGCGGGAGAACGGCAAGAAGCTCGTGGATGAGCACTACGGCAACGCCGATTGCACCGTCACCCGAGACTTCCACGAATTGCTCGACCGCCCCGACCTCGACGCCCTGCTCATCGCCACCGGCGACCGCTGGCACGGCCCCGCCTCCATCATGGCCGCGAAGGCGGGCAAAGACGTCTACAGCGAGAAACCGTGCGGCCTGACCATCGAGATCTGCCAGAAGCTCGACGACACCTTTCGCCAGACCGGCCGCGTCTTCCAGGCCGGCACCCAGCGCCGGAGCGTGGCCAACTTCCAGAAGGCGGTCGAGCTGGCCACCAGCGGCAAGCTCGGGACGCTCAAAACGCTGTACGCCTCCGTCTACCGGCCGACGCTCGACAATTCCTGGCTCCCCGGTGAGCCGACCCCGCCGGTTGACGTCTGCGACTGGGACCGCTGGCTCGGCCCGGCGCCGTGGCGCCCCTACAACGAGGCCTACGTCCAGGGACGCTGGCGAGGCTACTGGGACTTCGACTCCGGCGCCCGGCTGCTCGACTGGGCCGCCCACACCCTGGACCTCTGCCAGCAGGCCAAGGGAGCCGACGACACGATGCCCGTCGAGTACGAGCCGGCCGAACACCGCATCACCTGCCGCTACGAGGACGGCGTCGAGATCATCCTCGACTTCCTCGACGACCCCTTCGGCGACCGCAAGGGCTGGATCAACGAGCTGGGCACCTGCCCGGTGCGGTTCGTGGGCGAGGAGGGCTGGGTGGAGACGGGAGACAACGGCGGCATCGTCGTCGAGCCCTCCTCGCTCCGCGCCGAGGTGGCCGACTTCTCGGCCAACCCCCAGGTCGGCCTCGACGTGGGCGCCCACGCCAAGGACTGGTTCGCGGCGATCCGATCCCGCGGCACCACCGCGGCGAACTCCTCGATCATGAGGCACTCGCACATCGCCTGCCACGCGGCGGCGCTGTCCTGGGTGCTCGGCCGGACCCTGCGGATCGACCCCGACCGCGAGGAGTTCATCAACGACGACGAGGCCAACGGCCTCCGCTCCCGGCCCGAGCGGGAGCCGTATACCGTCTGACCCGGCGGCAAGCGCCGCGATCGGACGGCCGGCCGGGGCGCCCTCGGCCCCGGCCGCCCTCCGTCACCGCGATCGGACCGGCCCGATCAGGTCGGTCGGCGACCCCGCTCGGCGTCGACGGCCGAGAACGCGGCCAGCGCCGAGGCGAAGGTGCAGGTGAGCAGCATCGCCAGCGCCCGGGGGACCAGCTGCTCGGCGAACGGCTGGGGAGTCTTGGCCATCGGGAAGGCGATGCCGCCGATCAGCTCATAGGCGACGGCGCCGACCGCCGCGCCGGTCAGGCCCCCGATCGCCGTCCGGGCCCCCAACCCCCGGGCCGTCCCGCCCAGGCCGACCCCGAAGGCCAGGCCCCCCGCCGCGCCGGCCGCCGCCCAGGAGCCAACGTGGACGAGCAGGGGGATGATCAGGTTTTCTCCCTGGTTGGCCTGCACCTGCGTGTCATATTCAAAATAGGCGGGGATGACCAGGAAGGAGGCCAGGGCCGTCGCCGCCAGGCCGACAACCAGGCCCAGCAGCGCCGCCCTCGCCGTCGGCCCCCGGCCCGACCGGCCCGCGAGCCCGCCGGCCCAGCCCATCGCCAGGCCGAGCAAGCCACCCATCAGGCCGAAGCTCAGGGAGGCATTCTGCCGGGTCGCCCTGGCGATCTCGTGAGGGGGGGCGACCATGTTGGTCTCCCCATTGATGACCTCGGGCACCAGCCCGGGCCGGAAGGTCTGATACGTCCCCTCGACGGCCGCCGCGGCCAGCCCTCCGGCGAGCAGGCCGGCCGCCAGGGCGAAGGCCCAGGTGCGGGAGGCTCCGACCGCCGGGATGGCCGGGTCCGGGGTGGAGTTCAAGACAACCGCCTCGGGGGCGTCGGCCGTCGATGTTGGTGTTGGTGTTGATGTCGATGTCGGTGTCGGTGTCGGGGCGTCAGGATCGGGATTCAAGGGCGGCCTCCCTCCTTCGGCCCGCCCCGCCCGGCCCCTGGCCCTCCCGAGCAGCCCGGCGCGATCCGATCCGGACGGGGGCCGATGTGGGGTCTCGGGGGCGGACGTCTTCGCGTCGAGGAAGCGGATCGAATGATCGGGGGAAACAACCGGAGGCGCCGGTGCTCAACCGCGACCGGCCCCCCCGTCGAATCGAATCGAATCGAATCGGATCGGATCCGGTCCGATCGAGCCAATCCGGCCCTGCCTGCCGGACGCCCGGGAGGGGAGCGGCGAGTCGGGCGGATCGGCCGGTCGGACTGGGATCCGGTCAGTACTGGTCGGACGAGATGACCTCGCCGCCGGCCTTGGTGCCCAGGCCCCACCAGACGGCCAGGTTGACCGAGTCCTTGACGAACCGGACGCTGCCATCGCCCATCAGGACGTTGCACCCTCCCGAGTGGTTGCTCATGGCGTTGACGTAGTTCGCGTGCTGGGCCTGGCGGCAGCAGCCGACTCGGCAGGCGCTCCACTTGATCTGGCCGCCCCCGTTGGGTGGCACGATCGTGTTGAAGATGGTGTAGCCCATCGCCCCGGTCGACCAGCGGGACCCGGGGCCGTTGCCTGGCGGTTGGTTCTGGTACTCGGTCGTGCAGATGTTCGTGTCGTTGCGGTAGGCGGTGAGGGGGTCGGCCAGCTCCTGGATGTCGAAGCGATTGTGCGCCGTTGTGCCGCTGACATTCCCGGTCGACCTGCCCCGGCCGCGCGCCTGGGGCGGGTTGACGAGGATCTCCGAGAAGGCGATCGTGTTCGACGAGCCGTCGAGCATCGAGTCCATGCCGTAGGCCCTCGTGTAGTGGGCGAACAGGCCGCTGACCTCGGTGCCCTCCCCGTACCAGTACGGGACCTCGAAGGTCGACGTTCCCTGGCTGGCCACATAGTTGTTCAGCCACGGGCCCGGGCGGGGGGAGTTGGGGTCCGACGGGCAGAGGAACGTGCTGACGATGCTGTTGGAGACCGTCGAGTTGATGAAGTAACAAGGGTTGTTGGCCCACTCCGGCGCCCAGTTGAAGTTGGCGGCCGCGTGCAGCGGGGCCTGCTCCAGGTAGGGCAGCAGCATCGCGTGCACGCTCCAGCTGCTCCAGCCCTCGGTTCGCCAGCCGTTGCCGTCGGGGTGGACCACGTTGCGGGAGCTGCCCATCGGGAAGCTGCCGTTGGCGCTGTGGTAGTTGTGCAGGCCCAGGCCGATCTGCTTCAGATTGTTGGTGCACTGCGAGCGTCGCGCGGCCTCTCGAGCCGCTTGCACGGCCGGCAGCAGGAGGGCGATGAGGACGCCGATGATGGCGATGACCACCAGCAACTCGATCAGGGTGAATCCGAGACGACGGCCGAACACAATCCGTGAACACTGCATGTGATGACCTCCGGGGAATCGCTGGGGAGCCGGCGACCACGGCCGGATCCCGTCCTCGAGGGCGCTTGCGAGCATCCGGGGCGACAGGAGAAGGACCCCAGGCCGCGCCGAGCGGCCAGAACCCCGACGATCACGGCGCCTACGGCGCCTTGCCCTGACTCTTGGCGAACTCCTCCATGGCGTTGTTGGCC
Organism: Tautonia sociabilis; assembly: GCF_003977685.1. GTDB lineage: Bacteria > Planctomycetota > Planctomycetia > Isosphaerales > Isosphaeraceae > Tautonia > Tautonia sociabilis. Next base: position 42,459 of record NZ_RYZH01000041.1, on the reverse strand, counting down.
TCGGTGATCTCCGGGGCCTGGTCCTCCATGATCGTCCCCTCCTTCGGACTTCCCCCGCAGCCCGAGAGCGGCACGATCGCCAGGGCCAGCGCCGCCGATGTGCGGAGCATCACGCTCCGGGGACCGTTGCTCGATGCCTGTGGCATGGATGATGTCCTCTGGGAAAATCGCCTCGGAATTCCGGGTTGGGATCCGGTGCCCGGTGCGAGGTGACGGCCGATCCCTGCCCGTCGCCCGGCCCATCGGCCGGGCGCATCAACCCCCTCCCCACGACGCACCCGGGGCAAGGGCGAATCGATCGACGACCTGAACGAAATCTGGCGATCCCGACCCGTTGTCCGGCCCAGATGGGCCGGTCGGCTGAACCGATCGCTCGCGGAGAATCGCTGTCAGGAGAAGTTGAGATCGAGTGATCTCAATCTCAGCCAGCGTTGAGGGTTATGCAACCGCGTGACCTTTGATAACCCACGCGCGGGGCCAATATACAAGTCCGGTCGTACCAGATCAAGCACATATAGCGTCGCTTTCCATTTCGGGTCCCGAATCCGGGGAGTCATCCGTCGTACTCGGGACTGGAGGCGGCGCGGCCCTTGGCAGACGGACCCGGCCGTGCCACACTACGGCCGGGCCCATTTCATCCCATCCCGAATTGACCCGACCCGACCCAACCGCCCGGGGAGACACCGACGATGACCCTCCGACCGCCTCCCATCCCTCTCGCCCTCGCCCTCGCCCTCGCCGCCGCGACGGCCCTGGCCGCGACCTCAGCGTCGACCTCCCGGGCCGAGGACGTGACCCCCTTGCCGATCGGGGCCCCTCTGCCCGACTTCCGCCTGCCCGGCGTGGACGGCAAGACCTACACCCCGGGCGACTTCGCCGACGCCGAGGTGCTCGTCGTCGTCTTCACCTGCAACCACTGCCCGACCGCCCAGGCCTACGAGGGCCGGATCGCCCGCCTGCTCGACGATTACGAGGACAAGGGGGTCGCGCTGGTCGCCATCTCGCCGAACGACCCGCTGGCGGTGCGGCTCGATGAGCTCGGCTACACCGACCTCGGCGACTCGTTCGAGGAGATGAAGATCCGTGCCCAGGATCACGGCTTCAACTACCCCTATCTCTACGACGGCGAAACGCAGGAGACGTCCCGGGCCTTCGGCGTGCTGGCGACGCCGCACGTGTTCATCTTCGACCGCGACCGCGCCCTGCGCTATCAGGGCCGCTTCGACGACTCGGAAGTGAAGGAGGTCTCCTCGCACGACGCGATCGACGCCGTCGAGGCCCTGCTCGCCGGCCGGCCGGTCCCGCATCCGACCACTCGCGTCTTCGGCTGCTCAACCAAATGGGCCGATAAGCGAGCCAGCGCCCGGGAATCCCTCGCCCGATGGGACGCCGAGCCCGTCGCGATCGAGCCGATCGGCCTGGAGGCCGTCGCCGAGCTGGCCAGCAACGACACCGACGACCTGCTCCTGGTCAATCTCTGGGCCACCTGGTGCGGCCCCTGCGTGGCCGAGCTTCCCGAGCTGGTCACCATCAACCGGATGTACCGCCAGCGCGACTTCCGGATGATCACCATCAGCCTGGACGATCCGGAGCACCGCGACAAGGCGCTCGACGTCCTGCGCAAGCACCACGTCTCCTCCACCAACTACATCCTCGACGCCGACGACCGCGACGCCTTCGCCGAGGCCCTCGACCCCTCCTGGCCCGGCCCCGTTCCCTACACCCTGCTCATCGCCCCCGGCGGCAAGGTGATCAACCGCCAGGTCGGCGAGCTCGACCCGCTGGAGGTCAAGCGGGCGATCGTCGAGCACCTGGGCCGGACCTACTGAGCTCCGCAGAGCCCACCTCGAGCCGAGGGGAAGGACCGGATCGGGCTCCAGCCCTTCCCCGGCCCTTCCGATCGGCTCGATTCCCCTCCCAACACCTCAAACCGCTCGCGATCGACGACGCCAAGAGGCCGCCCCAAGCATTCCCAGCACGCCGAGGCCCGCCAGCGCCAGGCTCGACGGCTCGGGCACGGCACCGCCGGCGATGCCGAGGCGGGCGATCCAGGCCTCGAGGTATCCGTCAGGGTTGTAGCCGCTCCCCACGATCACCTCCCCGTTGGCGGAGATTCCTGTCGCCGTCACGAGCTGCCAGCCGCTCAACGCCGCCCCTAGGCCAAACTCGTCGATCAGGACCTGGCGGAGGCTGCGCATCCCCAGCACCGGGTCCCAGTAGAACGCCTCTTGTCCCAGGGAGGTGGTGCCATACCCGACCACAATCGAGCCGTCGGCCGACACGGCGTTCGCCCGGCTGGCCACGCTCCCGCCGTCGAGATCCCCCAGGGCGACCATCCCCCCGGACTCGGTCCAGCGGAACGCCTCATCCCCGGAGCCGGACCGGCCGACCCCCACAATCACCCGCCCATCAGACGACACCGCATATGCTCGGCTAATGAAGGAGCCGCCGTCGAGGTCTCCCAGGCCGACCATCCCCCCGGCCTCCGTCCAGCGGAACGCCTGGGCTCCGCTCTGCCCCACGATGGTCGAACCGTCGGCCGAGATGGCGTACGCGTCGCTGCCGAAGCTGCCGTCGAGGGCCCCCAGGCCGACCATCCCGCCGGCCTCCGTCCAGCGGAACGCTTCGTTTCCCCACGATCCATCCGACGCTCGGCTCCACCCGACCACGATCGAACCGTCGGCCGACACACCGCGCGCCATGCTCACCATGGGGCCCTCTCCCCTGCTACCAGGAAGACGCCCCAACCAGATCTTCCGCCCGTCGGCCGACCAGAGCACCGCCTGGTCCGGCGCCCCCTCCTGGTATCCCACGACGACCGAGCCGTCGGCCGACACACCATATGCCTCGCTGTACGACGAGTAGGAACCGCCCACGGCGGTCATCCCCTCAGCGGCCGTCCATCGGAACGGCACTGGCGTGCCATAAACATGGCTGTTGCCCACGACAGTCGAGCCGTCGGCCGACACCGCGTTCGCCCCACTGAGGAAACCGTTTATATTGGGACCAAAGAAGGACCCCAGCCCCGTGAACGAGGCGGCCGGGGCCGGGGAGGCGATGGCGACCGAAACCGCCAGGGCAACGCTCGCCAGGCGCAGGACGTGAATGCTTCGCATGGATGACGACCTCGAGACCGATCTCTATCCCTTACGGCCCGGGGCCGCAGGCCGGAGCCCCGGGCTGGCCTCGCCGGCCGAAGTTCCCGAAGCCCCCCTCCCAGGCCTCGCCCGCCGACCGTCTCCAGGTCGGCCCGAGGGCCCGGCGCCGGCCGGTTCGCGTCACGATCGCCCGATCAGGCGGGCGTCCATGGTCGGCTTCAAGAGATAGCTCCTCCCCGAGACGCTGGCAAGCACCCATCGACGCGATTCTCCACCAAGTTGCCCAAGAGCAACGCCCCCACGGGCATCGGTCCGCTCGGAACCCCCGACAACCTCGCCGCCCGAGGCCCTCGATCCCGGTCGGACGGCGCTCCCATCGCGAGAAACCGATCCGCTCCGGGGCGGATCGAGGCCCGAGGCCGACCTTGAGGCCGATTAACGTGTTTGGTATCATCGCCTTGTTGCGGATCGCCCGACGATCCGGAGGCGGCGTCGCGGGGCCGCTCGGAGGCGGCCCGGGATCCATCAGGTCCAAGGCGGGGCATTCCATGAAACTGCTATGCGACCGCGAGCAACTGCTCGCCGCGTTCGGGGCGGTCGGCGGGGTGGTGCCGGCGAGGAGCCCGAAGCCGATCCTGCAGCACCTGAAGCTGGTGGCGGCGCCAGGGCAGGGGTCGACCCTGATGGCGACCGACCTGGAGGTTGGCATCCGCTTCCGGGTGCTCGGCGTGAAGGTGGACCAGCCGGGCTCGGTGATCCTGCCGTTGCAGCGGATGGGGCAGATCCTCCGCACCAGCACCGGAGACGACGAGCTGGCGCTGGAGGTCGACGGCGAGACGCTGGTCGTCCGGGGCCACCGCTCGGAGTTCAAGCTGCCGGCCGAGGATCCGGAGCTGTTCCCCGATCCCCCCGACTTCAACGCCGAGACCGGCTACCGCGTCGCTGCCGAGGAGTTGCGGAGAGCCATCCGCCGGACCAGCTTCGCCACCGACCCGGACAGCACCCGGTACGCCCTGGCCGGCGTCCTGATGGAGCCGGGGCCCGAGTCGATCACGCTGGTCGGCACCGACGGCCGCCGGATGGCCCGGCAGATCATCGGCTGCGAGCCCGAGGGGGCGGTCGAGCCGCCGAGCCAGGCGCCGGTGGTGCCGGTCAAGGCGCTTCGGCTCATCGAGCGGAACCTGGACGACGAGGAGCCGGCCCGGGTGGCCGTGCAGGACGGCACCGCGGTGCTGGTCAAGACCGGCCGGGCGGTGATCTACAGCCGGCTCGTCGAGGGCCGGTTCCCGAACTACAAGGCGGTCATGCCCAGCAGCTTCGAGGCGAGGATCCCCTTCGCCGAGGTCGAGCCGCTGCTGCAAGCCGTCGAGCAGGCGGCGATCGTCACCAGCAAGGACAGCCGGGGCGTCGACTTCCAGTTCGGCGAGGGCCTGCTCCGGCTGGCCAGCCAGACGGCCGACGTGGGGGAGTCGCACATCGAGCTGCCGATCTCCTACGACGGCAAGGACGTGGCCATCACCTTCGACGCCTCCTACCTGCTCGAGGCCCTCAAGGCGCTCGACCCCTCGCAGCCGATCGCCGCCGAGCTGATCGACCACAAAAGCGCCGCCGTGTTCAAGACCGAGGATCAGTACACCTACGTCGTCATGCCGCTGAACCGGGACCGCTGAGGCCCCTGCTCCTCTCGGGCCCCGCGCCGCCGGAGTCGGCCAGGGGGAAAACGGGCCGCGAGGAGGACGGTCCCTGACGGCGAGGCCGAGGCCGCGGATCCCGCCCGATCCGCTTGCCAAACCGTGGGTTGGATCGCTATAATGAAGAAGCGTTCACATCGAGGCGACCCTGATCGAGGCGGCGGGCCGGTGCCGCTGTCCGAGGCGCTCGGCGCGCTCTTCGCGAGCCGGGGGTACGCCCGGACGCGGGCCCAGGGGGAGCTGGAGGCGGCCTGGGAAGCGGCCGTCGGGCCGGAGGTCGCCGAGAGGACGAGGCTGGGGGGAGTCCGCCACGGCGTCCTGAGCGTCACGGTGGCCCACCCGACGCTGCTGGAGGAACTGGCCGCGTTCCGCAAGCCGACCATCCTGGCCGCCCTGCGCCGGGGGGCCCCCGGCTCCCCGGTGCGGGATATCCGCTTCCGGGTCGGACCGATCGAGGCGTGACGGATCGATCGATCGATCGATCGGACCCGGCCCGGCCCCCGGCCCGGCCGGGAACGGCTGGCCCCCCCCGCCCGCCCCTGCCTGGCATTCCGCTCTTCGAGGATTGGCGATGGCCCTCAACCCCGACGGTTCGATCGAGACGACCGAGGCCCCGACCGCCGGCGGCGATGGCGCCGCGGCGCTGGACTACACCGAGAGCAATATCCGGGTGCTGGAGGGCATCGAGGCCATCCGCAAGCGTCCCGGCATGTACATCGGCGACACCACGGCGAGGGGCTTGCACCACCTGATCTACGAGGTCGTGGACAACTCGATCGACGAGGCGATGGCCGGCTTCTGCCGCGTCATCGACGTGACGATCCTCGCCGACGGCTCGGTCGCCATCGCCGACGACGGCCGGGGCATCCCGGTGAAGGAGCACCCGAACTTCCCGGGCGTCTCCACCCTGCAAATCGTGTTGACCAAGCCCCACGCCGGCGGCAAGTTCGACCATCAGACCTACAAGGTCTCCGGCGGGTTGCACGGCGTGGGCGTCACCGTGGTCAACGCGCTGAGCGAGCGCCTGGAGGCCGAGGTCCATCGCGACGGCAAGGTCTGGCGCCAGGAATACTCCCGGGGAGAGCCCGAGGGGCCGATTCGCCCCACCGGCGCCACCAAGCGCACCGGCACCCGCATCCAGTTCCTGCCCGATAACGACATCTTCCCCGACATCACCTTCGACTACGGCACCCTGGAGAAGCGCTTCCGCGAGCTGGCCTTCCTCAACCCCGGCGTCCGCATCCGCCTGACCGACCAGCGCGGCGACGAGCCCAAGCACGACGAGTTCCACAGCGAGGGCGGCCTGGCCGAGTTCGTCGCCCACCTCAACCGCGCCCAGAACCCCCTGCACGAACCGGCCGTGCTCAAGGGCAAGGACGAGGAGCGCAACGTCGAGGTCGAGGTCGCCCTCCAGTACAACGACGGCTTCTCCGAGACGGTCGTCACCTACTGCAACAACATCCACACGATCGAGGGCGGCACCCACCTGACCGGCTTCCGCGCGGCGCTGACCCGCACGATGAACGCCTACGTCAAGGCCAACGCCCCGGCGAGCCAGAAGAACAAGAAGGACCTGGCCATCTCCGGCGAGGACTTCCGTGAAGGGCTCACCGCGGTGGTCAGCGTCCGCGTGCCCGACCCGCAGTTCGAGGGACAGACCAAAACCAAGCTCGGCAACGGAGAGGTCGAGGGCATCGTCGCCAAGGTCGTCAACGACACCCTCGCCGAGTTCCTCGAGCAGAACCCCGGCGCCGCCAAGAAGCTCGTCGCCAAGGCCGTGCTCGCCGCCGAGGCCCGAGAGGCCACCCGCAAGGCCCGAGAACTCGTCCGCAACCGCAAGGGAGTGCTCACCGGCGGCGGCCTGCCCGGCAAGCTGATGGACTGCACCAGCCACGACCGGGACCACTCCGAGCTGTTCCTCGTCGAGGGCGACAGCGCCGGCGGCACCGCCGAGGGGGGCCGCGACCGCCAGTTCCAGGCCATCCTCCCCCTTCGGGGCAAGATCCTCAACGTCGAGCGCGCCCGGCTGGACAAGGTGCTCGGCAACGAGGAGGTGCGCAACATCATCACCGCCGTCGGCGGCGGCATCGGCGAGGAAGAGTCGACCGAGAAGCGCCGCTACGGCAAGATCGTCATGATGAGCGACGCCGACGTCGACGGCTCGCACATCCGCACCCTGCTGATGACCTTCTTCTACCGCCAGATGCCCCGCCTGGTGGCCGAGGGACACCTGTACGTCGCGCAGCCGCCCTTGTACCTGATCGCCCACCGCAACGAGCGGCGCTACGTGCAGACCGAGGCCGAGATGCACGCCATCCTCATGGGCAACGGCCTGAAAGACGCGACGCTCCGCCAGGCCGCCGTCGCCTCCTCTTCCGAGCCGCCGATGGATCCGATCGACGGGGACAGGCTCCGCACCCTGGTCGAGATCGCCGCCGGCCTGGACAACGCCCTCCGCGCCTTCGGCCGCCGCAACCTGCCGGTCGGCGAGTTCCTCCGAAGGGCGCACCCCGAGACGGGGCTGATGCCCCTGTTCCTCGTCCGCCAGGTGGAGGCCGACGACGTCTACCTCTACTCGGCCGAGGAGCTGGAGCGGTTCACCCGAGAGCACGCCCCCGAATCGGGCGACGCCGCCCCGGTGGACGACAGCGACGTGCCCGTGGCCGACGCCCCCCCCGAGCCCGCCGAGGGCCCCTCGGCCGAGGCGCTCGCCTTCCGGGTCGTCGAGCTGACCGAGGTCCGCACCCTGAACAAGTGGCTCGGCCGGCTCAAGGCGGAGTTCAACCTGGGGGCCGACGTCCTGCTGCCGGTCGAGGTCACCGGCGACGAACCCCCCCCCCGCTTCCTCTTCGACCGCGACGGCGACGAGCACCCGCTGCTCGACCTCCGGGAGCTGGTCCCCACCGTCCGCAAGCTGGGCGAGCGCGGCCTGAAGATCACCCGCTTCAAGGGCCTCGGCGAGATGGACGCCGAGCAGCTCTGGGAAACCACCATGGACCCCTCCCGGCGCACCCTGCTCCAGGTCCGCCTGGACGACGCCGCCGCCGCCAACGACCTGTTCACCACCCTGATGGGGGACGACGTCGAGCCCCGCCGCGAGTTCATCGAGAAACACGCGCTGGAGGTCAAGAACCTCGACGTCTGACCCGGCCCCCCCCAGACGGCCCCCCTCCCGGCCCCGGCCCCGCCGTCGGCCTCCTCCTCAAGGATCGGCTCGAGCCTCCCGGCAACCGTTCCTCCGCCGGGAGGCCGACCGTCCCCCTGCCGCGCCCTTCCGCACGACCCTCGCCGGCGCCCTCGACGGGACGAGGTCCCACGCTCCCCGACCCGGCCGAGAACCGCCAGACACGCCGCCCGCGGCGGATCCCTTCCCCGGACGCCTCTCGTCGTCTCGTGCCTGGGGAGGGCTCCCACCGTGCCTCCAGGCTATTCGCGATCCATTCGCGATTCCTGCGAAAGCTCACACTCTTTACGCTCATCGCGGTTCCGCCGCTGTTCGTCTCATTGAGCGTAGAGAACCTGGATGATCGTAACCGTCTGAGAACACCGCCCTTGGATCCGTTCATCGTCCTGATCTCCTGGATGGAAGACAAGAAACCGCATGAGGTTCGGCGCACCGCCGAGCGGCGGGCGCCGGGGGAAAACCGGTGGAAGAACCTGTCGCGCCCGCCGGCACGAGCCGGGATGGCGGCGTTGGTGCTCGGGAGGAGGGGGAGGGAGGCGTTGATGGGGAGGGCGCCGTCGGCGCGGGCGCGACGCGCCGTCGACGGGTTTTCCCCCGCCCGGTGGTGACGAACGGCGCGCAGGGACGGGCCCTTGGGAACGAAGGGGGCCGGGACGGCGGCGCCGGAGCCGGGGGGAGGGAGAAGAGGCCCGGTCTCGGAGTTGTGATCCTGGCTGGCCGATTCCGGGCCTTCCCTTCCGACGGTCGGGCCGGCCCGATCGGGGGATCGGGGAGGAGCCCCGGGTCCGGGGGTGGTCGGGGACTCGAACCGATCGGATCTCCGGACTTCAACCGCGAAGGAAGACGAGCCTGGATCCGTTGTGCTGGATCCGCATCGCGGCCGTCGCGGCGATCGGGGCCGTCGGGCTCGGCGTCACGGGAGCGGCCTCGGGCGCCGAGCCCGTCTCCCGGGTGCGGTTCGGCATCGTCCCGGTGCTGGCCCTGATCCCGATGGTCCTGGCCCGGCGCGCCGGGTCGGCCGGGGATTCTCGTTTTACGCTTCGCTCGGTACGCGGTTGCCATCGCGTAACGGGCGTAGCTCGCGAGCGAGGCTCGCCTTCCCGATCGGGGAGCGATCCCCTATCCTCCGGGCCGGAGGCCCTCGGGGGCCGCTCCGGGTCGAGGGGAGGGGAGGAGGGGGGATGGCGAGGTCGTCGGCGGTCGGTCCGGGACGATCGGGCGGGTGGCTGCTCGCGGGGCTGGCCGTGCTGGTGCTGGGGGCCGGCCTGGGAGGGGCTCGACGGCTGAGCTACCACGAGGCGATCGTCGCCCAGGGAGCCCGGGAGCTGCTCGCTCCGGGGGGGGACTGGCTGGAGCCGACGATCGGAGGGCGGCCCTGGCTGGAGAAGCCGCCGCTGTCGCACTGGATGGCGGCCCTGGCCGGATGGGCGCTCGGCGGGGTCGACGAGGCGGCGGCGAGGCTCCCCTCGGCGCTGGCGGCGGGGATGCTGGCGATGGTCGTGGCCGGGCTGGCGGGCCGGCACTTCGGTCCGTCGGCCGGGCTGCTCGCGGGGGCCTGCCAGGTGACGGCGTCGTGGTCGATCCTCCGCGGCCGGCTGGCCGATGCCGACATGGTGCTCGCGCTGCTCGTCGCCGCTTCGATCGCGGCCTTCGACCGCCTGCGAGGCCCCGACGGCCCTGCGATCTCCCGGTGGCGGTGGGCCTTCTTCCTGCTGCTGGGAGGCACGTCGCTGGCCAAGGGGGTTGGCTTCGGCGCGGCGCTGGCGACGGCGGCGATCCTCGCCGTGCTGCTCTGGGACCGAGACGCGAAGGCGATCCGACGCCTGGCCTGGCCGACGGGGTGGGCGGCGGCGGCGCTGGTCGCCCTGGCCTGGCCGCTGGCGATCGCCGGCCGGCACCCGGAGGCGGTCGGCCTCTGGCTCGGGCACGTCTCCGACCGGCTCGCCGCCGAGCCGACCACCTTCGCCGGCGAGCCGCTGGGGACGTTCCTGCTCTCCCCGATGCTCCAGGCGCTTCCCTGGACGCCCTTGGCCCTCGTCGGCTCCTGGCAGTCCTTCGGCCGAGCCCGCCGAGCGCCGGGAGGGCTCGACCGACTGCTCTGGGCCTGGGCGGTCGTGCCCACGGCGATGCTCTGCCTCGCCTCGGTGCGGAACGACCACTACCTGATCCACGCGATGCCGCCGTGGTCGATCTGGGCGGGGCTCGGGCTGGCCCGCCTGGGGGACCGGCTGCGGAGCCGTCGGGGGTGGTCGGCGGGGCTGCTGCGTCGGGGGGCGATCGGCCTCTTCGGCGCGATCGGAGCGGGGGTGGCGATCGTGCACGTCGCCGTGGTCCCCCGGTTCGAGGACCGGGGGCGCGAGTGGTCGTGGTACGCCGAGGCGTCCCTGCTCGTCCCGCCGGAGGAGCCGCTGGTGCTGCTCTACGACTGGGACGGCCCCGACCCCTGGGACCGCCTGCCGTACCCCACCCCCTTCGGCCCGGTGCCTCACGACCTGGCGGTCCGGCTGTTCTACCTCGACCGGCCCGCCTCCTGGCGCAACGGCCCCGGCCTCCTCGCCGAGGACCCGCCCTCCTCCCGGCCGTTCGCCGTGATCGGCCGGGAGCGCGACCTCCCCGCCCTGCGACTCCTCGGCACGGTGGAGGAGCGCTCCCGAGGGCCGGACCACCGCTGGGACCGCTCCTTCGCCCTGTTCCGGGTGATCCCGGAGGCCGACCAGGACGCCCGCCAACCGAAGCACCCTCGAACCGGCCGCCAGGCAGACCCCGGACATCGAACCGATCGGCCCGAGGGAACCCGGCGGCCCGCTTGACCGCTCCGGTCCCGTCTCCCTAGCATTCGACGGGGCGAATCCGTTGGGCCGGGGGGCCGGCCCCCGGCCGCTCCCCGCCTTCCGACCGAGCAAGGGCCCCGATGGACGCAACGGCCCCCCCGACCTCCCTGGCCGAGTCGACCGCCCTGATCCGGGCGTTCGCCGACCCGGTGCGCCTTCGACTTTTGAACCTGCTGGCCGGCGGCCGGGAGGTCTGCGTCTGCCACCTGCACGAGGCGCTTGCCCTGCCGCAGCCCACCGTTTCCCGGCACCTGGCCTCGCTCCGGAAGCTCGGCCTGGTCGTCGCCCGCAAGGACGGCCTCTGGGTCCACTACCGCCTGGCTCCTCCCCGATCGGACCTGCACCGGACGCTGATCGAGGGAGTCGGCGGCTGCCTGGCGGCCGTCGAGCTCCTCCGGGAAGACCGCCGACGGCTCGACCGCCTGGTCTCCTCCTGCGACCCCCGGCCGGGCGCCCCGCCCTCGGCCGGGGCTTGAAAATTCGATCGTCCGAATGTATGGTGCCTCTGGATTCGCCCGCCCGAATGTATCGGGCGTCAGGCACCATCTCCCGAGGCGGGAGCCCGCCGAAGATGCCCCGGATCGCCCCCGTCCGGACCTCCTGGCGGCTCGTTCCGATCCGGATCCCGATCGCTCCGGCGGCCTCCGGCGGCCCGGGGGACGGCCCCCTGGCCCGGGCCCTCGGGCTCGTCCGCCGGAACGGGACGGCCGAGGCGGTCCTCCCGGAGAACGTCGCCTCCGCCAAGGGCCGCCTGGCGAAGGCCCTCGGCCCCGATGGTGTTCCGACCGCCGCCGAGCCGCTCCCCCTGATCGACCGCCCGGCCTTCGACCGGCTGGCCGGGGCCGACGGCCGGATCGACGCCGGAGAGCTGGAGGCCATCGTGACCGCCGACGTTCCCGAGTCCCGAGCGCTGCTGATTCCCGCCGTCCGCGCCCACGCGGACCTGCTGACCACCTCCTTCGACCGGATCGACCCGCCCCACCGCCGCGCCGGCGGCTGGCTGGCCGACTGGATCGCCGGGCATTACGCTCCCGGCGAGCCGCTCCACGTGATCGTCATCTGCACCGGCAACAGCCGACGCAGCATGATGGGGGCGGCGATGGGCAACGTTGCCGCCTCGTATTACGGCCTGCCCGAGGTCCGGTTCCACAGCGGGGGAACCGAACCGTCGGCCTTCAATGATCGGACGGTCGCCGCGCTGCGGGAGATTGGCCTGGAGGTCGAGCCCACCGGCGTCGAGGCTCCTCGGGGAGGCTCGGGGATCCCCAATCCGATGTACTCGATCCGATGGGGCGACGCGCCGGCGATGCGGGCCCTGGAGTTCTCCAAGACCTACAACGACGCGAGCAACCCGCGGGAGGGCTTCGCCGCGGTTCTCGTCTGCGGCGAGGCCGATGAGGCCTGCCCGGTCGTGCCCGGGGCGGCCGTCCGGATCCCGATGCCCTACCTCGACCCGAAGGTCTTCGACGACACCCCGTTCGAGGCCGCCAAGTACGCCGAGCGACGCGATGACCTCGGCCGCCTCCTGCTCAGCGTGATGATGCACGTACGCAACCGGATCGACGCCCGATAACTCCATCCACCGGAGGCTGATCATGTCTCAGGACATCACCCGGGCCGTGCGGGACAAGTACGGCTCGGTGGCCGGCAGCGGCCTGTCGAGCGCCCACGAGGGGGTCCGCGCCGTGGCCGAGGCGTTCGGGTACTCGCCCGAGGAGCTGGCCTCGATCCCCGCCGAGGCCAACATGGGCCTCTCCTGCGGCAACCCGACCGCCACGGCCAACCTCCGCCCCGGCGAGGTGGTCGTCGACCTCGGCTCCGGCGGCGGGCTCGACGTGCTGCTGTCGGCGCGGAAGGTCGGGCCGACGGGCAAGGCCATCGGCATCGACATGACCCCCGAGATGATCGCGCTGGCCCGCAAGAACGCCGAGGCGGCCGGCCTGAGCAATGTCGAGTTCCACCTGGCGACCATCGACGAGCTGCCCCTGCCCGACGCCTCGGTGGATTGCGTCATCAGCAACTGCGTGATCAACCTCGCCCCGGACAAGCCGGCCGTCCTCCGCGAGATCGCCCGAGTCCTGAAGCCCGGCGGCCGGCTGGCCGTCAGCGACATCGCCTTGAAGAAGGAGTTGCCCGAGGAACTCGGCTCCGACCTGATGGCCTACGTCGGCTGCATCGCCGGCGCCGTGCTCATCGACGACTACCGCCGGATGCTGCTCGATGCCGGCTTCTCGTCCGTCGAGGTGGTCGACTCCGGCAAGGACCTGAACGCCTACGCCAAGGTCGAGAACCAGGCCGCCTGCTGCCCGCCGCCGTCCCCCTCGGCCGCGTCCCTGCCGATCGCCGGGGACGCCGGCTCCTGCTGCTCCCCCGATCCTGCCCCCGCTCCTTCCCCCGAGCCGGGCGGCCTGGCGGTGGTCGACTCGGGCTGCTGCTCCCCGACGCCGGCCGACGACGAGGACGCCGCCCTTCACGACCGCCTGGCCGACCTGCTCCGCCGCTACGACGTGAACGACTACGCGGCCAGCGTCCGCGTTTTCGCCCTCAAGCCCCGCTGATGATACCGGGGTTCACCGGCCGCCGATCCTTCGAGCCCCGGGGCGGCCGAGGGATCGGTCGTCCGGGTCGGAGTCAAGAATCAAATGGGAGGGCTCCCTCTCGGCTGCGCGTCCCGGCGAGCGGTTCGACCCCCGATCTCCGATCTCCGATCCCTCAGCCCTCGAGCTTGCTGGCCACCAGGGCCGTCTGGAAGCCTCGGACGACGGCGGCGATGCGGACGGCGTCGTGGACCTGCTCCTCGGACACGCCTTCCTTGATGAGCCCGGCCTCGTGGGCCTTGAGGCACATCTCGCAGCCGGCCAGGGCGGCGCAGGCGATCGAGGCCAGCTCAAAGGTCGCCTTGTCGGTCGCCGGCCGGGCCATGCGCCCCATGCGGAGGCCGGCCTGGCGCTGCGCGTACGACTCCTTGCCGATCATGTGGCGGAACCGGTAGTACACCGTGTTCATCGCCATGATCGCCGCCGCGGCCTTCGCGTCGGCCACCGCCGAGTCGTCCAGGTGCTCCTTGCCGTCCTCTCGGATCGCCCCGGCCAGCTCCTCGTCGTTCAGGAACAGGGCCGAGGTCAACGCCACCGAGTACCGCTGCCTTGCGTCCAGGCTCCCGCTGCTCAGCACGTTGCCGAGGTTCAGGCGCAGGTCCTTCGTGTCGTCGACCAGCGACTCTTTCAGCGTATCCAGCGCAGACATGTTCGATTCCCTGGCGATGATCGGTGGAGGGGTGGACATCCGGCCGGTTCCGGCCGTGGTCGCCGGGTGGGGCGGGGCGGTGCGGGGCAGGGCGGGAGCGGGGGAGCGCAGTCGGCCTCCCGTCGCCCGCCCTCGGCCGTCCGACGCCCCGCCCGGGGATCGGGGAGGCCGGTCAGACCTTGATCGTCTCCTCGCCCTTGTGCCAGTTGCACGGGCAGAGCTCTCCCGACTGCAAGGCGTCGAGGACCCGGATGACCTCGTCGACGTTGCGGCCGACGGACAGGCCGTTGGCGGTGGCGAACTGGATCGTGCCCTGGGGATCCACGATGAAGGTGGCCCGCAGGCAGACTCCCTCCTCGGGATGGAGGATGCCCAGGTCCGAGGCCAGCTTCTGAGCGGCGATCAGCGGGTACTTCAGCCCCTTCAGGTCCTCGTGCGACTGGCACCAGGCCAGGTGGCTGAACTCGTTGTCCGTGCTGCCGCCGACGACCATCGCGTCGCGGTCCTTGAAGTCGCCGAGCCGCTTGTTGAACTCGGCGATTTCCGTCGGGCAGACGAACGTGAAGTCCTTCGGGTAGAAGAAGTAGACGACCCACTGCCCCTGGTAGGTGTCATTGTCGATCGTCGTCAGGCTGTCCTTCGAAGCACCCACGCAGGCGTTCGAGCGGAACTTCGGGAACGAATCGCCGACGGTCAGCACGGCAAGCTCCTGGACTTCTCGGATCGAAACACCGGCCCGCGGCGCTCGACGGGCCGCCACCCCCCATTTGTAGAAGAACGGCCGTGATAAGTCGAATGAATTTCGACGATCGATCGAATAAGCTATTGGAATGGACCTCACGCAACTCCGCTCGTTCCTGAAGATCGCCGAGCTGGGCAGCTTCACGAAGGCGGCCGAGGAGATTGGCGTCTCGCAGCCGGCCCTGAGCCAGCAGGTGGCCCGCCTGGAGGCGGAGCTGGGCCGCCCGGTGTTCGACCGCTCGGGCCGGGCGGTTCGGCTGACCGAGGCCGGCCGGCTGCTGCGGGAGCGGGCCTCCCGGATCGTGGCGCTGGCCGACGACGCCCGCCGAGAGCTGCTCGACGACGGCCGGGCCGGCCTGGTGGTGGTGGCGGCCATCCCGACGATCGCTCCGTTTCTGCTCCCTCCGGTCCTGCGGGCGTACCGAGGGGAATACCCCGGGGCCTCGGTGCGGGTGGACGAGGAGGTGACCGGGTCGCTGCTCCGACGCTGCCGCCGCGGCGAGCTGGACGTCGGCGTGCTTGCCCTGCCGGCCGACGCGCCGCCGGGCCTGGCCGTCGAGCCGCTCTTTGACGAGGAGCTGGTGCTCGCCCTGCCCGTCGGGCACCCGCTGGCGGAGCGGGACGCCGTGCCGCTGGAGGCGGTCCGGGGAGAGCCGTTCGTCCTGCTCGGCGAGGGGCACTGCCTCTCCGACCAGATCCGCAGCTTCTGCCAGCAGCGCGCCGTGCCGCCCGTCGCCACCGGCCGGGCGGGCCAGCTGGCGACGGTGCAGGAGCTTGTCGCCCTGGGCCACGGCATCTCGTTCGTCCCCGAGATGGCCCGGCGGGTCGACGCCAGCCCGCACCGGGTCTACCGGCCCCTGCTCGGCGACCGCCCCCGCCGGACCATCGCCGCCTGCTGGAACCCGGATCGCTACCAGACCCGCCTGGCGAGGGCCTTCCTGGAGGTCCTCCGCTCCTACCGGCCCGACGTCCCGTCCTGATCGCCGCCGTCTCCTGTCCGGCGGCCCCCCGAGGGCTCCGGGATCACGCGAGGATCGGCAGCACGGCGTCGCCGCCGGGCAGGCCGTCGCGGTCGCCGTCGAGGGGGTTGCCGGCGGGGTCGGTCAGGGCGGTCGAGCCTTCTCCAGGGAGGACCACCCGCCAGTTGGGGCCGGGCTGGAGGCCGGACCGGAGCCGAAGGGTGAGCCGGAGCGTCGCGACGTCGAACGAGGCCGAGACGAACGGCGAGGGGACCGCCTCGAAGGAATCTCCCCGAGGGCGGAGCAGGGTGTACCGGGAGGGGTCGTTGGCGCCGACCAGATCGATCCCCTCGTTGAAGTCGACCACCACGGCCAGGCTGCCCGAGAACCCCTGAAGGGACGCGGAGCGGGCCTCGGGGGGGCTCGAGTCGGCCGGGGTGGGAGGCAGGGAGACGCGGTAGCCGTACACGTCGGCCAGCAGTTGCAGGTCCAGGGGGCTGGGCAGGGCCCGGGTGCCGATCAGCCCCTCGGGGGAGAGCAGGTCGTAGGCGTGGACGGTCGGGTCGAGGTGGTCCAGGCCCGGCGAGAGCACGGCCTGGACGCCGCTCGGCCCGGTGTAGACGTACCCGCCGCCGCCGGGCAGGGGGGAGAGCCGGTCGGAAGCGTTCTCGGCGAACCCGATGCCCAAGCCCAGCGCGTGTCCCAGCTCGTGGGAGACGGTCGAGAGAAAGTCGTACCGGCCCTCCGGCCCTCCGACGAGGAAGGTGGAGGCGGCCGCGATCGGGAACTCCGCGTGGTCGGCCGGAGTGGGGTCGATGTACCAGCCCTGGCCGCCGCCGTCGGCGTCGAGCCGGATGGTCGCCTCGATGGTCCCCTCGGCGTCGAACCGGACGGTCGACAGGCCGAGCGTGTCTCCCATGTCCAGGCCCGAGAAGGAGCCCCCCTCGAAGGTGACGCGCAGGGTGTTGTCCGGCCGGTTGTTGTCCAGGATCAACCCCTCCCAGAGGTCGATCGCCTGGTCGATCACCGCCCGCTCGGCCGCCGAGAAGTGGTCGGTGGCCGTCCCCCGGTTCACCCACTCGATCCGGAACGGAGGCCGGCCGGGGTCGGGATCCGGGTTCGGATCCGGGTCGGGCTCGGGGTTCGGGTCGGGCTCGGCAGCCGCCGGGACCGCCGCCCGGGGCAACCCGACCGCGTCCGGCCCCCCTCGGGGCAACGCGATCGCCCCCTGGGTCGAGGAGAGGACCACGGCGAACCGGCTGTGCCCCTCGACCGGGCTATAGCCGAAGACGGCCAGGTCGGTGATGCGGTCGCCGTCCAAATCCAGCGGCACCGGCCGGTCGTCGAAGCCGCCGAAGGGGATCGACTGGCCCGGCCCTCCCCCCGAGGGGAGGATGGCGAAGCGGCGGAACTGCTCCTGGGTGCTGAAGCCGGCCACGGCGATGTCATCCCGGCCGTCGCCGTCGAAGTCTCCCACCGCGGGCACGTCCCCCAGGCCGCCGAAGGGGACGACGATCGTGCCGGTCGGGAACTCGGCGCTCGGGCCGGCGGAGAGCCGGATCAAAAACCGGCTGAACGGGTCGCCGCCGCTGGGGCCGTAGACGCCGAAGTCGGTGCGGCCGTCGCCGTCGAAGTCCCCCACGATCGGCCCGTCGTCCGGCCCGCCGAAGGGGAGCGTCACCACGCCGGCGGGGAACTCGGCGTTCGGGCCCCCGGAGAGGATCGCCGCGAACCGAGAGACGCCGTTGTCCGGGCTGTAGCCGAAGACGGCCAGGTCGGTCGTGCCGTCGCCGTCGAAGTCGGCCGCCACCGGCAGGTCGTCCACGCCGCCGAAGCCCCGGAGGTAGGCCGATCCCCCCCCCGAGGGCAAGATGCCGAACCGGCTGAAGCCGTCCAGCGGGCTGAAGCCGTAGACGGCGATGTCGTCGCGGCCGTCGCCGTCGAAGTCCCCCACGATCGGCCCGTCGTCCGGCCCGCCGAAGCTCGCCTCCAGCCGGCCGAGGCGCGACCGGTCGACCGAGAACACCCCCGCCCCCGTCGCCGGATCCGTCTCGAAGATCGCGAAGTCCGACTTGCCGTCGCCGTCGTAGTCCGCCGGGGCGATCGTCGCCCGCAGCGCCTTGGCCTCCAGCGGCTCCGCCCCGGGCGGAGACGACCGCCGGGACCGCCTCCGGGGGGCCGATCGCGGGCGTCTCCAGGGGTCGGGCGTCATCGGCTCGCGGCTCCAGAGGGGCAGACGGGATCGATTGATTTCACCCAATTGTGCATGTCCAGTCAACCCGTCGACCGCCGGTGCCCCCGGGAATCATCGGCCGCATCCCCCGGCCCGGGAGAGCGATTTGCGGGGGGCGATCGCGGTCCCTCGATCGGGAGAGGCTACTCGGAGGAGGGCGAGGGCGGCGATCGGGGGGAGAGCGGGACGGGAGCCGGTCGTCGCGGGCCGACCTTGACCGAAGGCGACGACCGAAGGCGACGGGCTCGATCGCCCCCTGGGCCCGTTCCGATCAGGCTCCGCCCCGGCCCAGCGTCCGTCTCAGTTCCTCCAGTTCCCGGCGAAGCCGATCGTTCTCCGCCTCGGCCTCGGCGGCCCTCGCCTCCGCCTCGGCTCGCTTGCGATCGGCCTCGAGCCGGTGCCGGTGCTCCTCCTCGGCCCGCTCTCGGGGGGTCAGCAGTCGGAGGCCGGTGGCGGGGTCGATCAGGTGGAGGTGGGCGCCGTCGCGTTCCAGCAGCAGCCCGAGCGCGGCGCTGGGCAGGCGGCCGTTGACGGGATCGATCGGGACATAGGCCCCGTCGACGAGCCGATGGCCCTGGAAGGGGGGCTTCAGGTCGTCCTCGGTCGGGTCGATCTGGAAGTACTCGGGGACGCGGAGCACGTCCTGGTAGAGGGTCCGTTTCTTTGTCTGGTCCTCGCGTCGGGTGGTCTTGGAGGTGACCTCGATGACCACGTCGGGCCCCTTCCCCTCCAGCCAGAGCAGGTCGTGGTCCCGGGCTCGCTTCGGGATGCCGAAGGTGACGAAGACGTCCGGCGCGACGTGCCGGCGTTTGTTCCCCTCCTCGTAGAACAGGAGCAGGTCTCCCGAGACATAGACCCCCGGGTCGTCGGCGTACCGTTCCTCCAGCGTCTCGATGAGATCCATCATGAGCCGGCGGTGCCGGTCGGTCTCGGCCATCGGCTTGCCGTCGGAGGTCGGGTAGTCGATCGGCCGGAGTCGGGGGGAGGTGGCCATGCTCGGGGCTCCTCGGGCCGAGATCGGGAGAGCGGGGCGGTCGCGATGATCGCTTGCTTGCGGCCCGTCGGAGGAGGGCCGTAGGATGGTGGACCGGACGGGATTGATCGTCAATCGTAGCAGATCCCCCGGATCCGGACAGCCGAGCCGAATCGAGCCGAGCCCTCCCGCCCCCGATGCCCCCCGCTCCCGCCCCCCTCAGCCCGAACCGGCCCCGCGGCGCCCTCCCGACGGGGGCCCTCGCGTGAGCTTCGCCAACGCCGCGATGCTGCTGGGCCTGCTCGGGGTGGCCTTGCCGGTGCTGATCCACCTGCTGAGCCGGCGTCGGGTTCCCACCGTCCCCTGGGGGGCGATGCAGTTCCTCGAGCTGGGCAGGAGGGCTCGGACCCGGATCCGGCTGGCCGAGTGGCTGCTGCTGGCGGCCCGGATGCTGCTGCTGGCGGTGGTCGCCCTGGCGGCGGCTCGGCCGATCTGGTCGGCTGGCCCGTCCCCGGGCGCCGACGGGGAGGGCAGGGGGGCGAGGGATGTGGTGCTCGTCGTCGACGGCTCCGCCGGCATGGCGAGGAGAGGAGGAGGCACCTCCCCGGCGGAGCAGGCGGGACGGTGGGCCTCGGCCTTCCTCGACGCCCTCGGCCCCGGCGACCGCGTCGCCCTGGTCCGAGCCGGCGAGCGCCCCCGCCCCGTGCTCGACCCGCCGAGCGTCGACCCCGACCGCCTCCGAGCGGCCCTCGACGCCCTGCCGCCCCCTGCCGGCTCGGGGGACCTGCCGGCGGCCCTGGCGGAGGCGTTCCGCATCCTGGAGCAGGGGGGCCGGAACCCGACCGCCGAGGTCGTCGTGCTGACCGACGGCTCCCGAGGCCCCTGGACGCCCGACGACCTCGGCCGCTGGCGGCTGCTCCGGGAGCTGTTCGACCGCCTCCCCAGGCCGACCCGGATCGCCGTCGAAGCGTTCCCGGTCGCTCCCGACGCCGGGGCGAGCGACGGCATGGTGCTCGACGTCCGGGCGTCTCGCCCCCTGGTGGCGCCGGGGGGGACGATCGTCGTCTCGGCCTCGATCCGGAACCTCGGCCCGGCTCCGCTGGATCGGCCCGTGGAGCTGCTGATCGACGGGGTCCCCGCTCCCGGCTCGACCCGGGCCGTCGGCCCGCTGCCCCCGGGAGGGACGGCGGCGGTCGAGTTCCGGGCGACCCTGAGGGATCGGGGATCGCACGCGGTCGCCGTCCGGCTCGTTCCCGGATCCGCCCCGGATCCGCTCTCCTCGAACGACGAGGCGGCCGCCGTCGTCGCGGTGGCCGAGGCGCTGCCCGTGCTGCTGGTCGACGGCGAGCCGGGGCTGGAGCCGATGACCGGAGAGGTCGACTTTCTCCGGGCCGCCCTGGCCCCCCGAGGCGAGGAGAGCCCCCAGGTCCGCGCCGAGGTCGTCCCGGCCGAGGGGCTTGACGCCAAAGCGCTCTCGGGCTGCCGGGTGCTTGTGCTCGCGAACGTCGATCGGTTGGCTCCCGCCCAGCTCGATGCCGTCTCCGCGTTCCTCGACCGAGGAGGCGGGGTGCTCGTCCTGCCGGGCGACCGGACCCGGGCCGACTCCTGGAACGCCGATGCCTACCGGGGAGGCCTCGGCTGGCTCCCCGCCCGACTCGGGCCGACCCGGGGCCGGTTCCTCGGGCGGGAGGCGGTCGCCCGACCCTCTCCGGCCAGCTTCTCCGGCGCGGTGCTCGGGCCGCTTGGCCGGGGAGAGTCGCCCCCCCTCGGCTCGGCCTCGCTGTTCTCCTACGTCACGCTGGAGCCCGCCGAGGCCGACGGCCGCCCTCCCGCCTCGGTCGCCGGCCGGCTCGACACCGGGGATCCCTGGCTCGTCGAGCGTCCCGCCGGCGCCGGCCGGGTCGCCGTGCTCGCCGGCCCGCTCGACGCCGAGGGGGGCACGCTGCCGGCCAATCCGGACTTCGTCCCGTTCGTCCACCGGCTCGTCTCCCGGCTGGCCGACCCCGATCCCGGCGCTCGGGCCTCCCGAGCCGGCGAGCCGATCCTCGTGCCGATCGACCCCGCCCCCCCGGCCGACCTCGCCTCGGTCCCCGTGCGCACCCCCTCCGGCCGGGTCGCCGCCGCCCCGATCGACCGAGCGGTCGATCCGGGAGCCCCCCCCGCCTTCGCCCGGCTCGACGACCCCGACGAGCCCGGCCTCTACCGCTTCGACCTGCCCGGCGGCCCCTCCTACCGCCTTGTCTCCGGCGCCGACGCCCAGGCTCGGGACGACGCCCCGCTCTCCCCCTCCGACCGCCAGGCCCTGGCCGACGGCTGGCCCCTGGCCTTCTCCGGCGAGCTCGCCGGGGACGCCCCCGTCCCCTCGGCCCGCCCCCTCTGGCGGGCGCTGCTCCTGGCCGCCCTGGCCGGGCTCTGCCTGGAGGTCTGGCTCACGAACCGCCTTGCCCTCCGCCGCGGCTCGCCGGTTTCCTCGATGGAACCGGCCGGCGGCTGACGCTCGGCCCCCGTCTCGGGATCGATCTGCCCGGGTACCCGGCCGTTGCGGGGTGGGGAGCGTCGGGGCAGAATCCGGGAGCGGGGGGCGCCCGAGGGGCGCTCCCGATCGACCGAGCGGCGACCCTCCCGGGAGACGACCATGACCCGACACCCCGCGATCGCTCCGGCCCTCGTTTTCACCCTGGCCCTGGCCCTGGCCTCGGGGGAGGCCTCCCCGGCCCTCGCCCGGCAGGATCCGGGGGCGACGAAGATCCTGCTCATCGGCAAGGACCGCGACCACCCGCCCGCGACCCACGAATACATGGCCGAGTGCGCCCTGTTGAAGACCTGCCTGGAGCAGACCCCCGGCGTCGAGGCGGTCGTCTCGAACGGCTGGCCGACCGCCCCCGAGGCCGTCGAGGGGGTCGACGCGATCGTCCTTTACACCGCCAATGGCGGCGACGTGCTGCTCGACCCCTCCCACCGAGAGCAGGCCGAGCGGCTGGCGGCCGACGGCGTCGGCCTCGTCGCGCTGCACTGGGGCACCGGGGCGAGTGCCGGGAACGGCCCGAGGTACCTGGAGCTCATGGGGGGCTGGTTCAGCCGGGAGATCGGCTCCGAGATCCCCGTGGTCGACTCGGCCATCCGCCCGGCCGACCCCTCCCACCCGATCGCCCGGGGCTGGGAGGCCACTCCCATGAGGGATGAATATTACATCAAGCTCAAGCATCTGGACGAGGCCCGGCCCGTCATCCTCGCCGAGGTCCAGGGGACCGACGCCCCCGTCGGCTGGATCTACGAGCGCCCCGGCGGCGGCCGGTCGTTCGGCTACGTCTGCGGCCACTTCCACCACTGCTTCGCGATCCCCGCCTTCCGCCGATCGGTCGTCAACGGCATCCTCTGGGCCGCTGGCCTCGAGGTCCCCGAGGGGGGAGCCCCCGTCGAGGCCAGCGAGGCCGACCTCACCCTTCCCCCCGACCCCCGAGTCCCCGGCCGCTGACCGCCCCCTCTCCCAGACCGGCCGAGCGGCCCCGGGGCCGCTCGGCGATCGCCTTGACCGCCGTCCGGCGCCGGGTTAGCATCCGCCCGCGTCTCGTTCCGAGAAGCAACGAATTTCGTCGTTCTTGTCGGCCATCCCTCCCCGAGACTCCCCTCCCCGAGCCGAGGCCGATCCCGGATCGCGTCCGTCCCCGAATCGGAGGGAGCCCGCCGATGGAATCGACCGCCGCCCTGCCCGAGCAGATCCGACGGATCCACTGGTGGTACGCCATGGACCTGGGCGACGGCATCCGCACGCCCGGCGTGGTCGACGCCGAGCGCCGGGCCGAGGAGGTGGGCCTGCCGGCCGACCTGACGGGCAAGCGGGTGCTGGACATCGGCACCTGGGACGGCTTCATGGCCTTCGAGGCCGAGCGCCGAGGGGCTTCCCGGGTCGTGGCGATGGACCACGTTGTCTGGAACGACCCGGTCGTCGGCAAGGCCGGCTTCGAGCTGGCCCGCGCCGCGTTCGGCTCGACGCTCGTCGAGGACGTCGACTGCGACGTCTACGACCTGACCCCCGAGGCCGTGGGCGGCACCTTCGACCTGGTCCTCTTCCTCGGCGTGCTCTACCACGTCCAGGATCCGGTCTACGTCCTGAAGCGCGTGGCCGCGGTGGCTGAGAATCACCTGATCCTGGAGACGCACGTCGACCTGGTCGAGTGCGACCGGCCCGCCATCGCCTACTATCCCGGCACCGAGTGCGCCAACGACCTCTCCAACTGGGTCGGCCCGAACCCCCCGGCCGTTGAGGCGATGCTCCGCACGGTCGGCTTCTCCCGGGTCGAGCGCGGCTGGTCCGACATCCGCTCCTCCCCCCGCCGGCCCTGGAGCTACGACGTCGTCGGCTCCGGCCGCAGCCGGTACGGCCGCATGGTCTTCCACGCCTGGAAGTGAGGCCGGCGTTCTTCACCGATCGCCTCGCCGCCGGCCCGGGTCTCCCCCGCCCCAGAACGAGGGGCACGCCGGGCTTCTGGTCGGCGGGGTCAGGGGGCCTCGGAGAGGGAGACGAGCAGGTCGTCGGCCGAGGCGTCGATGACGGCGCCGGCTCGGAGGTCGAAGGCGAGCTCGAAGACGAGGGCCCGGGTGCCGGCCGGGACGGGGCCGGCCCCGGAGACGGGGGCCATCAGCGGGAGGTCGGGGGGGCCGGACTGGAGCATCCCGTCGTCAATCGGGCCCAGGGTCATCGCGGTACCGGGCCGCTCGTCGCCGTTGGCGTCGAGGAAGCGGACGGTGAAGGTCGAGCGGTCGTTGGGGGAGAACGACCGGGTCTGGTCCCGGCCGCCGAGCCAGGCCGACGCCTCGACCCGGATCCGGCCGGCGTCGATGCGATCGGCCAGGACGGAGACGTCGACGGCCTGCCGGAGCAGCGTCCGGACGCCGTCCCGGTCTTCCGGCAGGCCGCCGAGGAAGGAGAAGGCGCCCAGGTCGGGGGGCGCTCCCACGGCGATCGGCTGGATCGGGTCCTCCGCCAGCGACCTGGCGGCGACGAATCCGAGCCGCTCCCAGCCCTCGAAGTCGACCGAGCCGCTCGGGGAGGTCGCGTCGTCGAGGGGGGTGAACCGCTCGGCGCCGGGGTTGAGCACCAGGTTCGGGCCGAGCAGCTCGGCGACGGTCGCCGGCCTCGGCTCCGGAGGGGCCTCGAACCGGGCCGGCTCGGGGCCGGCCGGCCGGCCCGTCACGATCGGCTCCGGCAGCGAGCCGACCCGGGAGGAACCCGAGGCCGACACCGACGCCGGCCCCCCCGCGCCCTTCCCTCCGGGACGGGAGGTCTTCCCGACGGCCTCCTCCGGGCCGGTCGAGCCGGTCGCATTCCCCCGGATCAGGCCGAAGACGGCCGAGGAGCCCGCCAGCAGCGCCCCCAGGGCGAGGACCGTCCAGCCGGCCGCCCGGCGACGGCGGCGGGAGGCCCTCGCCTCGGCCCGGCGCTGGAGCCCCGGCCGTCTCGGCAGGGGGGCCTTCTCCGAAGCCGTCGGGGCTGGCCGGCCTCCCTCGGGCGGGGCCGGGCTCGGCCTCGGCCTTGGCCTCGGGACGGTGACGACCAGCTCCTCTCGGAACGGGGAGGGGAACTCCACCGTCTCGTCCTGGCCCTCGGGGAGAACGGCCCCCGGCCCCGGCCTGCCCGGAACCCCGGGGATCGCTCCGGGGGAGATCGCCGGGCCGACAGCCGCCGGCTCGTCCCCGAGTTCCGTGGGAGGAGCCTCGACCTCCCACTCCGACGCTCCCATCGGCGACCACCCGGAGTCGAATTCCGGTCCCGGGGCCGAGTCGGGCGCCGCCTCGGGAGTCCGCCGGTCGGCCTCGTTCTCCCCCGTCGGGGAGTCGGCCGGTTCGAACTCGACCGGAAGCGACTCCCACGCGGCCGAAACCCCGGCCATTCCCATCGTGGGAGGGTCCTCCCGGTGTCCGGGATCGGGCTCGGGATCGGGATCGGGATCGGGGGAGGGATCGGGCTCGGGGGGAACGGGGGGCGGTTGGACGAAGGTTTCGTCGGTTTCCAGGGGGTCGGCCGTCGGGCCCTCGGCGGTCGGCTCGAAGGCCGTCGGGCCCTCGGGGTCGGGACCGGGGCTGGCGACGAGGGTTGGGCCGGTCGGCTGGGACTCCTCCGCAGGGGGACGCTCGGCGGCTGGGGACGGCTCGACGCCGGGGGAGCGGTCCTCGATCCCCTCCGGCTCGGCCGGGGAGAGCGTCGGGTCGTACTGCGTCGGCCCTTCGGGGTCGGAGAAGAAGCCCTCGGGAGTCCTCGACCCGGGGTCGGGCCGGGGTTCCTCCTCGGCCTCCGGGACCCAGGGAGGATGAGGAAAGGGCGCCGGGCCGATGATGGTCGCCCCGGCCTCCTCGGCGTCGGCGTTGGCGTTGGCGTTAGCGTTAGCGTCGGCGACGTTCCCGGGGGGAGGAGGTTCGATTCCGAGGGCCTCGCCCCGATCCGGCTCGACGGCGGGCAAGAGGGTATCCCGATCGTCCGTCCCGGTGCCCGGGTCCGGTCCCGGCGGGGGCCCGAGCGGCTCCGGGGCGATCGGCGTCGAAGGGGGCCAGGGGGCCTCCCGGTCCTCGGCCGGGGAGGCCGGCTCGGCCGGGGAGGCTCCGGGGCCGGGCAGGGGCTCCCAGGGGTCTCCCAGGTCGGCGGGGGGGGGCATCTCCGGCCAGGCTCGGGAAGGCGACCCGGCCGGGCCCGGCTCGGGCCAGGGGGGAGGCTCCGAAGCGGGGGCGATCGGGGGGAGGGGAGCCTCGTCGGGCAGGGGGGCGAACCCGGTCCCGAAGACCTCGTCCCCCAGGCGTCGAAGCTCCTCGGGGATCGGCCAGCCCTGGGTGGTTGGGTCCCCGGTCGACTCCCTGGGCCTCCACTCCGACTCGCCCTCCCCCTCGGCCGGGCTCGGGACCGAGGCCGGGGCCGTCGGGAACTCCTCGGCCTCCTCCGGGGGAGGGGCCGCCCATCCTTCCTCGTCCGGGGGAGCGGCCGGCTCTCCCGGGAATGCCCCCGACTCGACCGCCGACGGCCCCGGATCGCTCGTCGGCTCGTCCGAGAACGGGCTCGGGATCGGGATCGGAGCGGGCGGAAGTCCCTCGGGATCGTCGGGAATCGGGATGCGCACCTTGGTCTTGCAGATCGGGCATCGGACGCGCTGTCCCGCGAAGTGGTCCGGCGCCTTCAACTTCTGGCCGCACTGGCAACGGACCCTGATGGGCATCTCCGCCTCCCCTCGCCCGACGGGGCTTCGACCTCGCTGAGCCCGCTTCGACCGGCCGCTCCCGCATCATACCCCGACTCGGGGCGCCGCTCCACGCCCTGCGGGGGACCGCCCCGCCATCCTCCCGATCCGTCCCGGACCTCCCGTCGGGCCGATCCCCGGCCCACCGTCCCCCTTGCCCGCATCCTCGAAAACCGAGGATCGAAAACGACTTCCGGGCCCCGGCCGGGCGATCCGATGCGGGGAGCCGCCCGGCACCTGGCCCCGAAGTGATGCGGCCCGGGTGATTGAACCCTTGATCGGTGCCGATCGTATGGTGTAGAACAAGTGATAATCGAGATGCCAGGCCCGGAGGCCAGGACCGCCCGGCCCCGATCCTCCCTCCTGACGCTCCTTCCCTCCGCTGAAGGGCTCCCATGCCCGAGGCGATCCCCCGCTCCGAGATTGCCCTGCCCTCCCGGTCGGAACCGCTCGCCCCTCCTCCCCGGAGGTCCGCCCGATGACGATGCTCCCACCCCCCGCATCCCCCCGAAGGCCATTCGCCCCCCGGTCGGCGGCCTCGGCTTCCGCCTCCGCCTTGGCCGCCGTGGTGATGCTGCTCTGCGTCTCCCCGGCGCCGGCCCAGGAGGCCTCCCCCGAGGATCTGATCGCCCGAGGGGCCGAGATCTACCGGAACCAGTGCGCCGAGTGCCACGGCGACCACGGCGAGGGGACCGAGCTGGACTACCCCTACCCGCTCCAGGGAGACAAGACCATCGAGGGCCTCTCCCGGTACGTCGACGAGGAGATGCCCCCCGGCTTCGAGGAGGAGGTGGTCGGCGAGGACGCCGAGGCGGTCGCCCGGTACGTTTACGACGCCTTCTACTCCGAGATCGCCCGGGCCCGGAACGCCCCGGCCCGGATCGAGCTGTCCCGGCTGACCGTCGGCCAGTACCGCAACGCCGTGGCCGACCTGATCGGCGCCTTCCGGCCCGACCCCCAGCCCTGGGGAGACGAGCGCGGCCTGCACGCCGAGTACTACAACGGCCGCCGCGCCCGCCGAGACAGCCGGGTCATCGACCGCGTCGACCCCCAGATCGACTTCGACTTCGGCGTCGGCACCCCCGAGCCCGACAACGAGGCGTTCGACGAGCCCAACCGGTTCACAATCCGGTGGGAGGGGTCGCTGGTGCCCCCCGAGTCGGGCACCTACGACATCATCGTCCAGACCGAGCATTCGATCCGGGTCTGGGTCAACACCGACGACCAACCGCTGATCGACGGCTACGTCCAGTCCGGCGACATGACCGAGCACCGCGGCACGCTCCCCCTGCTGGCCGGCCGGCCGTACCGGCTCCGCGTCGAGTTCTCCAAGGCGATCCAGGGGGTGAACAAGGAGGACGAGGAGCAGCCCGAGATCCCGGCCTCGATCCGGCTGCTCTGGGTCCGCCCCCGAGGGGTGCCCGAGGTGATCCCGAGCCGGCACCTCTCGCCCGGCTGGGCCCCCGAGGTGTTCGTCTCCACCGCCCCCTTCCCGCCCGACGACCGCAGCGTCGGCTACGAGCGCGGCACCCGAATCTCCGCCGCCTGGGAGGAAGCCACGACCGAGGGGGCGATCGAGGCCGCCTCTTACGTGATGGAGCACCTCGACGAACTGGCCGGCGTCAAGCAGGACGACCCCGACCGCCCGGCCAAGCTCCGGGACTTCGCCTCCCGGTTCGTCGAACGCGCCTTCCGCCGCCCGCTGGACGACGAGCAGCGGGCCCTCTACCTCGACCGCCAGTTCGACGCCTCAGCCGACCCCGAGGAGGCCCTCAAGCGCGTCCTGCTGCTGACGCTCAAGTCTCCCCGGTTCCTCTACCTGGAGCCGGACAGCACGTTCGACGACTACGACGTCGCCTCCCGCATCTCCTTCGCCCTCTGGGACTCCCCCCCCGACGACCCGCTCCTGCAAGCCGCCGCCGAGGGCCGGCTCCGGACCCGGGAGCAGGTCGTCGAGCAGGCCCGCCGGATGGTCGGCGACCTGAAGACACGGGCCAAGCTGCTGGAGTTCTTCCACCTCTGGCTGAAGGTCGAGGACGCCCCAGACCTGGCCAAGGACCCCGAACGCTTCGCCGAGTTCTCCGACGCGGTGATCGCCGACCTGAGGACCTCCCTCGATCTGTTCCTCGATGAGGTCGCCTGGGGCTCCGACCACGCCGACTTCCGCCGCCTGCTGCTGGACGAGGAGCTGTTCCTCAACGGCCGTCTGGCCGCCTTCTACGGCGCCGACCTGCCGCCCGACTCCCCGTTCGCCAAAGTCGCCGACGAAGACCTGGGCCAGCGCGCCGGCGTCCTCTCGCACCCCTACCTGCTGGCCAACTTCGCGTACACCAGCACCAGCTCTCCGATCCACCGCGGCGTCTTCCTCGCCCGCAACGTGCTCGGCCAGCGGCTCCGGCCGCCGCCGGTGGCCGTGGCGCCGCTGGCTCCCGACCTGCACGCCGACCTGACGACTCGAGAACGCGTCACGCTCCAGACCAGCCCCACCGAGTGCATGTCCTGCCACGGCCTGATCAACCACCTCGGCTTCGCCCTGGAGCAGTACGACGCCGTCGGCCGGTACCGCTCCGAGGAGAACGGCAAGCCGATCGACGCCACCGGCCAGTACCGAACCCGAGCCGGCAACGACGTCTCCTTCGACGGCGCCCGCCAACTGGCCGAGTTTCTCGCCGCCAGCGAGGAGGTGCACGACGCCTTCGTCGAACAGCTCTTCCAGCACCTGGTCAAGCAGCCCGTCCGCGCCTTCGGCGCCGACACCCTCGCCTCCCTCCGCGACGACTTCGCCGGCCTCGACTACGACATCCGCGACCTGCTCGTCGCGATCGTCGCCCGCACCGCCCTGGTCCCTCGCCCAGACGAGGTGCTGGCGTCAGCTTCGCCATGAGCTGATCCGACACGGCGAATGACAATCGATCGCGAACCGACCAATGGCTTCTGAGAGATCACAAAGGTCAATGTCAATACCAGTGCCAAAGCCAAAGCCAAACCCAAAGCCCGTGCCAGAACGAACCGGCTGATGATTGATTGATGACGGATCGCCCCGGACCTGGAGGATGATCCGACCGGCGGGCAGCGGCGGTCGTCCTGAAAACGGCGGCCGTTGCCTCCCGGTAGCCATCGGCCCGCATCGGCCCCCCCCGACGCCGTCCCGAACCGATCCCCAGCCCGGCGGCCGGCCCCTGAGCGCAGCGGCCCCGTCCGGCGAGATTCCGAGACCCGGAGAGGACGACCCCCATGGCCCGGACCACCACCCGCCGAGACTTCGTCCGCCGCCTCGGCATCGGCAGCGCCGCGTTGCCGTTCATCCTGAACCTGCCGAGCCTGGGCTTCGCGAACCAGTCGGCGCGCAAGCAGCGGCTGATCATCATGTTCAGCCCCAACGGCGTCTTCCCCGACACCTTCTGGCCGGATGAGGAAGGATCGGACTTCACGCTTAAGCCGATCCTCAAGCCGCTGGAGCCGTTCAAGGACCGGATGCTCACCCTGCACGGCGTCTGCGACAAGGTCCGGGGAGACGGCGACAACCACATGCGGGGCATCGGCTGCCTGCTGACCGGCGTCGAGCTGTTCCCGGGCAACATCCAGGGCGGCTCGCACACCCCGGCCGGCTGGGCCAGCGGGCTGTCGATCGATCAGGAGATCAAGAACTTCCTCCAGGCCAACGAGGCGACCCGCACCCGGTTCGGCTCGCTGGAATTCGGCGTCATGGTCCCCGACCGGGCCGACACCTGGACGCGCATGTCCTACGCCGGCCCGAACCAGCCGCTGGCACCGATCGACGACCCGTACCAGATGTTCAACAAGCTCTACGGCCGCCTGAAGGACCGAGAGAGCCTCAAGAGCATCCTGGACGACCTGCGGGACGACCTCGCCAAGGTCCGCTCCGCCGTCGGTGCCGAGGACCGCCGCCTGCTCGACGAGCACACGACCTTCGTCCGCGAGATGGAGCAGCAGCTCTCCTCCGCCAGCCTCGCCGACGTCGGCCACGCCGTGCCCGAGCTGGAGCCGGGCCTCGACGACGCCGAGAACGACGACATGCCCCGCGTCACCAAGGCTCAGATCGACCTGCTGGTCAACAGCTTCGCCGCCGACTTCGCTCGCGTGGCCACCTTCCAGATCACCAACTCCGTCGGCCAGCCGAAGATGCGCTGGATCGGCATCGAGGAGGGGCACCACGAGCTCTCCCACGAGCCGGACAGCAACGAGGAGGCCGTCGACAAGCTCACTCGAATCAACACCTGGTACTGCGAGCAGCTCGCCTACCTCGCCAAGCGGCTCGACGAAACCCCCGAGCCGGGCGGCGAGGGCTCCCTGCTGGACAACACGACGATCGTCTGGACCAACGAGCTGGGCAAGGGGAACTCCCACACGATGGACAACATCCCCTTCGTCCTCGTCGGCGGCGGGCTCGGCTTCAAGATGGGCCGATCGCTCAAGTACAAGGATGTCTATCACAACCGCCTGCTGATGGCCCTCGCCCACGGCTTCGGCCACCACATCGAAACCTTCGGCAACCCTGACTTCTGCGGCGACGGCCCGCTGCACGATCTGATCTGATTTCCGATCTTCCGATCAGATCAGAGATCAGATTCAATTTGATCTCTGATCTGATCTGATCTGATTACCGATCTTCCGATCAGATCAGAGATCAGATTCAATTTGATCTCTGATATGATCCGATCTGATCTGATCCGATCTGATCTGATCTTTCAATCCGATCAGGGATCAGATCTTCCGATCCGATTGAATCCGAACCCCGCCCGATCGGTCCAAAGCCTCGCCGCGCGATCGGCGCGGCCAACCGGCCGCCTCGCCTCTCCCCCCGGGGGGGCCCGGCGGCCGGTTCGCCTTGATCCCGGGAGACACCTTCCGGGATCAGTCGGCGCCGATTCCCTCGGGCCCGGCGATCTCCTCGGGAGGGGCGGCCAGGGAGAGCAGGAGCGCCGCGAGCTGCTCCTTGCGGCGGTCGTGGAGCTGGGCGAAGCGTCGGGAGGCGGGGGACCCCTGGCCGTCGTGCAGGAGGATGGCCTCGGAGATCGTCGCGGCCCGGCCGTCGTGCAGGTAGGGAGCGGAGTCGCGCAGGACCCAGAGCGGCGGCGTGCGCCACTCGGTCTCGTCGGCCGGGGCCGGGGCCGGGGCCGGCGGGGCGGGGCGGGCGCTGAAGGCGATGGAGGTGCCGGTGTCGACCAGCCGGGGGCCCATGTCGTGCAGCAGCGGGTCGCTGGAGAACCCCTCCACCCCGCCGAGGTCGGGGACGTGGCACGAGCAGCGGCCGATCGACCGGAAGGCGGCGGCACCGGCGTCCACCCGGGCGTGGTCCTCGTCGTCGGCCGAGGCGATCCGGGCCGACTCCCGAGGCGCCCGGCCGATCCCTCCGATCAAGACGCACCGAGTCGGGAGACGATCCACACCATCCTCCGATTCGGACCCGCCCCGGCCCGACCCGCCGGGCCCTCCGGGCTCGGGGAGCGCGCTCACCGGTACTTGGCGAGCCAGGGGGAGAGGTCGTTGCCGGTGAGCTCGGCCAGCTCGGGGAAGGTGGCGGAGAAGCGCTCGATCAGCCGGGCTCTCGTCTCGGGGGCCATCGGGCGGGGCTGGTGGGAGGCCTCGAGCCGCTTGCCGATCGGAGAGCGTTTCATCAGCCCGTAGAACGCCTCCCGAGCGGCGATGCGCACCGGGTCGGGCAGACTCTTAACCAGGGCCCGGATCGCCCGGGGGCGGGTCACCGGCCCGATCAGGCGGGTGCGGAGGAAGCCGTCAACGCGACGGTCCCTCGAGTTGGCCCGCAGCGTCGGGTCGAGCGTCATTCCGGGGGTCGGCTCGAGCCCGAGGAAGCGCAGGACCCGGCCGACGACCGCCTCGGGGTCATTGTTCAGGTCCTCGGTCAGGAGGGCGAGGATCTGCTCTCGGGGGAAGTGCTTCAGGTACGCCTTGAGGACCGCCAGGTAGTCGCTCGAATCGACGATGAACGGCAGGAGCTCGACGGCCTGCTCAAAGGTCAGGCCCTCCAGCGAGACCGGCTCGTCGGCCACGTCCTGGAGCTGCAGGTAGTTGCTGTAGGCCCGGGAGACCGGCTCTCGCATCAGGTAGATGATCCTGGTGTCGGGCCTGACCTCGGCGATCTGGCGGGCGGTGGGCTCGGCCCAGTGCAGGCGGGAGTAATGCGTCGAGATGTCGCCGACGAGCTGGTCGTCCGCCGCCCCGGCGTGGATCGAGCGGTACCAGTCCAGCCCTCGGGCGCGGTGGTAGGTGTAAAACGACGGCTCGTCGTCGCGCACAAACACCTTTGGATGCGCCGAGAGGTGCCGGCGCAGGGTGTTGGTGGCCGCCTTGGCCGACCCGATGACGACAAAATCCGGCAGGCGGCCCGGCCGGGCCGGCGTACACTCGAGGCCTTGGGTCTCCATGCTCGGATCCGGGCTCCGCGGGGGCTTCGGTGAGGATGCTCCCGATCGCTCGACGTCACGCCAGGGAGCGGGTCGGACCGCCTCGGGGGGGAGCCGACGGACGAGGCCGGAGGGGCCAGGCCCGATCGCAACCCGCCGGGGGAACCGCCCCGGGTCAATTATGGCGTCCGGGCCCGAGACGATGCAACGCCGGCCGCGGCCGCGTGTTGCCGCGACGCCATGCCGGCTCCCGGTGATCCCCCCTTGGCTCCCGCTGGGAGCCGCTCGAGGCCGTCCCCTCGACTCGGCCGGGGTCCCTGCCGCGGCCGGCGGCGTCCGGGCGGGGCGATCGCGTTTCGGGCGGCCCCGGCATCGTCGCCCGGGGAACAGTGCGGCCTGAATCGGTACCGGGCCGGGCCGGGCCTGGGCGCGCCGCCCCACCAGCGATGGGCGACCGCCGCCCAGGCCGAGGGGACCGGGCGGACAGAATCGTCAGGTTCGGATCTGATTCGAAGATCACTCCCGATTGCCGGTCGGCGGTCCCCGCGATCCGGCCTCAGGGAGAGCCGGCGGCGGCGGCGGGATCGGGATCCGCCTCGGTTTCGGCCTCGGCCTCGTCGCCGGGCTCGAAGTCGGTCAGCGACCGGGGCGGGAAGGTGACGCGCAGCGCGTTGACCACGGCGAGGACGTCGATCACCTCCTGCGTGATCGCCCCCGCCACGGGGGGGAGGTAGCCGATCGCGGCGACGAGCATCCCCACCAGGCTCATCGCCATGCCGCCGAGGGCGCTCTGGAGGATGATCGTGCGCAGGCGTCGGCTGATGTGGAGGAATTCGTCGACCTTCGAGAGCGAGGTGTCCAGGATGACCGCTCCGGCGGCCTCGGCGGTGATGTCGCTGTTCTGGCCGAAGGCGATGCCCACGGTGGCGGCCGTCAGGGCGGGGGCGTCGTTGATCCCGTCGCCGAGGAAGACGGTCGGCGCCCGGCTCGTCTCCTGGCGGACGATCGCCACCTTCTGCTCGGGGGACTGCGCGGCGAAGACCTCGCCGATGCCGACGCGGTCGGCCAGGTAGCGGACCTCGGACTCTCGGTCGCCGGAGACGATCAGCACGCGGTCGAACCGGTGCTTCGGCCCGAGGTGGCCGACGAACGAGGCCCCCTCGGTTCTCGGCTCGTCCCGGAACCGGAAGGTGGCGGCGTACCGGCCATCGATGGCGGCGACGCACTCCATCCCCTCGGCCACCGGCGGCAGGTCCTTCGCGGCCTCGGGGTACTGGGCGAGCAGTTGCTTGCGGCTGGAAACCTCGATCGATCGGCCGTCGACCGTGCCGCGCAGCCCCTGTCCCGGGCGCTCCTCGACCTGAGCGGCGTCGACCAGCCCTCCCCGCCGGCGGGCCTCGGCCAGGATCGCGCCGGAGAGCGGGTGCTTGGAGTAGCGCTCCAGGCTGCCCACCAGGCGGAGGACCTCCTCCTCGTCGTACCCGGGGGCGGGGAGGATCTCGGTCAGCCGGGGGGCGCCGTAGGTCAGAGTGCCGGTCTTGTCGAAGATGGCGGTCCGGCAGGTATCGATCGCCTCCAGCACGGCCGGGTCCTTGATGATGATCCCGCGGCGGGCCGCCAGCGAGATCGCCCCGATGATCCCCACCGGAATGGCGATCAGGAGCGGGCAGGGGGTGGCCACCACCAGCACCGCCAGGAACCGCACCGCGTCTCCGCTGGCCAGCCAGGCGAGCAGGGCGATCGCCACGGCCAGCGGCGTGTACAGGGCGCCAAGCGTGTCCCCCAGGCGACGGATGCGGGGGCGGCGCTGCTCGGAGGCGCGCATCACCTCCATGACCTTGGCGTATCTCGAATCGACGGCGCGTTTCTCCGCCCGGATGGTCAGGGCCGACCGGCCGTTGATCGCCCCCGAGATGACCGGGGAGCCGGGAGCCTTGGACATCCGGTACGGCTCTCCGGTCAGGAACGCCTCGTCCATCGAGCCGTGCCCCTCGACCACCATGCCGTCGACCGGGCAGATCTCGTGCGGGAAGACGACCAGCTCGTCCCCGACGGCCACGTCGTCCAGCGGCACGTCGACCACCTCCCCGCCGGCCTCCTTGCGGTGGGCGACCGAGGGCATGCGCCTGGCCAACGCCTCCAGCACCGACGAGGCGCTGCGGACGGCATACGCCTCGATCGCCTCTCCCCCCGAGAGCATCAGCACGACGAAGGCGCCGGCCAGGTACTCGCCGAGGATCACCGAGGTGACGATCGAGAGCCCCGCCAGCAGGTCCGAGCCGAACTCGCGCCGAAGCGCCTTCCCCAGCAGGTTCAGCACCAGCGGACCCCCGCCGAACACCAACGCCGCCAGCAGCGGAAGCCGATCGACCGGCACCCCCCCGATCTCTCCCGCCCCCCCCACCCCGAACCGGAGAACCAGGTGCAGCGCGATCATCGCCGCCGACACCCCCGCGATGATCGCCGACGACCGGCTCACCCCCTCCGGCTTCGGCTCGTCGCGATCGGGCGTCTTCATGGTGGCGTGCTCCGGGTCGATCGGGTTGAGGGGAGGGGGGGATCGTGACGGATGATTGATGATAGATGGCAAAACAAAAATTATAATAAAAAACAAATAGAAAAAATAAAAAAGCAAATAACAGAAACGAGGTCGGCGCGGCGGGGGCGGGCGGAGGGCGGTCAACCGGGGAGGGAGGCATGGGTCCGGAGGGAGGCGGCTGAGGCGTTCCGATCGGGTCCCGATCCGCGGTCGGCTGCCGGCCGCTTCGGGCTGGCAGGGGCCTTCGGGCCTCAGGCATCCGAGATCGCCGCGTCCCCGTCCTCGCCGAACCCCAGCAGCCGGCGCCCCTCGGCCACCGAGCGCGAGGCGGGGGCGCGGGGGTCGTCCTCGACCTGCAATTCCCAGCAGCAGTGGAGGGCGTAGATGTCCTCGGGGGGCATCTCGGGGGAGGTCTCGCCGAAGAGGGCGAAGGTGATCGAGCCGACGACGCCGACCCCCTTCCCCTCGACCTGCCCCGGCTCGGCGGGGGCGTAGCGGTAGCGGAAGATCCAGAGGCGGCGGAGGTCGCTCGTCGGGGGCCAGAGCAGCTCCCGGGTGTCGACCAGGGCGATCTCGTCCGGGGGGCGGCCGAACTCCATCGGGTGGCTGAGCCAGTCGACCATCTTGGCCATGGCCTCGAAGTTCGGTTCGGTGCAGCGCTCGGGCACGGCGTCGTGTCGGTCG
Organism: Tautonia sociabilis; assembly: GCF_003977685.1. GTDB lineage: Bacteria > Planctomycetota > Planctomycetia > Isosphaerales > Isosphaeraceae > Tautonia > Tautonia sociabilis. The sequence continues at coordinate 6,671 of NZ_RYZH01000041.1, read as the reverse complement.
AGCTCTTGCAGATACAGGCGAGCCTGGAGGCTGTGGTTGAGGTCCAGGCACATCCTCGAGAGGAACCGGACCCCCGCCTCGCTGCCCAGCCGGGCCGAGGCCCAGGCCCCTTCCATCTGCACCCGGGCAGACGGGTGGTCCATCGCCAGGGCCAGCAACGGCTCTCGGTCCGAGGCGCCCAGCGACGGCAGGGCGGCCGCGGCGCGATGGGCGCGGTCGAAGCGGTCGGGGTCGGAGTCCCGGAGGAAGTCCAGCAGCCGGGCGCGCCCCTCGGGGGTGTCGAACGGGTGGTCGTCGATGAACCCCGCTCGGGCCAGGGTGTTGGCGAAGTCGAGGTAGGCGATGCCGGCGAAGCCGCCGGGGAGCGGGTCGCGCAGGCGGTCGCAGAGGGTCAGTCGCAGCGGGTGCTGCTGGTCGAAGGTGCGGAAGATGACCTCCCAGAGGTAGGCGTCGTCCAGCCCCGGCGTGCGCGCCGCCCGGCCAATCAGCTCGACCGCCTCCGGCACCCGGTACAGCCCCAGCACCTTCAGCGCGAAGGCGATCAGCCCCCGGCGGGCCTCGGTCCCGGCGTCGGGAGCCTCCAGCAGCCGGCCGACCAGCGCCGAGAGCCTCGGCACGCCGCGCTCGACGACCACCTCGTAGGCCTGCCTCGTCTCGATCCCCTGCAACAGGCCGAGCACCGCGTGCAGGGGGGATCGGGTGGCCGAGTCGTCGGGGGGCTCGGGGGGGAGGCGGTCGATCGCCTCGCAGACGGCCAGGGCGTCGGCCGGGTCGGCCAGCGAGACGTCTCCCAGGGCGTGGATCTCGGCGGCCAGGTCGGCCCCGGGGGAGAGACCTCGGGCGATGGCGTCGCGCAGGGGAGAAGGCATGGCGGGGCGTTCCGTCGGGCAGGAAGGCAGAGCAAGCGGGCACCGCCTCGCATTATAGGGGCAATCCCCCCCGTCGTCCGGTCGTCGGACTCAGGACGCCGCGACGACCCCGAACCCGACCCCTGCTCCTCCCGGCCGGCCGCCCATCACGCTCGCGACCGCCAACGCCCCGAAGGCCTCCTGGACAGCGGCCGGGTCCCGCCTTCGCTCCGCAGAACGACCGGGCAAGGGCAGAACCAGGAAGCCCGATCCGACGCGGTCGGGACGACGGTCGGGGAGGCGGCCCGCCGATGGCGATGACGCCAGCGCCGGATCGTCGTCGGGTCGTCCTTCGCCCGGCGAGCCTCGTCAGAGGACGAACGACAGCTTCCGCCGGTAGTCGACGGCGACGGGGTCGTCCGGCGGCAGCAGGTTGAAGATCGCCAGCATCGTCTGCCGGGCCTGCTCGCCGACGCCCTGGCGGTCGCGCTCGACCAGGTCGAGACAGATGGCCAGGGCCTCCTCGTGCTGGCCGGCGGCGGCGAGGGCCTCGGCCAGCTTGAAGCGGGCGAGCAGGTCGTCGGGCTTCGCCTCGGCCTCGGCGCGGGCGGCGGCGAGGTCCCCAGCGTCGGCCGCGGCGGCGTCGAGGGCCAGGCGGGCCTTGACGGCCTCGGCCTCCGGCTCCAGAAAGCCCCGGCGTTCCAGCTCGGCGATCTGCTGGCGGGCCTCTTCCTGCTGGCCCTGGGCCTCCAGCACGCGAGCCAGGCCAATGCGGGCCTTCGCCTCGCGGGGGTCCCGCTCGATGGCCTCTCGGTAGCGGGCCTCGGCGGCGGCGGGATCGGAGGCCTCCAGGGCGGCGGCCTCGGCGGCCAGCCGCTGGGCGGGGGAGGGCAGCAGGCGGTCGAGCCACTGGCGGATCATCGCCTCGGACTGGACGCCGACGAAGGCGTCGACGATCTGGCCGTCTCGGAGGCCGAACACGGCCGGGATGCCCTGCACGCCGAACGCGGCGGCAATGTCGCCGAGCTGTTCGGTGTCGGCCTTCACCAGCACGAACGCGCCGTGATATTCACGCGCCAGCTTCTCCAGCACCGGGCCGAGCATCCGGCAGGGGCCGCACCACTCGGCCCAGAAGTCGACCACGACGGGGACCGACTTCGACCGCTCGATGACCTGGCGCTCGAACCCCTCCCGGGTGGCCTCGACGATCACGTCGATCTCGGGGGTGTCTCCAACGTTCTCGGGACTGCTCATGACAACTCGGGGGGCTGGGCGTGCAGTGCGAATCGAATCGAATTCCCTGGCGCTTGGAGATGCCCGACGGCGAAACCGACACCACCTCCGCCGACCGCCAGCCGGGTCGGCCGCCCCTTCTGCCCTCCGGCATCCCCCCCATCGGCGATCCGATCAGTCCCCCTCGGGCAGCCCGACGGCGCCGGTGGACTCGAACCGCTTGACCAGGGTGACTTCGTTCCCCTTGTCATTGTAGCGGAATTCGTCGACGAGGCCCCGGGCGAGCATGATGCCGAAGCCGCCCTCTCGGATCCCCAGCTCGTTGCGGACGTCCAGGTGGGCGATGGGGTCGTCGGGCTGGGCGGCGTGGGGGACGTGCTGGGGGTCGAAGCCGGGCCCCTGGTCCTGGATGATCAGGGTGACGTTGTCGGGCTCGATCCGGTAGATGATCCGGAGCGTCAGGTCCGCGTTCTTGCGGTGGCCCCACTCGATGGCGTTGGAGCCCATCTCCATCACGGCCTGCTTCAGATCCTTGACCTGGCGCTCGGTCAGCGGGGTGCGGGCGTAGAGATCCGTGAGCATGTCGTTCAACTCGGCGAGGTAGTCCGTCTCGCTGCGGATATCGAACTGAATCTCGCCGGCGGTGCCACGGTTCATATGTTCGCCCCTCCAGGCCAGCGCGCGATCCATCACCTCGTACAGCTGCGCCGGGGTGAACGGCTTGGTCAGGTAGGCGTTGGCTCCCACTCGGACGCCGCGCACGCGGTTGTCCTGGGCGTGCAGGGCGGTGACCATCACGATGGGGATGAGGTTGGTGGCGCGGCGGCGCTTCAGCCGGGCGCACACCTCGTAGCCGTCGACGTCGGGCAACATCACGTCGAGCAGGATCAACTCCGGCTCGTGCCGCTGGACGGCCTCGAGGACCGATCCCCCGTCGAAGACCTGGACCGGCCGGTCGTTGCGGGCCTGGACGAGCCCGGCCATCAGGTCGTTGGCGTCGCGCTCGTCGTCGACGATCAGCACGGTGCGCGGCATGGGCACGCGGTCCCCGACTTCGGGTCGTTTCCGGACGGGCGGTCATTGTCGCGCGCCGCCTCCCCCGAAGCAAGGCGCAGTCCGTCGGGGTCTTGCGGCGCCAGGGCCCCGATCCAAGAATAAGACGCCGGGCCGCCCGCGGTCGAACCCGTCTCCGACGGCCGGCCCGCGCCTCCGATCCGACCCGCACCACTCGCACCGTCCCGATCGTCGACCCGAGGCCGTGCATGGACATCTCGCTGCTGCTGAAGCTCCTCGGCTACGGCATCTACGTGGCCCAGGCCCTGCTTGCCATCTGGGGCACCTACAACGCGGTGATGGTCTACCGGGGGATCGGCAAGCGCACCCTCGACGACGCCCACGCCGCCCAGCTCCTCGAACAGGTCGCCGCGCTCGTCGGCAAGACCGGCCAGGTTCGGGAGGCCGTCGACCTCTGCAACCGGCCCCCCTACTGGCATACCACCCTGGCGCAGCTGGTCGGCGTCGGCCTGGAGAACCTGCACAAGGGCCTGGCCAAGATCAAGCAACTGTTGGTCATGGAGTTCCACACCCAGGTGATCTCCGCGATGGAGAACCGCCTGGCCTCGGTGGTCACCGCCGCCAAGCTCGCCCCCTTGCTGGGGCTGCTGGGCACGGTCATCGGCATGATCGGCGCCTTCGGCAACGTCGGCGCCGGCCAGCGCGCCACCGACCCCGGCAGCCAGCTGGCCGCCTCGATCGCCCTGGGCCTGTGGACCACCGCCGTCGGCCTGATCATCGCCTCGCCGCTGATGCTCCTGGCCAACGACCTCCAGGGACGCCTCCGCAAGCTCCGGGACACCACCGAACGCCAGCTCCAGGGCTTCCTCGACTTCCTCGAGGCCGAGGAGACCCGCCGCACCAGCGGCCGGGCCTCCTCCCCCCGCCCCGGCTCCGGCACCGTCCGCGCCGTGCTGCCGAGGTGACGGCGACGGGACGGCCGGGGCCAGCGGAGGGCAGGGCGAGGGATCTCGGCTCCCGGGCCGGGAGGCCGATGCCTTCGGCCCGGCCAGGGCCGACCTCCCCTCGACGCCCCCCCCTGTCCAGAGGAGCCGATGCCCGCTCCCGATCGTCCCCTCGGAGGCCCGAGGCCATCCCCCTCCCGAGCCCCGGTCTTCCGGCATCGGCCCACACCCATCAGCGATCGGTCATCCGATCATCGGTCATCGGTCATCGGTTCTGGGTCATCCGCCCTCCCCCCGTCCGAGGCTCCCGTCGCCATGCTGCTGCAACGCCAGGTCCGCTCGCCGCTCGACGCCGCCATCGACCTGACGCCGATGGTTGACGTGGTCTTCCAGCTCCTGATCTTCCTGATGCTCACCTACCGGGCCTCGGCCCAGGCCGAGGTCGAGCTGCCGCCGGCGGTCTACGGCACCGGGGTGGAGGAGACCCTGGCGACCAACCTGACGCTCGTCCCCCGGCCCGGCGGGGGGGTGGCCGTCTTCTCGGGCATGAGTACCGACCCGGCCGACGCGCTTGACTCTCCCGAGGCCATCCGGGAGGCGGTCGCCGAGGGGGTCCGCCGCGGCCGTCGCCACGTCGTTCTCCAGGCCGACGGCGCCGTCTCCCACGGCGAGGTCCTCCGCGTCGGCTCGATCGTCGCCGAGGTCGAGGGGATCATCCTCCACCTGGGCGTCGAGGACGCCAACCAGTCGTAGCCTCCTCCCCGTCTCGACCCGGCCTCGATCCCCTTCGCCTCCCTCCCTCGGGCGGGGGCGATCCCCCAACCGGGCCTCCTCCCCCGGGAGCCGGCTCCCTCGGACCGCCCGGCCGACCCCAAACCCTCGCTCCCCCGACGCTCATGGCCACCTGGGACATCTTCCACTCCGACCGCCTGGAAGTCGAACGCGACCTGAGCACCGAGGCCGTCCGGGCCGGGGTGGCCTCGGGGGCGATCCGGGCGGACGACCTGGCCCGGCCCGCCGGATCGGGCGCGCCCTGGGTCCGGGTCGCCGACGCGCCAGGGCTGTTCCCCGCTCCCCCGGCCGGCCCGGATCTCCCCGGCGAGGGCCCTCCGCCGACGGCCTCCGGCGACTCCTCCCGGTCGTTCCCCTCGGCCTCCTTCGAGACGGAGGAGTCCGTGCCCGTCCCCGACTGGGCCCGGGCCATCGATCCGGATGCCTGGCCTTCCCCCGCACCGGCCGACCTCCGCCCCCCGGCCCCGGGGTCCGTCCCCGACCCGACCTCGGATCTCGGTCCCGTCCCCCCCCCTCCGACCGCCCCCGGCCTCTCCGAGGGCCTCGACGATGACGACGAGCTCGACCTCGACGCCGACGCCCTCGGGCCGGTCTTCGACGCCCAGTTCGCCGACGAGGACGCGGAGGACGAGGACGAGGGCCACGAGCCCGAGCCGATCGCCGGGGCCGACCTGGCCGCCGAGGCCGGCTTCCGCTTCGATCGCCAGGAGCCGCCGACCGTCGAACTCCGCCGCTCCTCCCCCGTTGCCGACGCCGACGCCGACGAGCCTGGCGTCGAGGAGCCCGCCCCCCTCGGCCCCGAGCCCGAGCCCTTCGACCCGCTCGACGAGGACGAGGAGGCCGCCGCCTTCACCCTCGCCGCCGACCCCCCCGACCAGCCCGACGAGATCGACCTGACGGCCATGGTCGACGTCGCCTTCCAGCTCGTCCTCTTCTTCCTCGTCACCGCCACCACACTCTACTTCAAGACCCTGGAGATCCCCTCCCCCGAGCCCGACGACCCCGACGCCGTCGCCCAGCAAATGCGCACGCTCGACGAGCTGCTCGACCAGTACATCCTGGTCGAGATCGACCCCGCCGGCCGAGTCTCCGTCGATCGGGAGCCCATCGACCCCGCCCAGTTGGCCGACCGCCTCCGCCAGGTCCGCGCCGACACCCTCCGCTCCGGCATGCTCCTGATGGCCGATTTCACCACCCCTCACCGCAACGCCGTGCTCGCCGTCGACGCGGCCAACGCCGTCGGCCTCCAGATCGCCATCGCCAAGCCCTCCGCCCCGGCCGAGATCGAGTGACCGGAACCCCTCCCGACGGCGATCATCTGGGAGAGGACACCGGCCCTCCGGCGGCGTCCGTCGTCCGTCCCGATCCTTGGCAACCTGGCAGGAGCAATCCCCTCGCTCGACCCCCAGGCGCGACCCTCCCGGCGCCGATCGAGGGCGTCGGCCGCTCGGCTCGAGTCGATCGGCCGACCGGCGCGGTCGTCAGCGACGGAGCGAACCCATTTCGTGCCGTGTCGGTCGGGCGGGAAGGCGACGTAACTCACTGATAAAACAATGGTTGCGTCCAATGGCCGCCGAGAGGGCGGTCCACGCGCCGGAGCGCACCGATCGTCTCCCGGGTCGCCGCTCCGCCCCTCCCCGGGACGGGAAGGCGGCGCTCGATCGGAGCGGAGCCAAGCCGGATGGCCGCCGCGCGACGGCCGCCGGAACGAACCCATCTATGAGAGGGGGACTGTCAAGCTGCCGGTGCAGGTTCGGTGGGCTCGGGGCCCCGGCACCTCCCCCTCGCCGTCGGCGTCGGTCGGCCTGCCCGTCCCAGACCACGCCCACCAGCGATGCGG
>NZ_RYZH01000040.1 GCF_003977685.1 Tautonia sociabilis | reverse complement strand
GATGGTGAAGCCGGTCTCGGATCGGGCGACGATGGTGGCGGCCATGGCGGTGGCTCCCGGAGTGTGAGGGGAGCCCCAGCATAGGCGGACGAACCGGCCCGATCTACATCATTCGTCGGTCACACCCGTTCGAGAGCCTCCCCGCCCTCCGGCGACGAGGTACAGCAGCAACAGCATCGTGCTGCCCACCGCCACCCCGGCCTTGGCCGCGTAGGGCAGGCCCGAGGCCGACACGAATCCCTCCAGGAAGGCCGCCAGCACGAACAGGCAGACCGCCGCGCCGGCGATCGGCAGGGAGGCCCTCGCCTCTCGGCCCAGCGAGTCGACCCGGCGCATCCCCTTGGTGTCGATCAGCCCCCAGCCGAGCCGAAGGCCGGCGGCTCCGGAGAAGACGATCGCCGTCAACTCGAACGGGCCGTGCGCGGTCACGAACTCATAGAAGTTCGCGGCCATCGGCGTCGTCGCCATGTGCCCGAACATTGTGCCGAGGACGATCGCCTGGAAGCTGAGCTCGTACAGGGTCATCAGGCCGAAGGTCAGGCCGTAGGCGTAGCACTTCAGGCCGATGGCGGCGTTGTGGTTGATGTAGAAGCCGGTCATGAACTCGTCGTCTCGGGGCAGCTCGGTCAGCGGCCGGGAGTACATCTCCTCCAGGCTGGCCACCTGCTCGGCGCCGACGACCTTCTCGGCGAATCCCGGCCGAGCCGCCGCCAGGGCTCCCGCGATCAGCATCAGCCCCCAGAACAGCACGGAGGAGATTCTCAGGAACGGGTCCGATCTCAGCCGCCGGGGAACCACGTCGAGCAGCTCGGTCGCCCAGGTTCGGACGCGGAACCCCCGGGTCCGATAGAGCGCGTTGTGCGCCCGGCCGACGAGGGCGTGCAGGTAGGCGACGGTGTCCCGAGGCAGATCATACGCCTCGGCCAGCATCAGGTCGGCGCAGGCGGCCCGGTACAGCTCGCCGAGGCGGATGACCTCGGGGGCGCCGATCCGGCCGTCGGGCGAGGGAGCGGACGGGTCGGGGTCAGGCTCGACGGCTTCGCCCCGCTTCCCGAGGGGGACGGTTCGGCCTCTCAGGGCGCCGGCCTCCTCGAACCGGAGGAGCAACGCGTCGAGCTCCCGCCAGATCCGCTCCCGCCTCGCCAGCCGCTCCACGACCCTCATGGTCGATCATCCCTCCAGGAAGACGCGGTGATACAGGGCGCAGAGCAGCGCGTCGCCGGGCACGTCGTCGGGAAGTCCGTACTTCTGGCGAGCCGGCCGGGCGAGGTGCCCGGCCATCTCCTCCCGACGCGACGGGCTGAACCGCTTGCGGTGCGTGACGTAGTCCGAGAGCGCCCTGGCCAGCTCCGGTCCCGCGTCGATCCGGGTCGGCAGTCGGGGCAGGATCGCCGCAACCGCCTTCTCCTCGAGGTTCGCCACGCCGGCCCGGGGGGGCCGCTGCTCGACGATCACCATCGTCCTCGCCGCGAGATCCCCGAGCCGCTGGAACCTCCTCGTCAGGATCATGCTCGCCAGCGCCGGCATGTAAGCGAACGGCATCATCCCGTCCAGGCACCACAGCAGGTTCCTCAGGAACGCCTGCCCCCCCGTGATCGGTACCCCTTCCACCGACACCACGCGGATCCCCATCGCCCGTTTTCCGATCGTCTGCCCGTTGAACAGCCCCTCCAGCAACGCGCCGTAGCCGAACCTCAGCACGAAGACGACGACGAGGAACAGCCCTCCCCCGGCCGCCGTCCCGAGCGACAACGCGAGCGAGAGCAGCAGCCCCAGGAAGCCAACCATCACCAGCACGAGCAGGTCGATCAGGTACGCCGTCGCCCTCCGGAACGGGCCGGCCAGCGGGTACAGGAAGGTGATGCGCTCGGGAGTGATCAGCCGAACGGTGGTATCCAGCGGCTCGTCGGGCGCTCCCGCTCCGCTCGTCGGGTCGAGGACCGAACTGGCCATCGGCTTCCCTTGACCCCAATCGGCCGGGCCGCTCGCCGGACCTCCCGGCTCGCACCCCGCCCCTCGCGTCAGCCGATCCATGCTATCCCCGCCTCTTCCGGTCGGCAACGCGCCGAGGCGTCGGGCCGCATCGCGGGATGCTCCCCCCGCTGTGGTCGTTGTCGATGGCCGGTTGTCCTGGAGATGCCTCCCCTGGGCGGGCAGGTGGCCCTTCGTATAATGGGGGGCGACCAGTCGCCCGGCGTCGGATCGGTCGGGATCGCCTGGAGGCGAACCGGATCGGGCGGGCTCCCCTCCGCCCAAGTCCGCCGGCTGCTTGCATCGACCTGCCCCGTTCTCGCCCCCCCGCCTCGCCCCCGAAGGACGGCCCCTCATGGACAGCGACGGACAACCGAGCCCCCTGGCCTCGATCCGGAACATCGGCATCGTTGCCCACATCGACGCCGGGAAGACGACGACCACCGAGCGCATCCTGTACTACACCGGTGAGATCCACCGGATGGGCGACGTCGACAAGGGGAGCACCACCACCGACTACCTCCAGGAGGAGCGCGAGCGCGGCATCACCATCGTCGCCGCCGCCATCTCCTGCAAGTGGAAGGACCGAGACGGCAAGCCGATCACCATCAACATCATCGACACTCCCGGCCACGTCGACTTCACCGCCGAGGTCGAGCGCTCGCTCCGGGTCCTCGACGGCGCCGTCGTGGTCTTCTCGGCGGTCGAGGGGGTCGAGGCCCAAAGCGAGACGGTCTGGCGGCAGGCCGACAAGTACCACGTCCCCCGGATCTGCTTCATTAACAAGATGGACCGGATCGGTGCCGAGTTCGACCGCGTCTTCGAGGAGATCAAGGATCGTCTCTCCGGCCACCCCATCCCGGTCATCATTCCCATCGGCGCCGGGCCCGAAGGTTCGATGGGCGAGTTCACCGGCCTGATCGACCTGATCGAGCAGAAGGCCCTGTACTACACGACCGAGGACCTCGGCTCGTCCATCACCGAGGCGGAGATCCCCGACGAGCTCCGCGACCAGTTCGAGCACTGGCGAGAGGTCATGCTCGACCAGCTCAGCGAGTTCGACGAGCGGTTCGCGGAGCAATACATGCTCGCGCTCGAGGGGGAGGAGCTGACCCCCGAGATGATCCGGGCCGCCCTCCGCCGAGCCACGCTGACGGGCAAGGCCCAGCCGGTGCTCTGCGGGTCGAGCTTCAAGTACGTGGGGGTACAGCGGCTGCTCGATGCGGTTGTCTCCTACCTGCCCAGCCCGCTGGAGGTCCCCCCGGTCAAGGGAGAGCACCCCAAGAGCGGCGAGACGCTGGAACGCGCCCCAGACCCGAAGGCCCCCTTCGCCGGCCTCGTCTTCAAGATCACCCATGACCAGCACGGCGACCTGTCCTTCGTCCGCGTCTACTCCGGCATCCTGAAGGCCAACACCCGGCCGCTCAACCCCGGCAAGAACAAGAAGGAGAACTGCTCCCGGCTCTACCACATCCGCGCGGACGACCGCGAGCAGATCGACCAGGCCCTGGCCGGCGACATCGTCGGAGTGGTTGGCCTGAAGGAGTCCGTCACCGGGGATACGCTGTGCGACCCGGCACACCCGATCCTGCTGGAGCGGATCGAGTTCCCCGAAACCGTCATTAGCATGGCGATCGAGCCGGTCAGCTCGGCCGACAAGAACAAGCTCGCCGAGGCCCTGGCGGCGCTGGCTCGCGAGGACCCGACCTTCACCTACAAGTTCGATGAGGAAACCGGCGAGACGCTCATCTCCGGCATGGGAGAGCTGCACCTGGAGATTATCAAGAACAAGATGCTCCGCGACCTGAAGCTCCAGGTCCGCGTCGGCAAGCCCCGCGTCAGCTACCGAGAGACGATCCAGCGGGCCGTCAAGGGGGTGCACGGCCAGTGCATCCGCCAGACCGGCGGCTCGGGCCTCTACGCCAAGATCACCATCGACCTGGAGCCCGAGCCCCAGCCCAAGGGAGCGCCGGTCGTCCGCTTCGTCAACAAGGCCAAGCCCAACGACGTGCCCGCCCAGTTCGTCCGAGCCGTCGAGGCCGCCATCCGAGAGGACGCCAAGAGCGGCGGCGTCACCGGCTACCCGCTGGTAGACCTCAAGGTCACCCTCATCGACGGCGAGACCCACGAGGTCGACTCCAGCGAGCTGGCCTTCGGCTTCGCGGCCACCGACGCCCTGAACAAGGCGCTGGAGAAGGCGGGCCCCGTGCTCCTGGAACCAATCATGAAGGTCGAGGTCGTCACCCCCGAGGAATTCCTCGGCAACGTCACGGGGGACCTCTCCTCCCGCCGAGCCCTGATCGACCGCACCTACCAGCGCGGCAAGCTCTGGGTCGTCGATGCCCGAGCCCCGCTCGAGCAAATGTTCGGCTACTCCACCGACGTCCGCAGCCTCAGCCAGGGACGAGCCAGCTACACCATGGAGCCCCTCGAATACGCTCCGGCCCCGGAGGCCATGCTCAAGAAGTTGATCGGAGAGGAATGACCGGGCCCGATCGATCGGAGCAGGAGCACCGATCAGGGGCCACCGCGACCGACCCCGCCCCCAGCTCGGCCGACTCGGCCCTCGACCGCAACGCCAGGATCGTCGAGGATGACCGACCCGGCGCGGCCGCCGTGTGGGGCCTCGGCCCCGAGACGAGGCCTCGCGGCGAGGGCTCGTCCCCAACCGATCCCCTCATCCTCGTCCCCCGCCAAACGCGACGTCCTCCCGGTCCTGGCCGGCGATCGAATCTCCCCGGCCCTCCGCCTCCAGGACGAGCCGGCCGCCGAGCCCGCTCCGGGCGGATCGTGAGCCCGGGACGACCCAGGAGGATTCTCTTGATGACTTCCCTTGGACCGCTCCTGCTCCCGATCCTCATCACGACGGCCTCCCCCGCCCCGGACGATCGGCCGGAGCCCGACCGTGCCCTCGTCCCCGGGGTGGTGATCGACCACAGCCCCGCGTCGAGCCGACAGTACATCGGCTCCCCGAGCATCGCCGCCCTGCCGGGAGGGATGTACGTCGCCTCGCACGACTTCTTCGGCCCCGGCAGCACCAGGGACACGACCGTCGTCTTCGCCTCGAAGGACCGGGGGGCCTCCTGGACCCGGATCGCCGTCATCAAGGGGCAATGGTGGTCCACCCTCTTCTTCCATCGCGGTGCCCTCTATCTCATGGGCACCAGCCGAGAGTACGGCGAGACGGTCATCCGACGATCCGACGACCGGGGCTTCTCCTGGACCTCCCCCGTCGACTCCTCCTCCGGCCTCCTCCTGCCCGGCCAGCGGTTCCACTGCGCCCCCGTGCCCGTCGTCGAGCACAACGGCCGCATCTGGAGGGCGATGGAAGATGCCGAAGGCCCCGGCGGCTGGGGAGAGCACTTCCGCGCCTTCATGATGTCCGCCCCCGTCGACGCCGACCTGCTCCGGGCCGAGAGCTGGACCGTCTCCCGACCCCTCGGCTCCGACCGCTCCTGGCTCGACGGCATGTTCGGCGGCTGGCTGGAGGGGAACGCCGTCGTCACCCCCGACGGCCAGATCGTCGACCTCCTCCGAGTCGATACCAAGCCCGAGGCCGGCTTCGCCGCCCTCGTCCACATCTCCGAGGACGGCAACGCCGCCACCTTCGACCCCGAGGCCGACTTCATCCGCTTCCCCGGAGGCGCCAAGAAGTTCACCGTCCGCTACGATCCCCGCACCCAGTGCTACTGGTCGCTCACCAACTGGGTCCCTCCCCGGTTCGACCTCGGCCAGCCCGGCCGCACTCGAAACACCCTGGCCCTGGTCGCCTCGACCAACCTGAGAGACTGGGAGGTCCGCGCCGTGGTCCTCCACCACCCCGACGTGGAGCACCACGGCTTCCAGTACGTCGACTGGCTCTTCGAGGGAGAAGATCTCATCGCCGTCGTCCGCACCGCGTTCGACGACGGCCTCGGAGGCGCCCACAACCAGCACGACGCCAACTTCATGACCTTCCACCGCATCGAAAACTTCCGAACCCTCGACGGCATCCCCCCCGACCTGGGCGACGATTGAGCCGTCTCCTCCCATCCGACGCTTGTCCGAAGACCGCCCGCCGCGGGGCCATCGGACCCGCCTTGCCAGGGAGCCGGGCCGAGCGATCCCCCTCCCGGCCCCCCGACGACTCCATCCCGCTCCCCCTCCAACCGACACTGTGGAGCCCGGGAAATCCAGGAACGAGGCGAGAAAATCGGCGCGACCCGATTGACGGCCGACCCCCCCCTCGGATAGCATCTCACTTTCCCCGAGTTTGGTTGCACAACTCTGTTCGATCGCCGAGACAAGCGAGCGTCGGCGGTTCGCACGAGCGCATGAGGGATATCGACCCGTGGCGGGCATGAGCAACGAACGCATCCGGATCCGGATGGAAGCGTACGATCACACCATCCTGGATCAGTCGGCGAAAGATATCGTCGACACCGCGAAGCGGACCGAGGCGATCGTCCACGGGCCGATCCCCCTGCCGACGCGCATCGAGCGTTACACCGTCCTCCGCTCCCCGCACATCGACAAGAAGTCGCGGGAGCAGTTCGAGATCCGCACGCACAAGCGGCTGATCGACATTGTGCAGCCGACCAACAAGACCATCGACGCTCTGAACAAGCTCAGCTTGCCCGCGGGCGTCGACATCAAGATCAAGGCCGGCCCCGCCGGGGGTTGAGCCAGGGTCGCAACCGCGGATCCCTCTTGCGTCTGCTTCCCTCGGTGGGCAGGCGGATGCGGTCCAGGGGGGGAGCGGCAGCACGGGGGCACGGGTGGCTCGAGGGCGACTCGTGCCCGTTCTCGTGTCGTCGGACCGTCGGCCGGGGGAAGGCTGTCGGTCGCGCGGGTGGGCCCCGATCCTCTGGATTTCGAGCGACGGAGCAAGCGAAGCGATGAACGTCGGGTTACTGGGTCGCAAGGTCGGCATGACCCAGCTCTTCCAGGAGGACGGCACCGTCGTCCCCGTGACCGTGATCGAGTGCGGCCCCTGCACGGTGTTGCAGGTCCGGACCGCCGAGCGCGACGGCTATCACGCCCTGCAGCTTGGATTCGCGGACAAAAAGCGCAAGAATGCCTCTCAGGCCGAGCGCGGCCACGCCAAAAAGGTCGATGCCGAGCCCAAGCGGTTCATCCGCGAGATCCGTCAGGATGGGCCGGTCGACGTGTCCGAGGGAACGACCCTGAAGGTCGACGTCTTCGCCGACATCCCGCGCGTTGACGTCATCGGCACCAGCAAGGGGCGTGGCTACACGGGCGTCGTCAAGCGGCATGGCTTCCGGGGCCTGCGGGCCACCCACGGCGTGCAGCGGATGCACCGGCATCCGGGCTCCAGCGGCCCCTCGGCCGACCCCGCCCGCGTCTTCAAGGGGGTCCGCAAGCCCGGCCAGTACGGCAACGCCCGGATCACGGTCCGGAACCTGAAGGTCGTCCGCGTCGACGCCGAGAACAACCTGCTGCTGGTCCGGGGCGCCGTGCCCGGCCACAACGGCGGCTTCGTGATCGTCCGCCAGACCAACGCCGTCTGATCGCGCCGCCCGCATCGGATCGAACCGGCCGGCCCGCTTCCCGCCTCGGCGATGCGGCTCGGCCCGCCACCCCCGCCGGATCGGCCCCGCCGTCGCGGCCGGGACCCCACGACCCGCCCCTCCCTCCCCGGCGGCGCGGCTCGGAATCGGACACACACACACAGAATCGGATCGGAATTCGAGACCCGGCCCATCCCCGATCGGGATCGGCCCGGTCGGCCCGACCGCGATCGCTTGCCCGGCCGGCCGGTCGACCGCCTGCATGGATCAAAGACGATGCTGACCATCCCCGTCTACAACACGTCCGGCGAGCAGGTGGGCGAGGAGTCCATCGATCCAGCCGACTTCGGCGGCGCGATCAACAAACAGCTGCTCCACGACGTGGTGCTCATGCACCTGGCCAACCGCCGGGTCGGCACGGTCAATACCCGGGGCCGCTCCGACGTCGCCGGCTCGACCAAGAAGATGTACCGGCAGAAGGGGACCGGGAACGCCCGGATGGGCGCCAAGCGGACCAACAAGCGCGTCGGCGGCGGCGTCGCCTTCGCCCGCCGCAACCGAGACTACTCCTACCGCCTCCCCAAAAAGGCCGTCCGGCTGGCCATCCGCATGGCCGTCCTCTCCAAGTTCCAGGACAACCAGGCGATCGTCCTCACCGGCCTCGACCTCGGCGCGACCCCCAAGACCAAAGAGGTCGCCCGGGTCCTCCGCTCGATCCGCCGACCCGACCTGCCCGACACCGCCCAGCCCGTCGACGGGGAGTCCAAGCGCGACGCCCTCCGCCGGACCCTCGACGGCCGCAAGGTGCTCCTCGGCACCGCCGAGCACGACCCGAGCGTCTACAAAGCCGCCCGGAACATCCCCGGCGTGAAGGTCGCCCCGGTCGCCGAGTTCAACACCTACGACATCCTCCGCCAGCGTTACCTGATCCTCACCCCCGAGGCCCTGGCCACCCTCAAGGAACGGGTCAAGGAGAAGGTCCGCCGCCGCCCCGAGGTCGAGGCCGCCGCGGCCGCCGGCTGACCACGGTTCCCGGCCCGGAACTCCATCGAACGCCCCCGAGGTCCTGATCCGTCATGGTTACCCTCCGACGCCCCCCCCAGTACGAGCGGCCCGGGCCGAAGCTGGAGCCCTATCAGGTGATCCTCCGCCCCCTGATCACCGAGAAGGCTACCCAGGTCGCCGAGCGGCACAACGCCTACACCTTCGAGGTCAACCCGTTGGCCACCAAGACCGAGATCAAGGAGGCCGTCGAGGCCCTCTTCGACGTCAAGGTGGACGACGTCCGGACCCAAAACCGCAAGGCCGTCGCCCGGCGCTATCGCCTCAAGGTCGGCCGCACGAAAAACTGGAAGAAGGCCATCGTCAAGCTGAAGGACGACTACCGCATCGACTTCTTCTGATGATCGGCGGCCGGTGACGGCGGCCCCGGCGGCGGGCGGTCATCGGGTTCATTCGGTCATCGGCCATCATTCATCGGAACGGGTCCCCGTCGCAACCCCGGCGGGCCGAGGGAAGAGACAGTCATGGGCATCCGCGTCTACAAGCCGACCAGCCCCGGGCGGCGCAACGCCTCCGTCAGCGACTTCTCCGAGCTGACCGACAAGAACAAGAAGCCCGAGAAGCGCCTGACCGAGCCGCTGAAGAAGACCGGCGGCCGGAACCACCACGGCGTCATCACCGCCCGCCACCGCGGCGGCGGCCACAAGCGCCTCTATCGGATCATCGACTGGAAGCGCAACGATCGCGACGGCCAGCCCGCCGAGGTCACCCACATCGAGTACGACCCGAACCGCTCGGCCCGCATCGCCCTGATCCGGTACGAGGACGGCACCAAGCGGTACATCATCGCCCCCGAGGGGCTGACCGCCGGCATGACCGTCGTCAGCGGGCCCGACTCGGAGCCGAAGCTGGGCAACTGCCTGCCGCTGGCGAAGATCCCCACCGGCATGGTCGTGCACAACGTCGAGATGCAGCCCGGCGGCGGCGCCAAGATGTGCCGCTCCGCCGGCACCAGCGCCACCCTGACCGCCCGCGAGGGCACCTGGGCCCAGCTCACCCTGCCCTCCGGCGAGGTCCGCCGTGTGCCCATCATGTGCCGGGCGACGATTGGCCCGGTGGGCAATGCTGATCACATGAACATTCGCCTTGGCAAAGCCGGCCGCAAGCGCTGGCTCGGCCGCCGGCCTCACGTCCGCGGCACCGCGATGAACCCGCACGACCACCCGATGGGCGGCGGCGAGGGCCGCACCTCCGGCGGCCGTCACCCGTGCTCGCCCAAGGGCCTGCCGGCCAAGGGCGGCAAGACCCGCAAGCGCCGCAAGCCCTCGAACTCGGCGATCATCCGCCGCCGCAAGAGCGTCCGTTACGGTCAATTGAAGATCTGAGTTCCGGCAGTAGGCAGCAGACCGTCGGCGACAGGCAGGCCGGCCCCCCCCCGCCACGTCCTCGCCGACGCCGCCTCCCCTGCCTCCCGCCGTTTGCCTCCTTCCGCGAGAAAGACAAGGCCATGGGACGATCGCTCAAGAAGGGCCCCTACGTCGACGAGCGGCTGCTGGAGAAGGTCGAGAAGGCCGAGGCCAGCGGCGCCCGCGGGCCGATCCGCACCTGGTCGCGTGCCTGCACCATCGTGCCGGAGTTCATCGGCAAGAACTTCGAGGTGCACAACGGCAAGGTGTTCACGAAGGTCTACATCACCGAGGACATGGTCGGGCACAAGCTCGGCGAGTTCTCGCCGACTCGGACCTTCCGCGGCCACGGCGGCAAGTCGAAGGGCAAGCGATAAGCGGGAGATGATCGGTGCGTAGGGCCGGCGCCGCCGGCCGCCACTCGAACTCGACGCGATGAGACGATGGCCGGCCCCCCCGGCCCTACGGGACGAGGACGATGAAGACGCAGAGCCCCTACCCCTACAAGGCCTCGCACCGCTTCGCCCGGATGTCGGTGCTCAAGGTTCGCAAGATCCTGGACCTGATCCGCGGCAAGTACGCCGACGAGGCGATGCAGATCCTCAAGTACCTGCCCCACCGCGGGGCCCGGTACACCGAGAAGGTGCTCAAGAGCGCCATGGCCAACGCCGAGGACCAGGGGGTCCGCAACCCCGGCGACCTGATCGTCGCCGACGCCCGAGGGGACGGCGCCGCCATGTTCAAGCGGCTCATGCCCCGCGCCCGCGGCATGGCCCACCTGATCAAGCGCCGGAGCTGCCACATCACCATCGGCCTGGCCGACCTGGAGACGGCCCTGGCCGGCCCCGAGGCCGCCCGTCGGATGGCCGAGGAAGCGTAACCGGACCCGCCGCCCCCCCGGCCATCTCTCGAGCGAGGATCGGACCGACCCATGGGACAGAAGATCAATCCGACCGGCTTCCGCATCGGCGTGATGGAAGACTGGCGAAGCCGCTGGTACGCCGGCAAGGCCGAATTCAAGGACCTGCTGGTCGAGGACTTCAAGGTCCGCCAGTACATCAAGAAGCGCTACAGCTACGCCGGCATCCCCAAGATCGAGATCGAGCGCACTCGGGACGCGGTCGTCGTGCTGCTGCACACCGCCCGGCCGGGCGTGATCATCGGCCGCAAGGGGGCCGAGGTCGAGAAGCTCCAGGAGGAGCTGCAGGATCTCACCGGCCGCCGGATCGAGATCAAGATCGTCGAGGTCAACCGCCCGGAGATCGACGCGCAGCTGGTGGCCGAGGACATCGCCGAGCAGCTGCAGAAGCGCTCCAGCTTCCGCCGCACCATGAAGCGGGCGCTGGACAACACCATGGACGCCGGGGCCAAGGGGGTGAAGGTTCGCCTCTCCGGCCGCCTGGGCGGGGCCGAGATGTCCCGAACCGAGAAGGCCGCCGCCGGCTCCATCCCGCTCTCCACGCTGCGGGCGAAGGTCGATTACGGGTTCGCCGAGGCCAAGACGCCCCAGGGCCACATCGGCGTCAAAGTCTGGGTTCATCAGGGCGATTACTTGAAGATGGAGGCCGGCACCGATGGCCATGATGCCCAAGCGGGTCAAGTATCGAAAAAGCCAAAAAGGTCGCGTAAAAGGTAATGCGACCCGGGGCAACTACGTCGCCTTCGGCGAGTACGGCCTCCAGTCGCTCGAGCCCGGCCGCGTCAGCGCCGAGGTCCTCGAGGCCAGCCGGATGGTCCTCTCCCGGGCCGTCCGCGGCGGCGGCAAGCTCTACATCCGCGTCTTCCCGCACAAGAGCATCACCTCGATCCCGGCCGAGACGCGGATGGGTAAGGGCAAGGGCGAAGTCGACTACTGGGCGGCCATCGTCAAGCCCGGGACCGTCCTCTTCGAGGTCGCCGGCATCCCCGAGTCCCGCGCTCGCGCCGCGTTCGCCCGCGTCGCCTACAAGATGCCCGTGACCTGCCGGTTCGTCTCCCGCCGGCCGACCCTCTGAGACCAAGCCGGCCAGACCGGCCACGCCGGCCACGCCGGCCGACGAATCCAGGACCCCCGCGATGACCAAGCCCGCCGAACTCCGCGAGAAGGACGACGAGCAGCTCGCCCTGATGCTCAAGGAGACCCAGGAGCAGCTTTTCCGGCTCCGCCTGCAAAGCACCACCGAGCGGCTCGAGGCGCCCAGCGAGGTGCTCAAGGCCAAGCGCGAGATCGCCAGGATCAAAACCATCCTGCGGCAACGCCAGCTCCAGGCCGAGGCCGGCGCCTGAACCGGCCCGTCCCCTCCCGCCCGACCGTTCCCAGACTCGACCCGATCCCTCCCCGGATAGCAAGTAGTTGACAATGAGCCAGCCGACGCCGACCAACCCGGCCAAGACCCCGCCGACACCTCGGCCCCGAGGCCGTCGCAAGGTCGAGATCGGGTCGGTCACCTCCGACAAAATGGACAAGACCCGACGGGTCGAGGTCTCCCGCCTCGTCCCGCACCCGAAGTACGGCAAGTACATGAAGCGGCGGACGATCTGCTACGTCCACGACGAGCGGAACGAAACCCGCGTCGGCGACCTGGTCGAGATCATGGAGACCCGGCCGCTGTCCAAGCAGAAGCGCTGGCGGCTGGTCCGCATCCTCCGCAAGGCCCCCGCGCACGAGGAGGCCGACGCCCGCATCGCCGCCGCCGAGGGTCAGGCCCAGAGCGACCCTCCTCCCGCCGAGTGACCCGCCCGTTCCCTCCCCTGACCACCGGGGAAGGCAGGGGGGCCAGCAGACTCCGGCCCCCAATCGCCTCGATGTGATCCAGAAACCATCCTCCGGAGACTCGTGGGCCGCCGGCGATCGTTGGGGACCGCGGCCGCGACCGTGACAGGGTTCTCGACGATGATCCAGATGCAGACCCGGCTCGACGTGGCCGACAACAGCGGGGCCAAGGAAGTGATGTGCTTCAAGGTCCTCGGCGGCAGCGCCTCCCGGTACAAGCGGCGCACCGCGGGCCTGGGAGACGTCTTCATCGGTAGCGTGAAGAAGGCCTCCCCCGGGGGCGACGTGAAGGCCGGCGACGTCGTCCGCTGTGTCGTCGTCCGCACCCGATTCAAAACCCGACGCCCCGACGGCTCCTACGTCCGCTTCGACCGCAACGCCTGCGTGCTCATCTCCAAGGAGAACGAGCCCCGCGGCACCCGCATCTTCGGCGCCATCGCCCGAGAACTGCGCGACAAGCAGTTCATGAAGATCATCAGCCTGGCCTCCGAAGTGGTCTGACCCGATCCGGCCCCCCGCCCGACTTGTCCCGAGACTCGGCCCCTAGCAGGCCGGAGAGCGCGTCATGAAGGTCCGAAGCAACGACGAAGTCGTCGTCATCACCGGGGACGACAAGGGGACCCGAGCCAAGGTCCTCCGGACGCTCCCCGCGAAAGGCAAAATCGTCGTCGAGGGCGTCAACCTCGTCTACAAGCACGTGCGTCCCAGTCAGCGCAATCCCCAGGGCGGCCGGCTCTCCAAGGAGATGCCGATCGACGCCTCCAACGTCATGCTCTACTGCCCGACCTGCAACGGCCCCGCCCGGGTCGGCTACCGCATCCTCGACAACGGCCAGAAGGAGCGGCATTGCAAGCGCTGCGACTCCGGCCTCGGCACCCTCGGCCCCCCCAAGCCCTCCCGAGCTAAGGCCGGGGGCTGATCCGGGCGCCGGCCTCCGCCCGCGTCCATCGTCGAATCACCGAGGGGACGCTTTAGCCGACCCCCCCCCTCGGGAGCCAGGTTCTCGAACCCGGCATCCCCCTCCACCCTTCTCCCGACCCGCCGGCATACGGGCACCACTCCCGGGCCCGCGCCGTCGGCCTGAGGACCGATCCCGATGGCCCGCCTGTTTGAAGAGTACCGCACGACCATCGCCCCGGCACTCGCCGAGAAGTACGGGATCACCAATGTCATGGCGATCCCCAAGCTCGAGAAGATCGTCCTGAACATGGGCGTCGGCCGCGCCACCCAGGACAAGTCCATCCTCGAGGCCGCCGTCGAGACCATGGGGCGGATTGCCGGCCAGAAGCCGGTCATCACCAAGGCCAAACAGTCCATCGCCGGCTTCCGCCTCCGAGAGGGGAACGAGATCGGCTGCAAGGTCACCCTCCGCGGCATGCGGATGTACGAGTTCCTCGACCGCCTGATCAACCTCGTTCTGCCTCGCATCCGAGACTTCCGCGGCGTCAACCCCAACAGCTTCGACGGCAACGGCAACTACACCCTCGGCCTCACCGAGCAGGTCGTCTTCCCCGAGATCGAGGCCGACAAGATCTCCCACACCCTCGGGATGGACATCACCATCGTCACCACCACCCGCAACGACGACCAGGCCCGAGAGCTGCTCCGAGCCTTCGGCATGCCCTACCGCAAGCCTGGCCAGCAGCGCGGCGTCGCCGGCCCCCCCGCCATGATGACCGACCCGATCGCCGACATGCTCACCCGCATCCGCAACGCCGTGCGGATCGAGAAGCCGATCGTCGACATGCCGCTCTCCAACGAGAAGGCCGGCATCGCCCAGGCCCTCAAGGACGAGGGCTACATCTGGGACTTCGAGGTGATCGACACCGTCCCGGCCCGCACCCTCCGGGTCAACCTGAAGTACGGCCCCAACGGCGAGAAGGTCATCACCCGGATCGACCGCGTCAGCAAGCCGGGGCGCCGCATCTATCGTGGCTATCGCGAGCTGAAGCCGGTCCAGGGCGGCATGGGGATCCATATCCTCAGCACCCCGAAGGGGATCCTCAGCGACCGCCGCGCCCGCGCCGAGAAGGTCGGCGGCGAGGTGCTGGCGCTGGTCTACTGACCCCCCCCCTCCCCCCGACGACCGCCCCGAACCGGAGCCCGAACCCATGTCCCGTATCGGTCGCCTGCCGATCCCCGTGCCCGACAGCGTGAAGATCTCCCTGGACGGCTCCACCATCCAGGTCGAGGGCCCCAAGGGGAAGCTCTCCTTCTCCTTCCGCGAGGAGATGCGCGTCACTCACGACGCCGTCGCCAAAGAGATCCGCGTCGAGCGCCCCGACGACGAGCGCATGAACAAGGCCCTGCATGGCCTGACCCGTACCCTCATCGCCAACATGGTCAAGGGGGTCACCGAGGGGTACACCAAGCGCCTGGAGATCGTTGGCGTCGGCTATCAGGCCCAGCTCAAGGGAGCCAATGCCGTCAACCTCCAGGTCGGCTTCGCCAACCAGATCCTGATGCAAGCCCCCGAGGGTGTGACCGTCACCGTCCCTGACGCCACCCACATCCAGATCACCGGCGCCGACAAGCAGGCCGTCGGCGAATTCGCCGCCCGCATCCGCCGCGTCCGCCCCCCCGAGCCCTACAAGGGCAAGGGCATCCGCTACGAGGGCGAGCAGGTCCGCCGCAAGGCCGGCAAGGCGTTCGGCAAGTAACACAGCAACCGTCGGGAAGTGATCGCAAGCGGTTTGGCCACGGCCAGGGTTCCATCATCCGAACAGGGGAAGTCGGGAGCGGTCCCGAACGGCCAGCTCCCACCGGCCTCCCGTCCACACTCCCCAGACGCGCCGATCCCAGTCCGCTTGCCGCAGAGCGCTGATCCACGAGGCCCGGGTGGCCGGTCGGCATCGGCTGCCCACACGGCCCGGAGCAGGAGAACGAAGGTGAAGGGCAAGAACCACCGACTGCACGTCCAGGGGCAGCGGCTCCGCCGTCAGCGGCACGTCCGCAAGAAGCTGCACGGCTCCACCGAGCGGCCGAGACTGGCGGTCTTCCGCAGCTCCAAACACATCTACGCCCAGATCATCAACGACGACGAGGCCAAGACTCTGGCCGCCGCGGGCACCGTCGAGCCGTCCTTCCGCCAGGAGCACGGCTACGGCGGAAACAAGGCCGCCGCGGCGCTGATCGGCAAGCTCATCGCCGAGCGGGCCAAGGCCGCCGGTATTGACAAGGTCTGCTTCGACCGCCGAAGCTACAAGTATCACGGCCGCATCCAGGCCCTGGCCGACGCCGCCCGCGAGGCCGGCCTGTCCTTCTGACGATCAGGAGCGAGGAGGCAGCAGGCGGTCGGCAGTCGGCCGAACCGGGCCGATCCCCCCGCAGGGCCCGTTCTCCGATCCGGACCCTCGTCCAATCACCGCCCGGTTCCCCCTCCTGTTGCCTCGTGCCGACCGCCGACTGCCTACTTCACTCCGGAGGATCAGCGTGTCCAGCGATAGTCGAGACCGCGGCGAGTGGACCGAAAGCGTCGTGTCCATCCGCCGCTGCGCCGCGGTGGTCAAGGGCGGCCGCCGCTTCAGCTTCAACGCCCTAGTGGTTGTCGGCAACGGCCGGGGCCAAGTCGCCTGGGGCTACGGTAAGGCCAACGAGGTCCCGCCGGCGGTCGAGAAGGGAGTCAAGGACGCCCACAAGCGGATGACCCGCATTCAGACCCGGGGCGGCACCATCCCGCATCCGGTCGTCGGCCGCTTCGGCGCCGCCAAGGTCATCATGCTCCCGGCCAGCCCCGGTACCGGCGTGATCGCCGGCGGCGCCGTGCGAGCCGTTGTCCAGGCGGCCGGCATCACCGACATCCTGACCAAGAGCATCGGCTCCACCAACAAGCTGAACCTGGTCAAGGCCGCCATCAACGGCCTGCAGCAACTGCGCACGAAGGAAGAAGTCGCCCGGCTCCGTGGCGTCGCCCTCTGAACCCCGATAGGTGGCCGATCATGCAGCTTCACGACGTCCACGAAGGCATCCACAAACACAAGAAACGCAAGCGAGTCGGTCGGGGTCCCGGTTCCGGTCACGGCAAGACCAGCACCAAGGGGCACAAGGGCCACTCCTCCCGCCAGGGGTACAAGCAGCACCCGCTGGCCGAGGGCGGCCAGATGCCGATCATCCGCCGAGTCCCCACCCGGGGGTTCACCAACGGAAGGTTCAAGAAGGATTTCGCCATCCTGAACCTGGACCTGCTCGAGGCGTTCTTCGACTCCGGCGACACCGTCGACGAGGCCATCCTGCGGGCCAAGCGCCTGGTCAAGGGGCGGCACGACGACGGCCTGAAGATCCTCGGCGACGGCACCCTCACCAAGAAGCTGACCGTCAAGGCCCAGAAGTTCAGCAAGACCGCCGTCGAGAAGATCACCACCGCCGGCGGCTCGATCGAGGTCGTCTGACCGCGGGCCACCCCCCCCCGCCGGCTCGAATCGCGGCGAGATCCGCTTCCACGGGCGTCCGAATGTCCTGGGGGCTCGACCGACGCCGGGCCGGTGCCGGTCCGAGCCCCCCGCTCCCCCGACCGGCGGGCCTGCCCCTCCTCTTTCGAAGGCAGGGTCGCCCTGCCCGACTCGACCGCGACGCGACGCGCCGGCCCCCCGCCCATCGCCGACGCCCCGCCCCGCCCCGAAGCGCACAGGAGCCGTCCTGCCGTGCAGAAGCTGATCACGATCTTCTTCAAGGTGCCCGAGCTGCAGCGCAAGATCCTGATGACGGCCATGTTCCTGGCCATCTATCGGATCGGCTTCTACATCCCGCTGCCGATCGTCGACCAGTCGGCCCTGGCCGAATGGCAGGAATCGATCCGCCAGCAGGCCTTCGGCAAGGTGCTCGGCCTGGCGGCCATGTTCGGCGGCACCCAGATCGGCATGAGCACGATCTTCGGCCTGGGCATCATGCCCTACATCTCCGCCTCCATCATCTTCCAGCTCCTCGGCAGCGTCGTCCCTCAGCTCGAGGCCCTCATGAAAGAGGGGGAGAGCGGCCGGAAGAAGATCAACGAATATACGAGATACGCAACCGTTCTGATCTGCCTCGGCCAGTCGGCCATGTGGATCCGGTTCGTCCAGACCCTCGACTTCATCCCGGCCCCGTACAAAGCCTTCTTCCCCTACGGCTTCATCTGCGTGCTGATCATGACCACCGGGACGATCTTCCTGATGTGGATCGGCGAGCAGATCGATGAGTACGGCATCGGCAACGGCATCAGCCTTCTGATCATGGCCGGCATCCTCGCCCGAGCCGACGACGCCCTGTTCTACCTCGCCGCCGGCTTCACCCCCCGCCTCACCGGCGACGCCGAGAAGCCCTACAGCCTGATTGTGACCGCCTTGCTCCTGGCGTTGTTCATCGCGGTGATCGTCGGGGTGATCGCCATTACCGAGAGCCAGCGGCGGATCCCGACCCAGTCGGCCAAGCACGTCCGGGGACGCCGGGTCTACGGCGGCACCCGGCAGTATCTGCCGCTGAAGGTCAACCAGGCCGGCGTCATGCCGATCATCTTCGCCTCCAGCCTGCTGATGTTCCCCTACTTCATCTTCCAGGGCCTGGCCCGGGGCACCGCCGGTTGGCTGACCAGCGAGGACGCCGCCGGATGGCAGCAGGGCCTCGCCCGCTTCTTCGAGAGCGGCCTGGATGCCTTTCAGAGCCAGGGCTATATCTACACGGTCTTCTACATTGGGCTGATCTACTTCTTCTGCTACTTCTGGACGGCCATCACCTTCAACCCGAAGGACATGGCCGATAACCTGAAGGACTACGGCAGCTTCATCCCCGGCTACCGGCCCGGCCGCCGCACGGCCGAGTACCTGGAGAAGGTGATGCTGCGGATCACCTACGTCGGGGCCGCCTTCCTCAGCCTGGTGGCGGTCATTCCCTCCCTAGTCCAGGCCGGCCTGGCCCAGGCGGGCACCAGCGTCGACCCGATCATCACCCAGTTCCTCGGTGGCACTGGCCTGCTCATTGTCGTCTCAGTCTGTCTGGACCTCGTGCAGAAGATCGACAGCCACCTGATCATGCGGAACTACAGCGGCCTGATGACCCGGCGCTGATCCCCGCTCGCACTCGCCGATCGCCCCCGGAGGGCTCTCCCCAATGCTCCGCCCCAGCCGATCGATCATCAAGCTCAAGAGCCCCCGGGAGATCGGCCTCATGCGAGAGGCCGGCAAGGTGGTCGCCGAGGCCCTCGCCCGGGTTCGCGAGCTGGCCGTGCCCGGGGCCACCACCGCCGAGCTCAACGACGCCGTGGCCGAGATCTTCCGACGCCACGACGCCACCCCTCTGTTCCTCAACTACCCCAGCCCTACCAAGGGGGTCCGCCCCTTCCCCGCCGTCATCTGCGCCAGCGTCAACGACGCCGTCGTCCACGGCATCCCCAACCGCCGCCCCCTCCAGGAGGGGGACATCATCTCCATCGACACCGGCTGCCGCCTCAACGGCTGGTGCGGCGACTCGGCCATCACCCTGGCGATCGGCGCGGTCTCTGAGGAGCACAGGAAGCTCCTCCAGGTCACGCAAGAGACCCTCGACCTGTCCATCCGAGCGATGGGACGCTGCCAGTACTGGTCCGAGGTCGCCGGTCTGATGGAACGCTACGTCAAGAGCCAGGGGATGCACGTCATCGAGAAGTTCGTCGGCCACGGCATCGGCCGAGACATGCACGAGGAGCCGCAGGTCCCCAATTTCGTCAGCAAGGCTCTCCGCCGCAACGACATCCGCCTCGAACCCGGCATCGTCCTGGCCATCGAGCCGATGGTCGCCCTCGGCACCAAGCACGTCAAGGCCCTCGCCGACGGCTGGACGATCGTCACCAAGGACAACCGCGCCGCCGCCCACTTCGAGCACACCGTCGCCATGACCCCGGACGGCCCCCGCATCCTCACCCTGCCCCCGGACCAAGATTGACCGACGCCGCAGCTCGCCCGCGACGGCTCTGCCCCGGCCCTGAGATTGATCCGAGACGGGCCCGACGACCTCTCCGCCAAGGCGGGCCCCGTCGCGGATCGGATCGACACGGTGAAGAGCTCTTCCCTCGTTCCGTCCGGCGAGCCGCTCCGAACCATCATCGGGGACGGCGAACCGACCATGCGGCCGATGGAGAACCTCATCCCCCCGAGTCCAACGTCCAGTCCACCCTGACCGCCACGATCTCGGCAGACTGCTCCGGGAATCCATTCGACTTCCCGTGGGAAGGCCCTCCCCTGAAGCCCCGCTGATCGACCAATCAATCGGCCGAGCCGACGGCCCGGTCCCCCTCCCTCGCTCGAGGCCCTTCCCGACGGCTCGATCCGTCGCCGGTCGGCCGGGCCGCGCGCGGGAGGGCGCTCAGCCCGATCTCCCCCAACGGCCTCCTCCCCTCGGGAGTCGTCCCGTTTCTCCAGACGCGAAGGGCTTGCTTCGGCCCGACTCTCTCGGTACAGTAGTCGAATTCCCCCCCGGTCCGCGGCGCGCGCCGGTCGACCGGCATCCCCTCGCGCCGGCGAGCCCCAGGCAGGGCTCGGGACGCGAACGTCAGCAGAAGACGGGACTGGAGCGATGAAGGTCCGATCGAGCGTCAAGCGAATTTGCGACGCCTGCATCATCGTACGGCGGCGGGGCAGAGTCTACGTGATCTGCAAGGCCAACCCCAAGCACAAGCAGCGGCAGGGCTGAGCCGGCCTTCTCGGCCGCACCAGCCTCCCCGGAGGAACAGGACGGATGCCTCGTATCCTGGGCGTCGACATCCCCAACGACAAGAAGATCCGGATCTCGCTGCGCTATCTCTACGGCATCGGCCCGTTCCTGGCCGACCAGCTCTGCGAGCGCACCGGGATCGACCCTGACAAGCGGGCCCGGGACCTCTCCGACGACGAGCTGGCCAAACTGATCACGCTGCTCGACAACGAGTACACGGTCGAGGGCCAGTTGCAGCGCGTCGTGCAGCAGAACATCGCCCGGCTGCGCGACATCAACTGCTACCGCGGCCTGCGGCACCGCCGCGGCCTGCCTGTCCGCGGCCAGCGGACCCAGACCAATGCCCGCACCCGCAAGGGCCCGCGCAAGACCGTCGCGGGCAAGAAGGGCGTCAAGGACATGCGCTGAGCCGGCCCGAGCTGGGCTCCTCCTCGCGAGGGTCCCGGCCTCCCGGCTCGAACCCCATCCCCCCTCCCTCCGGCCGAGCCGTCCGAGGGGGGACGCCCGCCCGGCCATCGCCGGGCGCGTTCGTTCCATCCACCGGATCGACCGGCAGACCGGCCGGCGTCGACTCGCCCCCAGGATCCCCGAACAGCGGAGCAGCCCAGCGGTGGCCAAGGCCAAGAAGCGGAAGACCCGCCGCAATGTGAGCCGCGCGGTCGTTCATATCAAGGCGACGTTCAACAACACGCTCGTGACGATCACCGACCCCAACGGCGACACGCTCTGCTGGGCCTCCAGCGGCACGGTCGGCTTCAAGGGCAGCCGCAAGAGCACGCCCTTCGCCGCCCAGCGCGCCGCCGAGGTGTCGGCCTCGGCCGCCACCAAGTTCGGGGTCAAGGAGGTCGAGGTCCGCGTCAAGGGCCCCGGCTCCGGCCGCGAGAGCGCCATCACCGCCCTGCAGGCCGCCGGCCTGTCGATCAAGGCGATTGAGGACGTGACCCCGCTGCCCCACAACGGCTGCCGGCCGCCGAAGAAGCGCCGGGTCTGACCGCCGGAGGGATCGGAGCCGGCCCGAGCCCCTCGCGGACGGACGGTCGATCGATCGGGACACAATCGCTCGGCACGGACTCGTATCTGGTTGAGAATCGAGGATCATGGGACGCCACATCGGACCGGTCTGCCGGCTCTGCCGCCGCGAGGGGATCAAGCTCTTCCTCAAGGGCGCGCGCTGCGACTCCCCCAAGTGCGCCATCGAGCGCCGCGACGGCCCCCCCGGCCAGCAGCAATATCGCCGGGGCAAGCCCAGCGAGTATTCGATCCGGCTGCGCGAGAAGCAGAAGGTCAAGCGGTATTACGGCGTCTTCGAGCGCCAGTTCCGCCGGTATTATGAGATGGCCAGCCGCCGTCCCGGCAACACCGGCGACGTGCTCATGGCCCTGCTCGAGCGCCGCCTCGACAACGTCGTCACCCATCTGGGCTTCGCCGTCAGCCGGCCCTCCGCCCGCCAGCTGATCCGCCACGGCCACATCCTGGTCAACGGCCGCAAGACCGACATCCCCAGCTACCTCGTCAAGCCCGGCGACGAGATCAAGGTCAAGCCGCGCGAGGAGTCCCAGCGCCTGGTCGCCGGCGCCCTGAGCATGGAGGGGATGCCCCCGGTCCCCGACTGGCTCGACCGCACCTCCACCGACCCGGCCGAGGCCCGAGTCAGCCGACTGCCCACCATCCAGGACGTCTCGCTGCCGGTCACCCCGCAGCTGATCGTCGAACTCTTGAGCCGCTGATCCCGGCCCGGCCGCCGGCCGCCGCGATCGCCTTCGATTTCGGGACGGGGATTCACCGCGGAGAACGCAGAGGACGCCGAGGCCGACCCCCCGGGCGATCGCGACGGGCCCCCTCCCGCCGCCTTCGCCCATCCGCCAGCCATCACCGATGCGTCCTCTGCGGTGAATTTGGGAGCCTGATTCAACCATGCGCATCCGTTGGCGAGGCCTGGAACTGCCCAGCCGGGTCATCTGCAACCGCGAGACCCTCTCCGATACCTTCGGCGAATTCCACATCGAGCCGTTCGAGCGCGGCTTCGGCCACACCGTCGGCAACAGCCTCCGCCGAGTGCTGCTCTCCAGCCTCGAAGGCAGCGCCGTCACGACGATCAAGATCCAGGGTGTTCAGCACGAGTTCTCCACCATCCCCGGGATGGTCGAGGACATCACCGACCTGGTGCTGAACCTCAAGGGCCTGGTCGTCAAGAACCACTCCGACGGGCCGCGCACCATCCGCATCGAACGCGACCGCCGGGGGGTCGTCACCGCCGCCGACATCCTCCACGACGAGTCGGTCGAGGTCATCAACCCCGACCATATCCTCTGCACCCTCACCGACGACGTCCCGCTGCACATCGAGATGATCGTCGAAAACGGCCGAGGCTACCGCCCCGCCGCCGAGGGGCACACCGATGACCTGGAGATCGGCGCCATCCCCATCGACGCCATCTTCACCCCCGTCATCCGCGTCGAGTACAAGGTGCAGGACACCCGCGTCGGTCAACGCACCAACTACGACATGCTCACGATGAAGATCTGGACCACCGGGACCATCAACCCCGAGATGGCCCTGGTCGAGGCCGCCAAGATCCTCCGCAAGCACCTCAACCCCTTCGTCCAGTACTACGAGCCCGGCCCCGGCCTCCCCGCCGACGGCTCCGGCGCCTTCGAGGGAAGCGGCTACGGCGGCGGCGTCGATATGGAAACCGAGCGCAAGCTGAACATGAGCCTCGCCGAGCTCGAGCTCTCCGTCCGCGCCACCAACTGCCTCGAAAGCGAGGGGATCACCAGCGTCCGGGACCTCGTGAGCCGCTCCGAGGACCAGCTCCTCGGCGTCCGCAACTTCGGCGAAACGACCCTCAAGGAGGTCCGCGCCAAGCTCCAGGAGATCGGGCTCGACCTGGGGATGGACGTCGCCCGCCGCTAATTGGACCGCAGGAGGCAGGAGGCGCTAGCCCGTCGGCCGTCGAACCCGCGCGGTCGCTCGCCTCCGTTCCCCCCCCCTGCCGACCGCCTCTAGCCGACCGCCTACCGGGACCCAAGTCATGCGTCACCGCAAAGCCGGACGAAAATTCAAGCGCTCCCCTGAGCATCGTCGGATGCTCCTGCGCAACCTGGCCACCTCGTTCTTCGAGCACGAGCAGATCAAAACGACCCAGGCCAAGGCGAAGGAACTTCAGCCTTACGCCGAGAAGCTGATCACCCTGGCCGTCCGCGGCATCCGCCGGCAGAAGGCCCTCGGCGGCGACAAGGCCGACCGGCTGCCGCTGGCCGAGTTCCGCCGCAGCCTCACCGTCCTCACCCGCAAGGACATCGCCTACAAGCTCTTCTTCGAGATCGCCCCTCGCTACATGGAGCGGCCCGGCGGCTACTCCCGCATCTTCAAGCTCGCCCACCGCCGCCAGGGCGACTGCTCACCGATGGCCATCATCCAGCTCATCCCCGCCGACGAGCCGGTCCGCTCCCAGACCGTCCAGCCCGAGGTCGTCGCCTCCGGCGCCTGATCGACTCGGCAGCGGCAAGCGGCTCGCGTCGCCTCGTCTCGCATCGCGTCCGATCCCATCCGGAACCATCGCAGGCGGAGCGCCAGGGGAAACCGATCCCCTGCCCTCCGCCTGCGGCACTCCGGAGGGGTATGATCGCCTCGATCTCCTGTCTCCCCTCCCGCTTGATTGCGGAGTCCCTCCCCCGCCCCGGCCGGGAGTCCCGATCATGGCCTACGACCCCCAGAACGTCTTCGCCAAGATCCTCCGGGGAGAGATCCCCTCGGCCAAGGTCCTGGAGACCGACGGCGCCCTGGCGTTCCTCGACATCGGGCCGGTCAACAAGGGACACGTGCTGGTCATCCCCAAGGTCGAGGCCGCCACGCTCTCCGAGCTTCCCGACGACGCCTCGGCCCACGTCGGCGCGCTGCTCCCTCGCCTCTGCCGGGCCGTCCGGGAGGCCACGGGGGCCGAGGGCCTGAACGTGATCGTCAACCACGGCGAGGTGGCCGGTCAGACCGTCCACCACGTCCACTGGCATATCATCCCCCGGTTCCGGGGAGACGCCGTTCGCTGGCCCTGGCCGCACGACTCCTACGACGGCGACGAACTCGAGCGCATGCGCCTTCGCATCGCCGCCGCCCTTGGCCCCGCCTCGTCCTCCTCCTGATCCCCTCCCCTCCGTTCCCGTCCGGTCCGGTCCCCGAACGGGAGGGCCGGATCGGCCCTTGATCCTGACCGACGGCCCTGGCAGGATCCTTGGCGATGCGACGTCCCCTCCGGGTCGTTCCGAGCGGGGCCGTCTCCCCTGCTCGACGACGAGTGATACTCCCCTTGGACGACCACGATTCATCCGTCGGCGGTCCCGGCGACGCCGAGCGTCCCCCGGCGGGACCGTCGAAGCGGGCCTGGACCTTCCTGAGCACCCATGCCCAGGTCTTGCTCTGTGTCTGGCGACAGCCCGATGCGCTGATCCGGGACATCGCCGAGCAAGTCGGCATCTCCGGGAGGGCCGTCCAGCTCGTCCTTCGCGACCTGGAGGACGAAGGCTACATCACCAGCGTCCGGGTCGGCCGCCGCAACCGCTACCAGCTCCACTCCGACCGCCGGCTCCGCCACCCGCTCGTCGCTCAGCTCGAGGTGTCCACCCTCCTCTCGCTGCTCGACGCGCGCTCCCCAGGCGATCTGCCGCCGTGAGCGTCCCGATCAGCAGGCCGAACGCACCGAGGCCAGCGCCAGCAGCCCAGAGGCGCTGAGGAGGTTCGGATCTCCTTCCACGAAGCGGTCGGCCGGGTTCACCCACTCGCCTCGGTCGGCAGTGAGCCTCACGACCTGCCCGGGGGATCGGCCTGCTCCTTCCCCTCCGACCCGTCCCGAGGGCCGATCGGCGGCACGGGAACGCGGACGAGATGGCCCCTCACGTCCTGCGCCTTGCGGTACATCAGGTGGTTCTGATTCCGCTGGCCAGCTCGGCGTCGGCGCTCGTCCCGCCAGCAGGAGAGCTGGTAGGCCAGCTCCGGCTCGGTCTCCAGCGGGACCTCCTCGGCCTTGGCCCCGGCGAACGTGGGGTGGGGGATCGGGACGAGCTGGCCGAGGGGCTCTCCCTCCTCGAACGAGACGGAACCCGGGGCGACGAGCTTCCAGTTGAAGGTGAAGGTATAGGGGAGCCACCACGTCTCGATGATCCCCTCCAGCGGGACGCAGTTCTCCTTCCAGCGGTTGGCCGGTCCCTTGGCCAGCAGGTCCCAGCCCGGCGGCGTCCGGAACAGCCAGGGGGGAGAGAACGTGAGGATCCCCCGGCCGAACTGGCTCTTCACGGCGGGGGGGAACTGGGGGGCCACCTCAACCACCAGGCCGGTCAGGTCGGGCGACCCGTCCCACGTCACTCGGACGTCGGTCGGGCAGAGCACCTCCCAGCCCCACTGGTTCGCCACCACCAGCGGCAGGCAATGGTAGGCGTGCGTGTGCTCGTCCATCCAGGGCCGTCTTGGCGGGGCCTCCCGCAGCCGCCAGCCGGCTCCCCAGCCGGTTTCGACGATCCGCAGCGCCTTCAACTCGAACGGCGGCAGCTCGCCGACCGTCCCCGGCGCGGCCGGCGGGGGAGACACCGGCACGGGGGAGATCGGGGAGAAGGCCGAGTCCCGGCCCGTCGGGACCGGCGTCGGCGACACCGGAACAACCCGGCCCACGTCGGCGGTGACGACAAACGAGGCGCCGAAGTCGATCGGCGGCTCCGGCCGGGGACGCCGATCGCTCGGGCCTTCGGGGCGGTTGGGATCGCTCGATTCCATCATACAGGCGAGCCTACCGCGCCCGACTCGTTCCGGCCACGTCGGTTTCGATTCCTCATCCCCGCCCAAATTCGCGATCGAAGGGTAGGCTTGGAGAGACTCTGGCCGAGTCGCCGTTCAGGAGGGGGTGTCCTTTGCACCGATCGCCGAGCGCCCCAGGCGATCCCGATGGGGCCTGGGCCTTCCGGGCAAGTGGCCAATTCGCCTTCCTCCTACCGGCCGATCGCCGCGTCCCTCGTATCCAGGAGCCCAACCCGATGCGCGTCCTCGGAGCCCTCGCCGCCGCTCTGGTCATCACCTCGGCGGCCTCGGCGCAGCCCTCGCCCCCCTCGGTCCCCGCCGGGCCGGGTCGATTCACGATCGCTCCCGGCAACCCGATGGTGTCCGACTCCTATCCGGGGACCGCCTGCCCCCACTATTCCCCGACGCTGGGCCGAGCGCTCGTCCCGATCGGCCTGACGAGCGGCATCCCCCCCCTCCCGGCCGGCTGGGCGGGCGTCGTCCCCGGTCTGGGCCCGATCCCGTGCCTCCCCGTCGGGCCTCTCGCTCTCCCCCCCGATTCGACTCGGGTCGCCCCCCAAACCCAGACGCTCCCCGGGCAATCCGCTCCCCCGCCGCATTCCCCAGTCCCGACCCTGAACCCGGCCGAAACCGAGGCGGCCCCTCCCCCGCCGGAGGTCGAGGTCCCGACCGTTCCGCCAACCGCCCCCGACGTTCCCGCTCCTCCTTCGTCCGAGCCCCCCGCGGCTCCGGAGGCGCCCGCGATCCGCCCGTCCCCGCCCGTGAACGGCCCGGCCGTCGGAGGGGAACGGCCTTCGCTTCCGACCTCGACGTTCGGCCCCTCGAGCGGTCCTCTCCCGTCCCCATGTCGGGCGTGACGACCGGCCTCCCTCCCCTCGAGAACCGGCCGGGCCCCCTCGTCATCGTCAACGTCCGACGACTCGAAGTCGCGGCGAGACGGGCTCCGGAAACCAGGCAGAAACCGCTCGGCCGACCCCTCGCTGAGCCCGATTGCCAGCTCCGGTCCCGCATGGGGCCGGTCGACCGAGATCGTCCGGGACCGGGTGGCGATCACCCGGGTCATCCAGGTCGTGGTGGATCCCGCCGTCGGGCAGGGCGAAGAACTCCTTGGACGTCTTCCAGCGCCGGGAGGAGCCTTCGATAGAAGGGGTGGGCACTCCTGCGCTCCGCGCCTCCCGGGCTCGCGATGAGGGGAGACCGGGAGGGCAGGAGGAGGGGCGATCGGCCGCGTCCGGCCGGTCGCCCTGGAGTGATCTCACCGGGGGGGTGGGCTCACCAGGCGAAGTGGGAGAACGCCTTGTTGGCGTCGGCCATGCGGTGCACGTTCTCGCGGCGGCTCATGGCGGCGCCCTCGCGGTTGAAGGCGGCGATCAGCTCGTCGGCGAGCTTCACGTGCATCGGCCGGCCCTTCTTCTCGCGGGCGGCCATCAGGATCCAGCGGATCGCCAGCGTCTGCTGCCGGTTCTTCTTCACCTGCATCGGCACCTGGTACGTGGCACCGCCGACGCGCTTCGAGCGGACCTCGATGACCGGCATGACGTTCTCGACCGCCCGGACGAAGACCTCCAGCGGGTCGATGTCCGGCAGCCGCTTCTGGATCAGGTCGGTGGCATCGTAGAAGACGCGCTGGGCGACGCTCTTCTTGCCGTCGTACATCAGGCAGTTGATGAACTTGCTGGCCAGCTTCGAGCCGAACCTCGGGTCCGGCCGGAGCTGGGTCTTGCTGGCGGTGAACTTGCGGGCCATGGTCGGTTCGGTTCCGTTAAGCGGAGGCGACTCGGATCGGGTCGGATCGGATCGGATCGGATCGAAATGCGGGGTTCGGATCGAGGCCGGGGATCGTGCGTGCTCGGGTCGAGGGACGGCGGGCCTTCCCCGGAGGCCGGGAGGCCCCGACGGCATTCCCCGCCGTCCTCACCCGCTCTCCCCCGGCATCAGCCTTCCGGCATCAGCCCTCGGCCCTCGGCCGTCCGCCTTACTTCTTCCGGGCGCCCTTGGCGGCCGGAGCGGCCTTGGCCTTGGCGCCGTACTTCGAGCGGGCCTGCTTGCGATCCGCCACGCCGAGCGCGTCGAGCACGCCTCGGACGATGTGGTAGCGCACACCCGGCAGGTCACGGACCCGGCCGCCCCGGACCAGGACGATCGAGTGCTCTTGCAGGTTGTGCCCCTCGCCGCCGATGTAGGCGGTGATCTCCTTGCCGTTGGAGAGCCGCACGCGCGCGACCTTCCGCAGCGCCGAGTTCGGCTTCTTCGGCGTCATCGTCTTGACCTGGAGGCAGACTCCCCGCTTGAACGGGTTGGCCTCGAGCACCGGCGACTTCGTTTTGGTGTACTGCTGCTTCCGCGGCTTGCGGACGAGCTGATTGATCGTGGGCATTGGCGTCCGTCGTCCTGGCGATCCTCGGGCGTCCCCGATCCCGGCCGGTCGAGGGGGACGGCCCTCCGGCGGCGCTTCGGGATGATCCGTCTCCACACCGGGCGGCCTCGCGCCGAGGGCGCATCCCCCGCGCCGACGCCGATGCGGCAAAACAACCAGTCTAACGGGAGCCCCTCCCCTGTCAAGGGACTGGATCACCGTCGATCGCCTCCTCGGCCGAGCCGATCGCACCGACCTCGATCGGAGTCCGGTCGGAGCACGATCGATCGGGGGGGGCCGGTCGGACCTCGACCGCCGGCGTCGGTCCGGGTCGGCTGGATTCCACCGCGACCTCCTCGACAGCGCCGTCCCTTCGGTGTCGAATTGCGGTCCGGAAGTTCCCGGCGGTGGTCTCCTCGCCGGGTCCGACTCGCCCCCACCCACCGGACGACGACGAGGCCGGACCTCCATGACCGATCGACACCCGTCCCGACGCTCCTTCCTCTCCACCTCCCTCGCCCTGGCGGGGGCCTCCTCGCTGAGGGGCACCCCCTCCCGGGCGCGATCGGCCCAGGAAGACGCCCCGCTGATCGCCTACGTCGGCACCTTCAGCTCCCCGCTCAAGGACGTCCTGCCCACCCAGGTCGACCTTCCTCCCGGCAACGGCCTGGGGATCCACCGCTTCCGGGTCGACCGCCAAACCGGCGCCCTGGAGCCCGCCGGCGTCGTCCGCATGGGCACCAGCCCCAGCCACCTGGCCCTGAATGCCGACGGCTCCCGGCTCTATTCCGCCAACGAGACCGACCGAGTCGGCGAGGGGGAGGACCGCCAGGGCACCGTCACCGCCTTTGCCGTCGATCCGGCCGACGGCGGCCTGACCCCCCTGAACACCGTGCCCTCCGGAGGGGACGGGCCCACCTACATCAGCCTCCACCCCTCCGGCCGCTTCTTACTCGTGGCCAACTACTTCGGCGGCGCCGTCGCCGTGCTCCCGGTTCTCCAGGACGGCCGACTCGGCGAGGCCAGCGATGTCCACCGCGACGAAGGGCCCATCGGCCCGACCCGGGCCACTCACGCCCCTCCCGGCAGCTTCGCCATCAGCGGTCATGACCGTACCCATGCCCACATCATTCGCTCCGACCCCTCCGGCCGCTTCGTCCTCCATGTCGACCTCGGGCTGGACCGGATCTACTCCTGGAGGTTTGACGAGGAGCGGGGGGTCCTGACCCCGAACGACCCCCCCTTCGTCGCGCTTCCCCCCGGCGACGGCCCCCGCCACGTCGACTTCCACCCCAACGGGCGCTGGCTCTACTCCATCCAGGAGGAGGGCTCCACCCTCGTCCTGTTCGACTACGACCCCGACACCGGCCGCCTCTCCGACCGCCAGACGATCTCGACCCTTCCCCCCGGCTATGCCGGCAGCAACTTTTGCTCCGGCGTCCTTGTCTCCGCCGACGGCCGCTTCGTCTACGCCGGCAACCGCCTGCACGACAGCATTGGCATCTTCGCCGTCGGGGACGACGGCACGCTCTCCTACGTCGGAGAGGAATGGACCCGAGGCGATTACCCCCGCAGCTTCTCCTTCGACCCCTCCGGCCGCTTCCTCTTCGTCTGCAACCAACGGGCCGACCACATCGCCGTCTTCCTCGTCGACCCCGACTCCGGCCTCCTCACCTTCTCGGGCCATTACGCCCCGGTCGGGAATCCTTCCTGCGTCACCTTCCTTGACCTTTCCCAGGTCCAGCCCGCCCGCTGATTCCCACCGGGGAGACGCCGACTCCCCGCCCGAGGGCTGCTCCCGATGTCCCGAACGCCCCAACGTCCGGGACATCCCGGACCCCCTTCGGCGCCCCTCGGTCTGAGAGCCCCCGACGCCGGCTTACCCAAGCCCTCCCCCGCAACCCCTCCCCGATCGGGCCGTTTCCCCAGGAGTGATGACTGCCGGGCGGCCCTCCCCCGATCTTCTCAACAAGGACCCCGGCCCGGCCCGATCCGGTCCCGTTCCCCGTCCGTTTCCTGGGCCCGCTGGACTTGAGGAATCGAGTGGTGGTCGCGTGCATGAGGGATAGGCCTGGTCCCTCCCCAACCGAGGGGCCGGGGAGGATGGGGTTCCGCCGTGCTGGACCTCGGCGGTCCCGTCGGCTTTCGCGTCCGAGGGGGCGTCCCGAGGCGCGACGCTCCCGACGGAACGAAGCCAACTGGAGCGGCGCAACCGAAGATCAGAAAAGGACAAACGTCCGGTCCTCTCCTGCGCACCGAAGCGTACCGGTCGGCAATCGCCCCGGGCCTCGGCCCGGCCGGTTCGCCGTGACGAGCGTCGGGGGGCGGCCCCTGGACGGCCCGGAGACGCCGAGGAGCTCGATCGCTGCGCTCGAGCCGAAACGAAGCCAACTGGTTCGACGCAACTTCTTGATTTGTCGTCGCTTCCTGAGATCCGGCGGCGTTCGGTTCAGGCGCACCGATCGCGCACCGATCCCTCCGGCCCCCGCGATCGTCGGCAGGTCGGGGGAGGGAGGATCAGAGATAGCCCAGATCGGCCAGCCGTTGCTTGACGGCCTCGTCGTCCTGCTCCCCCGACGGCCCGGCGGGGCGGCCGTTCGAGGATGGGGGGGAGGCGGCGTCCCCCGGGTCGGCCAGCTCGGGCAGGCAGGAGCCGTTGAGCACCTCGTCGAGGATCCGGCCGTCGAGGTCCTCTGGGGAGGGTACGCCGAGCAGCCGGAGCACGGTGGGGGCGATGTCCAGCAGCGTCGCGTTGCCCCCAAGCGAGGAGCCGGGGCGGATCGTGGGGCCGGAAGCGACGAAGACCCCCTCCATGCGGTGATCCCCCGTGGGCCCGAAGGCGGGGGAGATCACCTGGTGGGTGGCGAAGTCGTGCAGGCCGATCGTGCGGTACCGCCAATCGCCGAGCACGACGGTCAGGTCCGGCGCGAGCCGGGCCTCGGGGCCGTGGTACAGCTCGCCGGCCTCGTAGACGCGCTCCACCAGCGGACCGCCGGTCTCGGGGTGGGTCAGCTCGAGCAGCTCGGCCTTCAGGTCGTCGAGCATCGGCCGGAGGTCCGCCGGCTCGACGCAGCCCATCGGCTGCCTCCCCTTGAGGTTGATGAAGATCTGCCCGAAGTTCCCCTGGGCGTAGGCCCGGGTCTTCGACCAGTCGATATGCCGGCGGGAGAGGAAGAGCGACTCCGCCAGCCGGTCGAGCCGGTTGGCCTGCTTTCCCTCGAACCGGCTGACCCGGTGCTTCGCCTGGCCGAGCCGGGCCATGATCCCGTAGATCCATTTGGGGGTCACCCCCCGGCGGTAGAACCAGTGCTTCTGGCGGATGTACGGGGAGTCGAGCAACCGGATGTACCCCCGTTCCAGCAGCCAGACGTTGAAGTTCACGAAGAACTCGACCGGCCCGAAGCCGTGGTCGCTCATCAGCACGAGCGTGGTTCCCGCCGGGAGGGCCTGCTCGATGGCGCCGATCCCCTCGTCCAGCCGCTGCCAGAAGGCGATGAACCCCTCCCGGACCTTCGACAGGTCGCGGCCTCGGGCAGCCCGGTGCGAGGGCTCCCAGGCGTGCCAAAGCTCGTGCTGGATGCGATCGGTCGCCATCAGGTCGTAGACGAACAGGTCCCAGGGGCGGGCGTCCATCAGGAACCGGACGGCGCGGAGATGGTGGTCGAGAAAGGCGGTCAGCGAGGCCAGCGCCTCGGCCTCCCGGCCGCCATCGTGGACCGAGACGTCCCAGGGCCGGTACGGCTCGCCGAGGGCGGCCTCCAATTCGGCGAACAGGGCGGAATCGGTGGCGAAGTCCGGCGCGTCGGGAGGGGCGAGGAAGTCGCCGAGGAAGAACCCTCCCGGCGCCGGTCTCGGCGGGTAGCTCATCGGCACGGCGCCGGCGACGGTTCGCTTGCCGAACCGTCCGGCCGTCTCCCAGAGCAGCTCCCCCCGGATCGATCCCGAGGTGTTCACCCGGCCGCCGAGCGGGTCGTGCCCGAACTCCAGGAACTCGAAGACCCCGTGCTTGCCCGGGTTCTTGCCCGTCATCACCCCGGTCCAGGCGACCGGGCTCAGCGGAGGGAAGACCGACCTGAGGGTGCCGGACGCCCCCGACTTCCGCAGCCGATCCAGGTTCGGCAGGGCCCCGGCCTCGGCCAGGGGGCCCAGGATGTCCCAGGTCGCCCCGTCGAGCCCCAGCACGAACACGCGATTGGCCATCGTCCCCTCCCCTCCTCTCAATCCCGTTCCAATGTTCCCCCCATTCTAGCCCCGGCACCCCCGACGATCGACCCAGCTCCCGCGTCCGCCCCGCTCGACTGCCAATTTCTCGGGCGACGACGCCGAGAGATCGGGCACGAACGAAGCGGGCGCAACGCCCGTCCCATTTTTTTCCGATCGTCTAACCCATTGCACCACAATCTCTTCGGTTCCTTCGAGAGTGGAGGTTCCACCTTGGGATCTTCGCATGGCATTCGCGGTGCGTTCAGGACGGGCGCTCGCAGTCGATCCCAGCTCCGGAGAGGGGCCTCGGCCTGTTCCCCGGGCTCAGCGTCGAACCCACGAGCAAGCGTCGTTCTCCCTGGCTATGCCCGGCCCCCTCGGGGGGGGCCGGGCGTTCTTC
Source organism: Tautonia sociabilis (assembly GCF_003977685.1). Taxonomy (GTDB): domain Bacteria; phylum Planctomycetota; class Planctomycetia; order Isosphaerales; family Isosphaeraceae; genus Tautonia; species Tautonia sociabilis. Next base: position 34,412 of record NZ_RYZH01000040.1, on the reverse strand, counting down.
ATTATTCCGATCCGTTCCGGCGGTCCGGAGTGACCGGGGCCTTCCCGAGGGCCTCGGGCCCTCCTCTGGCCCCGCCCCTGACAGGCGCCAGAACGGCGACGGGAGGGGGATGGCCGTCGGCGAGCTGGGGGTCGACGCCAGGAGGCTCGGGGGCAGCTCGAGTGCCGGGCGACGGCGGCTCGGGCGATCGCGATGGTCGTCAAGCAGCGGCCGACGCCGGTCGGGAAGTGCCGGGGAACGGTCGAGGAGCAGGCGAAGCGCCGGCTGCGGGCGCTGGGCGAAGCAGCGTCCGGCCGAGGGCCAGCTTCCTGGATGCAGGTGATCGCTCGTTTCGTCCATGGTCGACCGACATCGCGCACACTCGGTTGGCCGGGAGCCTCCTCTCCGAAGCGAGCGTCCCCGGGCCGGCGCATGATGTTCGCTGTTCTGGCGGCTCGGTCGCGGAATCGGAGGGGATCCGGTCGTTGGCCCTGGAGGGGGCCAGCGGGGCCTCTCCGGGCTGCCGCTCAAGACGGGAGCTCGACGATCCGATCGGCCTGAGGGGAGGCCACGATCGCCGCCGCGGCGACGGACTTGAGAACCGCTCGGCGAGTGGCGGGACGGGATCCGGTCCGGGTTGGCTTTCTCGGAACGGGATCGGCTCGCGCCCCGGCCCTCGGCAGGGCCGCCGGCCGTCGCGGACGCGGCTTCTCCCCCGGAATCACCGGCCCGGTTTCCGGGTTCAGGGACGACCTGGGACGATCGTCGGCCGATCCGACTCCGGTCTCCAAGTCGCGTTGAGGCTGGACCCGGTTCGATTCCGGATGGTGGCCTCCGGGTTGGGGGTCGGTCCCGGCCTCACCGCCCACCGAGCGACCCCGATCCTCCCGAAACAGGGATCACGGCGCGTCTTCTCCCGGCAGCGCCAGCGCCGGCCCTTCGCGGTGCTCGACCCGGTCTCTCGCGACCAGGAAGATCCCCGTTCCCACCAGGGCTCCGGCCGCGACCAGTTCCCAGCGCAGCGCTTCTCCCCGGAAGAGGCTGCCGAAGGCGACTCCGAACAGCGGGGTCAGGAAGGCGAAGGAGGCGATGCGGTTGGCCTGGTACCTTCCCAGCAGCATCATCCAAATCGAGAAGCAGACCCCCGACACCATCACCCCCTGGAACAGCACTCCCCAGATCGCCCCGGGGGTGAAGCGGTAGGTTTCGAACCCCTCGAACGCGGCGCTGTAGGCCAGGAACATCGGGATCGCCAGCACATACTGCGCGAACAGCAAGGTGGCCGGCGGGATGACCGGGAAGGTTCGCTTCTGGGCGATCGTCTGTGCCCCGAAGATCGCCCCGGAGAGCAGGATGATCGTGTCTCCGAGCCGGCTTCCCCCCGTCGGTTGATCCGTCCCCAGCAGGACCGCCACCCCCAGCGACGCGGCGACCAGCCCGACGATTCCCCGGGGCCCCATCCGCTCTCCCAGCACGATCCACGACAGCGGCGCCACCACCAGCGGGTGCACGTTGATGAAGACCGACGACCGTCCGGCCAGGCTCAGGCTCGTGCCCCAGTTGAAGGTGCCGATCTGGAGGACCGAGATCATCGCGTGGGCGACGATCAGTCCGAAGTGGTTCCTCCCCACCCACATCGGCTGGCCCGACGCCCGGCAGACCAGCGCCACCATCGGCAAAGCCAGCAGGAACCGCAAGGCCGCGCAGCCGAAGGGAGGGATGTCCGGCACGGCGAACTTCACCGCCACCGCGTTCCCTCCCCAGAGGGCGCAACAGAGCACCACCCCCGCCACCGCCGGGAAGTCGAGCGGGCGAGACGTCTCGGGATCGGGCATTGTCGGTCCTGGAGGGAATCGTCCGGCGGGTTCGGTTCGGGGGCTCCCGATTGTCTCCGCTGCTGGCTCCGACCGTCAACCCGCCCCGCCGGCCCCGCTTCGCGTCCCGATACCGTCGTCCATCCCCAACGCCCTGCTCTTGGGCTCCTCGTGAGGTCCCCGCCTCGTTTCTCGTATGATGTCCCCATCCGCACGACCCGAGGAGCCCTCTCCATGCCCGGCCCCCGCCTGCCCTCCGATCCCGGCCGCTACCCGACCACCCGCCCCCGTCGCGTCCGACGGCACGACTGGTCCCGCCGCCTGGTGGCTGAGCACGCGCTGAGCGTCGACGACCTGATCTGGCCCCTCTTCGTCTTCGACGGCCCCGGCGACCGGCAGGAGGTTCCCTCGATGCCCGGCGTCGATCGGTTGTCGATCCCCCGGCTCGTCGAGGCGGCGGCCGACGCCGCCGAGCTGAAGATCCCGGCCATCGCGGTCTTCCCCGCGACCGACCCGTCCCTGAAGACCCCCGACGCCGAGGAGGCGGTCAACCCCGAGAACCTCGTCTGCCGGGCGGTCCGAGCCGTGAAGGCCGAGGTCCCCGGGATCGGCGTCATCTGCGACGTGGCGCTCGACCCGTACTCCAGCCACGGGCAGGACGGCCTGGTCCGGGACGGCTACGTTGTCAACGACGAAACCGTGGCGGTCCTCTGCCAACAGGCCGTCGTCCAGGCCGAAGCCGGCTGCGACGTGATCGCCCCCAGCGACATGATGGACGGCCGGATCGGCGCCATCCGCCGCGCCCTGGACGCATCGGGCTTCGAGCACGTCCAGATCCTCTCCTACGCCGCCAAGTACGCCTCGGCGTTTTATGGTCCCTTTCGCGACGCCGTCGGCTCGGCCGCCAGTCTCGGGACGGGCGACAAGAAGACCTACCAGATGGACCCCGCCAACGGCGACGAGGCCCTCCGGGAGGTCGCGCTCGACATCGCCGAGGGGGCCGACCTCGTCATGGTCAAGCCAGGGATGCCTTACCTCGACGTCATCCACCGCGTGAAGGAAGCGTTCGGCCTGCCGACCTATGCGTATCAGGTCAGCGGCGAGTACGCCATGATCCGCGCCGCCGCCGGCCGGGGCTGGCTCGACGGCGACCGGGCCATGATGGAAAGCCTGCTGGCGTTCAAACGCGCCGGGGCCGACGGCGTGCTCACGTACTTCGCCCTCGATGCAGCCCGGCGGTTGCGCTCCTCCTGAGCGGCTGGCAATGTCCCCGGCGGTACGGACCAATGCCCCCGAGCCTAGTCGGACGCACCTTCCCGCAACCGACGTCCTTCCCCCGATCGAGGAGCGTCATGGCCTGGCCGCAGGCGCTCGGGGGCCAGCCGGTCGAGGGTCGGTTCCTCGACCGCCCTCCCCGATGCCAGGAGGAACGCCGCCGACAGCACCCGCTCGACCCGATCCCCGATCCCCGGTCGGGTCGACTCGCGATCCCCCCCGACGTTGACGACCCGCACCGCTTGGCTGAGCAGCCAGGAGGCGATCCGGCCCGGCATTCCGGGATCATCGCCGGGATCGGGAGGGACGACGAGCATCGGCTTCCCCGAGGATCGGGCCTCGGAGACGGTGAGCAAGGTCCCCGGCCCCGAGCGATCGTCGGCGAAGATGAGCGTGGCGTCGGCGGCGGCCACGTTGGCCCGGGTGCGGTCGTCCACGTCCTCCGAGGCGATCGCGACCGCCCCGAAGCGTGCGGCGAACTCGGGACGGGGGCCGTCCTCGGTCCGGAAGCCCCGGGGCATCGCGCCCCCGGTGCTCAGGCCGGCGGCGAGGGCGGCACGCCAGGCCGCCTGGTCGACTCCGGTCTGGCCTCCGGTGATCACCTTGCGCAGCATCGTGAGGAAGGTCCCCGGAGCGATCGGGGAGTCGCGATCCGGCTCGAGTCGAGCCCTGGAGGTCGGCCGCAATGCACGTCCTGTTCGTCCATCCGAACTTCCCCGCGCAGTTCGGCCACGTCGCGGACCGGCTCTCCCGGCGCGAGGGCTGGCGCTGCACCTTCGTGTCGGAGAAGCCGAGCGGCCGGGTCAACCGGATCGAACTGGTCCAGTTTACCAGGAAGGGGGGAGCGACGGCGCAGAACCATTATTGCTCCCGGACGTTCGAGAATTCCGTCTGGAACGCTCACGCCGTCTTCGAGGCCCTCAAGGCCCGCCCCGACCTCCGCCCCGACCTGGTTGTCGGCCATTCCGGGTTCGGCTCGACGCTCTTTCTGAGGGATCTGTATGATTGTCCAATTGTGAACTACTTCGAATACTTTTATCACGCCTACGGCTCCGACCTCGACTTCCGCCCCGACTTCCCGCCCAAGGAGTTGGACCGATTGCGCAGCCGGGCGCGCAACGCCATGCTTCTGCTCGATCTGCACAACTGCGATCGCGGCTACAGCCCCACCCGGTTTCAGCATTCGCAGCTGCCGGCCGAGTACCGGGAGAAGGTCGAGGTGATCTTCGACGGCATCGACACCGAGTTCTGGCGCCCTCGTCCCGGCGTTCCTCGGGTCGTTGCCGGGGAGACGATCCCCGAGGGGATGAAGGTCGTCACCTATGCCACCCGGGGCATGGAGTCGATGCGAGGCTTCGACATCTTCATGAAGGCCGCCCGGCGGATCGTCTCGCGTCGCTCAGATGTGATGGTCGTCATCGCGGGAGAGGACCGCGTCTGTTATGGCGGCGATCAGCGGCACACCGGCTCGGCGTCCTTCAAGGAGTGGGTCCTCTCCCGGGACGAGTACGACCTCTCCCGATTCCGGTTTCTCGGGCGCATTCCACCCGACCAGCTGGCGACCCTCTTCGCGATCAGCGACGTGCATCTCTACCTGACCGTTCCGTTCGTCCTGTCCTGGTCGCTGCTGAACGCGATGGCCTGCGGCGCGACGATCGTGGCCAGCGATACCGCCCCGGTGCGCGAGGTGATCGAGCACGGCCGGACCGGCCTGCTGGTCGACTTCTTCGACGCCGAGGGCCTCGCCGAGGCCGCCCTCGGCGTGCTCGAGAGGCCCGAGGCCTTCGGCCACCTCGGGAGCAACGCCGCCGAGCACGTCCGGCAGCACTACCGGCTCGGCCCCTGCCTCGATCGTATGGTCGCGCTGTTCGAGGAGGTCATCGCCGCTCACCGCCCCGGGGCCCGCTGACCCGTTCCGATCGGGTACCGCGTCGATTCCAGGAAACATGATCCGGGCCCGATCCGGGCCGAATCGCGGCGCCCGAGATCACCGATCCGCAAATCCGGACCACCGGAAGGCCGATCGAGGGGGAGAACCGGTGGCGAGTCGGAAGGAGGCGGCTCAAGTGAAGTTGCGGGGAACTGGACTTGACAGCGCGGCTAAGACACGCAATTGTGAGAACGGAATTGGTTCGCCTCGGATGATCGCGTATCGTCCAGGCTGCCGTTTCCATGAGTCTGCGCACGTCGGGTCACAGACCCGGGCACTCCGAGTCGCCGGCCGCATCGGCTCCCGGACCGTTCCTCCTGTGCCGATGCGGCCATGCCTTCCACCGCCCGATCCACGATCCGGCACCGTCCGAACCGCTGAAGTCCGGCACCTCGACTGAGGATCGGCCAACTGATCGTCCTCCTCGACCGTGCACCTCGCCGCCTCGAATCGGCGCGACTCGCGACGGGACGGAACGAATGCCACCTCAACGGCGTGTCGGCCTCTTCTTCGGGCATCGCATACGCCCTCAACCTCTCCGCGTCATCGATCCCCGCACCGTGAGGTCCTCTCATTTCCCACTTCTCGTGAAGAAGGTTTCATCCATGACTCGTCCCCAGGCCCGTCACCGCCACGACCGCGGCTTTACGCTGATCGAGCTGCTGGTCGTCATCGCGATCATTGGCGTGCTCATCGCCCTGCTGCTGCCGGCCGTGCAGAGCGCCCGGGAGGCCGCCCGCCGCGCCCAATGCACGAACAACATGAAGCAACTGGCCCTGGCGGCCCACAACTATGTCGACTCCTGGGCCACCCTGCCCGCCGGAATGCGCTGGGGCTGGGCCAGCACCCCGGGCTACGTCACCTCGCTGCACGGCATGATGCCCGGCTTCCTGCCCTATATCGAGCAGGTCGCGTTGTTCAACGCGATCAACTTTAATGTGAATATGTTCGAGCCCCAGAACATCACCATTCACGCCACCGCGGTCGCCACGTTTTATTGCCCCAGCGACCCGACCGCCGGCCAGCTGAGCGACCATTCGTCGGCCGCCTACCCCAAGATGGCCCATACCAGCTACGCCGGTATGGCCGGCACCTGGCCGAACAACACCTATCAGCTGCCCCCGGGACCAGGCTTTCCCAACGGCCTGACCCACTCCCAGTTCGGCAACGTCAAGGCCAATCAGACGGGGCTGTTCTCCGTCCATAGCGCGGTCACCTTCGCCGATATCCGGGATGGTCTGAGCAACACCATCATGTTTGGCGAGCACGCCAACGGCATCCTCGAGCTGCCCGGCGCCACCGCGCCTCCCGGCGACTGGGGCTGGTGGACCTCCGGCGCCTATGGCGACACCATGATCACCTCAATGTATCCAATTAACGCCTACAAGTCGATCCCTCCCTACGAGCCTCAGGGGGCCTGGGCCGACGCGCACATCATGTCCGCCTCGAGCTTCCACCCCGGCGGTGCCAACTTCGCGATGGCCGACGGCTCCGTGCGGTTCATCAAGGAGACGGTCGACTCCTGGCGGATCGACCCGAGCACCGAGCTTCCGGTGGGCCTCGGCACCGCCAACCTCGGGTTCTGGACGACGACCTACGTCGTCAACAACCCGGCGACCTTCCGCTCGGGCGTCTACCAGAGCATCTCGACCCGCAAGAAGGGCGAGGTCGTCAGTGCTGATGCCTACTGATCGTCGAGCCTGAGTCAACTCCCGGTCGGGCCGGCCCGCGACCTTCTCGCGGCCGGCTCGACGTTCGTGATGCCTTGCAGCAACGATCCGGAAACGATCCGGAGCGATCGCTGAGGATCGCTCCCGATCCACCAAGGAGCCCATCGTGTCCAACGTTTTCAGTCAACTCGTCGAGCGTCGGGCCACCCCCCAACTGCTCGGTTGCTTCGTTCTCTCCGGCTGTCTGATCGCCGGCGTGGGCTGCTCCTCCGGTGGCGGTGAGGCCACCGCCCCGCTCGGCGCGGGCGTCTCCGGTGAGAGCGGTATGGTTGACCTTTCGGCCAGCGTCGAGGCGGAACAAGGCGTCGGATCGAAAGTTGAGACGCCTGGTGGAAAGGGACCGAAGTTTTCGCAGTAACGACCCCGCAAGCTCGAACCGCTCCCCGGGGGGTAGCGCTTCTCTCCAGGCCCCGGGTCCTCGGGGAGCTTGCCCGGATCCCAAACCGACTTGCCAAGGATCGATCGCCGTTCGAGGACGAATCGGATGGTCTGAGGTAAGGGGCACGACGCTCCTCGAAACCGGGACGTCCTTTCTCCGATTCCGTTCCGGAGGCTCGGGACGATCGCTGGAAGTCCGAGAATCCTCAAGGGCTTTCGGAAGCCAGGCAGTCCCGCTGGATGGTCGATTCGCCCCCGATTTCTCGGTTGGGGCATGGAGTGCCCCCCTATTCCGCCGCCGCCTCAGGCGAGGGCCTGGTGCACGGGCCTGTCCGCCCGTCCAGGTCCCGGATCCGGATCCAGTGGTCGGTGAATCGGACCCCCTGGCCGGAATCAACCTTGGGCATGTGACAGTCCAGGCAGCCGGCCGGTGGTCCGGGAGTCGGGGGCGGGGTCGGATTCGATCCGTGGCAGCTCGCGCAGATCGCTTCGTAGAAGATGGGGGATGATCGGGCTCGGGCGTGGGGATCGTGGCAGGTCAGGCAACTGAGCGTGCCATCTCCCTCGGTAAAGCAGGGCGACTGCATCAGGCCGACGGGCTGAAAGCGGGCGAGCTGCACGTTGTCGGGCCGGATGATGCCCGGAGGGGCGTTGCTTGGGTGTCGGTGGCAGGTCCCGCAGAGTTCAAGCTGTTCCTCGACCGTCCAGCGCTCGAGGCCGAACCGCAGGGCCGGTCCCTCCTCTGCTCGGCGTCGCGCCTCGACGTGCGCTCGGGCCGGGCCGTGGCAGCGTTCGCAGGAGACGTTCGGGATCATCGAGGCCACGTCGAGCACGTGGGACCCGGTTGCCGAGGTCAGCGTCGAGTGGCATCCGAAGCACTTGTGCATTTCCTCGGAATCCATCTCGTGCCCGAGCCGCCCCCCCCGGCCGAGGCCGTCTCCCGCCCGCTGGCCGGGGGTGACGCTGAAGGTCCCGTCGGCGAAGTGGGTCAAGCGGTGCTCCAGGGCGGTCGGATGCGCTGGATCGGCGTTGGTGACGGTGACGAAGGTCGTCGCGTGGTGGCCGGAACCGAGCGCGAAGTCGAGCGGGATGCGTTCCCGACGGCCCCCCTCGGCCCGATCGGCGAACAGGAGGCCATCCTGGAGCAGATAGGTCCAGGTCACCTCCGAGCGTTCGGGATCGGCCAGCGTCCGGCCGTCCAGTTCCCGGGCGAGCCGACGCTGTCCCGCCGGCCGGATCGTCCTGGCGTGTCCCGACCCGGTGAAGGAGGCGTGAGCGCCGGGGTGGCAGTCGATGCAGGCATCGGCACCGGCGAACTCCGCCCGGGTCGGTCCTCCCGAGAGAACAACCTGGCCAGTGTCGTCGGCCTCCTCTCCCGGAGGGGGAGTCATCGTCATCCAGAGCCCAAGCCCGGCCAGCCCGAGCAGGGCCGACGCCGCGAGGATCACGAACGCTGAAGGCCGGTTCGATCGCGGATCGCTCATGACGAGGAGCCCGGTCGGGACGCGGTCGGGGAACGGGGGGCGAGGAACCATCTCCTCACACGGGGAGCGATCAGCTGTCGGGAGGTCGATCACGGCCGATCCGATCGGCCCCTGCGGCGCCCTCGCGGATCAGGTACCAGGAGTCGACCGGGAGATTGCGGAGGCGGTCCTCGTGTCCCGAGGGCCAGAACACCTCGACCTCGTCGATGACCGTTGCCTTGCCGATCCCCAGGTGGATCCGGGGATCGGACGCCGACTGGTAGCTGCCCCCGCCCACCCGCTCGGCCACCCAGGATCGGCCGCCGGCCCGGACGACGACCCGGGTTCCCACGGCGTCTCGGTTTGAGTCCCGCCCTTCCAGCCGGAAGCCGACGAAGTGGCCGCCCTGGGTCTGGTTGTGGAGGTAGGCGATCGGCTGGTTGTGGCTCAGCAGGAGCAGGTCGATCCGGCCGTCGTTGTCGAGGTCGCCGGCCGCCAGCCCTCGGCCGATGCGAGGGACCGCCCAGGGGGGGCCGGCGCGGTGGGTGACGTCGACGAGCCGTCCCCCGGGGCCGCCGAGCAGCAGTTGCGTGGGCATCGTGTAGGGGAAGTTCGGGCGGTAGTCGCTGACGTGACCGTTGGCGCTGGCAAGGTCGAGGAGGCCGTCGTTGTTGGCGTCGAACATCACCAGCCCGAAACCGAGCAGGGACCGACTGACGGCCTCCAGGCCGATCCGGTTGGTGCTATCGTGGAAGAGGCCGCCCCCGAGGTTGCGGTAGTAGGTGGTGGACTCGCCGAAGAAGTTGGTCACGGCCAGGTCGATGCGGCCATCGCCGTCGAGATCGCCGGCGGCGACCCCCATGCCGGCCTGGAACCCTCCCCCGGCGTCGCCGGCCACCCCGGCCTCCTCGGCGACGTCCTCGAACCGCATCCCTCCGAGATTCCGCCAGAGGACGTTCGCGGTCATGTCGTTGGCGACGTAGAGATCGACTCGGCCGTCGTCGTCGAGGTCGGCGGCCACGACCCCGAGGCCCCGGCCGTCTCGGTCAACGATCCCGGCCGACGGGGAGACGTCCTCGAACCGCCCGCCGTCGTTGCGGAAGAGGTGGTCGGGCCGGGCGGCGAATTCCAGCGGGTTGCAGGAGATGTAGACCCCCGTCGCCTCGTCCCGGCAGAGGCGGGGGCGGCGCTCGTCCCAGGCGGCGTAGTGGCAGACGTACAGGTCGAGATCGCCGTCGTCGTCCAGGTCGGCGAACGCCGCCGAGGTGGGCCAATCGCGATCGCCGCCCAGGCCGGCGGCCTCGGTCGCGTCCTCGAAGGTGCCGTCCCCCCGGTTCCGGTAGAGGGCGTAGGATCGCCATCGGGTGAGGAACAGGTCGGGATGCCCGTCGTTGTCGATATCGCCGACCGTCACACCGAGCCCGTACCCTCCGGCGAACTCGGAGATGCCGGAGGATTCGGAGACGTCCTCAAAGGTGCCGTCCCCTCGGTTGCGGAAGAGGCGGTCTCGGCAAGGGGAGCCGGGCTCGGGGGGAAATGCCCCGCCCTGGACGGCAAAGACATCGAGCAGGCCATCGCCGTCGAAGTCCAGCAGCGCGACGCCGCCGCCGAGCGGCTCCGGGAGCCGGCGGTACGGCGTCTCTCCGTTCTCGTAAGTGAAGGAGAGGCCGGCTCGATCCGCGTCGTCCTCGAACCGGACGGGGGAAGACGGCTCCTCGTCGCGAGTCGGGGGGACCCGGTCGGCGAGCTCCAGCAGCCGACCCCAGGACTCCCCCCCGTCGTCCGGCTCGGGGGAGGCGGGGCGGTCGAGCCGAGCCCGCAGCTCGAGCGCGGCCGGGAGCCTCGGCGCCGAAGCCAGGGCCAGGTCGCACCAGGCGAGCGCCTCCTCCCGGAGGCCGATCGCGTCGGCCAGCCGGGCCATCTCCATCGCCTGGTCGGGGGCCCGGAGGGCGTTCGGATCCTGGAGTCGCCAGCGGTAGCGCTCCAGGTTCCGGTCAAGCACGGCCTTCCGCTCCCGATAGCCCGCCGCCGCCTCCTCCTCGCCGGCGCTTCCGGCGATCGCCGCGAGGCATTCCAGCGCCCGGGTCGAGGCCGGATCGACCTGAAGGAGCCGCTCCAGGGAACGGCGCTCCGCTTCTTCGTCTCCGGCTCGCTCGGCGAACCAGGAGCGCAGCTCCAGGATCTCGGCGCGGTCGAGGCGATCGGGCCCGAGCCGTCGGATCGCGGCGGCCGCCGCCTCGGGACGTCCGGCGCCCAGGGCCCAGTCGAGCCGGGCCCGCCAGATCGGGGGGTCGGCGTCGGCCTGCTCGCAGCGGAGGAGCCAGTGGTCGGCCTCCTCCCATCGCCCCTGGAGCATGGCGAGCCGCGCTCGGCCGAGCCAGACCCGGTCGTCCTCCGGGGCCATCCGGCCGGCCTGCTCGAGGGTCTGAGCCAGTCCGTCGAGCGGAAGGCTGCCGCGCCCCAGGTCGGCCAGCTCCTTCAGCAGCCGGAGCGGGTCGCGACTCGTCCCGAGCGACGACCGCATCAGGTCCATCGCATCGTCGATCCGCACCTGGATGACGTAGAGACGCCGGAGCAGGTCTCGGGCCTCGTCGAGGCCGCCGCTCCCCCGGCGCAGCAGGCGTTCGAGGCGATCCTCGGCGGGCCGGAGCCGACCTCGTCGCAGGTTCGCGCTGGCCTCATGGAAGGCGCCGACCGGGTCGAACGGGAAGCCGACAGGCACTCGGCCGAAGGCGTCGAGGGCCGCGTCGGGGCGTCCCCGAATCGACTCGCAGATCCCCAGCCAATAGTCGACCGCGCCGCCGACGGCGCCAGGCCGCTTGGCCGAGAGCCCGGCGAGGCGGTCCCGCGCCGTTGCCACTCGGCCCTGGGCCAGCTCCGCTCGGGCGGCCCGGAGCTCGCCCCGGACCCGGAGGGCGTCGAGCCCCGCCAGGGCCCCGGCCACCAGGGCCAGCGCGACCGCCGCAAGCGCGAGCCGCCGACGCCGTCCTCGCATCACGAACCTCGACCGGTCAGGAGATTGACCCGATATCTCGCCCCTCGATTCTCCGAGGGGCGTCCCCCCGGGTCAACGCCGGGCGCCCGAGACCGGGCGCCGATCAGTCGGCCATCGGGTGGGCTGGCGTCGTCGGTTTGGGCCGCTCCCGCAGCGCGAGCACTGCGAACAGGGCGACGCAGATCGCCACGCTGAGGCAGGCCGAGATCCGGGGGCCGGCCGCGGTGGGATGCGGCTCGTAGACCCGGACGTCGGAGAAGGCGATCGCGTTGATGACCTCGAACACGAACGTCCCGACGATTCCCCCGATCAGGCCGCCGACCAGGGCCGAAGGCAGCCGAGCCCCTCCCCCCAGCCCGATCCCGAGGGCCAACCCTCCCGCCAGCCCGACCATCGCCCAGATGACCCCGTGCGTCATCAACGGCAAGCCCAGGCCCGACTCCGGGGTGAGGAAGCGGAAGAACACCGGCCCCATCACCGCCGACGCTCCCGCCCCCGCGACCCCCCCCACGACCAGCCCGACCGCGGCCGCCTTCAGCCCCAAGGGGGCCGATCGCCGGGACAGCCCCGCCCCCAGGCCCATCGCCGCCCCGAGCAGCGCCCCGAGCAGACCGTTGGCCAGCGCCGAGTTCTTCACCTCCGCGGGGGGCTTGGTCCGCAACTCGAACTCGACGATCGCGTCTCTCTTCTCGTAGTTCCCCATCTGCTCGTATCCAGGGGGCTCGTTCCCCTCGAACTTCGGGTTGAACGGGCCCTCCCGCAGGTCTGACTTCGCCGAGGCGTAGGACAACTCGACACCGATCGCCGTGACGAGGCCGGCGAGCGTGGCCAACCCCAGGGTCCACGCCAGCAGCCCCCGGGGCGCACCCGGATCCGGCCGGGGACCAGGCCCGTCACCGTGCCCCTCCGGGGCCGGCGGGGGACCGCCTCCCGTGTCTGGGGCTGTCTGATGGTCTCGGCTGGTGCTGTCGGTCATGGCACGACCTCGTTCATGAGTGCATCGGCGCGAAAAGCAGGCGTGCTCGCGTGCCCTTCAGTGCCAAACTTCTTGTTGGGGAAAAAGAAAAAATGGTGTACTGGTCGGGCAAGAGGCGTTAGCCTACACGATCGGTATCCGATCGACCTTGGTCGTGCATCCACAGGTCTTCCAGCGCACGATACTTCTATAACGCGCCGGCCGGCGGAGAGCCATCTTCTCGCCCGGGTTCCCGGGCCTTGCATGACTCGTCCGCTCCGAGTGCGCTCGGAGCAGAACTCGGCTGTGTCCGGGGAAATCGCCCTATGAGGTTCATGAAAACCGTTCGCGTCCTGTTTCTTTTCCCGGTCGCAGCCGCGGCTGGGCTCCTTGTCGGCTGCGGCTCGGGCAATCCCAAGATCGCCGAGGCGCCGCCGTACGAACCCCCGCCGACCACGCCCGCGCCTCCGAAGATGAAGGGGCCCGATGGCACGTCTTATGAGTACGGCTCGAACCCCGATTATCAAGAGGCGATGGAGAAGATGAACGCGAGCCAGGGGCTCGGGCGCTGAGCCTGGTCTCTGACTGACGTTGGTGCCGGCCCTTCCGATCGGATGGAATCGGAGGGGCATGCCCCCGCGTCGGATCGAATCGTATCGTCATGTATCGATCGGAGATCGTGATGCGAGCGCACCGACGCCAACCTCAGGGGGGGCGGCGGCGCCGCGACTCGAGCGGATCTCATGATCGACCTGACGCTCCGGCCGCCCAGTTCACACCAGTGGGCATCGGGATAGCCGGGATCAGCCTCGAACCAATCGCTTCACACGTGAAGGAGGATTCGCCCCATGTGGCATTCATTCCGCCCCGAGCGACGACGCTCGGGTTTTACTCTGATCGAGCTGTTGGTGGTGATCGCCATCATCGGCGTCCTGATCGCCCTACTCCTGCCGGCCGTGCAAGCGGCGCGCGAGGCGGCGCGCCGCTCCCAGTGCACCAACAACCTCAAGCAGCTTGGGCTCGCGGTGGCCAACTACGAATCGGCCAACGGGTCCTATCCCGGGTCGTATCCGGGCACGCGTTATCCAAATCTGGAGATTTGTTGCGATTCGGGCTGGGGCGCCTGGAGCCCGCACATCATGCTCATGCCCTTCCTGGAGTTGAACAACGTCTACAACGCGTTCAACTTCTACACCACCGCCCAGGAAGATGAAGGAGCGATGTCCGGCCCGTTCCAGGCCACCGCCGCGATCACCAGGATCAACACCTTCCTTTGCCCCTCGTCGCCGCTGCCGGTGGGCAACTACTGGGGCTTCGGCTCCTGGACGGGCTCCAAGCGTTACCCGGGCAACAACTACTTCGCCTCGGTGGGGGCGAGCATCTCGCCGTGGTCGACAGCCAACCCGAACGGCCTCTTCATGCTCATGACCCACAACGCGAGCCAGCCGATCGGTGTTCGAGACGTGCTCGACGGCACCAGCAACACCGTCGCCTTCAGCGAGTGGCGCACCGGCGACTTCCAGGCATCGAAGCTCTCGATTCAGGACGTGATCAACCTCCGCGCCTCCCGGCCCAGCGGGATTGGCGAGTGGAACCATGTCAATAACAATATGCCCGCCGGGGCGGGCGTCTTCGACGACTTCCTCCAGGCGTGCGCCGGCGCCGCCCCGGCCACGCTCAACACGAACAACAACAAGAGCGGCCTTGGCCGAAGCTGGCTCGAGGGGCAACTCGGCTGGACGCTCGGCACCATGCTCCTGCCGCCGAACTCCAACTACCCGAACTGCAACATGCTCTCCTGGGGCGGCGACTTCGACGGCCCGGGCATGATCAACCCGAGCAGCTACCACTCCGGAGGCGCGAACGTCGCCTTCGCCGACGGCTCCGTGCGGTTCATCAAGAGCAGCACCAACCGCCAGGTCATCTGGGCGATCGCCACCCGGGATGTGGGCGAGGTGGTTTCCTCGGACCAGTACTGATCCTTGCGACCGGACGCGACGGCCGGCAACACCCTGGCCGTCGCGCTCCGGCCGCTCCGATTTCCCCTCGCGCTGGCGGGTGCTCCCGGCTCCCGCCGGCCCGGGTTTATTCCCGTCGACCGACCGCTCATGGATCAGACGAAGACGCTCCCTCCCCGTTCCGGACCCGGGGCCCCCGATCACCCGGAGAGGCGGAGACGGCTCCTGGTGTTCGGGCTCATCTCGGCTCTTCTGGTCGCCCTGCTCGGTGGCGGGCTCTCCCTCGTCCGCCAGCACTCCCTCCGTGAAGCCCATCGGCGCGACGAGGCCGCGATCCGTCGGGGCCGCGCTCTTCTGGAACTTGGAAGGCCGGATCGCGCCCTGGACGTCGTCGGGCCGATCGACGAATCGAGCCCGCTGCTGGCGGAAGCCCTCACGGTTCGGGGAATGGCCCTGGCTGCCCTGGATCGCGTCGAGGAATCGCGCCAGACGCTCGAGCGATCACTGCGGGTCGGCCCTGTGCAGCCGATGGCGGCCAAGGTCCTCGCGGCGATCTACTTCAGCCGAAGCGAGACCGATCGCGGTCTGAAGCTGCTCCGGCTGGCTTCCCAGATCGACCCGGCCGATTTCCGCCCCTGGTTTGCCACCGGGAAGGTCCTGATGATCCTCGACCGGCCGGCCGAGGCCGCCGACGCCTATGCCCGGGCGCTCGAGCTTCACCCCGGGGACCGCGACTCCCGGATCGGCCTGATCCGGGCCCTCGTGGCGTCGGGAGACGCCGACACGGCGACCCCCCACCTGGAGGCGGCCCTCCGGCAGGGGCCGAACGACCCCGAAGCCCTGGCCCTCGCCGCTCTCCTCGCGCTGGCTCGGGGAGAACCCGAGCACGCCCTCGATTATGCCGACCGCTGCCTGGCGATCGACCCGAGCCGTTCCGACGCCCTCCTCACCCGGGCTCGCATCCACCGGGCCTTCGGCCGAGCCGACCTCGCCCTGGCCGACGCCGAGGACGCCGTCCGGCTGGCCCCGAACGATCCCGCCGCGCTGAACTTCCTCGCCCTGGCCGAGGCCGCCGCCGGTTTTTCCGAGCGATCGCAAGCCACCTCGGCCCGGCACCGCGACCTGGTGGCCCGGATCGCCCGCATGCACGAGTTGACCGACCAGATCCAAGCCAACCCCGACGACCCCGAGCCCCGATGGCGGCTCGGCCTCGAGGCGCTCGAGGCCGGCGAGATCGAGCTCGCCCGCCAGAGCTTCCAGGCCGCCCTCGCCCTTCAGCCCGACTGCCCGCCCGCTCTCCAGGGCCTGGCCGCGCTCTCCCACCCGATCCCCGCTCTTCCCTCCTCCCCCGATTCTCCCTGACCGAAGGGCCCGACGCAGCTCGGCGCGGGAAGACTCCTCGGGATGCCCGGGAAGGCGAGCGGGCGGGCGGGCTTGTGGGATGACGCGGCTCCGCCTCGGAACCGGTCGACGACCGATCTTCGGAGGGTTGATGGCCGCGTCGACCGCCGGTCGAACTGGTGCCGATCTGGGAGGATCGGCGGGAGTTGAGAAAAGTCGGGGCGAGCCGATTTGAACGGCCGACCTCCTGCACCCCAAGCAGGCGCGCTAACCAGGCTGCGCTACGCCCCGATCCCGATCGCGACCCGGCCGAAGCCGGGGAGGAATCGGCAGACCCGGCATCCGCCGTCGGGGTTCGCGGGGTTGGCCGGCTGGCCAAGCGGGGTGGCGAACCCTAGGATGCAACCGAATCCGTGGCTGTATTCTAGGGAATTCCCGGGCCCTGTCAATGCGGCCTGTCAGGAGAGCGAGGGGATCGTGACGAACGCCGCCGACCGACTCATCAGCCGGATCCGAGCCAGGGGGAATGCCGTGGTCGTGGGAATCGACCCGAGGCCCGCGCAGTTGCCGGCCGAGATCCGGGATCGCTTTGCCAAGGACCGCGCCGGGATTGCCGGAGCGATCCGGGCCTTCGGCTCGGAGCTGATCGATGTGGTGGCCGGCCTCGTGCCTGCCGTGAAGTTTCAGTCGGCCTTCTTCGAGGAGTTCGGCCCCGAGGGGGTGCTCGCCCTGCACGAGAACGCCGCCGAGGCGAAACGACGCGGGCTGTTCGTCATCATCGACGGCAAGCGGAACGACATCGGCTCGACGGCCGAGGCCTATGCTCGGGGGTACCTCGGCCAGCCGCCCGGCAACGAGTCCGAAGGGCCGGCATGGGAGGCAGACGCCCTGACGATCAACCCGTATCTCGGCAGCGACGGCATCGTTCCCTTCGCCAAGGTGGCCGCCGAGCGCGGCCGAGGGCTGTTCGTGCTCGTGCGGACAAGCAACCCGTCGGCGGGTGACTTTCAAGACCTCATCGCCGAGGGCAAGCCGGTCTACCGCCATGTCGCCGATCGCCTGGTCGAGTGGGCGGAGCCGCTCCGGGGGGAATCGGGCTACAGCGCGCTCGGTGCCGTCGTGGGGGCGACTTATCCCCAGCAGCTCGCCGAGCTTCGGGCCGCGATGCCTGGGGTGATCTTTCTCATCCCCGGCTACGGCGCCCAGGGGGGCACCGCGGCCGATGTCGCCGCCGGCTGCAACGCGGACGGCCTGGGAGCGGTCGTCAACTGCTCGAGAGGGATTCTCTTCGCCTTCGAACGGCCCGACCTCCGCGAACGCTTCGGCAACGACTGGCGAGGCGCCGTCGCGGCCGCCGTAGGAGAAATGGTCGAGGACCTCGCCGCTCACACTCCAATGGGCAAACTGCGGGCCTGACCTCTCGTCTGGAAGGAATCCCGGGCTCATCCGCCGAATGCGTACCTGGCCTCGTGGGTCGCCAGGATCGTCCGCTTAAAGAACGTTCAGTCGCGCCTGCCAGACGTCTGTCGGCTCAGCCAGGATTGCCGGGTGGATCGCGTCGCTGTGCCCGAGAACCACACGCCGTCTGGAGCCTCGGGCGAAGGAGCCGGGTAGAACGTCGTCCTCGCCCATCCCGCTCCGCCATCGGTTGGAGCGGACGTTCGCCCGGCGGGGGAGGAATCATCTTCAGAGCAAGGACTCTGAGGACACGACGAGCCTCGGCAAGACGTTCGTCACGCGACCAGCTCCGAGAGGCCCTCCCATCGCTCGCGTCGGAGCCCGATCCGGAGGACGGCGCCGAGCCCGAGGGTTCCCCTTCGCCGGACTCCCCGGGAGCCGAGATCGGGCCGATCACCCTCGATCGCAGGTCGGTGGTCGGAGCCGATCCCTCCGGCAGTCTCGGAGGGGGACGGGCCCGGCCACCGACTCGGTGCGGGGCGGCAATCCGATCGATCCGGGATTAGTACGCGTCAGCGCTGACGACCTCGCCGCCGGCAACGGTCCCGAGGGCTCGCCAGGTGAAGCCGTCGATCGACTCCTTGATGAAGCGGACGGAGCCGTCGCCGAACAGGGCGTTGACGCCGCCAGGGTGGTAGCTGCGGGCGGTGATCGCGGCGAAGCTCATCCCCCCAATCTTCTCTCGACGGCTGTTGAGGTCGATCTCGGCGAATTCCCCGTTCGGCCCGCCCTGGATCCGCTTGTTCGGGGGCCAGGCGGTCGTGAAGCCGGCGTGGTGCACCCCCGACTCGACCCACTCGACGTGCCCCCCCTCGCTCGAGCCGTCTCGCAGGGCGCACCCGCCGCGGTACTCGGGGGCGACCGTGTAGGGGTCGGCGGTCGGCGGGGGGACGTTGCTGGCGTCGTAGGTCTTCCCCGGGCCGAAGTTCGAGAGCGTCCCGTCCCCGGTGCAGTCTCGATAATACGGGGTGTACGCCTTCCCTTCGGAGATCCAGAGGGTGTTGCTCAGCCCGTCCCGGAACTCGGCCAGTCGCCTCGACCTGTTCGGGCCGAAGGCCGACCGGTTCGGGATGTTCGACCCGGCGCCTCCCCAGACGAACCAGTCCCCCTCACAGAACCCGTAGTTGCAGACGTTCATCCGTCCGCCGACGTTGTGCGTGAAGTCCGGCCTGACCTCGCTCGGGCAGACCAGCAGGCTGATGTAGACGCTGGTGGCCGTCCGGTTCTGGCCTCCGGAGGAATACATGTCCACGTCGAAGTTCAGGCTGTTGAAGATGGTCCCCTGCTCGGCGAAGGGAAGGATGCGCGGGTGGGCGCCGAAGCTATTGGTCCAGAAGACGTTGGTGGGGCTGGTCCCGATGAGCACCAGCGTTGGGGGCAGCGTGCCGATCGTGTCGTTGTAGTTGTGCAGGGCCAGTCCTAGTTGCTTGAGGTTGTTGATGCACTGCGCCCGTCTCGCCGCCTCCCGAGCCGCCTGAACCGCGGGCAGCAGCAGGGCGATCAGAATGCCGATAATGGCGATCACCACGAGCAACTCGATGAGGGTGAATCCGCGTCGCTGGGTCATGGATCAATGGCTCCGGCTGCCATGGAACGGGACAATCGCCTCTGCCCCTTGGCAAGATTCGTGCCCCTGGGTTTGGTTCGGCGTAGAATAAACGGTCGAAACGGCTTGCGATGTCGGGGCCTGCGTCTCCTGGGTCTTAAAGCGGCGATTCGATCACCGATGCAGGCGATTTCGTGTCCACCCTTGCCCTCCGCGGACGCTTCCAGGACCCCCGGCGTGCGGCGGTCGATCCGAGCCCAGATCCTGATCCCGATTATCCTCATCCAGGCTGTCACCGTGGGGGCGATCACCCTGGCAACGGCGACCCTGGCCGCCCGGCGCGCGGAGCGCCAGGTCGTCGACCGCCTCGCCGGGGTGGTGGAGTCGCTGGGGAGGGCGAATTTCCCCTACACGCCGGGGGTGCTGGCCCTGATGCGGGGGCTCTCCGGGGCCGAGTTCGTCGCGTATGCGGCCGACGGCCGGCCGTCGGCCTCGAGCGTCCCCGGGTCGAGGGGAAGGCTCCCGAGCCTCGGCACGCTGCCGGCCGAGGCGACCCGCCTCGACGCGATCGGGGAGGCGCCGACGGTTCGGCTGGGGGAGGGGAGCTACCTCGCCGTGCTCCTCCCGGCCTCGGGGAGGGGCGGGGCCGAGTCGCTGCTGGTCCTCTATCCCGAGTCGAGCTGGCGGCAGGCGAGGAGAGAGGCCGCCTCTCCTCCGCTGCTGCTCGGGGGAGGAGCGCTGGCGGTCATGGCGGCGGTCAGCGGCTGGGTGGCGCACCGGATCGGCGGCCGGATCCGTCGGGTCGAGCGTCAGGTCGCCCGCATCGCGGCGGGGGAGTTCGAGGGGCTCGATCCGGGCCGGCAGCGGGACGAAGTGGCCGATCTCGTCCGGTCGATTAACGCCATGTGCCTCCAGCTCTCGGAGATGAGCCAGACGATCCGACGATCCGAGCGTGCCCGGCTGCTCGCCCAGCTCGCCGCCGGGTTGGCCCACCAGCTCAGGAACGCGTTGACGGGGGCCCGCATGAGCATTCAGCTCCACCTGAAGCGGCACCCGGCCCCCCCGGGAGACCGCTCGCTGGAGATCGCCCTGCATCAGTTGACGATCACCGAGGAGCAGGTCCGCGGCCTGCTCTCGCTGGGCCGGGTGGAGCAGCGAGCGGCCGGGCCCTGCGACCTGGGGGCGATCCTCCGAGACGTCGCCCTGCTGGTCGGCCCGGCCGGCGAGCACGCGAAGGTCGCCGTCTCCCTCCAGGACGGCCTGGGGCCCCTCCCCGTGGTGGCCGACGAGGCCGGGCTCCGGGCCGCGGCCCTGAACCTGGCCCTGAACGCCATCGAGGCGGCTGGGCCGGGAGGCAAGGTCCGGCTGGAGGCGGGACGAGAGGGAGACGAGGCCGTCCTCGAGGTCGGAGACACCGGGCCCGGGCCCCCCCCGGAACTGGCCGGGACCCTGTTCGAGCCGTTCGTCTCGGGGAAGCCCGAGGGGGTGGGGCTGGGACTGGCCCTCGCCCACCAGGTGGCCTCCCGGCACGGGGGCTCGCTCTCCTGGGGGCGCGAGCGGGACGAGACGCGATTTCGCCTGGCGATTCCCCTCGCCGGGCCGGCTGGGAAGGAGACGCGATGAGCCGCATCCTGATTGTCGACGACGAGCCGAGCATTTGCTTCGCCTTCCGAGAGTTCCTCGCCGACGAGGGGCATGACGTCGCCGTCGCCTCGACGGCTGAGGAGGGGCTCCGCCTGGCCGAGGGCGACCCGGTCGACGCCGTCGTGCTCGACGTCCGACTGCCCGGCAAGGACGGCCTCTCGGTGCTTCCCGAATTCCGAGACCGGGTCGGCCCCGCTCCCATCGTGATCATCACCGCCTTCGGCAGCCTGGACACCGCCGTCCGAGCGATGGAGGGGGGCGCCTTCGACTACCTGGTCAAGCCGTTCGACCTGGACCGCGCCTCCGCCGTCGTCTCTCGGGCCCTGGAGTCTCGCCATCGTCGGACGCTCGCCCCGGGGCCTTCTCAGGAGGACCGCGAAGGGACGATCATCGGCAGCTCCCCCGCGATGCAGGATTTGTTCAAGCGGATCGCGCTGGTCGCTCCGGCCGATGTCCCCGTGCTCATCACCGGAGAGAGCGGCACCGGGAAGGAGCTGGTCGCCCGGGCGATCCACCGGCACAGCCCCCGGAGGGGAGGCCCGTTCGTGCCTGTTTGCCTGGCGGCCCTGAGCCCCAGCCTGGTGGAGCGCGAGCTGTTCGGCCACCTCAAGGGATCGTTCACCGGCGCCGACCAGGACCGCAAGGGGCTGCTCGAGCTGGCCTCGGGCGGGACGGTGCTCCTCGACGAGATCGGCGACGTGCCGCTCCCCCTCCAGGTGAAGCTGCTCCGGGCGTTGGAACATCGCGAGATCACCCCGGTGGGCGACGCCCGCCCCCGCCCGACCGACATCCGGATCGTCGCCGCGACGAACCGCCCCCTGGGCGACCTGATGCGATCGGGCCAGTTCCGCGAGGATTTGTTCTTCCGGCTCAGCGTCTTCCCGATCCACCTCCCTCCGCTCCGAGACCGGCGTGAGGACATCCCCGAGCTGGCCGAGCACTTCCTCCGATCGGCCCGGACACCGGAGGCCTCTGGGCTGCGGTTTGGGCCGAGGTCGCTGGAGGAGCTGAAATCCCGTCCCTGGCCAGGGAACATCCGAGAGCTGCGCAACGCGGTCGAGCACGCGGCCATTGTCGCCCGGGGCCGCACGATCCAGCCCGAGCACCTTCCACCCCCCCCGGCCGCCGGCCCGGACCACCCGGACGGGCCGGGGCCCAACGACGTCGGGCCCCGGCTCTCCGACTGGGCGCGTCGGGAAGCCGAGCAACTCCGCGGCCTCCCGGGAGCGTCGGATCTGTACGACCGCTTCCTTGGCCTCGCCGAGCCTCACGTCCTCCGAGCCGTGCTGGAGGCATGCCAGGGCAACCGGGCCCGGGCCGCCCGGGTCCTCGGCATCCACCGCGCGACGCTCCGGCAGAAGCTGAATCGGTACGGGATCGGCTGATCCTCGGCACCGGCCGCGAGCGGGATGGTCGACCGTTGGGCAGGGGGAGCGGAGGTCGAGGGTCGACCCCGGTCCCCGGTGCCGGGGTCGAGACGACCCAGGCCTGCCCGGGGTTCCTTGGATCCGCGGATCCGCGATCGGCGGATCCCGGCATGACGCTGCCTCATCCCGCCCCCTCGGGTCGGGCGACGGGAGCCGGGAGGGGGCCGGAGGTGCCGGTCGTGCCGGTGGTACCGGCCGAATCCCGGCCCGATCCCGACGAGCCGGGGACTCCACCGGCGATCCGGACGATGGAACGGGAGAGGCGGCGGGCACGATCGGACCCTCGGTCGCCGGCAGGACGCTCGGCGACCCCCCTCCGCCCGGCAGGGAGGCCAATTGTCGTGAAGCCCATCATCCGATTCTCGGCGATCCTGGCGATCGTCGTCGCCCCCGCGACGGCGGCGGCCCAATCGCCTGGTTCTGGGGGCTCGCTGCTGGGGGAGGCCCCCGGCTCCGGAGGCCGGGCCCTCGGGGCTGGCCCCGGGGAGCAGCGGGAGATCCTCGGCGGCCGGACCGGCCCGAGCGTCCCTCGGGTGCCCCAGGGGATCACCCGGCCGGGCCAGCCGTTCGACGCCCAGCAGGGGGGCGGACTCCAGCTCCCTCCGGCCCTCCCCGAGGCCGGGCTTCCCATCTACGGTCGCCTGGACGTCCCCGTCACCGCCGAGGACGAGGGGCCTCCCGACGGCCTGACCCTCGATCAGGCGATCGACCTGTTGCTGCAGGCCAACCTGGAGCTCCAGGCCAAGGCGCTGGAGATCCCCAAGGCCGAGGCCGATGTGCTCACCGCCGGCCTCTGGGCCAACCCCCTGCTCTACTTCGACACCCAGTTCGTCCCCTACGGCAGTCTCGCCAATGAGGCCGGGCCAACGCAGTACGACCTGAACATCACCCACCCCATCGACCTGAACGGCAAGTGGCGGCGCCGGACCGAGGTCGCCGTCCGGGCCAAGGACGTCGTCGGGGCCCAGTTCCAGGACGCGGTCCGCCTCCAGGTCGACAACCTCTACACCGCCTGGCTCGATGCCCTGGCCGCCCGGGAGACGATCCGATACCTGAGGGCGAGCCTCGACGGCCTCGCCGAGCTCCTCCGGGCCACCGAGGCGCTCCGGGACCAGGGGGCCGCCGTCCAGGCCGACGTCAGCCGCGTCGAGATCCTCCGGGACAGTACCGAGGTCGCCCTGTTGGAAGCCGAGGAGACGTCCATCGACGCCCGTCGCACGCTGGGCGTCCTCCTGAACCTCCCCCCGGCCGAGTCCGACTTCCTGGAGCTCCGGGGGGCGCTCCAGCCTCCCGACGCCCCCCTGCCCCCTTCCGACGAGCTGATCCAGATGGCCCTCACCACCCGCCCCGACCTGGCCGCCTTCCGGTTGGGCGTCGAGCGGGCCCGTGCCGAGGTTCGGCTGGCCGAGGCGAACCGCTTCCAGGACGTCTTCCTACTCTACCAACCGTACACGTATCAGGATCCCATCAATCCCCTGGGGAGCAACGGATCCCACACCTCCTGGGCCATTGGCCTGACGATCCCGCTCCCGATCTACGATCGCAACCAGGGAAACATCCGGAGAGCCCGCCACACCGTCGATCAGACAAAGCTCCAGCTCGCCGACCTCGAGCGCCAGGTCGTCGCCCAGGTCCGTCGCGCCGAGCGGGCCTACGTCGTCACGGCCGAGTCCGTCCGAAGGCTGGAGGAGGAGATCCTGCCCGGCGCTCGGACCTCCCTGGAAACGAGCGAGCAGCTCTACCGATCGGGCGAGCGCGATCTGATCTCCTACCTGGAAGCCCTCCGCTCCTACAACGAGATCGCCCGCCAGTACCGCGATTCCCTGGTCCGTCACCGGCGGGCCACGCTCCGGCTCAACACCGTCGTCGGCCTTCGGATCTTCCCCTGATCGGCGGGAGGGACCTCGGGGGGGGGATCACACCGCCCCCTGGCCGGCCTGGCCGCACACCCCGGGAGGGCGACGCTCCACCTGGATCGTCGCGTGCTCGATGCCGAATCGGTCATGAAGCCCGGCGCCGATCCTCGACAGCAGCTCGTCGTCGTCATCGCTGCCGGATCCCGGTTTCAGGAGGTGGGCGGTGAGGGCGACCTCGGTTGTGCTCATCGCCCAGATGTGCAGATCGTGCACGTCCTCGACCCCCTCGATCCCTTCGAGGTAGGAGCGGACCGCCTTCGGGTCGATCCCCTCCGGGACGGCCTGCATCGCCAGGTTGAACGACTCCCGCAACAGGCCCCACGTCCCCGAGAAGATCACGACCGCGATGACCAGGCTGGTCGCCGGATCGATCCACGCCCATCCGGTCCACCGGATCCCCAGCCCCGCGACCACCACGCCGACCGACACCCCCGCGTCGGCCGCCATGTGCAGGAACGCTCCCCGGATGTTGAGGTCCCGCTCTCGGCCCTTGAGGAACAGCAGCGCCGTCGCGGTGTTGATGACGACCCCAACAGCCGCCACCACGACGATCGTCAGCCCGGCCGGCTCCACCGGCTCGAACAGCCGACGCATCGCCTCCCAGGCGATCCCTCCCACGGCCACCAGCAGAATCAGTCCGTTGAACAGCGCGGCCAGGATCGAGGAGCCCCTCCAGCCGTAGGTATGCCGTTCCGTGGGCCGGATCCTCGCCAGCGCGGCGCCTCCCCAGGCCAGCAGCAGGCCGATCACGTCGCTCAGATTATGCCCGGCATCGGCCAGCAGCGCCAGCGAGTTCGCCCAGAGCCCGAACCCCGCCTCGACGAGAACGAAGGCGACGTTCAGCGCCACCCCGACCGCGAAGGCCCGGCCGTGCTGGCCCGTCCCGAGGTCATGCGAATGCGGCATTAGTCGGTCCTCCCCCGGGTCGCTCGGCCTGACTGCCGGCGGTGCCGGCTCCCTGGCATCGAACCACACGAGCCCTCGCGGATCCAAGGGGCTCCTCCCGGGTGAGGAATCCCCAGACGACCTTCCCTCCGCCAAGCCAATTGGGGAAGGGCCGGCGAGGCGGAGCCCCCCGGGTGAGCGTTTTGATTCGATCCTCGGTCGGATAGCATGGCCCCTCGAAGCCCGGGGGCCGGCCGATCGAGGCCGACCGGGCTGGCCTCCCGACCGATCGAGGTCCTTCTATGTCTTCGACCGTCCTGCCCGCCGCCGGTTTCCTGTTGCTCTGCTCGCCGATCGTCCTGGCCCAGGACGTCGGCGACGATTGGGTCACCGTCACCGAGGACGACCGGGCCATCACCATCGAAACCGACCTCCTCGCCGCCACCATCCCCAAGCGCGACCCGAAGCACTGGATGACCGGCATCGAGAAGGGCTCCTTTCTCGACAAGACCACCGGCTTCCGAGAAGCGGGCGACGGCCTGATGGTCATCGACTGGCTGATGGAGCCCGGCAGCGATGAGGCCTGGCAGGAGCAGGTCTTCGCCCCCGACGGCCACGGCGTCGGCCGCTACACCTGGTTCGAGAACGAGACGGATCCAGCCCGCCGCGAATACGCCCTGATGGCCCACGGCAGCAGCCACCGCAAGCGGATGGTCGAGGGTCCTCAACTCTGCCACCGCATGAAGCCCGTCCAGCCCGAGGTCATCCGCGGGAAAGACTTCGTTGCCGTCCGCACCTCCTACCGCTTCGAGTACGCCGCCCCCGGCCGAACCCCCGGCTCGCGTTGGACCCAACTGGTCGTCTTCCCGAAAGGGGCGCGGTACTTCGTGCTGATGGACCGGGTTGAAAGCGCGAACGACTCCCCCGAGCTGTTCCTCCGCAACGACACCCCCGGCTGCATCCGGCACGACCGCGGCGACACCTTCAGCGAGATCTACCTCAGCTACCTCGGCGGCCCGGACGGGGTCCGCATCCCCTCCTCCGAGTTCTTCTCCCCCTTCCCCCCCGACCTGAAGTTCGGCTACCGCCGGGATACCCACCGCACCCCCTCGTCGTTCATTCGAGCCTACCGCCTCCGAGACCCGGAAACCGGCGCCGATGGCCCCTGGCTGGCCGGCCTGACCCTCGACCCAGAGGTCGTCTACGAGGCCTGGTGCAGCCAGCGCCCCGGCGGGATCATCGTGATGATCGAGGAGATCCACGGCCGACCCACCCGGGCCGGCGACGTCTTCAGCGCCGCCCACATTGTCGGGTTCTTCGATTCGATCCCCGAGATGCACGAACTGTACGACCGCTGCCAGGGCCACACGGTCGTCACCGTCGACGCCGACGGCTGGCGGTTTGGCCCCTGACCGCTCCCCGATCCCCCGGTCCCCGAGGACCGGGCCTGGATCGCCCCCCTTCCCTCGACGACCCGGGCGGGCCCCGCTTCCCGACCCCCGATCCAACCGGAACGCCGGAACGGGGCTGACAACCGCCCGGTTGTTGTGCAAGAATTCAACAGGGGCGCCGCCAGGGGCGCCCGGGCTGGGGCGACCGGGAGGCCGAAGGGCCCTCGGCCTCCCGATCGGCCGCCAGGGGCCGAAACCCGGAGGGGAAGGATGATCAGTGTGGGGCTCCGGTCGGCGGTCGCATTGCTCCTCGCCGTGTCGGGAGGGGAGACGGGGGCGAGTGACCCCCCGACGTTCGAGCGGGACGTGAGGCCGATCTTCAAGGCGTACTGCCTCGACTGCCACGGCGGTGAGGAGGAGCTGAAGGGAGGCCTCGACCTCCGCCTCCGCCGCTTCACCGAGCGGGGAGGCGTGAGCGGGCCGTCGATCGTCCCGGGGGATCCGGCCGACAGCCTCCTGCTGTTCCGGCTCCAGGACGGCGAGATGCCTCCTGGCGAGAAGAAGGTGCCGGCCGACCAGGTCGCCATCATCGAGCGCTGGATCGCCGCCGGGGCGCCCACCCTGCGCGACGAGCCCGAGTCGCTGCCTCCCGGCATTGGGATCACCGAGGAGGATCGCTCCTACTGGGCCTTCCAGCCGATCCGACGCCCCGAGCCGCCCTCGGTTGTCCCCTCGGATCGGGTCCGAACGCCGATCGATGCGTTCGTCCTGGCCCGGCTCCAGGAGCACGGGCTCGACTTCGCTCCCGAGGCCGACCGGCTGACCCTCCTCCGCCGCGCCAGCGCCGACCTGACCGGCCTCCCCCCTTCGCAGGAGCAGATCGACGCCTACCTCTCCGACGATTCGCCGGACGCTTACGAACGGATGGTCGATCGCCTGCTCGACTCCCCGGGCTACGGGGAGCGCTGGGCCCGGCACTGGCTCGATGTCGCCGGTTACGCCGACTCCGACGGGAATGGATCGGAGGACACCCCGCGCCCGTATGCGTACAAGTATCGCGATTATGTGATCCGGGCTCTGAACGCCGACGTGCCGCTCGACCGCTTCATCGTCGAGCAGCTCGCCGGAGACGAGCTGGTTCCCCGGCCCTGGAAGGACCTCTCCCCCGAGCAGGTCGACACGCTGGCCGCGACCGGCTTCCTCCGCAATGTCCCCGACACGACCTCGACCGGGGCGCCCGACGAGGCCCTGGCCTCGAACCAGGTGGTGGCCGACGCGCTGAAAGTCGTCGGATCGGCGCTGCTGGGCCTGTCGGTCGGCTGCGCCCAGTGTCACGACCACCGCTACGACCCCATCCCCCAGGCCGACTACTACCGCCTTCGAGCCGTCTTCGAGCCCGCGCTCGACCCCCAGCACTGGCGTCGCCCTGGCCAGCGGCTCGTCTCGCTGATGACCGACGAGCAGCGTGCCCGGGCCGAGGCGATCGAGGCCGAGGCCCAGCAGCTTCAGAAGGCGGTCGCTGAGAAGACCCAGGCTTTCATCGCCGAAGAGCTGGAGAAGGTCCTGGAGAGCTATCCCGAGGAGTTGCGCGACGCTCTCCGGACCGCCAACTCCACCCCCCCCGGCGATCGGACCGAGGAGCAGAAGGCCCTGCTCGCCGCGCACCCGAAGGTCAACGTCAACGCCGGCACCCTCTACCTCTACAACCAGAAGGCCGCCGACGAGCTGAAGGCCGATCGCGACGCCGTGGCCGCGAAGCGCGCCGAGAAGCCGGTCGAGGACTTCGTGAGCGTGCTCGACGAGGTCCCCGGCATCCTGCCCGAGACTCGCCTGTTTCACCGCGGCGACCACCGCCAGCCGACCGATCCGGTTGGCCCCGGCGGCCTGACCATCGCCGCCCCTCAGGGGGAGCGCCTGGAGCTGCCGGCCGACGATCCCGACCTCCCCACCTCCGGGCGCCGCCTCGCCTATGCCCGCGATCTGACCAGCGGGACTCACCCGCTCGTTGGCCGGGTGCTGGCCAATCGCATCTGGCTCCACCACTTCGGCCGGGGCCTGGTCGACACCCCCGGCGACTTCGGCGTGCTCGGCCGGCGGCCGACCCACCCGGAGCTGCTCGACTGGCTGGCCTCCGAGCTGGTCCGCCAGGGCTGGAGCCTCAAGCGGATGCATCGCTTGATCATGACGTCGACCGTTTATCGCCAGTCCTCCCGCCGAAATCCGTCGCACGACGCGATCGACTCGGACAACGCTCTCTATGGCCGCTTCCCCGTCCTCCGGCTCGACGCCGAGGCGCTGCGCGACCGCATCCTCGCCGTCAGCGGCCGGCTCGACCTCACACCGTTCGGCCCTCCGGTGCCGGTGTCGGAGGACGCCGTCGGCCAGGCGGTCCCGGAGGGGAACTCCCCCCGCCGCAGCATCTACCTCCAGGTCCGCCGCAGCCGCCCCGTCTCGTTCCTGACCGCGTTCGACGCCCCCGTGATGGAGGTCAACTGCGACCGAAGGTCGCCCAGCACCTCCGCCCCTCAGGCGCTGACGCTCATGAACAGCGACTTCCTCGTCGGAGAGGCGCAGGCGATGGCCGACCGGCTCCTCTCCGAGACGCCAGCGGACTTCGCGACCGACCGAATCGGGTCGGACGAATGGAACGCGGACGGGGCCTTCCGGGGGCCTTCGGGCGCGACGATCCCGCAGATGATCGCCCGGGCGTGGACCCTGGCCTACCAGCGGCCGATCGATCCGGACGAACTCGACCTGGCGCTCGCCTTCGTGGCCGACCAGATCGAGGCGGTCGACCCGGCCGAGTCCGAGTCCGAGTCCGAGGGAGGCCGGGAGCGGTCGGCCCTGACGCACCTGTGTCATCAACTCCTCAGCTCCAACGAGTTCCTGTATGTCGACTGAATTCCCGCGATGGACGCGCCGCTCTCTGCTGGCGAACACCGGGTTCGGCGTCGGTGCGCTGGCCCTGGCCTCGCTCCTGGAGCGGGACGGCGCGCTGGCCGAGACCCCGCGGAAACCGGGCGAGAACCTGCCGCTGAATCTCGATCCCCGGCCCCCGATGTTCGCCCCGAAGGCCGAGGCGATGATCTCGCTGTTCATGCACGGCGGGCCCTCGCACGTCGACCTGCTTGACCCCAAGCCCGAACTCTCCCGCTTGCACGGGAAGGACTACGGCGGCGAGGTCGTCTACAGCTTCGTCAATCGGGCGACCAAGGCGCTGCTGGGCTCCCCTTGGCGATTCTCGAAGCGGGGGGAGTGCGGCACCGAGGTTTCCGAACTGCTCCCGGAGCTTGGCGGCATCGTTGACGACGTGTGCGTCATCCGGTCGATGCACACCGGGCACAACGGGCACGAGGTCTCGATCCGATACTTCCACGGCGGCATCGCTGGCGTTACCGGGCGGCCGACGATGGGGAGCTGGATCGTCTATGCCCTGGGCAGCGAGTCGCGCGAGCTGCCGGCCTACATGGTCCTCTCCGACCCGGAAGGCCACCCGGTCGATGGCACGCACAACTGGTCCAGCGGCTTCATGCCGCCGCTCTACCAGGGGACCGTCCTCCGGCCCAAGGAGCCCCGCATCCTCAACCTCGACCCGCCCCCCTCCGCCCGGGGAGCGGTCCAGGACCGCAACCTCGACTTCCTCGACCGCCTCAACCGCCGCCACCTCGAACGCCACCCCGGCGAGGCCGACTTGGAGACGCGCATCAGGAGCTACGAGCTGGCCGCCTCGATGCAGACCGCCGCCAAGGAGGCCCTCGACGTCTCGGAAGAGCCCGAGTCCATCCGGCGCCTGTACGGGCTCGACCACGACGAGACGAGGGAATACGGCACCCGCTGCCTGATCGCCCGACGCCTGGTCGAGCGCGGCGTCCGCTTCGTCCAGTTGTTCCTCGGCGGCCAGCCCTGGGATAATCATAGCTCCATCAAGTCGACCCTGCCCGCCATCTGCCGGCGCACCGACCGACCCGCCGCGGCCCTGGTCAAGGACCTCAAGCAACGCGGGCTGCTCGACACCACGATCGTCCACTGGGGAGGTGAGATCGGTCGCCTCCCCGTCACCGAGGGGGCGCTCGACGACAACGCCGGCCGAGACCACAACGGCCAGGGCTTCTCCATCTGGATGGCCGGCGGCGGCATCAAGGGCGGCACGACGTTCGGCGCGACCGACGAGGTCGGCCACCGGGCCGTTGAGGACGTCGTCACCCCGAACGACTTCCAGGCCACGGTCCTCCACCTGCTCGGCCTCGACCACGAGCGTCTTGCCTACCACGCCAACGGACGCGAGTATCATCTGACCGACGGCCGCCCGGCCCGGATCATCCGAGAGATCCTCCAGGCCCCGCCGCCGGCCTGATCCCCTGTCCTTCCCCGGCCGCCGGGTCCCGGAGCCTCCGGCGGCCGGAAGCGTCCTTCGAGGATCGATCGAACGATGCCATTTTCCCGAGTCCGGCTCTTGGTGCTCGGATCGGCCCTCCTCGCGACGGCCCCGGTCCGGGGCGTCGACATCCCGGCCCCCCCGGAGTTCGCCGAGCCCCGGGCGTTCATCGAGGCCCAGGTGGCTGAGGGCCGCTCGCCGTCGGTTGCGGTCGCGGTCGTCCGAGACGGCGAGGTCGTCTGGGCCGAGGGGTTCGGCGTCGCCAACCTGGAGGCCGGGACGGCCGCCTCCGCCGACTCGATCTACTGGCTGGCGTCCGTCTCCAAGCCGATCACGGCGACCGGCCTGATGGTCCTGGTCGATCGCGGCCTGGTCGACCTCGACGCCCCGGCCAACCGCTACCTCCCCGGCGAGACGCTCCGGGCTCCGCTCGGCTCGGCCGACGCGATGACCGTCCGCCGCCTGGCGAACCACACCTCCGGCCTCCCCCTGCACTACCAGTTCTTCTACGACGGCCACCGGCCCCCGCCCATGGACGAGACGATCCGACGGTACGGCTTCGCCTCGAAGCCGCCGGGGTCGGCCTGGGAGTACTCGAACCTCGGCTTCGGGATCCTCGGCTACATCACCGAGGTCGTCTCCGGGACGCCCTGGCCGGAGTTCATGGAACGGGAGGTCTTCGACCCGATCGGCATGACCCGCACCTCCAACCGAGTCCGGCCGGGATTGGAGGCCGACGCCGCCGTCCCCTACACCCGGGACGTGGGGGGCCGGTTCGTACCGGTCGGGCATTACGACTTCGACCACCCCGGCGCCTCGACCATCTGGAGCAGCGCCAACGACCTCTCCCGCTTCGCCCTGCTCCACCTGAACGGCGGAGCGCTGGACGGCGTCCGGCTGCTGAGCGAGGAGGCGGCCCGGAAGATGCGGGAGCTGACCGGCCGCCGCTCCCCGGATTCCGGCACCGGGATCGGCTGGGCGGTCGGGACCGACATCGGGCGCCGAGTCCTCTCGCATAGCGGAGGCATGCCGGGCGTCTCGACGTATGTGAAACTGTACCCCGATGATCAGGCCGCGGTCATCGTCCTCCGCAACGGCGACGGCTTCGACGTCACCGGAGCGATCGCCGACCGGATCACCGATGCGCTCGACCTCGGGCCGGGAGAGCCGCCGCCCCCCCCCGATCCGACCGGGCAGGAGGCCCCGGATCCGACCGAGGGAGCCCCCGACGACTGGATCGGCTCCTGGGCCGGCCTCCTGGCCGATCCCGACCGGGGGGACCTGCCGGTGAGGCTGGAGGTCGAGGCCCCCGACTCCGCCCGGGTCGCCTTCGGCTCCGAGCCGCCCAGGCGCCTGGTCAGCCTCTCGGTCGAGGGGGATCGGCTGGTCGGCCATGTGGTCGGGACCTTCCGGACGCAGCCCTACTACCACGGGCCGACGACAATCGAGTTCCACCTGGACCGCCGCGGCGATCGTCTCACCGGGGTGGCCCGAGCGTTCGCGTTGGGCTACTTCGCCCTGCCCTACTGGGTCGATCTGTCTCGGCAGGAGGATGCCTCGGGAGACGACGAGCCGGACGGCTCCGATCAGCCCCCGCCGAGGTAACGCCGCTCGATCTTGGCGGCCACGGTGCCGATGCCGTAGTAGCCGACCGAGATGCGGGCGACGTGCGTGAGGATGTCGTAGGC
The DNA here is from genome assembly GCF_003977685.1 of Tautonia sociabilis. Classification (GTDB taxonomy): domain Bacteria; phylum Planctomycetota; class Planctomycetia; order Isosphaerales; family Isosphaeraceae; genus Tautonia; species Tautonia sociabilis. The sequence continues at coordinate 2,264 of NZ_RYZH01000040.1, read as the reverse complement.
CCGCCAGCGGTCCCAGCCGAAGTCCGATTCCATCCAGAGGATCAGTCGGGCGAACGCCTCGGCGGTGGAGCGCTCCATCGGACAGCCGGTGGCGACGGCCATGATCTCATCGGGCGCCTCGATCCGGGGGCCAGGGATGCGGAGCCCCTTGCGCAGGTTCACGGTGATGATCGACTCGGCCGGCATCTCCAGGCCCGTGGCCGACAGCTCGCCGTGCCCCATGGCCGCGTGGGCGTCTCCCAGGTAGAGATAGCCGCCGGGGACGAACACCGGGAGGACCACCGTGTTGCCGGGACAGACCTCGATGAGGTCCATGTTCCCCCCGTGAGGGCCGGCCGGGGCGGTGGAGGGGACTCCCCAGTCGGGGGCGGTGCCGATGCAGCCGAGCATGGGCGCGTAGGGGATGGTGATGCCGTCTCCCCAGTGGATCAACCCATTCTCGATCTTGCAGACGTGGGTGCCGTGGGGGCAGTCGGTGCCGAGCCACTCGCAGAGCTGCTTCGGGTCGGCGGTGCGGGTGGCGCACTGGCCGATCGCGGGGCGGATCTCGTGGATGGTGACGGCCAGCGCGTCTCCCGGCTCGGCCCCCTCGACCCAGATCGGCCCGTTCAGGGGGTTGCCGAAGGGCATGGCCACCTTGTCCCGGCGGTCGGCATCGGTGCGGATCTGGCCGGAGAGGGCGTCCTCGCTGGAGACGGCCAGCGTCTCCCCCGGCTCGATCCGGGCGCGGGGCTCCAGATGCCGGGTGAACTCGTAGACCAGCGATCCGATCGGGATGGACTTCATCTCGGGCATCTCCTCGGGGTTTGGCGACCTCGGATCGAGCAACGGCATACCAGGGCGAGGCCCCTTCGGATAGAGTGTGCCGGCGAGGGTGAGGGGGGCGGCCCTCCCGGATCGGAGTCACGAGCGAGGGGGAGATGGACACGGTCACCCTGGGGAACTCGGGCCTGGTCGTCTCCCGGATCGGGCTGGGGCTGGCGGCGCTCGGCCGGCCGGGCTCCATCAACCTCGGTCACGCCGACGACCTGGAGGCCGGTCGGGACGAGTCGGCGATGGAGGCCCTCGCCTTCGCCGTGCTCGACGACGCCTTCGAGGCCGGCGTCCGCTACGTCGACGCCGCCCGGTCCTACGGGAGGGCCGAGGCGTTCCTCTCGGCCTGGCTGGCTCGCCGGGGGATCGGGCCGGAGGACGTGACGATCGGCTCGAAGTGGGGATACGTCTACACGGCGGGCTGGCGGGTCGACGCCGACCGGCACGAGGTGAAGGACCACTCGGTCGAGAACCTCCGCCGCCAGTGAGCCGAGAGCCGGGCCATCCTGGGCGGACACCTCGACCTGTACCAGATCCACTCCGCCACCCTGGAGAGCGGCGTTCTCGATGACCCGGCGGTGCTGGCCGAGCTGGCCCGCTTGAAAGGAGACGGGATGCGGATCGGCCTGTCCCTGTCCGGCCCCCGGCAGGGGGAGACGCTGTCGCGGGCACTCGACACGGAGGTCGACGGCGCCCGGCTGTTCGACGTGGTCCAGGCCACCTGGAACCTCCTGGAATCCTCCATCGGCCCGAGGCTGGCCGAGGCCCGGTCGATGGGCCTGGGGGTGATCGTGAAGGAAGCCCTGGCCAACGGCCGGCTGACTAGCCGAAACGACGACCCGACCTTCGCCCCCCCCCGAGCCGTGCTGGAGCAGACCGCCGATCGGCTGGGCACGACCCTCGACGCCCTCGCGCTCGCCGCCGCCCTGGCCCTCCCCTGGGCGGACGTGGTCCTGAGCGGGGCGGCGACGGTGGAGCAGCTCCGATCGAACCTGGGGGCCCTCGCCGTCCCCTGGGATCCCCTCGCCGACGAGGCCCTCGCCCAACTGGCCGAGCCTCCCGAGGAGTACTGGTCGACCCGGTCTCGCCTCCCCTGGAACTGATCCCCGGGCGCCTGGCTCGGCACGCGACGCGCGTCCAGGACGACACTCGGACGGCGACCGGTGCGCCGGCATCGACGCGGTCGGTGCGCCTTCGGTGCGCTGGGGCCGATTGACGGAACCTGTTGACCTGTCAAAGAAATCGCGGTGTCCATTGAAACTATGAGAGGGGAGGTCGAGCCGACGGGGCCCGGGGCCCCGAGCCGGTGGAAGACTGGAGGTGCAGAACCGAACTCCTGCCCCACCGAACCGGAGGACTCCCGTGCACCACGTCGGCATCGACCTCCACAAGAAGACCATCGTCCTGTGCGTCCTCGACGATCAGCTCAAGGTCGTCGCCCGACGCAGCTT
>NZ_RYZH01000003.1 GCF_003977685.1 Tautonia sociabilis | reverse complement strand
GCCGGCTCGCCGGGCCGGAGCACGGCCCGGCCCAATCGGGAAGGAGCCCGATCGGGTGCGATGGCCTGCACCGACCTCCGGAGACGCCGGCCCGCTCCGGGCCCGGCTCGAACGGCTCGACGGCCTGCCCCTCCGGCCCTCGACCGCCCGGTCGCTGATCTTCGGCTCCCCTAAGGAGGCCGCGACCCTCGACCCCGCCTGGGCGCTACTGGTTTCCGCTCGGGGGGAGGACGAGGCCCGCCGCCTCCTGCCCGACTGGCCTCACTGGCCCCCCTGCGGCCCCCGGGCGGCTGCCGCCCGGGACCACCTCTGGCGCTGCTCGGTTGCCGCGGCCACTGCCGCCCGGTCCCTCGACGGCGATCCCGACCCCGAGGCCTCCTCTCGGCTCGCCCTGCTGCTGCCGATCGGCCTCTGGGCCCTCGCCGCCGTCGACCCCGACCGCCTTGCCGACTGGCTCGACGCCCGGGACCCGGCCCGCCGCGGTCTCCTGGAACGCTCCTGGTTCTCCCGGGATCTCCGCGGCCTCGGCCTGCTGCTCGCCCATCGGTGGGGATGCGACCCGGCACTGGTCGACGTCCTCCGATCCGTCGATCCCACGCGGCCGGCCGGCCCGTCCTCCGCCGCCGAGCCCGACCGGATCGCTCGCGTCCGAGCCGCCCTTCGCCTGGCTTCCCGGACCCCCTGGGCCCTCTCCCCTCCCGACCGGCCCAGCGAGCCGGACGATCCCCGACGCCGTTGGCTGATCGCCACCGTCCAGCACCGAACCGCCGGAGGCCTGCTGCCTTCCCTCGACCAGGACGACCTCGCCCCCCTGCTCCGAGAGGCCCTCCGCCTGAGGGACCGGGTCGATCGGCTCGAGGAGGGGCTGGCCGACGGTCAGGACCAGTCCCCGGCCGCCGTCGGCCCTGCTCTCCCCCCCGAGGCGCCCGGCCTCCCCTCGTCCCAGGTCCTCGACGCCATGGCCGAGTTCGCTGGCGGGGCCGCCCACGAGCTGAACAACCCGCTGGCGATCATCGCCGGCCGGGCCCAACTGCTCCGATCCCGAGAACCCGATCCCGACCGGCGGAAGGACCTCCAGACGATCATCGACCAGGCCCGTCGGGCCCACCAGATCCTCCGCGACTTGATCTACATCGCCCGTCCGCCGGCGCCCCGCCGAGTGCCTTGCCTCCCCGATCAAGTGCTCCGAGCGGTCGTCGACGACCTCCGCGGTGAGGCCGATCGGAGGCAGGTCGGGCTGGTGTTCCGGCCGGGGAAGGCAACCGGCGCCGTCCTCTCCGATCCGGACGCCCTCCGGCACCTGGCGGACGCCCTGATCCGCAACGCCCTGGAGGCGAGCGCCCCGGGAGGGCTGGTGGTCGTGCGATCGATCGGCGAGGCCCGATCGATCTCCTGGATCGTCCGGGATTCCGGCATCGGGCTCGACCGCGAGCGAGCCTCCCGGATGTTCGACCCCTTCTACTGCGGACGAGAAGCCGGGAGAGGGCTCGGCCTCGGGCTGCCGAGGGTCGCCCGGTTCGTGCGGTCGATCGGGGGCGCGATCCGGTGGAGATCGGCCCCGGGGCGCGGCACCATCCTCCGGATCGACCTGCCGGTCGAGACGGACGGCGAGCGACTCGGAGACGGCTCGAGGCTGCGGGACGTCGGTTGATCGGGAGGCCGAGATCAGGCGATGCAAGTGGTCCAGACCATCTGGTCGGCGATCTCGTGGCAGTCCGAACAGAGGAAGGTCACGTTCAACGGCTCGTCATAACTCCAGTGGTGTCGCTGGAGCCGCTGGCGACGACGGCACCAGGTACACACCTTCGGCCGGGTGATGAGCCCCAGCTGCTCGGCCAGCGCCGCCGCGTAGCGGGCCGACCGCGTCCTGATGCGGCGGGGCTTGCCGGGATGGAGGCAGATGTCGAGGTGACGCCGGAGCCGGAGGAACTTGGCGCGTTGCCGGTTCGGGCCTCGTTTCATCGTCGCATTCCCGCGAAGGAACCTTGGGACCAGCCAGGACGGCGACTGCGGTTCCCACTCCCTCGGCGGCGCTCCGCCCGGAGGCTCTCCTGCGACCGACGCTCCGATCGGGTTGTCACCGGAAGCTTACCGCAAAATCGGGGCCAGGGCCAACCTTCCCAAGCGTTTCGATTGTATCGACCTGTCCTCCTGTGGGCCCGGGGAGCGGCGGAGAGGGACTCGCCCGGGAGCTTCAGCGACCGACGACGGCCGGTCTGGGGACCGATCGCTCGGGGAAGAAGTGGCGAACGCCCGATCGGTTGCCATCCGATCAAGCAGTCTCGCCTCCTCGATCGGCATGGCGGAGCCACGCTCAGCCTGAGTGGACATTCTGGGGATGGGTGATCTGTTCCCGGGCGATGAGCGAGGCGCCGAGAACGCCAGCGTCGTCCCCCAGCTCGGCCTGCTCAATCCGGACGAGCCGATCGGGGTCGGCCATCGCCTGGGAGCGGGTGGCATTGCGGACCAGCTCGACGAAGGGGGGGCCGATCGCCTCGGTGACACCGCCGCCGAGGATGATGATCTCCGGCCCGAGGACGTTGATCAGGCCGCCCAGCGCCAGGCCGAGGAATCGGGCCGCCCGCTCGACCTCGTGGACCGCCACCGGGTCGCCGGAGCGGTAGGCCGAGGCCAGTTCCCTGCTCTTAAGGCGGGAGTGCTTGCTCTTGACCACCTCCCGGAGCGGAGTGGAGGCCCCCTTCTTCAGCGCCTTGTGCACCCGACGGGTGATCGCCGTCCGGCTGGCCAGGGCCTCCAGGCATCCCCGGCGGCCGCAGCCGCACTTCGGGCCTCCGGCCTTGACGATCAGGTGCCCGACCTCGCCGGCGTTGCCGGTCACTCCGGTGACGATCCGGCCATCCCGGATCAGGCAGCCGCCGATCCCCGTGCCGACGAACGCCGCGAGCACCTCCCGGTAGCCTCGGCCGGCGCCGAGGCGGAACTCGCCGAAGCCGCCGACTCTCACGTCGTTCTGGACGGCGACCGGCACGCCGAAGGCTTCCGAGAGTGTCGCCTTCAGCGGGAAGTCGATGACATTCAGATTCGGGCTGGAGCGGATCACCCCCGCCTCGACATCGAGCGGACCAGGAGAGCCGATGCCGACCGCGGCCAGGTGATCGGGACCGATGCCGGCGGCCTCGATCGCCTCCCGGCCGGCCTGGATCAGCGCCCCGCTCAACGCGACCGGCCCCTCCCGGGCCGGGGTCGAGACCTTCGATCGGCCGACGATCCGGTTCTCGGCATCGACGACGCCGGCCAGGATCTTCGTGCCTCCCAGGTCGATTCCCAGGACCAACGGTCCCTCGGACGGCATCGTCATCGGTCGATCTCCTCGGTTCGGTCTCTCGTGCGCCCGGGGTCGATGCTCGGGGCCTCCTGGGCCCGGTTCGTTTCAATCATGAGAGTAAGTCTGGGGAAACGGATGGGGTCGACTCCGTGTTCGGTTTTTGCAGACTCATCTCGTGGGACAGGTCGCGATGGAACCGCCGCCGATCCTCGGGCACGGGCACCCCGGTCGAAGCGATCGCGTCCAGGGCTCGGGAGATCGCCGTTCCGGACGGCAGCCCAAGTTTCTTGACAATCCACCGGGCCATCGATTCGAGCTGGATCGTGCCCCGACCGGGGTGTTTGAGGGCCAGAATGAGCCAGGCCACGAAGGCGGCTCGATCGGGCTCGTCGAGTTCCCACACGCGGGGCACATCCGTTGGGATCGTGTCGGGCTTGCTGGGATCGACCGATTTCCAGCGGGAGAGGTCCTTCCATCGTGCCTCGTCGGTCTTGCCCTTCCAGTGGAACTCGGTGAGCGCCCGAATGCATCCCCAGCGGAGTTGGGCGATCGAAGAAAGCTCGTTCCCGGGAGTGACGGCGGTTGGCTTCGGGACGGGAACGGGATCGACAAATTCGAGAGGGAAGTCAGGTTCGTTTCGGACCGAGGAGAAGGCGGGAGTCGGCTCTCGGCCGAGAAGCCAGGCCTCGACGCTCGGCACCTCCCGGGAGGAAGGGATCGGTGCCATCGGGACGAGCCGGGCGAACGCCGCTCGGGCATCCGAGATTTTGCCGTCCTTCGGTCCCGAATGCCACCAGTGGATCGGGCCGAGCGTCCGCAATTCCCGAGCGAAGGTCGGAACGACCTCGGCGAGCCTCGGGCCGTCGCAGGCGTTCAACAGGGCCTCGAAGAACCGAGCGGAGTGCTCTCCCTTGTCCAGCGTCAGCGACCAGCGCTGGGAGACCTCGCCGGCTCGCCGCACGGGCTCCTCGAGGAGTTCTCGACGGAGGTCCGGGGCAAGGGCTCGGTACCGCCGGGGATCGCGGAGCAGGAAGGAGCGGATCGCCCAGGAGTGCTCCGGCTCGTCGGCCCACCGGCAGCACTCGACCGCGATCGCGGAGGCAATGCCGTCGGGGGGCCAGTTGGGACCCTCGGAATCGGCAACCCCGAGGAGCCCTCGGAGTTGGTCCACGCGATCGGCCCAGGCGGCGGGCTCTCGGAGGAAGGGGAGGAGCAGGCCCGAGAGCGGGCCAGACAGGGGCGGAAGCCCCTCCGAGCCGGCATCGAACGCCCCAGGCCAGGCGAGGACGCAGCGTTCGAGGATGGGGCCGCTCGCCTCGAAGCTCCCGCCCGCCAGCCGATCAAGCAACAGGCCGAGGACCGGTGCGCGATCGTCGCTCGGAAGCCGCTGGAGCAGGTCGAGGCCGGGGTATTCCGGCGGGCCGATGATCAGCCGGGCGAGGACCTCCGCATCCGCGATCCGATCGAGGCTCCTCGACGACAGCCCCCCCGCTCGCTCGGCGGTTTCGATCCAGGAGCTCAGCGGTTCCCCGAGCTCGACCAGGCGGCGGGCCAATCGCAGCGGAGAGCCGATCCGGTCGAGATAGCGGTCGACCCACTCCGGCGACTCGGGTCGATCGGGGGTGCTCAATCGGAGCACGAGCGACTCCACCGCCCAGGAATACGCGACCGGCGAGGCATCCGGCCCCGAGGCGACCGCCAGGCAGACCGTCGCCAGCCGGGGCCGAAGAGCCTCGGGAGTGCGATCGCGGAGGGCGTCCCAATCGGGTCGTCGGATCTCCGTGGCGAGCAGGAGCCGGACGGCGGGGGCGAGCCAGTTCTGCCCGCCGAGGCCGGTCCTCGCAAGCGCCCAGCGCTCGAAGGCCGACCTCGCCTCCGGCGGGGCGTGCTCAATCTCGCCGCAGACGAACTCGACGATCGGCCGGGCCTCCGGGGAAGCACCGGCCTCGTCGGCGATCAGGTCAAGCGTCGCGGGGAGCGACCGGACGCGATCGATCGCGGCTCGGACGACGGACTCGAGCGCGTCTGCCCGGCGCTGCTCTCGGAGCAATCGGACGCCAAGTCGCGCCCGGAGCGGGAGCAGGACCTCGGGATCACCCCCTCCCGAGCGGTCGAGCCAGTCGAGCGCCTCGTGCGCCTCCTCGGCGGGGGAGGAGCGGATCAGTCCGTCGAGGAATCGGGAACGCTGGGAGACGGGGCTGATCTGACGCAGCGTCCTGGCGAGCACCCGGCTTCGGAAGGTCGGATCGCCCCGGCTCCAGAACCGAGAGGCGACGACCCCCCAGTGGGCGGCCTCCTCGAGACTGGAACGCGGCCAGGTCGAGGACGAGAGGGCAAGGGTCCAGAAGGCGATCTTCGCCTCTCGGTTCCGGTCGAGATCGCGGGGGGCGTTTTCCCACCAGGAGGGATCGCAGGCGTCAGCCAGTTCCGAGGAGAGGCCGGCCGCATCGGCCCAGGACGCCTGACGGGAGAGCCGGGCCCAGTCGAAGCCGGGGCTCGATGCCGATCCCGGTGACCTCAGGGCCTCGGCCTGGTGGATCAGGCCGTCGAGCCAGGCGTCGGACCAGAGGACGGCGGGATCGTCGGGGAGGCGGGCGAGTCGGCATCGGGCCTCGGTGGCAGTCCAGTCGTCGGCGTCCCCTGGCTCTCGTCGGGTGAGCCAGGCCGCCAGCGACCGGGCCCAGGACGGGGGAGGAGTCGCGGGCTCGAACCGGCCGGCGGCAAGGTCGGCGATGGGGCCGAGCCCGGCGAGGACCGCTCGGTTGAGCAAGGGGGACGGGACCGTTCCCTGGATGCGGAAGCCGCTGAGCTCCTCGGGACGGTCGTGGTAGGTCGAGAGGGTCAGCTCGCCTCGGAGAGCGGAGGGGAAGGCGAACGTGAGGGCGGCGATCCTCGGGCCGAGCCGATCGGGGGCGTCGATCAGGAAGAGGGCACGATTGGATCGAACCGCCTCGGCCACGGCGGCGAGCAGGAGGGCGAGGCTGTCCGGATCGAGATCGACCAGCGGGGCGACGTGCTCGAAGTCGGGAGGGACGGCCAGGGAGTCCCGGCCGATCACCAGGTCGTCGGGCCGGCGTCCCCGGCTGGGCTCGGGATCGGAGCGTCGCCAGAGGGGGAGGCCGAACAGCCCGGCGGGCCAGTGGGCGATCGCCTCGAACTCGTCGGGATCGAGGCGGATCCCGTGCGCGAAGTGCCCCCCGGGGCGTCCCCACTGGCCGCGCTCGGTCTCGTACTCCCGGGCTCGGGGCTCGAGCCAGGCGACCTCGGCCACGGTGCCGACCCTGCGGTATCGGAGCGTCCCCGGGGCCATGACCTTGCCGTTCGAGCCGGGGAGGAAGGCGCGAAAGGCAAGGTGACGCACATCGCCGGAGGCGGGATAGCCGGCCCCGATCCGCTTGATCTGGAACCCGTTGCTCGCCCCGAGGCCGTAGCCCATCGGGCACTGGGTATAGTAGATCTGCTCCATCCGGCGGCGGTCTCTCGCCTCGACATCACTCGGGAGCTCCCCTTCCCATCATAGCCGATCCGGAAGGAAGGAGGGTGGCCCGAGCACCTTGAGAGCGGGGAGGGGCGGGCCGAATCGGCTCAATCGGGGAACCCTTCCAGGCGGGTCGCGCTGCGGGGGGAGGGTCTGGACTTCGCGGGAGTCGGGGCGTCGGGCGTCTTGAGGACCTGGGGGATGAGCTCGTCGATGGTCACATCCCAGTTCATCTGGCCGATGGCGACGACGGCCTTGTTCTTCTTCGAGTCGACCCGGACGACGCGGCCGGGGCGGTCGTAACCGAGCCGGGGGACAACGACGCGGTCGCCGGGCTGGAGCCGGGCCCGGGACTCGGCGAGGCGAGCGTCGCGCTCGGCCTGGGACTGCAAATCGGCAAGCTTCTGGGCCAGGGCGGCCCGGGTGCGCTCGGCCTCGGCTTGCTGGGCCATCGCCTCCTGCCTCGCCTGCTCGGCCTCGGCCCTCATGCGCTGGACGACCTCCCACTCGGGAGAGCCGTCGCCCGCCTCCCGGCGGCGGTCGAGATACCAGGAGGCTCGGTCGACGAGGTGGGCGGGCATGGCGAGTCGCCGGGCGATCTGCAAGGCGTTGGAGGCGCCGATGTCTCCGATGTGCAGACGGTAGCGGGGCCGGAGCGTCTCCACGTCGAACTCGACCGCGGCGTTCTCGGCCCGGGGGTTGGAGAAGGCGTAGGTCTTCAGGTCGCCGATGTGGGTCGTGACGATCGCCCGGCAGCCGAGACGGTCCAGTTCGTCGAGGATCGCCCTGCCCAGGGCGGCCCCCTCGGCCGGATCCGTGCCGGCGCCGACCTCGTCCATCAGGACGAGCGAGCGGTCGGTGGCCTTCTTGAGAATCGCCGTGATGCGGCGAATGTGCGAGGAGAAGGTGGAGAGCGATTGCTCCAGGCTCTGCTCGTCACCAATGTCGGCCAGCACGTCATCGAACACCGGAAGCTGCGATCCCTGATTGGCCGGGATGTGCAAGCCGCACTGGGCCATGATCGCCAGCAGGCCGACCGTCTTCAGCGCCACCGTCTTGCCGCCGGTGTTCGGGCCGGTGATGACGAGGATGTTGAACTGGAGGCCGAGGTGGCAATCGATCGGCACGACCTCTCGAACGGGGATGTCGGGCTTCGGTCGGGAGGCCTCGGCCGCCGGCTGATCCGACGTTCGAGAGGGCGACCGCTGGCGATCGGCCGACGGGCTCCGCTCCCGGCGGCGCTGCTCGAGGGGTCGTCCGGAGAGGCCGCCCTTGAGGGCCGCCTCCTCGGGCTCCGGCGGGGGGAGATCGAGGCGTCGGAACCGCAGGGGAGGAGACGGCGGCTCGACGGCCTCCCCGGGGACGGCGGGGGCACCGACCGGGGGCTGGAAGAGGCCTCGATCGAACTGGTACTCCGGCTCGACCAGGGGAACCCGGCTGCCGACGGGGAGCTGGAACAGCTCTCGGGAGAACTCGGTCGGCTCGGGGGGACGGGGGCGAGTGCCGACCGGCTCCTGGTGGAAACCGACAGCGAACGAGGGAGGAGCCGAGGAGCCCTCGCCGACACCGACCGCTCCGGAGACGTCGGAGCCCACCGTCGGCTCCTCCGACTGGGCGGCCCTCGCCTCGGCCTCGGCGCGGAGGCGGCGGGCCTCCTCTCGGAAGAGGTGTTCGAGAATCGGATGACGGGCCCCTCGGAGGAGGAGGCGGCCTTCGGTGTTCAGGTCCGGCGGGGTCATCCGGTAGTCGATGCTGAACCGGGCCCGGCACAGGACCAGGTCGAGACCGGCCATCACGTCGAGGGTCGAGACGAGCGGATCGGCCACCTGCCCGACCTGGGCGCTGAGCCATCGGAGGATGCGGCGGATCTCCTTCGCCTCCTTGGCTCGGAGATAAGAAAGTTGGGCCGACTGCTCGGCTACGGCCAGGGGCTCGATATACACCGTCTCGTTGCTGGCACTGGTGCGATGGACCGAGCCCTTCAGCTCTCCTCGGAAGTCGCGGGCAACCGGGAGAACGTAATGTTGGCCGACGACGGTGAAGTTCGGGTAGCGGAGGATACGGCGGATTTCCGGGTTACGGAGCATCCGTCGGAGGGTTTCCTGGATGCGATCCTCGACGGAGCCGATCTCGCGTCGGATCTCGGAGAGGCGTCGGCTGGCGGTGTCGAGCACCAGGCCCCGGGGGTCGAGGCAGCCGTCAATCGCGTTGGCGACGCCGGAGAACTCGCCCACGTCCTGCTTGATCGCGCCGAGCCGAGGGAACGAGTCGCCGACTCGGGCGAGCCAGCGGTCCACCTCGGCGATGATCCGGAGGGAAGAGGCGATGTCGGCCAGCTCCTCGGCGGCGAGCGTGGCGCCGATGGCGGCGCGGCGGACCGGCCCGCGCACATCGATCAGGCCGGCCAGCGGAGGAGAGAGCCCGGCGGCCAGGGCGTCGGTCATCTCGGTCGTGAGGGCCTGGCGGTGGCGGACCTCGGCGACGTCGTCGCTCGGCTCGAGCGCCAGGGCGGCCGCGCGGCCCAGGGGGGAAGCGGCGTAGGAGGCGACCAGCGCGCGGACGCGGTCGAACTGCAGCAGCTCCAGCGTATGCGTGTCCATGACACCTCGGCGACACGGCCCCGGCGGGCCGGGTTCGGGACGATCCGGCTCGTGCGTGCGCGGTGGGATTGGCGATGCAGGCCCCGGCTGATTGTCTCATGAAGCGGAGCGCGCCTTCCACCCGAGTCGCCGACCGATCGCCCGATCGGATCGGCTTACCGGGGGGATTCGTCGCCGAGCCGGGAACGGGCGAGTTCCTCCCAGCGGTCGATCTCGAAGCCGAAATCCTCGCCGGTCACGTCCTTCAGGGCCTGATAGCTGGCGGCCCGGATGGCGGGGTCGGGGTTGCGCATGCCTTCGACCAGGGTCAGCCCGATGCGGGGATCGACCTCCTCCAGGTCGCCGAGCGCCTCGATGGCCGCGACCCGGCAATCTCGGCTGGTGTCGGCCGTCATCACTCGGGCGAGGATGGTGGCGTCCTCGGCTGTCCCGATCGCGCCGAGCGCCCGGCAGGCCTCGGCGCGGACGATCGGGTCCTCGGCCAGCGCGGCCTTGCGGAGGGCGGTCAGGGCCTCGGGGCGATCGAGGGCCCCGAGCGTCCGACAGATGGCCGCCTGCGTCGCGACCGACTCCTCGCCGCCTTCCAGCGCGGCGACGAGAAGGCCGACCGCCTCGGCCTTCTGCGATTCATCGTCGTAGCAGTTCGGATTGGAGAGCTTGGTGATGGCGGCATAGCGGACGTTCGGATCCTCGCTCTCCCGAATGTGCCGGAGAAAGCTCGACGCCGTCGTGCCGATGAAGCCGACCCCGGCGCACCCGGCGGCCCAGGGGGCGACAAGCATCAGCAGGATGATCGGCGCGATGATCGGCGATCGATGCGATCCGAGCGGTCGGGGAGGGCGGCCTTCCATGGACGGGTCCCCAGCGGGCTTCGGCGGTCTCGACGCGCCATCGGGCCTCGGCCTCGACGGCCGGGCCGGTCCGGTCCGATCCGGCCGGAGATCATCTTCGGAGCGGTCGGGGCGGTCAAGGCCAAGGAGAGCCAGAGCGCGGCCCTCCCCTGCCGCATCGGAGACGGCCGGGCTGGGAATGTCTCCGGATTGCCGAGCCCGGTCCCCACCAGGGATGCGACCGATAGCGGTCGATGATCGACCGCGAGGGGACGGGGTGCGATTGGGGTGGGTTCTGGGGAGACGCGCTCCCGATCCGAAACGGCGCGATCGGGGAAGGAGCCTCCCCCCAATCGTCCCGACCGTCGGGAGGCCGCATCGCCTCGCTCGGGGAGATCGGGCCTCACCGGCGGCGCCGAACGAAGGGAACCGAGACGAGGGCTCTGGGCGGACGCTCCTCGACGGCGGTGGAAGCGATGCCCGCCCAGGCCCGAGGCCGGGGCGGGCGTGAGGTCACTCGGCGGCCTTGGCGGCGAGGTGCTTCTTGCCCGCGGCGGTGGTCATGTAGGGATAGGAGCCAGACGCCTTGTCTTTGGCGCCGCGCTTGACCAGCTTCAGCTCGCGGAGCTTCTCGATCGACCGCAGCTCGGTCTTCTGAGCCGGGGTGTAGCCGGTGTCGCCGGCGGCGTCGATCAGGCCGAGGATCTTCTCCTGGGCGTCGCTGAGCTTCAGCGGCTTCTTGGCGGGAGCCTTGGCCGCGGGCTTGGTCTTGGTCGACGAGTCGGAGGCGGGGGTATTGGCGGCCTTCGGCGCCGCCGCCTTCCGCTTGGGGGTCGTCGAGGCCTTGGCCGAGTTGGTCGTCGCAGTCTTCTTGGTCGCGGTCTTCTTCGCCGCCATCGTCTCTCACCCTCAGTGGAAGGGAACCGTATGGGCCGGAACCGGTCCACCGGCCATGCTGTGAGTTTCTTAGCGAAATATATCACGCCTGGGAAGACGGCGAGTCGGCCCCGAGGCCCGTTTTCCCGCGGGATCCGGGCCCGAGGGGCCCGATCCCACCGCCTGGAACAGTGAGTGACGATTCAAATATTTTTTGAATTCGCCAAGGTTCATTTTTCTTGAATTTTCGATTCTTGTGAGGAATCCTCCGGAAATTCCGCGGTGTCGCGACGGCCTCGCCTTCCGCTCGGATCGGCGCGATCGGCCGGAGCGCTCTCCGATGGGGGGCAGGTGCGCGCGTCTCGCCCGGCCGGGAAAAAAATCGCGGATCGATCGGGATTTTCGCCACGAAACGCCCCGGGAGCGCGACTCGGAGGGCGCTGGCCGTCCATCAAGAGGTGCGGTCGTGCGCGATCCACCCCGCTGCCGTCCCGTCGTCCGGGCGCCGGCCTCAGGCGAGGACGATTCGATCTCGGCCCTCGGACACCCCTCGGGTCGCGTTGCGCGGATCGACCACGAGGGAGCAATGGCGGACGATCCAGTCCCAGTCGTAGCAGGAATGGTCGGTGCAGATCAGGACGCAGTCGGCGGCCTCGAGCGTCTCGGCTGTCAGCGCCACGCTGGAGAGGCGGATGGTATGGTGCCGCATCGGCGGCAGGGTGGGGATGAGCGGGTCGTGGTAGGAGACCTCGGCGCCTCCTTCTTGGAGCCGCTCGAGCAGCTCGAACGCGGGGCTCTCACGAGGGTCGTCCACATCCTTCTTGTAGGCGGCGCCGAGCACGAGCACTCGGCTGCCGTTGAGCGGCTTCCGGCGGGAATTGAGGGCGGCGACGACCTTGCCGATCACGTAGGCGGGCATGCTTGTGTTGATCTCGCCGGCCAGCTCGATGAACCGGGTCGGCTGGCCGTACTTCCGGGCGATCCAGGTCAGGTAGAACGGATCGATTGGGATGCAATGCCCCCCCAACCCCGGGCCGGGATAGAACGCCTGGAAGCCGAACGGCTTGGTCTTCGCCGCCTCGATCACCTCCCAGATGTCGATTCCCATGCGGTCGTAGAGCACCTTCAACTCGTTGACCAGCGCGATGTTCACCGAGCGGTAGGTGTTCTCCAGGATCTTGCAGGCCTCGGCGACCTCGCAGGAGGAGACGGGGACAACCCGGGGGACGACGGCGCCGTAAAGCTCTCCCGCGATGGCGAGCGAGGCGGCGTCGAGGCCTCCGACGACCTTCGGGATGCGACCGGCGGAGTGCTCCGGGTTTCCGGGATCCTCGCGTTCGGGGCTGTAGGCGAGGAAGAAGTCTCGGGAGGCGACGAGGCCGCCGGCTTCCAACTGGGGGCGGAGCACGTCTCGAGTGGTGCCGGGGTACGTCGTGCTCTCGAGCACCACGAGCTGCCCCTCCCGCAGAGAGCGGCCGATGGCCGAACCGGTCTTGAGGACCGCCGAGAGGTCGGGCTCTCGGTGCTCCCCCAGCGGGGTGGGGACGCAGATGAGAATCGCGTCGGCATCGGCGAGCCGGGAGAAATCGGTGGTCGCCTCGAACCGTCCGGTGGACCGCATCGCCGAGACTCGGGCGCTGTCGACGTGGCCGATATAGCTCTCCCCCCGGTTCAGGCGGTCGACCTTGCTCGGGTCGATGTCCAGCCCGAGCACCCGGAAGCCCGAACCGGAGAACAGCTCCACCAGCGGCAGGCCGACGTAC
This sequence comes from Tautonia sociabilis, assembly GCF_003977685.1. Lineage (GTDB taxonomy): Bacteria > Planctomycetota > Planctomycetia > Isosphaerales > Isosphaeraceae > Tautonia > Tautonia sociabilis. The sequence goes on along the minus strand of NZ_RYZH01000003.1, from coordinate 214,189 downwards.
CCGAGGCCGATGACGGCCACGACGGCTTCTCGGTCGGCAATCTTCCGGCTCCAGGACGATAGGTCGGGGGGGGCCATGCGTGGTTCTCGGTCGAGGTCGAGTCGAGGTCGAGCCCGGTCGCCCGCCGGCTCGAGCCGGCGGCCGATCGGGTTCATCGGCGGGGGGATGGGAGGCCGGACTCCCCTGGGGGCTCGCTGAGATCGGCGGCCGCGCTCGGGGTTCCGTGCGGGTCGATGCCGGAGCAGGAGGCACAGTCCTCGGGAGCCCAGGACGAGTTCCCGTCCAGGAGTCCTCCGGGGTCGGGGGCGTCGCGATCGGGTTCTCCGGCAGGCCGGCCGCAAACCGGGCAGCGCCCGGGACGGATGCGGGACCAGAGCGCGAGCAGGCCGGATCGCAGTGCGAGCAGGGCTCCCAGGATCACGATCTCGAGGGCGATCAGGTCGACCGGAACTCCGTCACCCCTGGCCGCGGTGGAGCCGATGTCGGCGAACGCTTGGAACCCGATCGCCAGCAGGGCGACGGCCAGGGCCAGCCCCGACGCCGCCAGCAGGATCGCGACCAGGCGTTCCCGGCCCCGTCCCGGGCGAAGGAGCACCATGGCCGTGATCGCCAGGGCGGCCGGGAGGCCAATCGCGACCCAGAAGATCACGGTCACGATCCCGAACGTCTTCTCCAGGCCCGACCGGGCCGCGAGCGCGAGGCTTCCCGAGACCACCGCGGCGAAGACCGGGACGGTCAAGAGCTGCGAGAGCGACAGTTGCGGGGGCGACTGCGAGGCCATCGGTCCCTCTCGCCCGGCGACTCGGTCAGCTCGGGTCGAAGGAGCAGAGCGATCGGACGTGGTCCAAGCTCCCGTCGTTGGCCCATCCGTCGAGCTGCGCCGGGTCCTTCAATTGTTGCCCGCGAAGGCGGTCCACGGCCAGGAAGGCGCAGGACAGATCCGGCAGGGCCGTCAGATCCCCCCAGAGCTTCTCGAACTGGGCAACCGGCAAGACGTCTTCCTGGGCGTGGCCCCAGCGGCGCTTGACGTCCTTGATCGTCACATAGGTCGGCACCCGGGCGGCCATTCCCCGGATCGCGGCGGCGACTCGGGAGGGGTCCCCCTCCAGGTCTCGGCGGGAGAGCCCGAAGGCGGCGAGCAGGCCGTCGATGTGCACCCAGGTCGTCAGCGAGTTGTAGTAGCGGAGCCGGAACTCCACGTCCTCCCTCGGCTGGGCGAGCCCTTCGAGGAGCCGGAGCCGGCCGTTGACCCGAGCCAGGCCGCCGCCTCGGTCGTCGATCCGGCGCGGGATGACCTCGAAGGCGAGCGTCGCCCCGGAGTCCCGGACCCGGGCGAAGACGCCGGGGTCGAGGTCGGCGCCGAGGGTGTCGATATTATGGACCAACAGCCAGGAGAGCCGGGGAAATTGCTTCAGCAGCGCGGCCATCGTGCCGTTGCGGAGCAGATTGGGCACCTCGTAGAAGTGCCCGGGCGGGTTGAAGCGTTGGAGCGGGACGTTGTCGACGTAGTCCGAGCCCTCTCCCTTCGCCTTCGCCCAGCCGAGGATGGCGCGGCGGGCAGCCTCGCGCACCTTTTGCTTGTTCTCATCGAGCGTCTCGTGGGCCTGTTCTTCCCAGAGGAACGTCAGGTCGCGAGCCATTGGGATGAGGCGCTGGGCGATTGACTGCCCCCGGGAGAGGAACACCGGGCCGTCGTGCCCGTAGTTCCCGGTGCGTTCGAGCGTGCGTTCGATGGCCGAGTGGGTCAGGTAGCTCGTCGTGACGACGTGGGGGATCGTGACACCGGAGTCCCGCATCGCCAGTCGAGTCTTGGCCAGATGGATCTCGAGGAAGCTGCGGTGCTGGCCGTCGAGCATCACGAACGGGTTGATCGCCTTGACGACACCGGCGCCGGTCGTCCACCGGCTCCCGACGCCTCCGGCAAGGCTGACGACGGCGACCTCGCCGTGGTCGGCGCCGAAGTCGTAGGGAACTCGCTCCCCGGGAGAGAAGCGGGCGTCGATCAGCTCGTCGTCGCGGACGTCCTGGATGTCGGTGTCGACGGGCAGGCGGTTGCGGGCCAGGCCGATCCGTCCGCGCTGCAGGTCCTCGCGAAGCTGCTCGTGCTGGATGGGGTCGAAGCCGTTCTCGCGTCGGATCCGATCGGCCTCGGCGTCCCAGCCGGCGGCGGTGGGGTCGGCGGCCGACCGGGAAACGGGGAAGAGCGTGTTGATCGTCGTGCGGAAGAGGCGGAGCAGTTCGCCGGTGTCCTTGCTTCGGGAGGCGAAGTGGTCGATGTCGATGCGACGCTGAGGAGGAACCTCGGTGTGCCCCTGGGCGATCATCCGGGGGATCTGCAGGGTGTAGTAGCGCGGGGGCATCGTGGCCGCGTCCCCCTCCAGCAGCTCGGCGACCGTCCCCTTCGGGTTGATGGCGAAGTCGTAGACCACGGGCTCCATGGCGAAGGGCAAGGCGGTATCGAGCCCGGCCTTCACCCGACGGAGGATCTCCAGCGCTTGGGCCCGGAACGCGTCTCGACGGTGCGGCGCGACGAAGAAGGCCATGCCGCCGCCGGACATGCCGCCGAGCATCAGGAAGCCCCAGAAGTCGTCTCCGAGTTGCGCCTTCGCCTCGGCGATGATCGACTCCGTGAAGCGGTTCGTCACCCAGGGGATGATCCGCTTGAGCGGCCCGTCCCAGTTCTCGGTCGTGAGTCGGCCCAGCGCGCGGACGTCGGCCGATCGGACGGCGGCGACGATCCGATCGAAGATGCGAAGGGCCTCCTGGCGGGCCTCCCACTCCCCTCGGCTGCGGAGGAGGTACTTCTCCGTGACCATGTTCAGGATCGGCCCGACGTTCTGGGCCATCCCTCCGTGGATCAGCACGAGGCTGTTCGCCAGCGCCTCGTGGAAGGGGGACGACTCCCCCTCGACATCGAGCGGCGTGTGCCTCGGCAGCAGTCGGCCCCGACTGACACCGAATTCCGGGTCGTCCTCACCGGAGGGGACGCCCTCGATCAGCTTCACCCCGGGGAAGATCCCGCCCGAATCCTGCCAGCCGCCGCCGGAGCCGCCAAGCCACTCGCCGAGGATGGCTCGGGCGACGACCACGGGCGCCTCCTCCGGCGAGAGGGGCCCGGTCAGGTTCCGGGTCTGGCCGGTGGCTCGCATAAGCAGGGTGATGAGCGACGCGAGCAGGTTCGTCGAGACGGCCAGCCGGGAGCCCTTCGGAATGTCATTGACCTTGCTGACCACTTCCAGGCCGTACCCGGGCCGCACGACCTGGTCGAGCACCTGGCGAAGCGTGGCCGAGGAGCCTTCCAGCGACGGCGGCACCAGGCCGGAGGCGATCACGCCCGCCTTGACCAGTCCGAGGTAGTCGTTGCCGAAGTTGAAGAGTTCCTCAAGCGAGTCGACGTCCTTGGCGTCGTTCAGGTCGATGCTGGAGAGGCGGAGCACGGGCTCGGCAATGACCCGGCAGTAGGTCTCGATCGGGGGGCGAGGGTGGTCGTCCCGGCCAAAGACGCCAAGGTCGACCGAAATGTTCAGGACCCGGGCCCCCTCGGGGTAGTCCATGCCAAGGAAGAAGATGTCGGACCAGCCGCTGTGCGACAGGTCGAGCCGCACGGGGGTGCGCTCCACGAGGATGGGAAAGAGGCCCTCGTCCCCTTCCCGGTCGAGCAGACGCTGGTTCAGCCGGAGCGGATGCTCGTCGGCCGACCCGACGCGGAACATCCAGCGGTTTCCCCGGCAACCGCGGACGGAGCGGCGGACCTGGTCGGCCAGGGTTTGCAGCGCGATCTCCTCGTAGGCCTTCGCCAGGGCGCTGGCGACCGTACCGTTCGGGCCGTCCTTCTTCTGCGCGAGCCGGAAGGCGGAAATCGCCTGCTCGAACCGTCGCTGCATCAGATCCTCGACCCCCTCCGCCGGGATGTACCCGGTGGCGGGCAGGTCGGGGGCGTCCTGAACGGCGTAGCGGTAGAGGGCATGGAGGAAGAGCGAGGCGCGGACGCGCTCGTACAAATTCGAGGCCCGACGGCGGAACGCCTCGAGCGCCTCGCAATGGTCGAGGATGGCGGCGGTCGGCAGCCCCTCGACCAGGGACCGGAGGGGACGGTCCCGGACGTCGGGGTCGGCCGAGGTGATCGTCTCGATCAGCGGGTTCGGATCAGCCATCTCGGGGTCCGGCTCGGCGGGAAGGGACGGCGGCCGACGCCGAGGGCGTGCCGACGCCATCGCGGGGTCTCGATCCGGGGAGGGTCGGCTCGCCCGTCGGCTCACAAGGGGGAGGCGGCCTCCCCGGCCCCCGGTGCGGTGAGGCCCTGCTGGAACCGGGCCACCGACTCGACCAGCAGGGCCAGCATCCGTTCCCGGTCGTCGCCGTTCAAGGCCAGGGCGACTTGGGCCTCCACGTAACCGAGGCGAACGCCCAGGTTGTGCCTGGTGCCCAGCGTCTCCAGGGCCAGGTACGACTCCCGGGCAGCCAGGGCGTTGAGTGCCGGGGTGAGCTGGATTTGCCCCCCCTCGGACTCTCCCCTTCGGACGAGGTCGTCGAGCAGCTCGAAGATCGTCGGCGTCAGCACGTGCATGCCGAAGAAGCAGAGGTAGTAGCCGGCCCTCAGCCCGGGGACCTGCAACCGAAGCTCGGCGAGCGTGGGGTTCGGCTTCTCGATGATCTCGTCGATCTGGTAGGCGTCGGGCCGGTCGTGCAGGCGACGCCCGGTGAGGGTGCCGTACTGGTGGATCAGGTGCTCCCTCGTCGCCTGGACGGCCGAGACGGCGCACTGCTCCTCCAAGGCCAGGTCGATCAACTGCCGGGCGCAGCGGCGAGGCTCCCGGGAAATGTAGAGGTGGTCCCCCAGCAGCAGCAGGAACGGCTCGTCGCCGACGAACGATCGCGCGCACCAGACGGCGTGGCCGTACCCCTCCGGCTCCTCCTGTTCGACGAAGCGGAGCCGAGACTCCAGCTCCGCCACCCGCCTCGCCTGCTCCTCGGCCCAGGCGACGCTCCGGAAGGCGGAGCGGAGATGCTCGGCGATGGTACGGAACTGCTGGCGGTAGCGCGCCTCGTCCCCCGGCGAGGAGACGACGCAAAGCTCCTCGATGCCGCTCTCCAGCGCCTCCTCGGCGATGATCTGCAAGAGCGGCTTCGTCAGGCCATCGCGGTCGACCAGGGGCAGCATGGCCTTCTGGACCGTGTCGGAGGCCGGATACTGCCGGGCTCCTCGCCCCGCCGCCGTGATGACCGCCTTGCGCACCTGCACCGCGCACACCTCCCGCCTCGGCCCCGGGCCATCCCCGCCCTTCGTCGCTCTCAACCGGGCGTCCCAGGGGTCGACTCAGGATAAACACCCCTCCCCAACTCGACAAGGGACCAGACGCTTGACGGCCTCCCCGACCCGAGATAGGATTAGGCCGTCCCGCGAGGGGATGTAGCTCAATTGGTTAGAGCACCGGCCTGTCACGCCGGAGGTTGCGGGTTCGAGCCCCGTCATCCTCGCTGACCCACGTGGTCACTCCCAAAGGACCTGGCGTCTCTGCCCGATGCGGGGCGGAACGATCCAAATCGAACGCCAGTCCGACGCTCGATTGGATCAGGATCGTGCCTCATTCTTGAGGCTCCTGTTCTCCTCTCCGACGCACCACCCTTTCCGCCAGGCGATCCCGACCCGGGACGGGACGGCGAGAATCATCACGTCGTGCGTCGCCACTCCGACGAGCCGAAGCCCACATCGCGACGTGTCATCGTTGAGCCCGATCGGTGGTCGCCTGTTGGATCGCGCAGCGGTCGTCCTGTCGGCACCGGCCGAGAACGCTCTCCGAGGTCACGCTCTGGAACGCTTCCCCAGCGGCCCGGTCGACGTCACCCTCCGTCCTCGCCTCGTCCCGGTGAAGCCACTCCTCTGGCTTCGTCACCGCCCCTCGATCGGCGAATCGTCCGAGCGGCGCTGCTGGCAACACCCAGCCCCGCTCCTTCGATAGCCACAATCCTCCCGGGAGGAACGATGCGGCTGGATGTCCATCACAGCCGCCAACCCATCATCACCGCATTTGGTTTCTCTTGCGAGAATGGAGACGACCGGGATCGAACCGGCAACCTCCTGCGTGCAAAGCAGGCGCTCTCCCAGTTGAGCTACGTCCCCGGATCCCCTCGGAGAGGGGGAGATGCTTGATTGTGACGGCGGGAGGGGGGGGAGGCAAGACGAATCGGCGGGGTTAAGGGGAAGAGGAGAGCAACCACGCCTCGCAGGAGTGTCGGGCGAGGGTGCGGGAGTCGAAGGGGGTGGCCCACCAGCGGACGGGCCCGCCGTCGGGGAGGGTCTGGGCGCGGACCCAGTGGTCGATCTGGATGGGGGACGGGGAGACGAGGACGGCGCGGCGGGAGCGGCCGGGGCCCATCGCCTGCTCGAATCGGACGCCGTAGAAGGGAACACGCTCGTAGCGGAGCGAGGAAAGGTGGGAGTCAATTCGCCGGGGGGCCTCCTCGGGAGAGAGGCCGAAGGTGTCGATGAAGAGTCGGAGGTGGTACTCCGGGGGGCGATATTCGAGCGGGGGATGGCGTCCGAGCGCGAGCAGGAAGGAGCGCAGCGCCTCGGGATGGCAGCGGGCCAGGTAGTGAGTCAGGCTCCAGGAGAGGGCGTAGTCGGTTGGGGAGAGCTCGGTCTGGAGGAGGAGGCGACGCACCCAGGAGGCGTCGAGCGCAAGCCGGCCCGGATCCTGGGGAGAGGAGGAGAGCACGGCGGGCGGGAAGGGGGCCAGCGAGGGGACGGGGTGCCGGAGGTCCATCAGGGTGGCCATGTGGAAGGGATTGACCCGCCCGAAGTTGCCTCGGCCGTAGTCTCCCCATCCTTCCGGCTCGTCGGGATCGGTGGGGAGCGTGGCGGTCGGGGCGAAGTATTCCGCCAGCCCCTCGACGAGCCAGGCCGGCCAGCACGACAGGCGGGGCTGGATCCCGATGTTCTGGAGGATCTGGTGGACCCCCTCGTGGGCGATCGCCTGCGGGCGACGAAGTCGGGCCAGCTCGGGAGCGAGGCGATCCTGGTCGGATTCCTCGAAGAGAATGATGCGGTTGGTCGAGCCCTCGTAGTAAGCCCGGACGTCGGGGTCGACCGGGCGGTAGGCCCGGAACGCCTTCTCGTCGGGGAAGATGATCGCGACCAGGGGGAACTCGGGTTCCGAGATGGAAAGGTCGCCGTCCTCGAGGCATTCGACGAGGTCGCGATAGAGCCCCTGGAGCAGGTCCGCGGCATCCTCAGCGAAGCGGTCGCTCCCCCTGGTGAGCACGAGATACGGCGCCCGTTCCACGACGCGGAACCCGCGGAAGGGGCCGCTCCGGAGAGCGAGGCTGAGCCTCCGGGAGGACCAGGGCTGGAAGGGGCGGGTGGTGGGCACCTCGCCGTCCGGCCAGCCGAGCGAGCCGTCGGGCAGCAGCACGATCGGGCCCATCGGGGTTCGGGCGTACAGCCGGCTGACCAGGACGCGACCGAACTCGTCGCCGACGAGCAACCTTGGGGGCTCGTTGGACGTCGGGGAGGAGCTCGGCGTCGGGATGGGAGTCTCCGGTTCGGATTCGGTCGGAGCGGGAGGGCCGGGGAGCGTCGGCGCCTTCAAGGTCGGGAGCCGGCGGAGGTCGGGGGAGCCGTCGTGCTGGGCGATCTCATTCGCCCGGAGGGCCTGGTGGGGGGCGTCCTCCAGCGGCTGGACACCGGGAGGGGGCGGCTCCGAGTCGGGAGCGGTGGTCGGAGCGACGGGGGAGGCTTCGAGCGGCGAAGGGACGGGCGGCCGCTCCTCGATCGGAGGCCCCGAATCGGAGGGAGGGGGAGGAGGCCCGAGGCCGTGATGGCCGGCAAGCGAGCGGCGAGGTTGACGGGCCTCGGGGGAAGGGCTGACGGCTGGGGGAGCGCCGACCCTCGTCGAGGACGGCCGAGCCTCCGGGCCAAGGCGGACGGCGTCTCGCCAGGCGTAATAGGAGATCACGGCCAGCACCGAGCTCAGCGTGAGCAGGAGGCCCGCCTCCCGAAGCCATCGGAGTCGGGCCATCCTGCGCAGGTTGGCCGGGGAGTAGGGGTCGGACGGACGGCCGAGGCGGGGGACCGGCCGACCGGCCTCACCGATCGATCCGGGAGGAGTCGTCGAGTCCGGGCCGGGACCGAGCCGCTCGGGCCGGGCACCGGCCCCGGGGCGGGGGACGCCCAGGCCTGGACTCGGGGACGACTCGGGGTGCATGGACGGCTGGAACCTCCGAGGAAGCGGGGCCGGACGGCCCGAGAGGGGGATCGAATCAAGTTTACCGGCCCGAAGGCCTTCGAGGAACACGTCCTTCCGCCCTGCCCTGGCCGATCCGAGGAGGGTTGGGGAGATCGCCCCAGACCAGGGTCACGACAGATGGTCTCTGGCCAGGATGCGCACCCGGAAGCCCATCGCCCTGCCCAGAGCGATCAGCTCGGCGAAGATGTCGCCGTAGGCCACGGCGACGTGATTGCTCATGTAATGGGCCATGATCGTCTCCTTCGAGCAGCCGAGGTCGGCGGCCATGAACGGCCACTGGCGGGTCGTCCCGCGCCACCAGGACTCCCGGACCTGCTCGGGCAGCGCGACCGACTCCCCCCGGCCGACGTCGAGCACCGGCTGCCCCTGGCGGTCGAGCCAGGCGCGGGACCAGGTGATCTTCCCCGGCTGGCTGACGCCGGCGAAGGTGCCGCCGGGGACGGGGAAGTAGCCGCTCGGCTGGCGATAGCTGTGGACGCCGGCCAGCGAGTCGACGTCGAGGTTGAACGCGAAGGCCGAGCAACTCCCGGAGTTGAGCAAGACCCAGAGGAACCGGCCGTCGTGCTCGGCCCCCCAGCGGACGTCGTGGAACATGACGGCGCCGGGGAGGCCCTTGGCCTCGAGCAGCCGCTTCATCAGCTCCATCGGGACGAGGTTCCCCTGGTCGGCCTCGGTGGCCGTGATCAGCGGGTGGCCGTCCCCCTCGGGGCGGGCGTGGGAATTGAGCAGCCCCTCGGCGAAGTCGCTCGGCGGCAACAGCTTCAGCAGGCCGAGCTGGTACTGCCAGCCAATGCAGTCGGCCTGGAACTCGCGAGCGAGGTCGAGCACGGCGAGGTAGCCGCGGAGCTGCTCTCGAGTGGCGGCCTCGGTGAAGTCCTCGGCGTCGGGTTCTCCCCAATGGAAGGTGACGCCGCGGTCGGTCACGAAGCGGAAGGCGTCCTCCACGCGGCGATCGTCAACAAGGCCAACTCGTTCCAGCAACCAGGCTTGATCGACCTTGTGCTCGCTGAATCCCAATGGGGCGAGCACTCGAGGGCCAAAATAGCCGTTGATCATCCCCATCGACGTGTCGCCCAACATGAGAGCGAGCACTCGCCGCGCGTGGATCCCATCGAGCACACGATGGGCGAGTGTCTCCGCCGCATCGGGAATCGTGCAATGGTCGTGGAGTTCGGAGCAGTTCTCTTCGATTCGGCCGGTCTCGCACCACTCGGCGAGTCGATCCATGAACGATCGGTCGGCGGTCCAGTCGTCGGCATCGGTCCAGATCCGGGACGCGGCCCGGCCGACGCTCTCCAACGAGGCGGCGGTGTTGAGCAGGGCGACCAGCCCCGGCCAGGTCCCGGAGAAATTCGAGGCCAACAGCAGCGGGTTCGATTTCCCGACGACCCCGTCAACCGTGTGCGGGGCGTAGGCCCAGTGGACGAACAGGCCAATCATGGGATCGTCAATCGGCCCCAGACGCTCAATCGCCTCACCAGGACGGGTCAGCGGTCCTTCAACAAGGTAAGGTACCCTGCCCAAAGACTGAAGCGCGGCGAACAACCGCGCTCGGGCCTCTTCAAACTGCGGACGAGCCCATTCGTTCGGCTTCGACCGATAATCGCCTGGCCAAAAGACGGCCACTTTGCTCGCCATGACCTCTCCCCCCCCAACTCGGACGGGACTATCGAGATCGTCTCGCTGGAAACCCTCAGATCGCTCCCGATCATGCCATGAGTGGAAGTCGGCCGCCATCCCTGGCTCGGAAACCGTTCCCTGTGAGGTGGGAAGATTCGATTGGGAACGGTTTCTCCGAGAACGATCCGGTTTCGGAAACACTTCGTGCTTCCAGACGATCCGGGCGAGAGAGAAGGGATCGAGCGGATACGCTGACGATCTGATTCGAACAAGCAGGATTCGCAGGGCGAGCCGGGATCGCATCCGGTGTTGATCCCGGCTCAACTCCGGATGCGGCGTCGGGCATCGTCGCGGTTCAGCTCCTCAGCATGATCCCAGCCGCTTCACCGAGAAAACTCGGACCAGGAACGGGGTGGCCCGAGTCTCACCAGACCGATCACGGATTGACCTGATCATCAGGAGAGGATTCCGAGGCGGACTCTCCCGAGGAGGAATCGTCGGTGGAGCGATTCTTCTGGGTTTGGAAGCCAAGCCGATCCCAATCGAACGAATCGAACGCGCTGAACGGCGAGCCTGCGACTTCGGAGGGGAGGGCGTCGCTGAACTGATCGGTCAACCGTTGACGAACCTGAGCCAGCATGGGATAGAGCCGCTCGGTATAGAGCGACCGTTCCTCAGGGCTTTCGGCCAGACCGAATTGGAGGTTATAGGACCTCATGAAATTCAGGAGGACCGGCAACTCAATGCGTTCGACCTCTCCTGCCTGATCGAGCACATCCTTGACCTCCGGCTCAACGAGCATGGCCACCATGCCGGCCTGGGCCTTGAGATGCCGTATCGCCTCGGCGGTGGCGGGTCCAGGAAGATCGGCCTGACGAACGGCCTGGTAGAGTTCGTTGAGGGTCGAGCGCGCCTGGTCGATCAACTCGCGAGGAACAGGCTGGCCTTCTGGAATTTCGAGGATCTGACGGGCGATCTCCTCGTACCGCTCTCTTGGTTCGGTGAACGCCTCGGCCCGAAGCGCCGAGGGCCAACCCTCCCCCTCGTGAAGCATACGGTCGATGGAGACGGATGCGCCCTTGTGCGAGAACATGAAGGGGATGGTCTTGACCAGTGAGCCCGGCAACGCCAAGCCCTGAGCCGCATCACGAACGACGGAATCGGGGATGGCCGGGTCATCGAGCAAGAAGAGGATCGCGTTGAGCGCATCGCCGGACTCGATCTCTTGCGGAGTGGGATCGCTGAGGGTCCGGCCGCGAAGTTGTTGGCGAGCCTCATCCGCGCGCGACTCCACGCGAGCCGCCTGCGCCAGCGCATGTTGACGGCTCAGCATCCGGGATCGATAGAGATACTCGTTGAGTTCCATCCAGGTCTCGGCCCGGATGGCAGCGGCCTCGGAGGTCATCAGATCAGCCGCGCCGATACCTCGGGCAAACGCCCCCATGCCCAAGGCCGCACGGCCCAAGGGTGTGGCGGCGGAGTTCCAACCGCCAAAGCCGTACGCTCCGCCCGGCGGGACCGAGACAACTTGGGCTGCCGCATCGAGTGTCGGTCCGCAGACCAAGACGAAGCATACGAGCACCCACGCGCTCCTCCAAGTCGGATTGGCGAATCTTGAATCGCTTCTCATTACGATCGTCCTCATGGCTGGGTTCGACCAGCTTGCTGGCAAGACAGGTCGATTGGGAACTTCCGCGACCGGCCGCCCAAGCGTACCCGGCCACGACCTCAGTCGAGTTCCTCCCGCAATTGGAATACCAGCTGGCTCCGCCCGAGAATCGGCCCTCCGCCCCAGCCATCTTGCTCGGAATCGGAACAGGAACTGCGTAATCGATTCCCATCCGGCCTCGATGTGCCGGTTCGAATCGAACGGGTCCGGAGTATGTCCGCTCCCCAACCCGCGGAGGGCGGTCCGGCCGCGCGGTTCGTCGAATATCCAACCCTCAAAGGAGGACACTCATGATCGCGTTCTGGAACCGCCTTGGCATTCCAGTGATGATCGGGGGCCTGGCACTGTCGGGAGGCGTCAACGCTCAGGAGGGGGAGGGCCAGCCCGCTCTGACGACTCGGACCGACGCCATCGCCGACGCTGAGACGGCCATCGCCCCGGTGCGCCGGGTCAGCGAGCTTTTCAAGGGAGAGGTGAGGGGACCGGGTGACGAGGAAAAGATTGCCTCGATCAAGGACCTCATCCTTGATGGCCAAGGAGCGCCGCACTATGTGCTGATCACCCGAGGCGGCGTGGCCGGGCTTGGAGGAGAGACCATCGCGGTGCCGTTCGAGGTCGCCCGGCTCACCTACGTCGAGGACGGCGGCTGGCGGCTCACACTTGAGATGACGGGAGAGCAGCTCGCGCAGGCGCCGACCCTGGAGGAGGGCTCACTGGCCCCGTTGCGCGACCGGTCTTGGCTGCAAGCCAATCGCCAGTTCTTCGGGGCCAACCCGGCTGGGAACGATTCCGGAACCGGCGACGAGAGCTTCCTGTTCCGCGCCAGCGCCTTGAAGGATGCTCAAGTGCGCGGAGCCGGTGGCGACGAGTCGATCGCCAACGTCGACGACCTGCTGCTCGATGACGACTTCCGGGCGACCTTCGCGATCCTGGGCTTCGGCGGCATCGCCGGGCTGGGCAAGGAACAGGTGCCCGTGCCGTTCGACCGGCTCCGGCTCGACTCGGAGGAGGACGGGGGCCGCTCCGTCCTGATCGTGCGCAGCGACACGACCAAGGAGCGGCTGCAGAGTGAGACGGCTCCTCGGCTGGACGGGGAGTACAACCGAATGCTCGACCCGACGTTCGTGGAGAGGGTCCGCGAGTATTTCGGCGCCATCGATCCCGGAGCGGCGGGGCTGGAACGCCGGCCTTGAGGTCAATGCCTCTCGAGCATCCCGAACCGTCAACGACGCGCCTCGCCCCGCCCCCCGCTCCGGCCGGGGCGGGGCTCGTCGCGACCGGGTCGGGGGAGGTAAGATCAGGAGCGGCCGATGCCGAAGTAGGTGAAGCCGAGCTCGGTCATCTTCTCCGGGTCGTAGAGGTTGCGCCCGTCAAAGACGACGGGGCGGTTGAGTAGCCGCCTCATGATCTCGAAGTCGGGATTGCGGAACTCGTTCCACTCGGTGGCGATGGCCAGGGCGTCGGCCTGCTCGAGGCAGCCGTAGGGGCGGTCGCAGAAGGTGATGCGGTCGCCGTAGATGGCGCGGACGTTGGGCATGGCCTCGGGGTCGTGGACCCGAACCGAGGCGCCGGCCGCGAGCAAGGTGTCAATCAGGACGAGGGATGGGGCCTCTCGGATGTCGTCGGTCTTGGGCTTGAAGGCGAGGCCCCAAAGGGCGATGGTCTTGCCGTTGAGCCCCTCAGGGCCGCCGAAGAACTCGATGATCTTCCGGGGCAGGACGTGCTTCTGGGCCTCGTTGACCTCGTCGACGGCCTCCATCATGCGGCTGGACATCTGCTTGGACCGGGCCATGTGGATCATGGCGCGGACGTCCTTGGGGAAGCAGCTGCCGCCGTAGCCGACACCGGGGTGGAGGAAGTGGAAGCCAATGCGCTGGTCGTGCCCGATGCCTCGGCGGACGTCGTTGATGTCGGCGCCGTAGGCCTCGCAGAGGTTGGCCATCTCGTTGATGAAGCTGATCTTCACCGCGAGCATGCAATTCGCCACATACTTGGTCATCTCGGCCGATTCGGGGGACATGACCAGGAAGGGACGGTCGGTGCGGAGGAACGGGGCGTAGAGCTCGTGAAGCTTTTCGGCGACCTCGGGGCTGCGGACGCCGACGACGACGCGGTCGGGCTTGGTGAAGTCGTCGATCGCGGCGCCTTCCTTGAGGAACTCGGGGTTGCTGGCGACGTGGAAGGGCACGTCGGTGAGCATCGAGATGCGACGGCCCAGCTCGGCGTTGGTGCCGACCGGGACGGTGCTTTTGACGACGATGATCTTGGGGTGGTCCCGGTCGTCGAGGTGACGGGCGAGCTGCTCGCCGACGGCCCAGACGCCGCTGAGGTCGGCGCCGCCGTCATCCCCCTGGGGGGTGCCGACGGCGATGAAGACGATCTCCGCCTCCCGAATTCCCTCGGCCAGGTCGGTCGTGAATCGGAGGCGGCCGTCCTTCGAGTTGCGGAGGACCAACTCGGTCAGGCCGGGCTCGTAGATGGGGATTTCTCCCCGCCGGAGCCGCTCGATCTTTTCCGAAACCTTGTCGACGCAGACGACGTCGTTGCCGCTGTCCGCCAGGCAGGTGCCCTGCACCAAGCCGACGTACCCGGTGCCGATGACGGCGATCTTCACGGCGGTCTGCCCTCGTTGCTGTGGAGCCGGGATGCCCAGACGCTCCGGGTAATCAATCGAGCGCGGTGGGATCGGGCGGTGGACGGCTTCGGGAGGAATTCTAGGACATCCTCTCGCGTCGCCGGGAGTGATCCCTCGTCCGTGAGGGTTCGAGAGCGGCCCGGAGTCGGCTCGATCGGGCCGGATGCGGGACGGAGTCGGCATTATCGGGACTCCGTTTCAGGCGGACAACCCCGATTCCTGGCGTGATTCGGAGATCAGACGCCGGTGGAAGGGCCTCGGAGGCTCGAGGAGTCGGGGCATCGGCCGGGGGACTAAGAGGGGTCGTCCCCCCCGAAGGCGGCGTGGTCGATCGAGTCGATCAGGAGGGAGCGGACGGCCTCGGGGCCGTCGGCGGCCCAGCGATCGAGCCAGGAGGGGTCGGCCCACCGGCGGAAGAGGCGGCGGCGGGTCGTCGCGTTGGGGATGCGGGACCGGGCCAGGGGCCGAAGCTCGGCCAGCAGAAGGGCCATCCCGGAGGCCGAGGGTCCGAGGGCGACAGCAGCCCGGTCCCGGAGCGAGCCAGCCAGGGCCGGCCCGGCCCCTCCGGTGGAGACTGCCAGCAACAGCGGCCCGTCGCGATGAACGGCCGGCAGCGAGAAGTCACCGGAGGTCGGGTCGGAGGCGGCGTTGACGAGGATCCCGAGCCGTCGGGCATCGGCGACGACGAGGCGGTTGACCTCCGGCGTCGCCGAGGCGAAGGCAAGCAGAGCACCTTCGAGGTGCTCGGTCCGGTAGGGCTCGGCGAGGATCGTCAACCCAGGAGGTGGAGGGCCGGGGAAACCGACGGGATCGATGGCAACCACCTTCGCTCCGGCCTCGATCAGGCCCAGGGCCTTCCTCCTCCCCACCGCGCCGAGACCAACAACCGCGACGCGACGGCCCGAGAGGTCGAGGATGATCGGATAACCGCACATGGATCAATCGCCGGAGATGGAGTCGATCGGGTTTGTGGACCGGGGCCCTCGTCGACTTCGGAGGGAGCGTCTCGTATCCTGCGGGGAGGATCCCCATCCCAGTCCAGGAGCCGACCGCGATGACCAGTCGAAGAACCGTCCTCCGCCTGCTCGCCGGCGCCGCCTCGTCGGGGGTGATCCCCAGCTTCGACCGGTCGGCGACGGCCGAGGTCGTCCGGGTCGAGGCGCCTGTTCGGCCGGTGACGAGGGGACCGAAGGCCCATTTCTTCGGGTATTACGACAAGTGCCCCTGGGACGCCACGGGGCGCTTCCTGCTCGGCATGGAGATCGACTTTTGCGATCATCAGCCGGCGCCGGGTGATGAGCTGACCGTTGGCATGATCGACCTGGAGGACGGCGATCGGTTTCTCCCGCTCGATCGGACGGCGGCGTGGTCGTGGCAACAGGGAACGATGCTCCAGTGGCTCGGTTCGGCACCGGATCGGGAGATCATCTACAACGGGGTGGACGGCGATCGGTATGTCGCCATCATCCGGGACGTGCATTCCGGGACGTCGAGGACGCTCCCTCGCCCGATTTATGCGATCGACGCGAGCGGCTCGACGGCCGTGACGCTCGACTTCGATCGACTGAATCGCCTCCGCCCCGGCTACGGCTACAACGCGCTGCCGGAATCCCATCCCGACGACCCCGCGCCAGAGGACCTCGGGATTTATGCGATGAACCTCGCGACCGGCGAGAACCGGCTGATCATCCCGCTGTCCTGGGCGGCCTCGAACCGGGCGGACGACCGGTTCTCCGACGACGCGCACCACTGGTTCAACCACCTGCAATTCAACCCCTCGGGCACGTTCTTCATCTTCCTGCACCGCTGGGGGAGGCCGGGGACGCGCTGGGCCACTCGGATGTACGTCGCCCGGCCGGACGGATCGGACATCCGGCTGATCCAGGACACCGGCATGGTCTCCCACTTCGACTGGGAGGACGACCGCACGATCCTCGCCTGGAGCACGACTCCCGATCAGGGGAATGCCTTCTACCGCTTCGACATCGAGCGAGGAACCGTCGAGCCGATGGGACGGGACGTCCTGCCCCGGGACGGGCATTGTTCGTACTCGCCGGATCGCCGCTGGATCCTCAACGACACGTACCCGGATGCCAATCGGATGCAAACGCTGATGGTCTACCGGCCGGAGGACAACCTGCGCGTGGAGGTCGGCTCCTTCTACCTGACCCCGGAGCTGAGCGGGCCCGTCCGGTGCGACCTGCACCCGAGGTGGAACCGGGACGGGACCAAGGCGTGCATCGACTCGGCCCACGTCGACGCGACGAGGCAGCTCTACATCGTCGATCTGGAGTCGATCACCCGAGGGTGATCGACTCCAGGAGGACTGATCGGACCGCCGGGAGGCTCAGCCCCGATCCCCGTCTCGGCCTCGGTCGCGGCGATCGGGGCGGGTTTGCTTGAGGTCTTCGAGCTCCTGGCGAAGCTGGTCGAGCTGCTTGAGGACGTCGTCGAGCTTGCGCTCCAGTTCGGGAGACACCTGGCCGGGGAAGACGAAGGAGCGAGGCTGCATCGCGCCGCCGGGACCCGGTCGGAGCACGTTCCCCTCGGGGTCGATCATGACGCCAGGGCCGAAGAAGCGGAACCCTTCGGGCACTCCGGGAGGGGCGGGGGGAACCGGCGGGGCGGGGGCCTTGCGCGGAGTGACCTCGACGGTCGTCTCCTCGCCGTCCCGGATGATTGTCAGTTCGACCGGCTTGGCGCCGTTCTCCTGAACCTGCTCGGACAGCTCCCGGGCGCCGACGATCGGCTCGCCGCCCAGCGTGACGAGGATGTCGTTGGGCTTCAGGCCGGCCTCCGCCGCGGCGCTATCGGGGGAGACGCTCATGACGATCACGCCCTGGCCCTCCGGCAGTCCGAGCTGCGCGCGGACGGCGTCGTCGGGAGCCTCGATCGTGACGCCGATCACATAACGCTCGCCCTGCGGGGCATCGGCTCTGGGGCGCTCCACCTCGACCGTCCGCTCCTCTCCCTTGCGGAGCAAGGTGATCGCGAGGGTGTCCCCTTCGGCCGCTTCAAGGGCCTCGGAGAGGTCGGAGGGCTCGGAGAGGGTGGTCTCGCCGACCCGAAGCAGGATGTCATTCTCCTCGATCGTCCCCTTGGCCGGGCTGTCCTCGGCAACATTCGAGACGACCAGTCCTCCCCCCTCCGGCAGGTCGAGGTGGGAGCGAAGCACCTCCGGGGCGGGCCGGAGGGTCAGGCCGAGGACCGACTCCCCGTCGAGCTCGAACCGGAATTGCCCCATCTGGCCGGGCCCGAAGAACCGGAGGCCCCCCTCGGGACTCATGGGGAAGCTCCGCTCGAACTGACGGCGGATCGACTCGCCTAGCTCATCCTTCTGCTGGGGATCGATCCGCTCGAACCGAAACCGGCGGACCTGGAGGCGATCGGGGGAGGAGTGTTCCCCCTCCTGGCCGAGGGCGAACCCGGCCGGCACGACGGCCAGGCCGAGGATCAGCGACGGGCGGAGGAGTTGGCCGAGTGTCATCAGTCGTTCTCCATTGGGGTGGATGGCCGCGACGACCCTCGCGCCGCGGCTTCGGATCAGGGAAAGACGGGCCAGAACAGAGCCCGATCGTTCCCCGAAGGGGATCGCCTCGATTGCCCGAGGCGGGACCTGTGCGAGTCGACCGGCGCCCGCCCGAGCTGGTCCTCGGCGGGGCTCCCCTCAGCGAGCCCCGCCGTCGAACCTCCGGGATGAGGCGGTCCTGGAGCGCAGCGCGAGGACCCACCCGACGAGCAGGGGAGGCCGTCCATGAGAACTGGCCTCAATACGTCGTGCGGGGGGGGGATCGGAGCATCACCTCGTCGACGGGGATGGTGAGGTAGCGGCCGGAGTCGTCAAGCTGGACGGAGACGAGCCGGCGCTGGAGTTCAACGTCGAAGCCCTGGCGTTTCCAATCGCGCCAGACCCGGGCGGGGACGAACGGGGGCTGGTCTCGGAGCCAGCGGTCATCGATGCCCGGGCCGGAGAGGACCGGGAGCTGAACGACGGGAGCTTCGGGGTCGTCAGCCGTGGGGAGGTCAAGGAAGCCGATCGCTCGGATCGGGGGCTCCGAGACGGCGGGGTCGTCCGGTTGGCCGGCCGGATCGAGCGCGGCGACGGAGCGATCGGTCGGGTCGGGGGAGGGATCGGACCTGGAATCGGGGGTCGGGGGCGTAACCGTCTCCGACCGGGGCAGTTCGGCCAAGTGATCGTCCACCCGGGGCCTCTCCGGGCCGACCGAGGCTCGACCGATCAGGAAGGCGGCCAGGGAGATCCCCGCCGCCAGGGCCACCGGGGCGAGTCGGAATCGCAACCCGGGGTGGGGGGAGGGCGTGATGGGCTCACGATCGCATCGCTCGCGGTCGGCGATCGAACCGAGGGCGGCCCTCCAGGCCTGCGCCTCCAGGAAGGCGAGGGCGCAGCGGCGCCAGCCGTCGGGCGAGGAGTCGAGGCGGATCAGGAGCTCCCGGCGCTCGGCCTCGGGGAGGGAGCCGTCGACCAGTAGGTCGAACTGCTCGGGAGCGACGTCGAGGGGGGTTCGGTTCGAGTCCATCGGTCGTGCTCGCCGCGGGGGCGGCGGTCCGGGCGGTCGTCCGGCAACGGGGCCGGAGGCGGTTCAGTCGGAGGCTCCGGGGCGCATGAGGCGGTCGAGCCGGGACCGGAGTCGGACCCGGGCGCGGTGCAGTCGGGCCTCGACGGCCGATTCGGAGAGTCCGAGCCGGTCGGCCAGGTCTCGGCAGGACCAATCTTCGGTGTACTTCAGGAGCAGCAGCTCTCGGTCCCGGGCCGGAAGCTCGTCAACCGCCCGGCGTACCAGCCAATCGCGTTCCTCGGAGAGAAGCCAGGAGAGCGGGTCGGGCGTATCGTGACCGTCTCGGTCGGCGGCCTCTCGGGCATAGCGGCCGACCAGCTTCCGTCGGCGGCCCTGGGCCCGCCGATAGAGCAACGAGTGCCGGACGGCCAGCCGGTAGAGCCAGCCCCCCACCCGAGAAGGATCGGCCAGCGGAGCCCGCTGGGCCACGGCGGCCAGAGAAACCTCCTGCAGGACCTCGTCGACCCCCTCGGGCTCTCCCAGTCGGGCCCGGATCACGGTCCGGAGCCATCGACCATGCTCCGCCAGCGCGGCCGCCCAGTCGATGGCGGTCGGCCCGGCAGGGGATTCGATCGGGAGCGGGGTGGGGGGCGTCGCGGCCATGACGAGGAGAACGTTACCGCAGGGACCATTTCCTTGCGGTCATTTTCTCCGGGGCCCCCCGCAAACTCGGCAGGCCCAAACTCGATCTCCGATCGGGCCGGCCCCACTGGGGAGCGCCTCCGGCCGATCGAGGAGCGATGCGTGCGCCCGAATCCC
This sequence comes from Tautonia sociabilis, assembly GCF_003977685.1. Taxonomy (GTDB): domain Bacteria; phylum Planctomycetota; class Planctomycetia; order Isosphaerales; family Isosphaeraceae; genus Tautonia; species Tautonia sociabilis. Next base: position 194,683 of record NZ_RYZH01000003.1, on the reverse strand, counting down.
CCGGAAGAACGACGATCCGGGGCCTCCTCATGCCATCGGTCGGTCTTCCACGATCGTCGGCATCAGATCGCGAAGCCTCCCGATCGGGGAGGATTAGGAAGCGGGCTCGGTGGCCCGCCAGAGCGCGATGCGACGGAGGGCATCCTGCGCCGCCGAGACGAGATCCTGACCCTCGGCCTCGAAGTGCTGGGAGACGGCCCGGTCGCCGATCACGGGGACGACGCATCGGAAGGTGACGGGCCCGCCGAACTCCCCCTCGACCCAGAACCGTCCGACGCCGAGTTCCTCCATGCGGCGCCGGATTTCGGACCACTCGCTGGCGGCGTTCTTCGCCGGGGTGTCGTCCTTCCCCGAGGCGAGCCGCACGCCGGGATCGACCTCGTCGGAGGGCGAGGAGCCTCCCTCAACGACCGGGCTCGATCCGGGAAGGACCGCGTGGGCCGGGGCGGTCGAGTCGGGAGCGTCGGACCAATCGGGTCGAGGGGACTCTTCGGCCCGAGTGGTCTCGGGACTTGCTTCGCCGGCGGCGTCAGGGGTTGCGGGCTGCTCGGTCACCTGGGAGACGAAGCGTTTCGGAAGACGGGAACGGGCCGCTTCGAGCAGCGACGGAGGAGGAATCGGGGCGCCTTTCCCCGAGGGGGAAGGCTCGGTGAGCGGCGATCCGTCCGCGGAGGCGGTCGAAGCGATCGAGGGCCCCCGAGGAGCCCGAATGGTCGACGAACCGTCCTCCGGATCGGACTCGGGGTCGGCGGCAGAAGCGGGCAAAGCCGGTCGGTCCGCTGGCCTGGACGCGAACGGGGACTGCCCGGCCACCGGGAGGGGGTTCGACTCGGCCTCCTGGGAAGGCATCGCCGATTCCGAGAGCGGGCCCGAGTCCTCCGGGACCGAAACCTCGGGAGCGACGGGGTCATCATCGGGGGCCGCCGGGGTACCGCCGACCGGTGCGTCCATCGCGGCGAGTTGCTGGCGAACCCAGTCGAGGCCCGGTCCGTTGACCACGGCCCCTCCGGAGAACGCCGCGAGAATGAGGAGCAAGGCGAACAGGCTCTGTCGCACGGCGGCCTCCCTGCCCGATCCCTCCGGTCGGGGACACTGGGCTCCCACCGGGGGCCGGCGACTCAAGCTTCCACGATCCCGATCGAATACGACTCCAGGTTTCGATCATGTTGAGTAGCAGATTCGGAGAATGGTCGCAAGTCCAGCCGGCGGATAGCCGATGGGCAGGAGAGCGCCGTCGCGTCGGTGGTCCGAGGAGCCGGCTCGGAATCGTACCGCCCCTCGAGGAGTGCTCCCGAGATGGCCACGAAGACGCCGCCGAGCATCACCGCCGAGCCGAGGCCGGGGCCCCCAACCCGGTCGGGGCGAGGTTCGGGTCGATTCCGGGGGCGAGTCGCTGCCGGGAATGCCTCCCGATCTAGCCGGGGATCGGCTAGGATCGGTCGTATGTTCGGCGCGATCGTCCAGGTCATGACGCTGCCGTTCCGGGTGCTGGCCTCGGCCTTCGACCTGCTGGGGCGGTTGTCGTCCCTGGCGCTCGGGTTTGGCCTGATGGTGGTGGGGGCGGCCCTGCTGGCTGGGCCCTGGATGCTGCTCGGAGCCCCGCTGTTCGGGTTCGGGCTCCTCCTCACGCTGCGGGCCCTGGGCTGATCGGCACGCTTCGGGATCGTCCCGGGGCTCGAGGGGCGAGTCGTAGCATGAGGCCCATCTACCTGGATCATAATGCCTCGTCGCCGATCGACCCGGACGTGCTTGAGGCCATGCGGCCCCACTGGCTGGCCCCAGGGAATCCCGACAGCCGGCACGGCTTCGCTCGGGGGCCAAGACGGGCGCTGGAGGAGGCCCGGGAGACGGTCGCTCGCGTGCTCAATGCCGATCCCTCGGGAGTGATCTTCACCTCGGGGGGGACCGAGGCCAACAACCTCGCCGTGCTCGGCCTCTCGGGGAGGAGACGCCCCGGGCATCTCGTGACCAGCCCGATCGAGCATCCCGCGGTGGCCGAGGCGGTGGACCTCCTGGAGCGGGAGGGGTTCGAGGTCGATCGGGCGGCAGTGTCGGCCGACGGCCGGGTCGATCCGGACGCGATGGCCGACCGGCTCCGGCCGGGGACCCGGCTGGCGACCCTGATCCTGGCGCAGAACGAGACGGGAGTGATCCAGGACGTCGGCCGGCTGGCTGATCGGGCCGGGAGGCTGGGGGTGCCGGTGCACACCGACGCGGTTCAGGCGGTGGGCCGGATCCCGGTCGACTTCAAGCGGCTCGGGGTGGCCTCGCTGGCCGCCAGCGCCCACAAGTTCCACGGGCCGGTCGGGGTGGGAGTGCTCCTGGTGCGCCCGGGCATCGAGCCGGAGCCGCTGCTCTTCGGAGGGGGGCAGCAGAAGGGACGCCGGCCGGGGACCCAGGCGGTGGCGCTGGCGGTCGGCCTGGCCGCGGCGCTGGAGCGCTGGGATCGGGAACGGGAGGAGCGGACCCGGCGCTGGGCCGTGTTGCGGGATCGGCTGGAGCGGGCTCTGGTGGACGGGCTGGGGAGGGAGGCGGTCGTGAGGACCGGGCCGGACGACCCGTCGGCTCGCCTGCCCCAGACGGTGCATGTCGGCTTCCCGGGGGTGGATCCGGATGGCCTGCTGATGCAGCTCGATCTGCTGGGGGTGGCGGCCTCGTTCGGCTCGGCGTGCGCGAGCGGGTCGAGCCGGCCGTCTCCGATCCTGGTGGCGATGGGAGTCCCGGGGGATCGCCTGCGGTCGTCGGTTCGGTTCAGCTTCGGGGCGACGACGACGGCAGCGGAGGTGGACGAGGCGGCGGTGAGGATCGTCGAGGCAGTCCGGAGGGCGGCCGGAAACCTCGGGCAGCGGTGACGTGTCGAGGGCTCTCGCCGAGAGCCCGCCCCGCAGCCGGAATCGGCCACGGGGCGGGCCGAGGTCATCGGCTCGAGGCCATCCGCATGGAAGGCGGATGGTTTCTAGACTGGAGTTCATGGACAGCCGCCTCCAGCGACTTCAGTGCGGCGACCGTCTCCCGAGAAACCTCCAGGTGGCCGTCGATGAGCCCCTGGATCTGCTCCTGGTAGAGTTTCTGGTTCTCGGCGTTCTGGCCCATCAGACGGTTGATCTGCTCCTGGAAGGAGGCCTGGGCCGAGGCCACCCGGCTGTTGAACGTTTCGGTGATCTGGGTCAGGCCGTTCTGGGTCTTCTCCTGTTGCTTCAGGAACAGGATGACGGTCACGATGAGCGCCGCGACGCTGCCTCCGCCGGGGAGCATTTTGAGCAATTCGATTTCCACGATCGGACTCTCCGGGTCGCAAGGTGCACCTGCGATGGGGGATTGGGGTGGCACTCCTGCGGGGGTCCCTCCTCAGCCGCGGGCCTCCGTCGCGGTCCGGTTCCCGAAGCTGAGGTTCCCTCGACCCAGGGGCGAGTCGGTGGGTGGGCGTCGCGCCCGGCCGCATCGTCGACGGTCGTCGAAACCGGAGCGGTGCCCGTCGTCGGGCTCGGGGCGGGCGGCGTCGGCCTGGCCGGCAGGGCCCTCGATCGGATCGGGAAGGGGGCGGTGCTCGTCGCCCCTTACCATGAAGATCAGTCGCCGAGGGGAGGCGCAGACAGGTTTTTGTCCCGGAATCACGGACGAACACCGGGAGAAGGGCGGACGGATCAGGCGTCTCGGATCGATGCAGAGGGCGGCTGGCGGGTGGGGGAGGTGAGCGGATCGACGGCCAGAGGCTTGAGCGCCTCGGCCATGGCCGAGGCGGACGGCCATCGATCGGCGGGGTTCTTCTCCAGCGAGCGGCGGAGGATGCGGTCGAGCGCCTCGGGGGCGTCGGGGCGGTGGGCGCGAAGCGGGACGGTGGGGTGTTCGAGGGTCTTGGTGATCGAGTCGGCGTCCTTGGGGTCGAAGTCGAGGAAGGGATAGTGGCCGGTGAGCAGGTAGTAGAGGGTGGCGCCGGCGGAGTAAATGTCGGCCGGCCACTTGACCTCCCGGAAGTCTCGGATGTGATCGGGGGAGAGGAACCCCATCGAGCCGCCGAAATCCCCCTCGATGGTCAGACCATTGAACCCCGCCTCGTCCCGGAAATTCTTGGCCAGGCCGAAGTCGGACAGTTTGACCAGCGGGCGGCGGGCCCCCCCCATGACGAGAACGTTGGATGGCTTGATATCTCGGTGGACGAACCCGCGGCGGTGGGCGTGATCGAGCGCCAGTAGGAGCTGGACGCCGATCGAGCAGATGGCGGGGATCGGAGGGGGGCCGGGCTGGGCCTCGACCCACCGGAGGGCCCCCTTCCCATCGACGTACTCCATCAGGAGCTGAAACTGACCCTCGTCCTCGATCGCCTCGTAGAAGGCGACAATATTGCGGTGCCGGAGGTTGCGGAGGACGTTCATCTCCCGGAGGAAGTAGGCTCGGGCCCGTTCACTGGCGGCGACGATCGGCATCATCACCTTGAGGGCGACGGGCAGCTTGTCCGACTCACGCCGGGCGAGGAACACTTCGCCCATCCCGCCGCCGCCGATCCAGGACTCGATCCAGTAGCCTTTCGGGGGCCTCGGATAGCGGCGGCGACGGCTGGCGCACGAGGGGCAGTACCACTCGACGTTCTCGCCAGGAGAGGCCGAGATGGTCAGGTCCGGCGGGGCGTGCGTGCCGCAGCCTCGGCAGGCGACCGGGAGCAGGCCCGAGGACTCGATGACGACCTTGAAGGCGCTGTTGCCGGCGGTGATGAGGTCGCCGTGGTGCAGTCGGGAGTGCTCGACGCGGACGCCGTTGACCCGGATGCCGTTGGTGCTACCGAGGTCGCGCACCGAGCAGACCGGCGGGTTGACCTCGACAAGGAAATGGTGCCGGGAGAGGAAGGGGTCGTCGGGCATCGGGCACTGGGCGTCGTGTGCCCGGCCGACGACGAAGGTGGCGTGCCTGTTGAAGGAGAACGTACGCCCCAGGTGCGGCCCGGCGCTGACTCGCAACTCGGTCTTCATGATCGGGACGCCCTTGGAGGGGGGCCGTTCCGCATTCGATCGGATCGATCGGGTCGGGTGGTCAGTCGGTCAACCGGGCTGGCGTTCCCGGGCGATCTCCTTGAGCCGCCTCAGGTCGAGTTTGCCCGTGCCGAGGACGGGGATCTCGTCGACCGGGAGGAAGTCGTCAGCCGACGGGATCCACAGCTTGGGGAGCGGCCCCTGGTGCAGTTTCCGGACCAGATCCGGAGGGGAGATTCCCAGCTCGGGCGTGTAGAGCACCACGAGACGCTCGCCTCGCTTGGAGTCGGGCAGTGACGTGACGACAGCAACCTGGTCTGAGGTCCCGGCGGCCTCGAGAATGGCCGATTCGACGGCGCCGTGCGGGACCATCTCGCCGGCCACCTTGGAGAAGCGGTTCAGGCGGTCGGTAATGACGATGAAGCCGTCCTCGTCGACGAGCCCCAGGTCGCCGGTCCAGTACCAGCCGTCTCGGAGGACTTGAGCGGTGGCCTCGGGATGGTTGAGGTAGCCGGCCATCACCTGCGGCCCCTTGATGCAGATGATCCCCTCTCGCCCCGGGGGAAGTTCCTGACCGCTCTCCGGATCGACGACCTTCACCAGCGTCCCGGGCATCGGCTGGCCGACGGTGCCGGGACGGTTCCCCGGCACGGGGCGGCCGTCGGCAGCCTTGCGTTCGTAGGGGGAGTTCACCGAGACGACCGGGCCCGTCTCGGTGCAGCCATACCCTTCCAGAGGCTCGATCCCCCAGGCCTCCCGGATCCGCTCGGCGAGCTCGGGTTTGAGCTTCTCGGCGCCGAGGACAAGCAGGCGGACCGAGGCAAAGTCCTCCCGCTTGCATCGCTTCAAAAAGCCTCGGACGAACGTGGGAGTGGCGAGAATGACCGAGGCCTTGTGCTCCCTGGTCAACCTGGCAACGACCTGGGCCTCGAGCGGGTTGGGGTGGTAGACCGCTTTCAGCCCGATGCAGCAGACCGTCCAGAGGGGCACGGTGAAGCCAAAGGAGTGAAAGAAGGGAAGGATCCCAAGCACGACATCGCCCGGGGACAGATGGATGTGATGCTGAATCTGGAGGGCGTTGGAGAGGATGTTTCGATGCGTCAGGACAACCCCCTTGGGCTGCCCGGTCGAGCCGGAGGTGAAGATGATCGTGGCGGGCGAATCGAGATCCTCGTCGCGGAGGCCAGGGAGGACCGAACCCAACAGTCTGGTCGGCATCAGCAGGGCGACCGCCGCGGCCCAGATCTTGTCGGTCGCGCCGACGAGCGGGGCCAGATCCTCCAGGAGAAGTATTTCCCCCTTCGGGCGGAGCTCGATCCGGTCGAGCATGCGCCTCGACGAGAGAATGTGCGTGATCCCCGCCTGGTCGACAGCCGAATCGACCGACTCCTGACTGGAGGTGTAATTGAGGTTGACCGGGACCCTCCCCCGGAGGGTCAGGGCGATATTGGTAACCGCCCCGGCACAGGAAGGCGGCAGAAGCACGCCGACGTTCCGGGCCGGGCCGAGGACCCGTTCCAGGACCCGTCCCAGCGCCAGCGACTTGAGGAGGGCCTGCCGGTAAGAGAGCGAGGCGCCGGTGCTGTCGACAAAGGCCGGATCGCCCCCCCTGGCCCGGCTGGTGGTGATGAAGGCCCTCCCGAGCGAACGCCAACTCGGCGGCAACGCCGGCATCGGCACCAGCGGCAGGGGGACGGTCGCTGTTCCGTGCGGACGTGCGGCGGTCTCGACACTCATCAGAATCACTCCCGACACCCAGAGGGCGGCGCGGCTCGGGATCCGCAGGGGGGGCCGCGGTGACGATTAACGACCATACGCCATCGGATCGCCCCGAGCAATGGCGGCCCAAGGCGATTCGGGCCATCGGCTTGGGGGGCAAGGCTCCAGAATGTCACCCCTTGGCTGTACCCTGGGAAGACGCCCCCAGGTCGTGCCAGACCGGATCGAAGGACCAGGAGGTTTCGGGGGAGGCCTGAAATAGTCGGCCGCCCCGGCGCGTCGATACCGGCGACGGCAACGAGGGCCCCCGATGGAGCCTCCCAGCGACTTTGCCCGATCGGGAGCCTCCGGCGGACCGAGCCCCGGATCGGATCGACTGAGCCCGACCCAGGTCGCGGACCTGTTCTCCGAGATCGGGCCGGAGCTCTCCCGGTTCCTGCTCGGGGTGCTGCGCAACCCGGACCTGGCCCAGGACGCCCTGCAAGCCACCTTCACCAAGGCCCTGGAACGAGGACACGAGGCCAGGCCGGAGTCCCTCCGGGGTTGGCTCTTTCGGGTCGCCTACCGGGAGGCGATCACCTTGCGCCGCCGGGATTCGAGGCGACATCGCCTCCAGCGAGGGCTCGCCTGGATGATCGAAGCAACCTCGGAGGACGACCCGAACGTCGACGACCCGATCGTCCGCCGGGAGGCGGTCGAGGCCGTGCGGAACGCCCTGGACACCCTCCCCCCGGCGTACCTCGACGTCGTTCGGGCCCGCATCTACGAGGACAAAACCTTCGCCCAGATCGCCCGGGACCAGGGCCTCCCCCTCGGGACCGTACTGACTCGGATGCGGAGGGCCCTGGAACGGCTCTCTCGCCGCCTCCGAGACGAGGAGTTGCAATGACCCCCCCTGCCCTGCTCGACGACGATCTCCGGTGGCAGGCCTTCCGGTATCTCGCCGACGAGCTTGACGAGGATGGTCGGCGTCGGTTCGAGGCCCGGCTCGAGGCCGATCCCGACGCCTGCGCCGCGCTGGCCGAGGCGGTCGAGCTGGTTGCCTCCTGCCTCCGGCTCCCGACCCCGAGCGGGCTCCCGAAGGGCTCCCGCTCCCGAGCGTTCCCGGTGGTCGTCGGGGTGTTGATCGCCGCCCTGGTCCTCGCGGCAATGGGGATCGATCAGATCATCGGCCTCGGCCCGAGGGAGCGGCAGGAGCGGGGCACGATTGAGCCGGGCATCGCCGTCGAACGCGCCTGGTCGCATCTCCAGAGGGAAGTCGGCCCCCTGGACGGCCTGATCGACCCGGCCGAGGGGGACTGGCCGGAAGAAGAGACGGCCGATCCGGCGTGGCCCGCCGGCGAGGACGGGGAAGATCCGGAGCCTCCCGGCTGGCTGTTGGTCGCCGTCAAGCTGGACGGGGGGCCGGACAGCCCCGAGCCGCAACCGCTGGAGAACTGAAGACATGTGCCGAGTCGTCCGGACGCTCGTCGTCCTCGCGATCGTCTCGGTCCCCATCCCGGGATCGCCGGCGCAGGAGCCGACGCGCCCCTCCGGCTCCACTCCCGGAGACGGGGAGGAGCCCCCCGACGCCCGGGAGAAGATGGCCCTGGAGTTCGTCCGGCAGCACCATCCGGAACTCGCCGGCCTGCTCGCTCCCCTGAAAACCATGGACCGGGGAGCCTACGACGCGGCCATCCGGGAGTTGTCTCGCACCCGGGAGAACCTGGATCGGCAACGTCGTCGGGATCCGGAACGAGCCGGGCTGGTCCTCTCGAGCTGGAAGGCGACGTCGCGGGTCGACCTGATCACGGCTCGGTTGATCAGCAAGCCGGACGACAAGCGAGAACGGGAGCTCCGAGAGGCGATCGCCGAGCAGCTCGCCGCCCAGCTCGCCCTCCAAAAATACGACCGAGCCCGCTTGCAAGAGCGGCTGGAACAGCTTGACCAGCAGATCCAGCGGCTTGAACGCCGGGGAGACGCGACGATCGAGTCACGCTTCGATGCCGCGATGAAGAAGGTGCAACGCGTCCGTCGCCAAAACGACAGCGGCGAGGGAGTCCGGCCAGCCGCCCCCTCACCGCGTCCGATTCGCTCGGAAGAAGGAGACCGACCGTGATGATCCGATCCCTCGCCGCGATCCTCGCGGTGCCGCTGGCGCTCTGGGCCGGTTCGGACCGCTCCCGGGCGGCCGATGTGCTGCCTCCGGCCTCGGCTCGATTCGCTGGCCCCACGGCCGACGAGGTCCCCGACTTCCAGCGCCACGTCCTGCCCCTGATGGGCCGGCTTGGCTGCAACGGCCGGGCCTGCCACGGCTCGTTCCAGGGACAGGGGGGCTTCCGGCTCTCGCTCTTCGGGTACGACTTCCAGGCCGACCACGACGCCCTGATGGCCGAGGGGGAGTCTCGGGTGGACCTGGAGGCTCCCGAGTCGAGCCTCATCCTCGAGAAGCCGACCCTCACCCAGCCCCACGAGGGCGGTCAGGTGCTCGAATATGATACGTGGGAATACCAGCTCTTGCTCCGGTGGATCGAAGCCGGAGCCGAGCCGGCGGCGCAGGGAGCGGTCTTCGAACGGCTGGAGGTCATGCCGAGCGAGGTCGTCTTCCAGGAGGAGGGCGAGACAACCCAGTTGAAGGTGATCGCCCACTGGTCGGACGGATCGATCGAGGACGTCACCTGCCTGACCCGGTTCCAGACCAACGATGAGTCGATCGCCGAGGTCGACCGCGACGGCGAGGTGACCAGCACCGGCCCCGGAGACACCTACGTCGTCGCCTTCTACGACAACGGCGTGATCGGCACGCAGGTCATCCGCCCGGTAAGCGACCGCTTCGGCGGAAACGCCCCTGAGATCGCCTCGCCGACAGAGATCGACCAGCACATCGCCACAAAGCTCAAGAAGCTGGGGATGGTTCCCTCGGAGGTCTGCTCCGACACCGAGTTCCTCCGCCGAGTGAGCCTCGATCTAACCGGATCGCTGCCGACCCCGGAGGAGATCCGGGCCTTCCTCGCCGACGAGGATCCGGAGAAGCGGGCCAAGAAGGTCGACGAGCTCTTGGCTCGTCCGACCTACGCGGCCTGGTGGACCAATATGCTCTGCGATCTCACCGGCGCCTCGCCGAACAACCTGCGCGGGCAGGCCGCCAGCGTGACGATGGCCCGCCACTGGTACGAATGGATCGAGCGCCGGGTCGCCGAGAATGTCCCATATGACGAGCTGATCGCCGGCATCGTGCTCGGGACGAGCCGGGAACCAGGGCAGGACTACGATGCGTACCTGGAAGACGTCGCGGCGCTCTATCGCGAGAACGACCCGGCGGACTTCGCCGATCGGGAGACAATGCCCTACTTCTGGGCACGTCGGAACGTCCGCCAGCCCGAGGAAAAGGCGCTCTCCTTCAGCTACGCCTTCCTCGGCGTCCGCCTGGAGTGCGCCCAGTGCCACAAGCACCCGTTCGACCAGTGGACGCAGGACGACTTCCATCGGTTCACCGCGTTCTTCCAGCCGATCTCCTACGGCTTCCCGCCCCAGGAACGCGACCGGATCCGGGAACTGGAGAAGGCACTGGGGATCGCCGGAAAGCCGGGAGGCGTGAAGCGTCGCGAGATCGCCAAGCGGCTCCAGGAGGGGGAGATCGTCCCCTTCGAGGAGGTCTACGTCGTCGCGTCCCGGATGCGAGGGAACCGACGCGGGGCGTCGTCCCGGTCCGGAGCGGGACGGGCGGTAACCCCTCGGGTCCTCGGCGGGGACGAGGTCACACTGGCCGGGTACTCCGACCCGAGGGAGCCGCTCATGGAGTGGCTCCGGAGCGAGGAGAACCCGTACTTCGCGCAGGCGTTCGTCAATCGGGTCTGGGCCCGGTACTTCGGCCGGGGGATCATCGACCCTCCCGACGACATGAACCTCGCCAACCCGCCGAGCAACCCGGCCCTGCTGGAGGCGCTCACCCGCGGGTTCGTCGCCAGCGGCTTCGACATGAAGTGGTTGCATCGGGAGATTACAGGCAGCCTCGCCTACCAGCGCAGCTGGAAGCCAAACGACACCAACTTCCTCGACGAGCGGAACTTCAGCCGGGCCATCGTCCGTCGCCTGCCAGCGGAGGTCCTGCTCGACGCGGTCTTGCAGGCAACCGCGGGGCCCGAAGAACTCACCCGCTTCGCCGTCGAGGCCGATCAGCGCGCCTTCGGCCCCCGGCAGCGGGCCGGGACCGGCCGGGGAAACGCGAACTACGCCGAGCGCGTTTTCGGCCGGTCTCCCCGGGACACAAACTGCGACTGCAGCCGATCGGACGACCCGAACCTGCTCCAGCTCATCTACCTGCAGAACGACCAGGAGATGCACGCCGCGATCGATCGCCGGGACGGCTGGGTCCGGTCGCTTCGGAAGCAAGAGGAAGGGGCCCCTGATGCCCTGATCGAGGAGGCGTTCCTGCGCACCCTCTCCCGGCGACCCAATCCCGAGGAACACGAGGCCTCGAACGCGTACTTCGAGGGCTCGAAGGGTGCCGAGGAGGGGCTCCGCGGTCTGCTCTGGGCGCTGATGAACACCAAAGAATTCATAACAAACCACTGATTCGATCCGGCCGCCTCCTGGCGGGGATGCCCCCGGAGCGGCCAATCCTCTCCGACCTCATCGACGCGAGCTATTCCCGAATCCCCCTTCCTTCTTCTCCGCGGGAGGCCTCCTCCGATGGCCACGAGTTGGACATGCGACGGCGTGCGACGCCGCGACTTCCTGAAGGCTGGCGTCTTCGGCGGCGCCGGGCTGGGCCTGTCGTCCTTCCTCCGACTGGCCGAGGCCGGCGAACTGAAGGGCGGCAAGGCGACGGCCGCCATCCACATCCACCTGGGCGGCGGCCCGTCGCACCTGGATACGTTCGACCCGAAGCCAGAGGCCCCCGAGGGGATCCGGGGAGAGTTCGGGACGATCGCCACCGCGGTTCCGGGCATCTCGATCGGCGAGCATCTGCCGAGGCTTGCCGCCTGTGCCGACCGATACACGATCGTCCGGGGGGTCAGCCACACCCTGGCCGCGCACGACCTGGGGACGAAGTACCTGAACACGGGCAACCGTCCGCTACCGTCGCTGGTGTACCCGGGGTACGGGTCGGTCGTGAGCAAGGAGCTGGCCGCGCCGCCGGACCTCCCGCCGTTCGTGGCAATCCCGACCACGCCGCAGGTGGCGGGCTACCTGGGGGTCGAATACGCGCCGTTCAGCACCCAGGCGACGCCTCGCGCCGGCAGACCGTTCAACGTCCGGGGGATCGCCCTGGGGGGCGGACTGACGGTCGAGGAGATCGACCGTCGACGGGACCTGCTCAAGAGCCTGGACCAGGCCTTCGCCGGATTCGAGTCGAGCGACCTCGTCAACGGCCTCGACGCCTTCTCGCAGCGGGCCTACGACATCATCAGCTCACCGAGGTCCCGAGAGGCGTTCGACATCAGCCGGGAATCGTCGTCGATCACCTCCCTGTTTGGCGAGGATCCCTTCTCCCAGAGCTGTCTGCTGGCAAGCCGGCTGGTGGAGGCGGGCGTCCGGTTCGTGAGCGTCTCCAACGGCGGTTGGGATACGCACCAGGACAACTTCAACCGCCTGAAGGACCGCAACCTGCCGCAGCTCGACGCGGGCCTCTCCGGCCTGTTCCTCGCCTTGGAGCAGAAGGGGCTGCTGGACTCGACCCTTGTGTTCGTCTCCGGCGAGTTTGGCCGCACGCCGAAGGTGAACCAGCGGGGAGGCCGGGACCACTATCCGAGGGCGATGTTCGTCCTCCTGGGGGGCGGCGGGATCGCCGGCGGCCGAGTGGTCGGCGCCAGCGACGAGACGGGCTCCGGGCCGATCGACGGGAAGGGGATCACACCGGACGACATCGCGGCGACCGTTTACGACCGGCTCGGCATCGATCCGGCCAAGGAATACCACACGCCGACCGGCCGGCCGGTGGCGATCGTCCGCAACGGGACGCCGATCGCCGAGGCGCTGGCCTGATCCGGAGGCCGGGGGGATCCGGGTTTCCCGGACTCCCCCCGGTGTCAGCCCGATGCGAGGAGCGCCGCGGCCAGGGCCGCCTGCGCCGCCAGGATCGCAGCCAGGGCGAGGACGAACCGACCCTTCCGCCGCTTGTGACCCAGGCCGAAGACGCCGACCAGGGCACCGAGCGACCCGCCGATTGCCGCGAGGCCGAGCAGGGCCCGCTCGGGCACGCGGCGGCCATCCCGGACCGAGCGATGCTTGTCCCAGGCCCAGACGGCGATCGTCGCGAGGTTCATTGGCACCAGGAACGCGACGACGAGGGGCAGGCCGGCCATCCTCAGGGCGATCGTTCCCAGGATGACCGGCCCGATCACCAGCGAGGACGCCGCCGCCGCGGGAGTCATCCCCTGCGATCCCGGCCACGCCCGGACGGCCCGAGGGCCGCGGTCGGTCGGCTCCGCCAGGAAGCGAACGCGCTGGCCGGGGACGAGACGCCCGTCCCCCTCGATGACCGAGGCGTGCACGAACACGTCCCCGGCAACGCGATGGGAACGGATGAAGCCGAACCCCTTCTCCTGGTCGAATGCGACGACCACGCCGTGGGCCTCGATTGTCATGGGACCCGATCCGACGGGTTGGCGGGGGGGCGTGCGATCCGCCTCGGGGGAGGCAGGATCCCGGGGCGTTTCGTTTCCGGCCGCAGGAGCGTGATCCGGGCCATCTCGTCCCAGATGGACGCCAGGATGGTCGGGGCCGATTCCGGGGATCGGGCCGCCCGATCGACCCGACGCGACAGGTCGAGCCGAAGGGCGTCCAGCCGCGACCGGTCGAGCCGGCCGGTGCCGACGACCTCTCGGAGCATTTCCTCGGAGGCATCCACCGCCTCCCGCCATCCTGGAGGATCGAGGCCTGGAGGAGACACGTCCGCCATCGGCCGGAGGACCGGGACGACCTGATCCATGCCGTAGGCGATCCGCTCTCGGACTCCGGCCCGCCAGGCGTCAAAGGCGAGGGAGATCGCCCCCCAGCAGCCGAGCAGAACGAGAACGGCGCCGAGGACGAATCGCGAGCCGGACACACCTCGGGGAGACACCTCGGGGCCCGCGGCCGAGAGATGGAGCCGGAGGGTCGGCTTGCGATCGCCGTCGGGCTCGTCGAGGGGCATCGGCGACTCTCCGGGGCGAGGGCTCCGGTCAGGAGGCGGCCAGTCTCGCCCGGATCCGGTCCAGGATCCGGGTCACGTCCTTCCGTCCGACCGGCACGAGGACATAGCCGGCCGCGAAGGCAAGCGATCCCACTCCGAGATGGAGGGCAAACGGGAACAACCGCCCCAGGAGGTCGTCGCCCCGGGGCTCGGCCGAGATCGCAACGGCACCGAGGAGCCAGCAGGCCCCGAGCAGGGCCATCGCCCCGACCGAGGGGGCGAGCAGGGTGCGTCGGAGATAGGTGCCAAACCTGACGCCGAGGACGCGGAAGCTGTAGATCGCGGGAACCAGCAGGTTGGAGACGAGTGTCGTCAGGACCGTTCCCCAGATCACCCCCGAGACACCAAGCCGAAGGGTCAGGGCGTAGCTCAGGGGCAGGTTGATCACGCCCCCGATCAGCGCGGCGACGGCGATCAACCGGAGCCTTCCCAGTCCCGTCGCCGCCTGCACATGCACCGCCACGAACAGCGGCAGGGCCGCGACGAGGAACAGCCGCATCAGCCGAACCAGCTCCGGCACCTGGCCCGGGAACCTGCCGCCGACCCAGAGCTCCAGGAACGGGCCAGCGTAGACGAAGGCCAGCAGCCCGACGAGCAGCACCGCCGCCGAGTGCATCCGGGCCCCATCGTAGGTGACGCGTTCCAGCCCCTCCCGATCCCCGACCGCGGCCAGGCTCGCCACGGCGGGCATGACGAAGTACGCCAGCGTCCAGCCCATCTGCCGGAGCTGGAGGAAGGGACTGCTGACCGCCCAGTAGACCGTCTCGGCCTTCGCGGCGTCGTCCAGGGCGAAGCCGAGGACCGTGGTGTCGATCTTATCGGCCAGGACCACACTCAGCTGGACGAGGAACATGTAGACGCTGAACTGCACGAGGTTCCGGAAGTCGTCGAAGCCAACCCGGACGAACCGAGGCCGGTAGTCCAGCTCTCGGCCAATCACCCAGACGGCCGGGCCGAGGCTCAGGCCGATGGTGAGGACCGTCTGTGTGATGACGATCGTCAGCAGACCGGCGCCGATCGCGACCCCGCCGAGCAGGGCGACGAAGCGGATGGCCACGATCAGCAGTTCGAACCTCGGCATCACCTCGTAGCGCCGGGCCGCCTGGAGAATGCAGGAGACGACCACACTGATGCCGTAGAACGGGGCCGTGAGGGCCTGCAGCCAGAGGAGCTGGACGATCAGGCGGTATTCGTCCGGCCCGGAGAAGCGGGCATGCGGGATCGCTCCGTAGGCCACGGCCATCAGGACCACCGCCTGAACCAGGGCGATCACCGCGTAGAAGAGCGCGCCGCAGGTGATCGCTCGGTCGACCCCGTCGCGGTCGCCCCGGGTCCAGCGTTCGGAGATCTCGCGCTGGAGCGCGGAACTCATGCCGAATTCGAGCAGGAACTGGAAGAAGCCCAATCCCCAGGCGAAGCGGTAGGCGCCACTCGGTCCATCGCCGAACGCTCCGATGATGAGGGGGACGCTCCAGAAGCCGGTGACGGCCTGCAAGGGGGTCCGCAGCGCCAGCCAGAAGGTGCCGCTGAGCAACCGGCCCAGGATCGGCGGGAGGGATCGCCCGGAGATCCCGGGAGTCGGGGAATCCGAGATCGGGGGAGGTGGCTCGGTCGCCGAGTTCAACGTGGTGGTGCTCACGGGATTCCGTCCCCGAGTTCGCGGCGTCCTGCTCGATCCGCGCCGGGGTCGGCGCGCTCAAGGGTATCTTAGCCGGCCGGGGGGGGATCGGGGTAGGGCAATCTCGGGTTCGAACGCCGACCACGGGCCGCCCGACGACGCCCCTGCGCTCGTCGGATCCCAACCCCAGAAGAGGAGATGAGGAGACGGGACGTCCCTGGTCGATCGCTCCCGCCCCCCCTATGATAACGGCAAGGAGGTCGGGAGGTCAGACCCCAGGAGACCGCACCGTTGCGAGGCGAGACGGCGATGTTGCATTCCCGGATCCTGAGAGTCGGCCTGGTCCTCGCGACCATCGGCCTCTCGCCGGTCCCGGCGACCGAAGACGGGGCGCAGGACGGGCAGGTTGGCCAGTCGTTCCGCGTGCCGTACCGATTAACCGAGACGAACCATCACATCGTCCGATGCCGAATCAACGGCCGGGGACCGTTCAACCTGGTCGTCGACACCGGGGCCCCCGCTCTCTTCCTCTCCGAAGAGGCGGCCGAGGCGGCTGGCCTGGAACCGGATGAGGAGCACTACTTCACCCGGGTCGACCGGATCGAGTTCGAGGGGGGAGCCGTCCTGGAGTCGGTCCAATCCCGCGTGGAGGACCTGTTCCAGCTCGTCGGGATGAACGCGCTGGGGCTGCCGGGCGTGCGGATCGACGGCATGCTCGGCTTCAACGTGCTCTCGCGCTTCCGGATCGAGCTCGACCCGACCGACGACCGGATGACGTGGACCCGGCTGGATTTCGAGCCGGAGGACATGCCCGACCCGGGGCGTCGGCGGGCGAACGCCCCGGCGGAGGTGCAGGCGATGAGCCTGCTGGGGGGCGTGGCCAAACTCGCGGCCGTGTTCGTGGGCAAGCAACCGGAGGATACGTTGATCCCCCGGGGCTTCCTCGGACTGGAGCTGAGCGAATCCGAGGGGGTCGTCACGGTGTCGGGCGTCTTGCCCGGATCCCCCGCGGAGGGAGTGGGGATCGTCGCGGGGGACCGCCTGGTCCGACTCCTGGGACGGGACATCGACTCGATCGACGACGCACGGGTGGCCGTCTCCCGAATCGAGCCGGGGGACCGCGTCTCGCTCCGGATCCGCCCGAAGGGGGGAGCCGAGGGGGACGTCGAGACTGAGATCCGGGAGCTGACCCTCACCGCCGGAAAGGGGCTGTGACGCGATGACGACCTGCCGAGTCGTGGTGATGGCGGCACCGATCGTCGCCGCCTCCCTGTTCGCCGCCATCGGCCGGGCCGAGCCCGGTCCCAGGGCGGACGCCCGGGTCGAGGTGCCATTTGAGATGCTGCCGTCGAACCACATGGTGGTCGAGGTCTCGCTCAACGGCGAGGGCCCGTTCCGGCTCATCTTCGACGTCGGCTCCCCCGTGACCCTCATCAGCAACCGGGCCGCGAAGGTCTCCGGGCTGATCGACGCGAAGTCCCCGTTCACCTTCCTCTTCGCCGCCCGGGGCGAGGCGGAGGTGGAGCGCTTGCAGGTCGGGGACCTGTCGGCTGAGGACGTGCCGGTGATCGTGATGGATCACCCGGTCGTCAACGCGCTCGGCGACATCCTCGGCAAGCCAATCGACGGGCTGGTCGGCCACTCGTTCTTCGCCCGATATAAAACGACGATCGATTATCAGGCGAAGACGATGGCGTTCGAGCCGGTCGATCACGAGATCCGGGACTTCCTCGGCGGCCTCCCCGACCGGCTGATGGGCCCCAAGGTCGCCCGCCGGATCGTTCTGGAACCGGCGGCGCTGGTTGGTATCGAGCTGGAAGACACCGAGGCGGATGGGACCGAGGGCGTCACCGTGGCGTCGGTCCTGACCGGCTCTCCCGCCGAGTCCGCCGGCCTGCGGGTTGGCGACGTGATCACGTCCATCGACGGCCGGTGGACGACCAACATCGGCGATGCCTATTACGCGGCGTCGAAGCTCTCCCCGGGAGAACCGATCACGATCCTCGTCCGTCGGGAGGGGGAGGAGATCGCCGTCGAGGTCACGCCGAAGGCGGGTATCTGAGGCCCTCGCCTCGTCGATCGGCCAATTGATTCGAGGAGACCCTCGGGGGAAGCGACCTCCAATCGCCCGGTCGCGGCCCCCGTTGGTCGATGGAACCGCTTCGGCCTCAGGCCCCGAATTTCTGAAGGCGGCCGGCGTGGGCCATGGCCAGGGGCATGATGTGCTTCGCGAGGATCTGGCCAAGGCCGCCCCGGATGCACGGGCGCTCGCCAAAGGAGGTCACCTCGTCCGGCCGGACAGTGGCCGGGGCCCAGATCAGCAAGGGGACCGGGTGGAAGCTGTGCGACTTCATCCGGCTGGGAGTCGAGTGGTCCCCGGTGACGATCAGGACGTCGGGCTTCAGCTCCATGAGCTTCGGAAGCTCGGCGTCGAGGGCCTCGATCACCTCAACCTTCTTGGCGAAGTTGCCGTCTTCGCCGGTGCTGTCGGTGTACTTGTAGTGGATGAAGAAGAAGTCGTACTTCCCCCACTGCTCCCTGGCCACGGCGAACTGGTCGGCGATGGTCTTGCCGGGCTCGACGACCGTCATGCCCACGAGCCTGGCGAGGCCTCGGTACATGGGATAGACGGCGATCGCGGCTGATCGGAGGCCGTAGACCTCCTCCATCGTGGAGATCGCGGGGAACTTGGCGAACCCCCGCATCATCAGGAAGTTGGCCGGCTGCTCGTCCTTGAGGATCTCCTTGGCCTGGCGGAGAAACTCGGCGGCGACTCGGGCGGTCTTCTCCGAGCCCGGGTCGGTCGCCTTCGGCGCGAGCGGATGCAGGCCGGTCTGAAGCGGGTCGGTGTCGGCCACGCGGTCGCCCAGGCCCTCCCCCCGGAACCGGACGACGAGGCGATACTCGCGGACCGGCGCGACCAGGGTCTCAACGCCGTCGATTTTCACCCCCTCGGCCAGCTTGGCGACGAGTCGCTCGCCGACCTCGCTCGGGATGCGGCCGGCGCGACGGTCGGTGACCCGGCCCTCGGCGTCGATCGTGCAAAAGTTCCCCCGGATGGCGACGTCCTTCGGGCCGACCTCCACGCCAATGCCGAGCGCCTCGAGCACCCCTCGGCCGATCTGGTGCTCGATCGGGTCGAACCCGAAGAGGCCCAGGTGCCCCGGCCCCGATCCGGGGGCGATCCCCGGAGCGACCGGGATGCTCAGGCCGACGGTCCCCTCCTTCGCCAGCCGGTCGAGGTTCGGCGTCCGGGCCTCCTCCAGTTCGGTCGGGCCTCCGGGCTCGATGGGCAGGCCCCCCAGGCCGTCGGCGACCAGCATGACGATCTTGGTGCCGTTGTCTTCCCGAAGCTGCGCGATCAGGTCCTGCTGGTTCATGAGCGGAAGGCTCTCGATCCCCTTGCGGTCTTGGCGTCCAGGCGCGGTGCTTCCGCATTGTGGCGTCGGGGGCCTCGTCCGGTCAATTCGCCTCCGAGGCACGACAGGGGCGATCGGTTCCTGCGGCTGGCGAGTCCCCCTCCTGGAATCCAGGGGCGACCCGAGGCGAGCCCGTCAGCCTGAGACTCCTGGATTCGAGAACCTTCGAGAACCAAAGGCGATGGCCAAATGCATCCTGGTGGTGAAGGCGGGCGCCAGCGGAGGCGGCCTTGTCGGCCGAGTGATCGTGGGGGTAGAATGGTTCGTTCCGGCGGGGCCATCACAATTCGCCCCGCACCGGTCGACCCGAGCGGGCGGCCGGGAGTGCGGCGTTGGAACGATCGAGGTTGAGGTCACTCCGCGATGGCTCACAAGAAAGGTCAGGGGTCCAGCCGGAACGGTCGGGACTCGAACGCGCAACGCCTGGGCATCAAGCTCTTCGGCGGCCAGCGTGCGAAGGCCGGCGCGATCATCTGCCGGCAACACGGCACGAAGTGGCGTCCGGGCAAGAATGTCGGTGTCGGCCGCGACTGGACGATCTTTTCGTTGATCGAGGGGCAGGTCTATTTCGACCAGGACGGCCGCAGAATCAACGTCCGCCCGCTCGCTGAGGCGAACGCCTGACGGACCCGCCGTGATCGGACTCCGATGCCCGGCCGACGACCCCGAGACGCGGGGGCGGGGTCGGGCGTCGTGCCTTTCTGGGGGAAGGATGTTCGTCGACCGGGCGACGTTGCACGTCAAGGGGGGCGACGGCGGCAACGGCTGCGTCAGCTTCCGACGCGAGAAGTATGTGCCCCGAGGCGGTCCCAACGGGGGGGATGGCGGCCACGGGGGGCACGTGATCGTCCGCGCGGTGGAAGGGCTGACCAACCTCGCCCACCTCTCCGGCATGCGCCACTTCCGAGGAGAGCGCGGCCAGCATGGCATGGGAAGCTCCCGGGACGGCAAGAGCGCCGACACCGTTTATATCGATGTGCCCCCCGGCACGGTCGTCCGCGACCACGACCGCGGCCACATCTTGCGCGACTTGAAGGCGCCGGGCGATTACGTCGTGGTCGCGCGGGGGGGCAAGGGCGGCCACGGTAATGAGCACTTCAAGTCGGCGACCAACCGAGCCCCGAGGCAGGCCGAGCCCGGCCAACCGGGGGAGGAACGGTCGATCGACCTGGAATTGAAGGTGATCGCCGACGTCGGCTTGATTGGCCTACCCAACGCCGGGAAGTCGACGCTGCTCTCCCGAATCAGCCGGGCCCACCCCGAGATCGCCGACTACCCGTTCACGACCAAGTACCCGAATCTCGGCGCCGTGGTCGTCGACGACGACGCCTTCATCGTCGCCGACATCCCCGGCCTGATCGAGGGGGCCCACCAAGGGCACGGCCTCGGGCACGAGTTCCTGCGGCACGTCGAGCGCACCGGCCTGCTCGTCCACCTCGTCGAGGCCGTGCCGATCGACGGCTCCGACCCGGTCGAGAACTACCGGGTCATCCGCCGGGAGTTGGAGCAGTACAGCCCGGCGCTGGCGACCCGGCCCGAGATCCTGGTGCTCTCGAAGTTGGACGTGACCGGCGCCGAGGAGGTGGTGGACCGCGTGGCCCACGAACTCTGCCGGGAGCCGCTGACCCTCTCCGCCGTCACGGGCCGGGGAATCCCCGCCTTGATCAACCGGATCGTCGAGCTCCTCCGCCGCTCTCGCTCCGATGAGGCCGATGACGATGGATCGGATGAGGGAGCCTCCCCGACCGGCTCCGACTGACCCGGTTGCGGCCGGCGAGGTCCTGGGCACCTGAGGGCGGGAGGATCGCCCGAGCCATTCGAGAGGGCACTTCGTTGGCGAGTTCGATCGTGTTGATCGACGTGGGAAACACCCGGATCAAGGCGGGATGTGCCAACGCCGATGGCGTGATCCGATGGTCCTGGGCCGGGAGCCTCTCGGACGGTTCGACCTGGGAGTCGTTGGGGGACCGACTCTCGGCGATCGAGGCCGCTGGGGTGGCCATCGCCTCGGTCAATCCGCCGGCGGCGGATCGGATCGGGGAGATGCTGGGCCGTCTCGGGATCGGCCCGATCCGGTGGTTCCGATCGGCGAACGACGTGCCTGTGTGTCATCGCCTGGAAGCCCCGTCTCGCACCGGGGCCGATCGGGCGCTGGCCGTCCTGGCGGCGTTGGATCGGGCCGGGAGGATCGGGCCGGGGATCGTGGTGCAGTGCGGCACCGCGATCACGGTCGAGCGGATCGAGGCCGACGGCTGCTGGGCGGGGGGGGCAATCGCGATCGGGCCGGGGCTGGCGTCCCGGTCGCTCCGGAGTGGGACGGCACAACTCCCGGAGGTCGGGCCGACGATCCCGGAGGCCCCCCTGCCCCCCTGGGGGGCATCTCCCGAGCCGGCGCTGCGTGCCGGGATCGTCTGGGGGACAGTCGGCGCCATCCGGGAGCTGATCGCTCGACAGTCGGAGGGTTTCGACCGAGATCCCTGGGTGGCCTGGACCGGAGGCGACGCCCCGGCCCTGGCGATGCTTCTCGGCCGGGAACACCCCTGGATCGAGCCGTCCCTCGTCCTGCGAGGGCTCCTCGTCGCCGTGGCCTGGGGAAGCGAATCTCGCAGTCCACACCCGGAAAGCGGGTGATCGACGCCGCCTGTCCGAGCCGTTAGAATCGGCCGCGACAGGCCCGGCCCTTCCAGGAGGCTCCCCGGCGCCGGACGGATCGCGAACCGTGGAACCCGATCGCGATGAAGAGTTTGAAGGGACATTTCCTCGTCGCCTCCCGGTCCCTCTCCGACCCGAACTTCGTCCGGACCGTCCTCCTGATCATCGAGCATTCCGAGGCCGGTGCGGCGGGAGTCATCCTGAACCGGCCCACCGGCGCGACGATCGCAAAGATCTCCGAGGAGGTCTTTGACGAGGTCGAGGACTGGGAGAAACCGATCTTCCTCGGCGGCCCGGTCCCCGGGCCGCTGATGGCCTTGCACTCGGTGGCGGCGCTCGGCGATCAGGAGGTGATCGAGGGCCTGTTCACCACGGTCGACCCGGAAAAGATCCGGGATCTGATCCGGCAGCGGGCCGAGCCCTCCCTCTTCCTGGCGAACTATGCGGGCTGGGGTGCCGGGCAGCTCGAGATGGAGCTCGCCCAGGAATCCTGGGTCTTCACCCCCGCCGACATCACGCTCGTGCTGGAGGGGGGGGATGCGTCGATGTGGGAAGCGATCATGCGGCGCGTCTCGGCCTCGATCCTCGCCAATGCGCTGGGGATCGAGGAGCTTCCCGAGGATCCGACCGTGAACTGAACCGAGGCCCCATCCGGGCGCCCGGGAATCGGAGGTCCCAGGGAGATCGACCAATGTTCCGCGCCCTGCTGGCCCTGGCCGCCTCCTCCGCGATCGATCGCGACCAGATCCCTCGGCCGAACGTTGTGCTGATCTCTGTCGATGACCTCGGTTTCGGCGAACTCGGCTGCCAGGGGAACCCTCAGATCCCGACGCCGAACATCGATTCGATCGCCGAGGAGGGCATCCGATTCGCCTCGGAACACGTCTCGGCGTCGTCTTGCAGCCCCTCTCGGGCCGGCCTCCTGACCGGTCGCATCCAGAACCGGTTCGGCTCCGACCTCAATCCGGTCGGCGATCGGAACGACGAGCCCGGCGTCGGGCTCCCGCCTGCCGAACTCACCCTGGCGGAGCAGCTCCGATCGGCCGGGTACGCAACCGGACTCGTGGGTAAGTGGCACCTCGGCGGAACGAGACCCTACCACCCCCTGCGACATGAGTTCGACCACTTTTCGGTTTCCGGCACGAAGGACACGACTACGCCCCCCCTCCCTACGAGGGAATGGTCACCTGGCTGCGCCGCCGGACCCTCCCGGATGGAGGCGAGGGCCTCTGGATTTCCTCCGATGGCCGCCTCGTGCTCTCGACCCAGATGGGGAACGACGAGCCGGCTTATGATGCGAATAACCCGAGCCTCCGCGACGGACAGCCGGTCGAGGTGCCGACCGACCTGACGGATGCGTTTTCCCAGGAGGCCGCTTCGTTCATTCGCCGGAATGCCGATCGGCCGTTCTTCCTGTACCTCGCCTACAACGCGGTCCACAGCCCAATGCAATCCCGAGAGGAGGAGTTCGAGCGATTCGCTTCCATCGACGACATCCAGCACCGCATCTTTGCCGCGATGCTCTCCCGGCTCGATCAGGGGGTCGGGACGGTGCTCGAAGCCCTCCGAGACGAGGGGCTCGACCGCCGCACGCTTGTCTTTTTCATCTCCGACAATGGTGGGCCGACCCGGGAGTTGACGTCCAGCAACTCGCCGCTCCGAGGGGGCAAGGAAACGCTCTTCGAGGGGGGATCCGAGTCCCCTTCCTCGCCCGGTGGACGGGAACCTGACCGGCAGGGAAGGTGGAGGAGCGTCCCGTCTCCTCACTGGACGTCTTCCCGACGGTCTCGACCCTTGCCGGGGTGCCGATGCCTGGAGATCGCCGGTACGATGGAGTGGACCTGATGCCTTACCTTCTGGGAGAGGAGGAGGGCCGGCCGCACAACACGCTCTGGTGGCGGATGGGGGAGGAGGCGGCGTTCCGGTCGGGAGACGGGAAGCTGGTCCGTGATCGCTCGGCAGGCCCAGGACTGGGCTGGCAACTCTTCAACCTCGCCGACGACCTGGGAGCGACTCGAGATCGGAGGGGAGAACACCCCGAACTCCTGGAACGGCTCGCCGAGTCCTGGAACTTGATGGATGCCGAGACGAAGGTCGGAGGCTCCAGTCCGTCGGAGTGAGCGAACCGCCTCGAACTGCCGCCGCGAGGAGACTCAGCCGGAGGGGGGTCGTCGCGGGGGACGAGTCGCGGTCCGCTCCCAGTAACGTCCGATCGTCTCGGCGAGCGTGCGATATCCGGCGAAGTCGGCCGGCTTCTGGACAAACGTATTGGCCCCAGCCTGATAGCTGCGCCAGACGTCGATGTCTCGGCCGGAGGTCGTCAGCACGACGACGGGAACGGCCCGGAGCAACGGATCGGACTTGAAGCGGGAGAGGATCTCAGCGCCGTCCGGACCGGGAAGGTTGAGATCGAGCAGAACCAGGTCGGGGACCTGATCGGCTGGGGTCGAGGGGTTGGAAAGGCGGTCGAGGTGGACCATGGCCGAGACACCGTCGGCCAGGGTGGAGAGCCGGAGCACGATCGGGAGCTCGGCCAGCGCCCGTCGGAGGATGAGCACATCCGACGGGGAGTCGTCGATCAGCAGGATGTGGAACTCATGGGGCATGGATGGCATCGTCCGGGGCGAGTGACGGCTCGTCCCGGCCGGGGAGGCCGGGTGGGGAGGCGACCAGAGGCCGACCGTCGGGGACAAGCGGCAAGTCGACGAGGAAGGTGGACCCGACACCGGGCCGACTCTCGACCCTGATCCTCCCGCCGTGGGCCTGGGCAATCTTTTGGCAGATGGCCAGGCCCGCCCCGGTTCCCTCGTAGCGGTCTCGAGGGTGGAGCCGTCGGAACATCTGGAAGATCTTGTCGTGGTACCGCGGGTCGATGCCGATCCCATTATCCCGGACGAAGAGGGTCGTCCGACGGGAGCTCCCCGACGAGGGGCTCGGGAGGGTCCCGACCTCCACCCGGGGGTGCTCCGCTTCATTATACTTCAGCCCGTTGCCGACGAGATTGCCGATCAGCTGTCCGATCCTGGTGCGATCCCCCCAGATCGTCGGCAGCGGGCGCTCACAAACGACCTCCGCCCCCCGAGTCCGGATCAGCTCGGCATAATCGACCCGGAGGGTCGACACGATCTCCTCCAGCGAGACGGGGCCGAAGTCGTCCGTGGTCCGGCCGGCCCGGGAGAGCTCCAGCAGGTCCCGGATGAGGCTCCGCATCCGGCCGGAGGCCTCGGTCAGATAGTCGAGGTACTCCCGGGCTTGATCGTCGAGCCGGTCGCCGTAGTCCTGACGGAGGAACCCGGAGAAGGCGATCAACGTCCTGACCGGCTCCTGGAGGTCATGGGAGATAACGTAGGAGAACTCATCGAGCTCGGTATTCTTCCGGGAAAGCTCATCATTGATCCGTGCCAGCCGCTCGTTATTGCGGCGCAGCTCGTCTTCCAGGCGACGTCGGGTGGTGATGTCCTGGGCCACGCTTCGGGAGTGGATCAATCGGCCCTGCGAGTCGAGCACGGCGACCGCGGTGACGAGGACGTCGATAATCCGGCCGTCGGCGGTCATCCATCGGCTCTCGACCTCGATGCGGCCCTCCCGGAGGTACTGGGCGAACCGGCCCCGGAAGGTCGGACGGTCCTCCAGCGGAAGCAGGTCCTCGTAGGGGCGCTGGACCAGGTCGCGGCGGCGATAGCCAAGGGTCCGGAGCAGGGTCTCGTTGCAGACGAGGATCCGGCCGTCGGGGTCGAGGCTGAAGTACATCGCGGGGGCGTTCTGATAGAGGTCGCTGTAGCGGTCCTTCAGCTCGGCGAGCGCCCGGTTGGCGAGGCGGAGCTCGTCGTTGAGGTGGAGCAGTTCCCGGGTGCGTCGGCGTTCCTCGCGTCGGGCCCGAATGCGGTCGGTGACGTCGGTGACGTGGCAACGGAGATAGACCGCCGAGCGGTCGGGGCCGTACCGGGCGGAGACGTTCAGCTCGACCACCTTGCGATCGCCCCCCAGCGTGGTGACCCGGTAGATCAGCCCGAGCGACTCCCCCCGGTCGGCGGTTCCTCGGAGCTGCCGCTCGGCGGGGAGTCGGTCGTCGGGGTGCAGGAGTTCGAGGATCGTCCGCCTTCGGAGCGTCTCCAGCCCGGCCCCGAGGAAGGTCTGAAGCGCGGGGCTGGCCTCGGTCCATCGGAGGGAATCCGGCTCGAGTCTCCCGACCATCTCGTCACCGGAGAACGAACTCGAGGAGGATCCGTCGCCGGAGCCAGGTGAGGACGGAGGGTCGAACAGGCCGCTCCGGGTCAGCGCCTCTCGGGCCGGGAGGTTCGATTCCGTGGCGAGGGCCCGCAGCGAGAGCGAGAGCCGGGCCTGAAGCTCGGCCGTGGCCCTGGCCAGTGCGATCAACTCGGGAGGGTCGTCCCGGCGGAGCCCCCTCGGCCGGGCTCCCGGACCGGGCCGGAGGCCATCGGTCTGGGTGGCGATCTGCTCGGTGATCAGCCGGGCCGGGCGTCGCCATCGCCGACGCTCGGCCACGAGGCCCCAGGTGAGTCCAATCGGCAGGACCGCGGCGGCGCCGAGCAGGATTCCCGACGCGGTGCCGGAGGCCCCCCGGAGTGCCACGATTCCCGAAGCGATCGCGAGCAACCCCGAGATCGCCGCGACCGAGTTCTCGGCCATAATCCACCGCCCCAACCGGCCGCGGACCTCGACGTTCCGTGTCATGGCTGGCCTCGCTTGGATGCGTGTTCCGATCGTGTCGACAGGAAAGGAGAACGCCCAATCCCCGAGGGTCGAGAGGGAAGGAAGACGGGGCGGAGCCCGTCTCGCCCTGGAAGTTGCTCCCCGAGAGTCGTCGCCTGCCACCCGAGACGCGACTCCTCTCGGGCAATCGGCAGACCAGGCACGGCATCCTGGGAATCACGCCGGGGCGGCTTCGGTGGCCATCGGGAGCCAAAGGCAAAACCGCGCGCCCCCCTCGGGGCGGTTCTCCGCCCAGAGTCGACCCCCGTGTTCCCGAAGGATTTCGGCGGAGAGATAGAGGCCGTAGCCGGTGCCGGTTTCCTTGGTGGTGTAGAACGGCTCGAAGATTCGGTGCAGCACCTCCTCGGAGATGCCGGGGCCGTCGTCGATCACCTCAATGCGGGATCCCGGGCGGTCGTCGAGCGAGCACGGGGAGAGGCGAAGGACGACTCGGCCGCTCGTCCGGGAGGCGAGGATCGCCTCCCGGGCATTGATCATCAGGTTCAGCAGGACCTGGAGCAGTCGGCCGGCGTCGGCCATGACCGGGGGGAGCGGCCCCTGGGGCTCTTCCACGGTGACCTCGACCCGGCCGTGCTGGGGGTCGGCTCCCTTTCGGAAGTAGTCAACCGCCTCCCGGATCAGGGGCTCGGGCTCCAGCGGTCGGAGAACAGGCGGTCCCCCCCGGACCGCAGCCATCAGGTGCTCAAGGCGGATCTGGAGCAACTGAACGCTGCGGATGATCGGCTCGGCGAACCGAAGGGCCGGGTCGGCCGGGTCGAGCTGCATCTTCATCAGCTCGGCGTTGCCCCGGATGACGCCAAGGGGCCCTCGGATCTCGTGGACAATCCCCGCCAATAGCCGGCCGATCTGGGCCATCTGCTCGTTGAGCAACGAGGTGTTCGCCATCTGCCGGTAGCGGCAGAGCCTCCGGACGCGGGCCAGAACGACCTCTGGTGCCGCATCTTTGGGCACGTAGTCGTCGGCGCCGGCCTCGAGACCGGCGAGGACATCGGCCTCGTGGTCGCGAACGGTGAGCATCAGGACGGGGATGCCACCGATCATCGGGTCGGCCCGCAGGGCCCGGCAGACGCTGTGGCCGTCGAGATCCGGGAGGTTGATATCGAGGATGACGACGTGCGGGCGGATGGAGAGCGCCGCGGCGACCGCTTGGCCGCCGGAGTCGACCTCGTGAACGCGGAAGTCGGCCCGTCGCAAGAGGTTGCGAAAGTAGGCGCGATCAGCCGGGCTATCATCGACGATCAGGACGTGGCTCATTCCGTCGCGTCCGCGGCCCGGTCCCCCAATCCCCTTCGCCGGGCCCCTCACGGCGAAGGCCGAGGCGGGGACCGGAACCGAACGACCACCCCGGGCGGGGGGCGATCGTGCGGAGGCCGACCTCCCTGTCGGACCCCGAGCGGCGTGGCCGGGGTCGCTGGCCCCTCGCGATGTCTCCATCATGGCAAACCCGGCGGCCGCGATCAATCCGCCGCTCCCGGCGATCGGCATTGAGGTTGCAGTCTTACCCATCCCAGGACTAGCCTACAGGCAAGTCAGACGGGCCACGCGCCGAAGATGGCGAACCGCATCGGACCCATCGGATAGCGAAGCGATTATGAGTACCACCGCCTCGTCGCCCCCCTCCTCGTCGAACCGCACCCCGACGATTCACGCTTCGGACATCGAGCACATCGTCCATGCGAATCATTGGGATCCCTTCGGTGTCCTCGGGCCGCACCCGGTCGGGGAGAACGGCCGGCCGGCGATTGCGATCCGGGCGATGCTTCCCGACGCGAGCAAGGCGTGGGTGCTGGATCTCTCCGACGGGGAGCCCGGCCGTCAGATTGCGATGGACCGGATTCATCCGGCGGGCCTGTTCGAGGGGCTGCTCTCGGGCCGGTCGTCCGCGCCGCCGTATCGACTTGTGGTCGAGAATGGCGAAGGGCATTCCTGGCAACTCGTGGACCCTTACCGCTTCGGCCAGATCCTGTCGGACTTCGACGTCTACTTGCTGGGCGAGGGGAACCACCTCCGCTCCTATGACAAGCTCGGGGCGCATGTCCGAGAGGTCGATGGCATCCGGGGGGTACACTTCGCCGTCTGGGCGCCGAATGCGCAGCGGGTCAGCGTGGTGGGGAATTTCAACCACTGGGACGGCCGCCGCCACCCGATGCGGAATCTCGGCCCGACGGGGCTCTGGGAGCTCTTCATTCCCGACCTCCAGCCGGGAGAGGTTTACAAGTACGAAATCAAGAGTCGATACAACGACTACCTTGTGACGAAGGCCGACCCCTACGGCTTCTACGCCGAACGACGGCCCCAGACCGCCTCGATCGTCTGGGACATCGACCGCTTCCGCTGGGAAGACGGCGAGTGGATGGCTCGACGGGCCGAGCGGCAGGCCCTCGACGCGCCGATCTCGGTGTACGAGGTCCACCTCGGTTCGTGGAGACGCCGTGCCGAGGAGGATGGCGGATACCTCAGTTATCGCGAGCTGGCCGAACAACTGGCCGCCTACGTCTCCGAGATGGGGTTCACCCACGTCGAGCTGCTCCCGATCAGCGAGCACCCGTTCGACGGCTCGTGGGGCTACCAGCCAGTCGGGCTTTATGCGCCGACCTCCCGATTCGGCTCGCCGGACGACTTCGCCGCGTTCGTCGACACCCTGCACCGCCACGGGATCGGCGTGCTGGTCGACTGGGTCCCGGCCCACTTCCCCCGGGACCAGCACGGCCTGGGGTTCTTCGACGGCACTCACCTCTACGAGCACGAGGACCCCCGGCTCGGCGAGCACCGCGACTGGGGGACCAAGATCTACAACTATGGCCGATCCGAGGTGCGCAACTATTTGCTAGCCAACGCCTTGTTCTGGCTGGACAAGTACCACATCGACGGGCTTCGGGTCGATGCGGTCGCCTCGATGCTCTACCTCGACTACAGCCGGAACCCGGGCGAATGGATCCCCAACGCCTTCGGAGGCAACGAGAACCTCGAGGCGATCGACTTCCTCAAGAAGTTCAACGAGGCGGCCCACGCCCAGTTCCCTGGGATCTTGACGATCGCCGAGGAATCGACCGCGTTCCCGGGGGTCTCCCGGCCCACATACATCGGCGGCCTCGGCTTCAGCCTGAAGTGGAACATGGGTTGGATGAACGACACGCTGCGCTATTTCTCCAAGGACCCGATCTACCGGAAGTATGAGCACGGGATGCTCACATTCAGCCTCGTCTACGCTTTCAGTGAGAACTTCATGCTCCCGCTGTCGCACGACGAGGTCGTGCACGGCAAGCGAGCCCTCCTGGACAAGATGCCCGGAGACCAGTGGCAGAAGGTTGCCAACCTCCGCCTCTTGCTCTCCTACCAGTGGACCCACCCGGGCAAGAAGCTGCTCTTCATGGGCGGCGAGTTCGGCCAGTGGCGCGAATGGAACGAGTCGGAGAGCCTCGACTGGCACCTGCTTCAGTGGCCGGACCACCAGGGGGTGCAGCGGATGGTCGCCGACCTGAACCGCATCTACCGCTCCGAACCGGCCCTGCACCAGATCGACTTCGAGTGGCAGGGCTTCGACTGGCTCGAGCTACACGACTGGGAGAACAGCGTGCTGGCCTATCTCCGCAAGGGGAAGACCCCGGGGGATGAACTGGTCGTGGTCTGCAACTTCACGCCTTGCCTCCGCGAAGGCTATCGGATCGGAGTCCCCAGGGGAGGCGGCTACCGGGAGCTCTTCAACTCGGACGCGAGCTTCTATGGGGGCTCGAATGCCGGCAATGGCGGCTACCTCGAAGCGATTCCGGAGCACCACGCCGGCCGACCGTACCACCTCCGCCTGACCCTTCCGCCGCTGGCGGCGGTGATCCTCAAGCCGCAGCACGATGCCTGATCGCGAGGCCGACCGCGGGGCGGGAGGACTCGCCGGGCCGGGGGATCGTCCCCGGTCCCGATCGGCCTCGGCGGCGGGACGACAGGAAGCGCTCCCTGGCCTCACCATTGGCGCGCTTCGGTCGCGCACGCCGGCCACCTCGGCGTCATCCCCTTGGCTGAACGGCGTTCGATGACCGGGAGGAGAGTCGGAACCACGGTCGACGAGCGCAGGTCGGTTCCGTCTCAAGGGCGATCAGTGGGGGTGTCGACCCGCCACTCGCGTCGAATCGCGGCGGCGGCGGCAGCGAAGGCCGGGTCGTTCTCCAGCCGAGTCGAAGCGGCTTGGCAGGCGTGACGGATGGTCTTGGCGTCTCGACCGCCGAAGGCCTGGCCGAGGCGAGCATAGCTGGCCCCGGTCAGTTCCCGGGCGATCAGGATGGCCAGGTGGCGGGCCTCGACGATCGCGGCCCGGCGGCTGGGAGACCGGAGGGCCGTCGACCGCAGGCCGAAGTGGCGGGCGACGGATCGGGCGACCGCGCCGATGGACACCTCCGGGCCGTCAGCGGCGTCCTCGGCCACCAGCGTCCTCGCCAACTCGCCGTCGATCGGCCGGCCTTCGACCCGTGACTGGAGGGCGATCCGGGAGAGCCATCCGCCGAGGGTCCGGTAGCCGTCGGCGGACTCGGCGAGGAGGTCCAACGCCTCGGCCGAGAGGATGAGCCCGAGAGCCCGAGCCCGGTCGAGCAGGAACCGCCTCCGGGTCGCCGGCCCCGGGGCCGAGAGCCGGACAGTGAGCCCGCCTCGGAACCGGTCGGCAAGGCGACGGGGCCAGTCTCCCCAGCCCGACGCCAGGTCTCGGGCCGTGACGACGACCGATGCGCCGGCGGCCTCGAGGTCCTCGAGCGTCGACGCCAACTCGGTCGTCGCGATTGGCGACCGAGCCAGGCCAAGCACGTCGTCAATCGCCAGCAGGTCAACCAGTCGGAGCCGGCGGCGGAGGTCTGCCCAGGAATCGGGGGCGACCGCCTCCTTGGCGCGATGGCATTCCTCGGCGAACGAGGAGCCGGACAGAAGGGCGACGGCGGACTCGGGTCGGCGAGCGATGAAATCGGCGGCCAGCTCTTGAAGCAGCCGGGTCTTGCCCGAGCCGGCCGGACCGACGATCACCAGCGGCGAGTGCCCGGTCGTCCCCCTGGCCAGCGCGCAGGCCGCCGCATGCGCCATCGCGTTCTCGGGGCCGACGAGGAACCCGTCCCAGGGGCCGGGCCCGTTGGCGAGGGGATCGGGTCCGAGGTCGACGTCAGGCAGCGGGTCCATCCGTCTGGCCTTCCGAATCAGCCGATCCAACCCGGTCGCTTGGGATCGGCCATGGTCTCCCCGCTCGCTCAGGATCGATCGCGGAGGGCGCGATCGATCTCTCGCATGGTCTCGCGGGACTTGATGGCCTGCCGCTTGTCGTGGAGCTTGCGGCCCCGGGCAATGGAGATCTCGACTTTGGCGAGCCCCTTCTTGAAATAGAGTTGCAGCGGGACGATGGTCAGCCCCTTCTCGGCGGCCTTGGTCTTCAGCCGCTCAATCTCGCGGCGGTGCAGCAGGAGTTTGCGAGGCCGCTTGGGAGTGTGATTCATTCGATTGGCCTGGAGATACTCCGGGATATCAACCCCGTAGAGCCAGACCTCGTCGCGGTCGATGCCGGCGTAGGCCTCCTCCAGGCTCGCCTTGCCGACTCGGAGGCTCTTGACCTCGGTGCCGGTGAGGACGATCCCCGCCTCGACCTTCTCCAGCAGGTCGAACTCGTGGCGGGCGCGACGGTTCCGGGCGACGACCTGGATGCCGTCCGACTGTGCGTCCTTCGCCTTCCCGCCGCCCTTCTTCGCCATGGTGGCCGCCTGCCTCTCGGCTCGAGTCCCCGGGGATGTTCGGTGACGCCCCCGTTTGCGTGAAGGAATTATAGGGCCCTCGCAACGCGCACGACACGGGCCGATCGGATCAGGGTCGCGTCGCGAGGCAGCAGGAGACGACCTCGGCGACGATCCCGGCATCGTCTTCGGCGTCGGGAATTAGGATTGGTACCTCGACCGCCCGCTCCAGGGAGGCGAGGCCCCATCCCCACCTTCGGAAGCCAATGGCGACGCAGAAGGTCGGCGAAGGGGCGATCGCTTGCCGCCGGTCGACCTCGCGGAAGCGTCGCTCCAGGCGATCGAACTCGACCGGGTCGACGTTCCTCTCTGCGCATCGGGCGAGCGCCGACCCGATTCGCAGGAGTTCGAGTGGTGGGGCCCAGTCAGAGACGATCCATCGGTCTCCGGGGGTCCGGAGCAACTGGTCCCTCGCTTCCTCGATGGCCGCACTCGAGGCCTCGATTCGGTCGAGTGCGACGAGGAGCTGTTCGGAAGGTCTGGTCTCCTCGTCTGGAGGGGGCCGTCGCAGCAGTTCCCCCTGAAGTTCGTCCGAGATTGCGAGGGCCACCCGGCTCGCCCGATCGACCTCCCCCCCCGCATCGACGCCGAGGACGCTCGGACGACGATCGAGCCGGACGAGCAGGTCCAGCACGGTCCTCCCCGTCAGCGGATCGACCGCGTCTGGGGCGATCTCCGCGAGGGGATCGAGGACGAATCTTCGGACGGAGAATCTCGGGTGCGGGACGGTCAGCTCGGGAGTGTCGACGATCTGATCCCCGAAGAGGATCAGGTCGAGGTCGAGGGTCCGGGCGTCCCAGCGGATCTCGCGCACCCGGCCGGCCCGACGCTCGAGGTCGAGCAGGACCTGGTGGAGCGAGACCGGGTCGAGCGTCGTCTCCAGCGCCGCCGCCGCATTCAGAAAGGCCCCCTGGCCGCCGGGTCCGCCGACGGGGGCCGTCCGGTGATAGGTGCTCACGCTCCGGAGGTTGACGCCGGGAAACCCGGCCAGGTCGGCAACCGCCCGGTCGAGGGTTGCTCTCCGGTCGCCGAGGTTGCCGCCGAGGGCGATGAGCGCCAGGGTGTTTCCCATCGCGATCGCCCCCGAGCGGCCGGGTTAGAAGGAGAGCTTCGCGATGCGGTCGACCGCTTCTTCAAGGCGAGGGGTGTCGACCGTCAGTGCCATGCGGAAGAAGCCGTCGCCCGCGTCGCCGAAACCGAGTCCGGGGGTGGTGACGAGGTTCGCCTCTTCCAGCAGCTTCGAGCAAATGGCCGTGGAATTGAGGCCGGCGGGGCACGGGATCCAGACGTAGAAGGTCGCCGAGGGGGTCGGGACGTCCCAGCCGAGCCGCTTGAGGCCAGAAACGAGGGCGTCGCGACGTTCCTTGTAGAGGTCTCGGATGGGGGGAGTGAGCGTCTCGTACTGCTCGAGCGCGGTGACGGCGGCCATCTGCACCGCGGTGAAGATGCCGGAATCGGTGTTGGCCTTCACCTGGGCCAGGGCGGCGACCAGCGGGGCGCCACCGACGGCGAAGCCGACGCGCCAGCCGGTCATGTTGAAGGTCTTCGAGAGGCTGTGGAACTCGACCGCCACGTCCTTCGCACCCGGAACCTGGAGGATGCTCGGCGGCGGCTCGTCGAAATAGACCTCGCTGTAGGCGGCGTCCTGGGCGACAACGAAGCCATGCTCCTTCGCGAGCCCCACGACGCGCTCGAAGAACGAGAGATCGGCCGAGCCGGCGGTCGGGTTGTTCGGGTAGTTGAGAAACATCAACTTCGCGCGCTTCCAGACGTCGCCCGGAATGGCGTCGAGGTCGGGGCGGAACTGCAGCTCGGGAACGAGCGGCATGATGTACGGCTCGCCGCCAGCGAACTGGACGCTGGAGCGGTAGACCGGGTAGCGAGGATCGGGCACGAGGCCAAGGTCGCCGGGGTCGATGACCGCCAGCGGGAAGTGGGCGAGGGCCTCCTTGGAGCCGATCGTCGGAAGGATTTCCGCCTCCGGGTCGAGCGCGACGCCATAGCGCCGGGAGAAAAACGCGGCAATCACCGTCCTCAGCTCCGGAGAGCCCTGATCAAGAGCGTACTGGTGGAAGCTGGGGTTCTCGACGTGGTGCTGGAGGCTTCGGATGATTGGCTCGGGGGTGGGCTTGTCGGGGTCGCCGACGCCGAGGTTGATGATGTCCCTGCCGGCGGCGATGGCGGCCTTCTTCTTGCGGTCGATTTCGGCGAAGAGGTAGGGGGGCAGCAGGCGGAGCCGCTCGGACTTGACGAAGGTCTCGGGCATCGTGGGCTTCTTCCGGGAGGAGGCGACGTGGGGGCGTCGGTGCGCCCCGACGGACGGAAAGGTGGGCGAGGGCGGCGCCGGCTCAGGAGGCCATCGCCTCTTCGGGGATATTCTCGTTGCTGTAGACGTTCTGGACGTCGTCGTTGTCGTCGAGCAGATCCCGAAGCTTGAGCATCTTCTTGCCGTTCTCGACGTCAAGGTCGACGGTCGTCTGCGGCACGTAGCTTGTCTCGGCCGATTCCGTGGGAATCTGATGCTCTTCGAAGGCCTTCTGGACGTCGTCGAAGGCCTTGGGGTCGCAGGTGACGACGAAGTAGTCCCCGTCGCGCTTCAGGTCGTCGGCGCCGGCCTCGAGGGCGATCTCCATGAGGCGGTCTTCCTCGATCTTGGCAACCTCGATGACGAAGACGCCTTTGTAGTCGAAGAGATAGCTGACGCAGCCGGTGGAGCCGAGGTTGCCGCCGCAGATGTCGAACGCCCGGCGGACCTCTCCGGCGGTCCGGTTTCGGTTGTCGGTGAGGATCTCGCAAAGCACGGCGACGCCGCCGGGGCCGTAGCCCTCGTAGATGACCTCCTCGAAGGTTTCGGCGCCGAGTTCGCCGGTGGCCTTCTTGATGGAGCGTTCGATGTTGTCCTTCGGGCAGCTGAAGGACTTGGCCTTGTCGATGGCGTAGCGCAGCCGGAGGTTCATGGCGGGGGCGGGGCCGCCGTTGCGGGCCGCGACGTAAATGGCGCGGCAGAGCTTGCTGAAGAGCTTACCACGCTTGGCGTCGACGGCGTTCTTTCGGGCCGCCACGTTGGCGGCATGGGAGTGGCCAGCCATGTCGAATCGGGCTCCGGGTCGGTCGCTCCGCCCCAAGGACGACGGCGGGCACAGTGCGACCCGACCGGGGGATCGGGCCCGGTCAGGGCTACGGTGCCCGCCTCGGGGCGGAACTCGGTTCGATAGGGGAATCGGGTCAGGGGTTGGCCGCTTCGGCGGGCTCCTCGTCGCCGAGGGCCCTCAGCTTCTCTCGGATGGAGGCGAGGGACGGGTCGGGAGGATCGGCATCATCGGCGAGGTCGGCGGCCCGTCTCCAGGCCTCCCGGGCCTCGTCTCGGCGGCCGAGGGCGAAATAGACATCGCCGAGGTGGTCGAGGTTGACCGCGGAAGGGCGCAGGTCAACGGCCTCCTGGAGCGGGACGAGCGCCTCTTCGACCTTCC
Source organism: Tautonia sociabilis (assembly GCF_003977685.1). Lineage (GTDB taxonomy): Bacteria > Planctomycetota > Planctomycetia > Isosphaerales > Isosphaeraceae > Tautonia > Tautonia sociabilis. Next base: position 159,195 of record NZ_RYZH01000003.1, on the reverse strand, counting down.
CTTGCTGGTAGAGCACCCATCCGAGGCTGTCGAGATAGGCGCTGTTGGTCGGATCGGCCTCGACCGCAGTCCGGATGAGTTCCTCCGCCCGATCGAGCTTGATCCCACGCTCGGCCCAGAGGTAGCCGAGGTCGTTGCTGATCCAGGGGTCGCCGGGCTGTTCCTCGAGAAGCTGAAGGAGGATGGCCTCACCCTGCTCGAAGCGATCGGAGGCAGCCAGGGTGTTGGCCTTCCAGATCTTCGCCAGCCGGATCGCCTCGGGATTCCCCCGGAATCGTTCCGGGATCTCGTCGTAGAGGGCCAGCGCCTCCTCGAACCGGCCGAGCCGCTGGAGGGCGTAGCCGACCAGTTGGAGGAGGGGCAGATCGTTGGGCTCCCGTTCGAGCAGTTTCCGGCCGTTGGCGAGAGCGTCCTCGATCCGGCCGGCTTCGAACTGCAGCTCGGCGACCCGGGCGAGCAACTGGGGCTGCTCGCCAAGCTCGGGGAACCGGGCGATCAGTTGTTCGAGAACGTCGACCGCCTCTCCGGCCCTCCCGGCGGCGGCGAGGGAGTCGGCCAGCTCCAGGTGATTCCGGGGAGAGGGATCGCGTTCGAGGTTGAGCCGATCCAGAGTGACCAGGCGATCGGTCCGCTCGGCCAGGGAAGCGATCTCGGACAGCAACTCCAGCCCAGCGGGTCCGAGCCGAGGAGGATCGGCCTGGAGCATCTCCAACCCCGCGTCGATGACGGCATCGGCGACCTCGGGGTCGGTCGCGATGAGCCGGATCTGGGGCTCGATCGCCGCCCTCCCCCCACCTTGCCCGCCGGAGGTTTCGAAGAGTTGGAGCAGCTCCTCGAACTTCTCCGACTCGAGGTACGACTGGGCGAGCGTGGCCAACCCCTGGTTCGACTGCTCGCCGATGCTCAGGTAGAGCCTCCTCGCCTCCTCGACCCGGCCCTCCTGCTCGTAGCGTTCCGCCAGGGCGTACTTCAGCAGGTAGTTGTCGGGGCTGGCCTCGGAGGCTTCCTCCAGCCGGGGGATGATTTGATCGGTACGGTCGAGGGCGGTGAGCACCTGGGCAAGCACATCGAACGGCACTCGGCCCGGCGGGTGCTCCGAGATCACGGGTTCGAGGACGGCGAGGGCTTCCTCGGCGCGGTCGGCCCGGAGGAGGGCCTGAGCAAGGTAAAGCGGCGTCTGGGTGCTCTCGGGGTCGTAGACCAGACTGCGACGCAGCGCGAGGATGGCCAGGTCGTAGCGACCGGCGTTGAAGAAGACTTCTCCGAAACGACGGTAGCCATCGGCCTCGTCCTCGCCGAGGACATCCTGCACCTGGGCCGGGGTAAGCCGCAACGCCTCCCTGGAGTCGAGCGCCCGCACGAGCTGTTCCAGCGGGGAGACCGCCAGGTCGGGGCGCTGCTGGTCGACGAAGAGCCGGCCCAGCTCGTGGAGGACGACCAGTCTCGTGAGACAGAACCCCGGCAGTTCGGGGTTCTCCAGCACAGACTGAAGCAACTCCTCGGCCGCGGCCAGGTCGTTGTTGGCACGGTAGTGACGGACCAGCCGCCGAATCGTCTCGGCGTCTTCGGGATCGGCCTGGATCGCGGCGGTCCCGGTCTCGATGGCCTTCTGGACGCGATCCTCCCCATCCGGTCCGAAGCCCCCAAGTCCGAAATAGAGTCGGCTCAGCCGGCGCAGGATCGCGACCGAGTCCGGATCGGCCTCCCGGGCCTGTTCGAGCAACTCGATCGCATCACTCCATTCCCGACGGGCTTCGAGGGCCCGTGCCGCGGCATAACGTTGTAAGGCATCGAGCCGTTCGACCTCCTGGGAGGTCCTCGGCACCCGGGGGACGAAGATCTCCGGGGGCGACACCGTGGGAGGCGCCTGGGATCTGGGCCGCTCGGCGGGCGCCGATCCGTCATCTCCTCCGGAGGGGAAGAGGAACCAGGCAAGAGTCATCGCGAACGCGTGGAGGCAAATCGAGCCGATCATAATCCTGGGCGATCCTCCACTGATCCCGGGCCTTGGTCGGGGGTCGTCACGACGTCTTGAACCCTCGCATCCCTCTGGCTCGCCACGAATTCGGGGGCCGGGACCGGCTCAGGGGGAGTTGCGTGTTGGACTCAACCTCGGACCGACTCAGTTTCATCGTATCACGGCCCCGCCCGGGGTGCCAAGACCGGCAAGATCTCACCCGATGTCCGACCAATGGCCAGGGCGTCTGGGTTGTCGTTCGATGGCGGAGGCCGGGACGAGGGCTGCCGATCACGCCGGGGGTCCGTCCTCGAACGACCTCCGACGCTCCCTGGCTGTCACCCAGAGCGATCGGAGCGTCTCGGGGTCATCCGAGGCGATCGCGTCCCGGAAGCGACCCAGCGCGGCCTCGAACTCAGCCACCGATTCGAGCAGATGCACTGCGTTCTCCCGGAAGATCGCGACCCAGAGATCGGCATCCGAGGCCACCACTCGGGTCCCGTCGCGATACGCGCCCGCAGCCAGCTCCAAGCAATGTTCGGGGACACTGGAGGCCAGGGCAGCGGCGACCACATGGGGAAGATGACTCGTCCGGGCCAGGGCCGCATCGTGATCGTCCGGATCGAGGACTACGATCCGGCAGCCGAGGCCGGTCCAGAACCGGCGAGCGGCCTCGATTCGATCGGCCGGCGTCCTCCCGGTTGGGGTGAGGGCACAAACCCTCCCATCGAGGAGGTCGGCCCGGGCGGCGACGGCCCCCCGCCGCTCCGAGCCCGCCAACGGGTGGGCACCCACGAAGACCTCCCGCGCCCGGATATCGCCCTCAACCGCCTCGACGATCCGACGCTTCGCGCTACCCGCGTCCGTGATCAGGACATGCTCGGGAGCGACCGCTGCCAGCGACTTGATATCGGTGGCGATCCGATCCGTCGGCGTGCAGACGACGATGACCTCGGCCTCTGCCACCGCCCTGGCCGGGTCGGTCGTCCCGCAATCAATCGCCCCAAGTCCTTTCGCCTCGTCGAGCCTGGAGGCGTCTCTCCCCAGACCGATGACCCGATCGGCCAGCCCCTTGCGCCTCAGCGCCAGGCCGATCGACCCCCCGATCAGCCCGACCCCCGCGATCGCAACCGTCCCGAACCTCTCCAATGTGCGTCTCCAGCCGTCCTGATCCTCGGCCCGATCGATCGAGGCTCCGCCCTTGGATCATGCCCTCAATGGCCGCCTCGCCGGCTGGCGATCCGCCTCGGCCTCGGGCCAACGCGGTTTCGACCAGAAGCTCCCTCTCCGTGTCGCATCAGGAGACAGTCCGGAGGACGTGATCATCCGGTGCCCGCTTGATCTTGGCGAGGGTGTGATGTAAATTACTCCCTCTCGGCGCCGTAGCCAAGTGGTAAGGCAGCGGATTGCAAATCCGTTATTCCCCGGTTCGAATCCGGGCGGCGCCTTTCCGACTCAGACCGACCCGAGGCGTCCAAGTCCGTCTCAGGTTTTGTTTTGCGCTGTTGGCGGGGCCTTCCGTCGCATCGGTGATTCGCTTGAAAGCGAAGGGAGCCAGGGACCCGACCCGAGGCGCCCCAGACGTCGGTCCCGGCATCGGCCGGCTCGGCGCAGAGCATGTTCGCCGTCTTCCGCGTCAGCATGGCGGTAAACACCTGGAGGCCAGGGCGGGAGTGATCGGTTGTTCGGCGATGCGTCGATTCTCTTATCGTGTAGGTGCTCTCGCAGACGTACACCGATCTGTCGGCATCGAGCCGGAACCCGACCGGGTCAGGCGACGACGCGTCTCGCCCCGGAGTCCGCTCCCGAGGGCGACCCAATCCCGAGATCGCGAGGCGTGATCCGGTCCGGACACCTGTCAGAGCCGGATGTCGCATGGGTCGCCATGACGAACGGGTCCCTCGCCGACGACCGCTTCCGAAAGCTCGAAGAACGAGCGAACCACCACCCACCTGCTCGAGGGGGCCAGCAGGACCATCTTCGGCCGGTGACCGAGCGGGAGGAGCAGGTTACGAGAACGAATGCGCCTTGTCGACGATGGGCGGACCTTGGTAGAATCGCCGCCATGAGGTCGACGAGGGGCTTTTGATTTCGATCTGAAGTCGTACTCCGAGGCCCCGTTTGACGCAAGCCCATCAGGACAACGGAAAGAAATCAATCGACGCCGACTGTTTCGGGCGAGTCGTCTCATTGACTTCTTGGGGTTTCGACTCTTCCAATACAACCCGACTCAGCGATCGCCTGTTTCCATCGGCAGGTCGGCAATCATTGGGGAATGGTGTAACGGTAGCACGCTTGACTCTGGATCAAGTAGTCTAGGTTCGAATCCTAGTTCCCCAGCTCCGAAGGAACCCGCCGAAAGGGGCGGGTTTCTTTATGCGCCGCAATGACGTGAGCCGTCCCTCGACTGCGAGGATCCGTGCCCTGAAAGACCTCGAAGGGCTCTGGAACACCACACGTCATGAGAATCGAGAGGGGAACTGGGTGGTCGGCAAAGTGAGAGGCCCCCAATGGCCCCACCGGATCAACCACAACATCAAACGGGCGGGCCTCGGTTCGTCCCCTCGGACCGCAATGTGCCGGTCGCGGGGCATGCCAATCGACAAATGAAGACCGAGTAATTGATGGACGAGCAGGACAGTCTCGTCCTGTTCCGCGTTCGGGAATTGGTCGCGGGTTTGGCATGGGCATCACCGCTTGCGCGATCTAGAAACGTATACCGAATCGTTCGCATGTGATTGAAAACGTTTGACTGTATCTTCCTCGAACGGTCGCACCGAAGGGGATGGATTCGTCTCCTGACCCCATTCGTCCTTCCCCGGTTCGAGTCCGGCCTGCGACTTCTGCGCTCTCGCTCCCGTGTGCTCGGAACGCCCGGTTCACGCCCTGGTGAGGGATCGCGGGCCATTGGTCGTCCCAGGTCGTTCCTCGATGGTGAGGTGCGACAGCCATCCCCTTTCACGACGATCCGACGTCTCCTATGATGACCTCCTGGACGAACCGGAGGGAAGCCAGTCGGAGCGGCGTGGAACCGATGGAATACGATCAAGTGCGAGTCTGCCGATCTTCCCGCGAACTACCTCGGGAGGAGCAACTCGCCTGGCGCCTAGCGAGGGTCGCTTCGGCAGGCCCCGAGGTCGAGCCGGATGTGGCCGAGATGGTCGTCAATCGGGTGATCGACAACGCGGCGGTGGCGGTCGCCGCCCTGGACCGGCACCCGGTGCGCTCGGCTCGGCAACAGGCATTGGCGCATCGGCGGGAGGCGGGGGCAACCGTCTTCGGTCTGCCTTCGGCCGTGAGGGTTCATGCCGAGTGGGCCGCCTGGGCCAATGGTACGGCGGTCCGCGAACTGGACATGCACGATACCTTCCTCGCGGCCGACTACGCACATCCGGCCGACTCGATCCCCCCCCTCCTGGCCGTCGCTCAGCAGTGCGGGCGATCGGGATCGGACCTGATCCGGGGAATCGTGACGGCCTACGAGGTCCATGTCGCGCTCGTGAAGGCGATCTGCCTGCACGCTCACAAGGTGGACCACATCGCGCACCTCGGTCCCGCCCAGGCGGCAGGCATCGGGGCGCTTCTTGGCCTGGAGACGGAGACGATCTACCAAGCGATCCAGCAGGCGGTGCATGTCTGCATCACCTCCAGGCAATCTCGTAAGGGGGTGATCTCCTCGTGGAAGGCGTATGCGCCCGCCCACGCTGGCAAGCTGGCGATTGAGGCCGTTGACCGGGCGATGCGGGGGGAGACAAGCCCTTCGCCCATCTACGAGGGGGAGGACAGCGTCATCGCCCGGTTCCTGGACGGGCCCGATGCCGAGTATTGCATCGGGTTGCCCGGCGACGACGAACCCCGGCGGGCGATCCTGGAAACCTACACCAAGGAACACTCGGCCGAGTACCAGGCGCAGGCGCTGATCGATCTGGCGTTCGACCTTCGCCCTCGGATCCCCGACCTGGAGCAGGTGGAGTCCATCCGGATCGCGACCAGCCACCACACACATCACGTGATCGGCACCGGTTCGGGCGACCCTCAGAAGTTCGACCCGTCGGCCACCCGGGAGACGCTCGACCACAGTGCGATGTACATCTTCGCCGTCGCCCTGGAAGACGGGGAGTGGCACCACATCCGCAGCTACACTCCCGAGCGGGCCTCCAGGCCGGAGACGGTGCGGCTCTGGAGGAAAATCGAGACCGTCGAGGATCCGTCCTGGACGACCCGATACCACGACCCCGACCCGGCGCGAAAGGCGTTCGGCGGGCGGGTCGAGATCCGGATGCGAGGAGGGAACCTGATTGAGGCTGAACTGGACGTCGCGCACGCTCATCCCCGGGGGCGTCGCCCGTTCGCGAGGGAGGGGTACCTCTCGAAGTTCCGTCGACTGACCGAGGGGATCGCGGAGCCGGCGGAAGCCAGTCGCTTCCTGGATGCGTGCTCCGCCCTGAGGGACCTCAAGGCCGGGGAGCTGGATCGGCTCTCGATCGAGGTTCCCGAAGCCCGACTCGGCCACGACGGCCCGACCCGAGAGGGGATCTTCTCATGCTCCACGCCCGACTGACCTCCTCGGAAAAGCGCCGATCGCTGCGATCGGCACTGGCCAGCGGAGAACTTCTCCGTTTCCCGGGCTCGTTCTCGCCGCTGGTGTCACTCCTGATCGAGCGGATTGGATTCGAGGGGATCTACGTGTCGGGAGCCGTCCTGTCGGCCGACCTCGGCCTGCCGGACGTCGGCCTGACGACGCTCTCCGAGGTGTCGAGGCGAGGCCACGAGATCGCCCGAGTGTCGAACCTGCCGGCAATCGTGGACGTCGACACCGGCTTCGGGGAACCCTTGAATGTCGCCCGGACGATCCAGGTGCTCGAGGATCTCGGCCTGGCCGGCTGCCACCTCGAAGACCAGCGCAACCCGAAGCGTTGCGGTCACCTCGACCACAAGCAAATCGTGCCCGTCGAGGAGATGACCAGGAAGATCCGGGCCGCCGCCGACGCGAGAAGAGACCCCGACTTCCTGCTCATCGCCCGAACCGACGCGGCGGCGATGGAAGGAATCGACGCGGCGATCGAGCGTGGACATCGCTACATCGAGGCGGGGGCCGACGCGCTGTTTCCTGAGGCATTGCGCGATCGACGAGAGTTCGAGCGGTATCGCGAGGCGGTCGACGTCCCGCTGATTGCCAACATGACCGAATTCGGCAAGTCGGAGCTTCTGCCCGTCTCGACGCTCCGAGAGCTGGAGTACAACATCGTCCTCTACCCCGTCTCGGCGCTTCGCCTGGCGATGTTCGCCGTCGAGTCGGGCCTGAGGCGGATCGCTGACGAAGGGACCCAGGTGGGTCTGATCGGTGCGATGCAGACGCGCCGCGACCTGTACGCCCTGCTCGATTACGAAGCATACACCGCCTTCGACCGCGATCTCTTCGACTTCTCGACTCCCGAGTGACGGACCGGCCAACGGGCCGGGGGAAGGGGCAGCGATGGACGGCCAGGCGATCCGTGTCAAGAAGGGGCTCGAAGGAGTCGTCTTCGACGAGACGGCGATCTCCGAGGTCATCGCTGAGCGGCAGATGCTCCTCTACCGGGGCTATCCGGTGGCCGAGCTGGCCGATCGCTGCTCGTTCGAAGAGGTGGCGTACCTCCTGCTCCACGGCGACCTGCCTGACCGCGAGCAGCTCGGTGCGTTTTGCGACCGGGAGCGGCGACATCGACCGATCGACGAGGGGACGATCGCCCTCCTTCGATCAAGCCCGCCCGGCCATCTGCCAATGGACGCGCTCCGGACGGCGGTCAGCTACCTGGGAATGACGGGGCCGCTCCGAGGGGAAGAGGACGCGGTGGGGATCGTCCGCAAGGCCGAGCTCCTCCTGGCCGCGATGCCCACGATCGTCGCGGCCGACTCCCGGCTGAGGAAGGGTGAAGAGCCGATCCCGCCCCGGGATGACCTGCCGTTCTCCGAAAATTTCTTCCACATGTGCTTTGGCAAGATTCCATCACCGGAGCTGGTCCGCGCCTTCGACGCCTCGCTGACGCTCTACGCCGAGCATGGCTTCAATGCGTCGAGCTTCACGGCGAGAGTTGTCGCGTCCTCGCTCTCAGACCTCTGCTCGGCGGTCACCGCCGCAATCGGATCCCTTAAGGGGCCGCTCCACGGCGGGGCGAACGAGGCGGTCATGCGGATGCTCGTCGAGATCGGCTCTCCCGAGCGGGCGAGGGATTGGGTTCTGGCCGCGCTGGCCGATCGCCGCAAGATCATGGGGTTTGGCCACCGGGTCTATCGGTCGGGAGACTCTCGGGTCCCCACGATGAAGCGCTACCGGGACCGCGTCGCGGCGGCCGTCGGCGACCACCGCTGGATCGCCATCTCCGACGTTGTCGAGGAGACGATGCGGGAACGAACGGGGATCCCAGCCAACCTCGACTTTCCGGCCGGCCCGACCTATGCCTTGATGGGGTTCGACTCCGCCCTGTTCACGCCGATCTTCGCCATGGCCCGGGTCGCCGGCTGGTGCGCCCATGTGGCCGAGCAACTCGCGTCGAATCGGATCGTGCGGCCGCTGGGTGCGTATGTCGGCCCCCCTGAGCGCGAGGTCGTGCCCCTGGAGGAAAGAGGCACCGGTCCACTCCCCTGATCCGGTGTCCGGATCGGACTGGACGCGGTGTCGCTGCCCGGTGATGATCAACCCTCCGGAATCGACTTCACCCCGACCCATCAATGAGCGTGGAGATCGGACCCATGAGCGAGGTATCGGCGCATCGCACCGATCGTCGGACGTTCCTCCAGACCGGGGCGCTGGCCTCAGCGGCGACTCTGGCGGGTCCTTCCCCCGCCCTCCCGGCCCAGGATCGTGCCGAGGCGCAGCCGAACGGGGTCATCCCCACCCGAACGCTCGGGAAAACGGGCGTGCAGGTGACCATGCTCGACCAGGGGGCCATCCGGGGACCGAGCTACGACCGGATCCTCCGCTTCGCCTTCGCCAGCGGCATCCGCATGTTCGACACCGCCAAGGTCTACGGCACCGAGCCGAACCTCCGCCGCTGGTTCGAGCAGGATCCCGAGATTCGCAAGCAGATCTTCCTGGTCACCAAGGACATGCCGCGCACCCCCTCACAACTGCTTGGCATGCTCGACCAGCGCCTCGAGGCCCTGGGGACCGACTCCATCGACCTCTTCTTCATCCACGGCCTGGGAGACGACCACTCGCTCGACGACGCGATCAACATGGTGACCGGACGCGAGTTCAAAGAGACGGCGGAGGCGATCCGCAAGTCGGGCAAGGCCCGGTTTGTCGGCTTCTCGTCGCACCACAAGGACCGCGCGACGATCATCCAGAAGGCCGCCGAGGCCGGCATCGTCGACGCGATCATGCTCCAGTACCGCCCCTGGCTCGACAAGGATTCCCCCCTGAACCGGGCGCTCGACACGTGCTGGGAGAAGGGAATCGGTCTGATCTCCATGAAGCAGATCGCCGGCCAGTTCTTCGGCGATAAGCCCGAGGGGAACATCCTCGACGACGTCGTCCGCCGCGTCCCCATGCTCCAGGAACGCAAACTCACCCCGTTCCAGGGGCTGCTGCACGCGATCTGGAGCGACGAGCGAATCAGCACCGTCTGCTGCTCGATGCGCAACACCGAGCAGATCCGCGAGAATGTCGATGCCGCCCGTCGCTTCGAGCCGATCGAGACCGCAGACCTGGACCGCCTCCGAGACGCCAGCCGCGCCCACGGCCCATCTCTCTGCGGGAATTGCGACGGCCGATGCTCACTGGCCGGGCGGACTCGGGCCTCGCTGGGGGATCTGACGCGATTTTTGACCTACTATCGCCATCTCGGCGACCGCTCGGAAGCTCGACGCCAGTACGCAATGCTCCCCGCCTCCGCCCGAGACTGGTCGGATGCCGACCTCGAGGCGGCTCGGGCCTCCTGCCCTGACCACCTCGACTTCGCTCGCCTCCTCCCCGAAGTCGATCGGCTACTCTCCTGAGTCCCACCCCGGCGCCGCTCCCGGTGGCGGCGCCGGGACCCTCCTTTGGGCTCGGGTATCGACTTCTGGAGGACCCTGCACCCATGTGTCACCCGGTCCCCCCGGCGCTTGCAGGAGGATTCCGGCCGATCAGACCCCGTCGCTGAGCAACCGGGGGGCCACTGGTCCCTGGTCAGGGATCTGTCGGAATCCAGTTCGGAGCGATCTCCTCGGTCTCCGCAGACTCTACCGGAACTGGCTCGGGTATGGTAAGATCGATCCGATCGGGGAGAGAGCCAGACGAGGTTCGCCTCGGGCCGAAGTGGCGGAATGGCAGACGCGCCGGACTCAAAATCCGGTCCCCGCAAGGGGGTGTGGGTTCGAGTCCCACCTTCGGTACTAACGACTTACGGCGACTCGGATCGACGTGAATCGCCGCCCGTCGTAACGGGATGGCAACATCGTTGGGGTGGCATTGGAGTGACCAATGGCCTCCCTATCGCACCTCTGCTTCCACAATCGAAGCAGAGGCTGATCGCCCTGCCACTCACCGTTGAGTTCCTGATAGTACTCTCGACGAAAAGAGCCGACGTCCTCAGCACTATGGCTGACGACCTCGGCTTAGATCGAGCGTCGGTGAGTGGGTGAACCGGACAGGGTTGTACCCTCGGTTGATCCCTCTCGATTTCACCCCAAATCCTGACGGCCTAAGTCTTGAAGGCCAGAGGGGTTAGAATGGGCGGCACTGGACTCGAACCAGTGACTTCCACCGTGTGAAGATGGCGCTCTAACCAACTGAGCTAGCCGCCCGGTTTCTTCGTTCGCTTCGGTAGTTTATTCCGGAGATCGCCCGGAATCAAGCGTCGTTGTCCCCTCTGCTCTGTGACCTCTGGACTCCTCCCTTGTGGATCCAAAGGGAGATGATCCGTCGGACGGGGAAACCGGGTGGGGCTACTTTGACCCCCAGTCTCCGCACCGATAGGCTTGAGTGAGACGATTCCCGTTCGCTCCCTCCCGGAGCCCTCGACCATGCCCCAAGCGCACGTCGACCCGGCCGAGCTGCGCCGGTTCGCCCAAAGCCTCAAGCAGTTCAACAACGACCTGGTCAGCCGGATGACTGTGCTCAACGGCCAGCTCAACAATCTCGGTGCCACCTGGCGGGACCGAGAGCACGACAAGTTCGTCGAGGAGTTCCGTCAGACGATGAACGTTGTCAACCGCTTCGTGCAGGCGTCCGAACAGCACGTCCCCTTCCTGATGAAGAAGGCGGAGAAGATCGAGGATTACCTGCAGCAGCGCTGATCCGATCGGAGAACGGAGATGGCCGGACAGGCCCGGGTCAATTCGATCGAGGCCCTGAGTCGGTTCCGAGCCGCACTGGTCGAGTTCGCCGAGGGGGCCCGGAACGCGCTGGGAGGCATCGACATCGAGTTGAGGCGCGTCCGTGACTGGCTCGAACACGATCAGCCGCGCTACTGGAAGTCTCAGATTCGGCTCTGGGACCAGCGCATGGTGGAGGCCCGGTCATCGCTTCACCGGAAGAACCTCCAGCGCACCGACGGCTTCGTCCCCGATGTCTCCCAGGAGAAAGAAGCGCTGAGGATGTGCAAACAGCGCATCGAGGAGGCCGAGCGCAAGCTCAGGGCAATCCGACGCTGGGTCCCCCAGTTCCAGCATGCGCTGGCCGAGTACCACGGACGGACCCGCGCGCTCTCGGATGCCGCCTCGATCGACGTCGAGCGCATGCTCGCGATGCTCGACCGCATGATCCTCTCGCTCGAGGCCTACGTCGGGACCGCCCCGCCCAGGGAAACCTCCGGCAGACCGTCGTCGCGGCCCGATTCCGTCGGACAAGACCCCCCGATCGATTCTCCCTGAGCCGTCCCCCCGCTGGAGTCACTGGCCATGCGACCCGGTAACATCACCGCCGGCGCCTCGAAGTTGCAACACGACCTGAAGGCGCTTCGGGCCCAGTGGGACCGTTCCCGAGAGGAGTGGGACGATCCCGTCAGCCGAGACTTCGAGACGAAGCAACTTGTCCCCCTCGAACAGGCCGTTGCTCAGGCGCTGCACGGCATCGACGATCTGCAACAATTCCTCGCCCGGATGATCCGCGAGATCGGCCCGAGCGAATGAGCCGGCCGCCCCGGCCTCTTCGAGGGGCGGCCGACTCGGAAAGCGATCAGGGGAAGGATCGTTTCAATTCTCCGAACAGATCGATGATCACGTCTTCGATCTTCTCGGACGCCTGGATCTCGACCCGATTCGTACCCAGCCATGTCTCGTAGCCTCCGAGCTCGTGCTGGCGGGGCGTGGGCAGGTATCCGTACGACCCGTTCGCCAGCTCGATCGTGAAGCTGTCGTTGAAGGGGCTGCGTTGCTTGATCTCCAGGCCAGACTCCGCGAACACCTCGAACGGGATGGCCGCGATCCCCAGGTCGCCGATCCTGAGAGTCTGAAGCAGGATCGACACCGAGACGGGCCCCTCCGCCGCTCGGAGCACGCGTTCGGCGTAGATCCGCTCATGAGAGTGGTAGGGCTTCGCATCAGCCGGCCGGTCGAGGATCTCTCGAGCGTAGGCGATCTGCTCGGCGTTGGGGACGCGGGCCGCGAGGGTCAGCTCTCGGGTCGCGGCTCCGAGCGGGACCCAATCCCGGAACGCGATTCCGAGGTGCGCCCGGGAGACGGCCACCGCCACCTCGTCGGCCACCGCTCGCATCTTCTCGTAGGGGGCCAGCCGCTCTCCGGGAGATCGAAAGTCGATGTTGTTGACGTCGCCGCTCGTCCCGTTGCTCAGGATGCCCACGAATGGCGGATCCTGCCCATCGGCCCCCAGCAACTCCTGAATCCTCGAGGCGAAGACGCCGAAGTAATCGGCCGAGACGTGCCCCGCCGGGACTCCACCGACATAGTGCAGCGAGTAGTTGGCCAGCAGTGCGATTGGCCTGCCGTCGGCCGACTGAACCGAAAGGATGGAGACTTCCGGATCGGTCGGCCCGGCCGGCTCGAGCAAGTCAGGATCGCCCCGTCGGGGGTTCATCTTCACGCGATCAGTGCCGCCGAACGGGTTCGGGAGCACCGTTTCAGGCTTGAGGAACCATCGTCGGTTGAACACCTGGCCCGGCACGTCGACCGAGCCCCAGCCGATCCGGGCCGACTCTCGGTTCCGGGCGGCTCGAGCGATGCCGTCGGCGATCCGACCCGCCAGGAACTTCGGGTAACCGGTCAGTTCGCCCGAGGTCGCCAGCCGGTCCATCCCCCTCGCGGGAGTGGCCGAATGGGTATGCGTCGAGGCGATCAGCATATGATCGCCAGGGATTCCAGTCGCCTCCTCGGCGAGCGCCCGGGCTGCGTCCAGGATATCCCGGCTGATCCCCACGTTGTCGCAGAGCACGATCGCCAGGGTCGTCTCCCCGTCGTCGAGTACCAGGCAACGGGCGTTCAGCTCGTCGTGAATGTGGGTCGCGGGCGGTGACTCCCAACCGCCCACGATCGGCTCTCCCAGCGGTGGCGTGATGTTACTCATCGCCGCGCCTGCTTGTAGCAGGCGGTCGGGCGCATCGGCCGCGATCGCCAGGGGCCCGGCCAGCGCGATCGCCGCCACGGCGGACCCGATCCACACGAATGTTATTCGATGCATCATCATACACTCCAATGTGAGCGATCGAGATACCCTTCGGCCTGGGAGACGCCCGATGATCCGTCGGCCGATACCAGATCGCAAGCCCCCCTGATCCCTTCTTGCTCAACACCCGACCCGACGCAGCCGATCCAGGGCTCGAGCCGCCGCCCGGGGACGGCCGCCCTGGAGGAGCCGGAGAGACCGGCCAAGCAGCCGGACGTGAGCGGGGCGGAAGGGCACGGCCATCCCACGATCGGGGGGGGCGGGGACGATCCGTTCGGCGATCCGGCGGAGAAGGTCGCCGAGGCCGTCTCCCCGCTCGGCCGAGACGATCGCCACCGTCCCCCAGGCCTCCTCCGGCTCCCAGGTCGCAAAAAGATCGGCCTTGTTGCACGCGATCAAGGCCCCCGGGCTGTCGGCAATGAGGGCACGGTCGGCCACGGTCAGTGGCTCCGAACGATCAAGGACCAGCACCACCAGGTCGGCGCCATCTTGCTTCGTCCTCGCCATCGAGACGCCGCCGGCCTCGATCGGGTCGTCCGTCTCCCGGAGCCCGGCAGTGTCGGACAACTCGATCGGCCAGCCGTCAACGGCCGTCCGCACCGTGACCACGTCTCGGGTCGTCCCTGGCATCGGTGAAACGATCGCCCTGCCAAAGCCGGCCATTGCGTTCAGCAATCGACTCTTCCCGACATTCGGCCGCCCCGCCAGGGCCACTCGCCACCCACCGAGCAGCCGGACGCCGATTCCCGACCTCCGGAGCAGCGTGCCCAGTCCCTCCACCGCCCCCTCGGGATCCGATTCGCAGCGCCTGGCCAGATCTCCCAGCTCCTCGTCCAGCGCCCCGGCGGCTTGGTCCAGCAAGATCTCCGCCGTCCTGGCCGTTTCCGCCAGAGCAAGATCGCACTCCGCCTGCCCCCTCAGTGGCGACTCCGATCGGGTGACGATCCATTCCTCAGCGGTCGACCGTGAGGCCCCGACCGCTTCCAGTGCCCCAACGACCAGCCCCACCGCCGCCGGTCCCCCGTGGCATTGCAACTCCACCTCGGGACCGATCGGCCCATCAACTCGCAAGGCGACCACCTCGTCCCCCGTCCCGACGCCAATGCGACCAACCCGCGGCCTCCCCGTCTCCGTCACTGACAACCTCTCCCCATGAAGGGGCCGGAAGGTCTCGTCCACGGCCCCGACCGCTCCCTGGCCCCAGACTCGGATGACGGCGATCGCTCCCCTCGACTCGGCGGTGAGCAGGCTCACCCGAGGGCCGTCCTGTGTCGATCCGACCTGCCGTGCCATCAATCAGTACCGCCTCGTGATCGCCTGATCCGAAGAAATGGACATCCGACTGAACAATGATAAAATCGCTCGCATGAGCACTCACGTCTTTGCGCCAATTGCCTTCGCCATCGTCTCGGCGAGGACAGCCTCGGCACCCGGCGCCACCCAGCACCAGTCGAGGAGATTCGTGTCCCCCTCGGCGACAGCCCGATCGGTCGGCACATACCCCGTGGCGCACTCGCCGTAACCGACGGCCATCACGAACCGATCCGGGAGGAGTCGCTGGGCGAGCAATTGATACTCGACATAGGACTCGCCCGGGAGCAGGAGGATGACAGCGGGCCCGAGATCGATCACGGGCAAGTCGATCGGTCTCCCCTGCTCGCAGCGAGACCGCCAGCTCAGCCCCATCGCGGCGAGGCATTGACCGAAGGGCCTCGAGTCGTTCGCGAGTCGATCCCTGAGCTCGGCGACCGAGAAGCCCTCATCGTCCCTCGGCGCCAGAGTGAGCGGAGTTGATCGGAACCCGACCCGCTCCAGCGGCCCTCTCCGGGTCGCCTCCCAGGATGCCCTCATCGCCCGGTACATCCGATCGGCGAGCACTGGCCGATTCTCCGTCGAGCCATCGTTATACTTCCCCGCCGTCACATTGCCGCTGCATCCGGACAGGTAGATCTGGAAGACTTCAGGGTGATCCTCCTGCATCAGCGCCCGAGCCCTCCCGACGAAGTCGCTGGAGACGCCGCCCGACCCGTAGTAGCTCATCGGGTGCACCGCGTAGGCATGCAGCGCCGCCACCGGACGATCACCGTCCCAGAAGCTCAGGGTCCGGAGCATCGGGTCGATCGTCCCCTCGGGCTGCTCCCGAGCGTACTCGTCTTGGGTGGCACTGGTCCTCCCGAACGAGGGGCTCCCGTCCGGCAGCAGGTACCTACGGTTCGATGCGACCCGATCGACCCTCGCTGTCCCCGTGCCGATCCCGTCGACGCGACGAGCCGAGCCGAGGGCGTCCTTCAGAGCGGCAGCCACCCGGCGGAGGGCCTGATCGTGGAAGGCCGGGTCGCAAACGCTGCCCTCGGCACGTTGCTCTCGGAGGAGCCGCTCGGCCTCCAGGTCCATCACGGGAGCATCGTGCTGGTGGACGCTGCTCACCAGCACCCGGCTCGGATCGGTGCCTGCGGCCTCGGCGAGCGCCGAGCGCCAGCGGTCGTAGGCGTCATTCCGGATCTCGCACCAGTCGACCGCCACCAGCACCAGCGGTCGATCCTCCCCCAGCAGGACGATCCCTCTCGCCAGCAGCGGATCGACGACCTCCCGAGCCGGGGCGATCCCGCCCCCCATGCAGGGGTGGCCGATCGGGATGGTCACGTCGGCCGAGAAGGTCGCCATGTGGAACTCGGATCGGCTTGCCGCCCTGACCCTCCCCGACGCGACGAAGGCAGTCGCCATGCCACCGAGGAGTGCTCGACGAGTGATTGACCTTCGAACGCTCTCCATGACCCGCCCTCCGGTGAAACCGCGAAGAACGCCGGGGCCCGTGTCCCGGCCGATCCGATTGGATCCGATTCGATGACACACCGAACCGATCGGATTCGACTTGATGACACTTCGTCCCCGACTCACTCGTCGTCGGGTCGGTCGAACCAATGGTCCGCGTCCGCGACGACAGATCCATTTGCCGAGCGTGCCCCGGAACGATACGCTCAACATACGATAAACCTCTCCGTTGCTCACTCCCCCGGTTCGGAGCCCCGAGACGATGACGCGACCGCAACCGAGCCGAGCCCCGGCCCGACTCTGCACGCTCCTCCTCGCCTCCGCGGGCCTGCTCGCGCCGGTTGGCGGGCGGGCGGAGGAACCGGTCAGCTTCTCCCGGCAGATCCGACCGATTCTTGCCGACTCCTGCTTCTCCTGCCACGGTCCGGACGCCAACGCTCGGAAGGCCAACCTGAGGCTCGACACCGTCGATGGAGCCACCGCCGACCTCGGCGGATTTGCCGCGATCGTCCCGGGGAGTCCGGAAGAGAGCGAGGTCCTCCTCAGGATCGAGGAGGAGCTCGCCGAGCACCGGATGCCGCCCCCCGACTCGGGCAAATCGCTCTCCCGAAACCAGATCGACCTGATCCGCCGCTGGATCGAGCAGGGAGCCCCCTGGGAGGGGCACTGGGCCTTCTCTCCCCCCAGCAGAGTGGAACCGCCGCCGGTCGTCGACGAGGAGTGGTGCCGCAATCCGATCGATCGCTTCATTCTCTCCCCCCTGGAACGTGACGGTATCGCTCCCTCTCCGGTGGCCGACCGGGTCACCCTCATCCGCCGAGCCAGCCTCGACGTCATTGGCCTGCCTCCCACCCCCGAGGAGGTCGACGCGTTCCTTGCCGACGATTCGCCCGACGCCTACGAGGCCCTCATTGACCGCCTTCTGGCCAGCCCCCATTTCGGCGAGCGCTGGGGACGGCTCTGGCTGGACATGGCCCGGTACGCCGATTCCAACGGGTACAGCATCGACGCCCCCCGCGAGATCTGGCTCTATCGTGACTGGGTCATCGACGCCCTGAACCGCGATCTCCCGTTCGACGAGTTCACCCTTGATCAGCTCGCTGGCGACCTCCGTCCCGGGGCGACCACCGAGCAGCTCGTCGCGACCGGGTTCCACCGGAACACCCCGATCAACCAGGAAGGGGGCATTGACCGCGAGCAGTTCCGCATCGAGTCGGTGATCGACCGGCTCAACACGACGGGGACCGTCTGGCTTGGCCTGACCGTCGGCTGCGCCCAGTGCCACGACCACAAGTATGATCCGATCTCTCAGGTCGATTACTACCGCCTGTTCGCCTTCCTGAACTCGGTGGACGAGCCGACGATCCCCGTCGCCTCTCCCGAGGACATCGCCCGGCGCGAGGAGATCGAGCGGCAGGTGGCCGATTACCTCTCCGAGATCGAGCGCGACCCGAAGTTGCTGGCGATCCAGAAGTCGTGGGAGGAGAACCTCGACGCTCCCGCCCGGCAACGGCAATCGCAGGAGGTCCGCGAGGCGTTCGACGCGACTCCGTTCGACAAGCGGACCCCTGAGGCGAACCGCGTTGTCTTCGCCGCCTTCATCGATCAGTCCGACGCGCCCGAGGTGACGCCGCACCGGGAGGCTCTCCAGAAGATCAAGGCGGACTTGCCGAGCATCCCAACGACGATGGTCGTCCGCGAGCAGGCGAGCCCAAGGGAGACTCGGTTCCTCATGGGGGGCGATTTCACCCGGCCGGGCGAGGTCGTGGAGCCAGGCGTACCCTCGGTCCTCCCCCCCCTCCGCAGCAGGTCGGCCGGTAGACCGGATCGCCTGGACCTGGCCCGGTGGCTCGTCGATCCCGCCAACCCACTGACGGCGAGAGTCACGGTCAACCGCATCTGGCAAGCCTACTTCGGGCGGGGGATCGTCGAGACCGGCGAGGACTTCGGTACGCAGGGCACGCCGCCGTCGCACCCCGAGCTGCTCGACTGGCTCGCGACCGAGTTCGTCGCAAGGGGCTGGAGCCAGAAGGCGATCCACCGACTGATTCTCACCTCGAACGCGTATCGCCAGGCGTCGGCCCATCGGCCGGAACTCTCGGAGATCGACCCAGGCAACCGGAGGCTCGCCCGGCAATCCCGACTCCGGATCGAGGCGGAGTTGATTCGAGACTCGGCGCTTGTCGCCTCCGGGCTGCTCCATCCCAAGATCGGCGGCCCCAGCGTCTTCCCCCCCCAGCCCGACGGGGTCATGAGCCTCGGCCAGGTCGACCGCGGCTGGACAGCGGACCAGGGGCCCGACCGATACCGACGGGGCATGTACACCTTCTTCTGGAGAGCGACTCCCCACCCCCTGCTTGTTGGCTTCGACGCCCCCGATGGCACATTCGCCTGCACGCGAAGGGCCCGATCGAACACTCCGCTCCAGGCCCTCATGCTCTTGAACGACGAGGCATTCTTCGAGTTCGCCTCGGCCCTGGCCGACCGGGTGCTCGCGACGGGGCCGACGGATGACGCCGGACGGATCGACCTGGCCTTCCGCCTCTGCCTGGCCCGCCATCCCGATGAGGCCGAGTCGGCCCGGCTGGCCGAGTTGCTCGAGGGCCAGCGTGCCCATGCCTTGGGAAACTCGGGTGCGGGGGCTGACCCCGAGGCCGCGGAGCGGTCGGCCTGGACCGCGGTCGCCCGGGTTTTGCTCAACCTGGACGAGTTCATCACGCGAGAATGACCCCGCCCGTCGAGAGCGAACCGATGACCGACCTCCCCCCCTTGCTCCGATCAACCCGCAGGCACTTCTTTGAACGGTGCGGCATCGGGCTCGGCTCGATGGCCCTCGGGTCGATCCTCGGCGGCAACGCCCCGGCCCGAGACGTGGGACGGTCGCGGTCCAACGACCCCCTCGCCCCCCGCCCTGGCCACCTCGAGCCGAGGGCGAAGCGCGTCATCTACCTCTTCATGGCCGGTGGCCCGAGCCAGCTCGAGCTGTTCGACCACAAGCCCGAGCTCCAACGGCTGCACAATCAGCCGATCCCCTCGTCGTACCTGGAGGGGAAGCGCTTCGCGTTCATGGACACGTTCGCCAAGGAACCCCCCCGGCTCCTCGGCACCCGGCGAGCGTTCGCCCGCCACGGCGACAGCGGAGCGTGGGTCTCGGAGTGCCTCCCGCACACCGCCCGAGTGGCCGACGACCTGACGTTCGTCAAATCGGTCTGGACCGAGCCGGTCAACCACGCGCCCGCGAAGCTGTACATGAACTCGGGAACCACCCAGTTCGGCCGGCCGAGCATGGGGGCTTGGCTCACCTATGGGATTGGGAGCGAGGCGGACGACCTGCCCGGGTTTGTCGTCCTCCAGTCCGGTCCCAGAGGGCCGCGAGGAGGCTCGGTCCTCTGGGGAAGCGGCTTCCTTCCGACCGCCTATCAGGGTGTGCCCTTTCGAAACGGCCCCGAGCCGATCCTGGACCTCTCCCGGCCCGAAGGAGTGTCCCCGGCCGATCAGGCCGCCACGCTCGACGCCATCGGCGACCTCAACCGGCGGCGGCTGGACTCGACCGGGGACCCAGAAATCGCCACCCGGATCGCCTCCTACGAGATGGCGTTTCGGATGCAGACCAGCGCCCCCGAACTGATCGACCTCTCCGGGGAATCGAAGGCCACGCTCGACCTCTACGGCGTCGAGCCTGGCGTCCCCTCCTTCGCCACCAACTGCTTGCTGGCCCGTCGGCTGGTCGAGCGGGGGACCCGGTTCGTTCAGCTCTACCACACCAACTGGGACCACCACGGCGGCCCGACCGAGAATCTCGAAGACTCGCTCGATACCGTCTGCCGGGACGTCGATCGGGCCTGCGCCGCGCTCGTTACCGATCTGAAGGCGAGAGGCCTCCTCCAGGACACGCTGGTCATCTGGGGGGGGGAGTTCGGCCGGACACCGATGGGTGAGGTCCGCGAGAAGATTGGCCGGAACCACCACCCCGACGCCTTCACAATGTGGATGGCCGGCGGCGGTGTGAAGCCGGGGCTCACTCTGGGGGAGACAGACGAGTTCGGGTTCTCGGGGATCGAGGACCGAGTCCACGTCCACGACCTCCAAGCGACCATCCTCCATCTGCTGGGCCTGGACCACACCCGGCTGACCTACCGCTTCCAGGGCCGGGACTTCCGGCTGACCGACGTTGGCGGCCGGGTGGTCGAGAAGCTGCTCGCCTGACCACGGACCCGCCTCGGGGTGAGTCGCGATCGGGCTCGGAACCGCGGAGGCTTCCGATCCTCACAGAGTGCAGCTCAAGGCCCGTCGCGTCACCATCTCGGGTCGCTCTTCACGACCCGTCGGCATCAGCCTCGCCAGTCGAGTCGGTGGCGGGCAGGACGGTGAGCCAGAGGTCTTCGGTCAGGGAGCCGTCGAGGCGGGAGGCTTCGACCGGCTGGAGCGGCTGGCCATCGGGATCGAGGGCAAGCAGGTGCACGGAGCCTGACCAAGGGGAGACGTCGACGGCCAGGAGACGGAGGGTCACCTTCTTCGAGGAGTCGCCTTCCGGCTCGGACGTGGCGGATTCGAGCCGGACGCCGTCGGGGAGTCCCTCGGCGGCGAAGGTGACGGTGCGGTCGAAGCCGTCTTGTCGGTCGATCGAGACCGCGATCTCAAGCGGTGAACCTGGATTGAGTTCGAAATGATCGGCCGCGACCGAGGCGACGAGGCGGGGAGCGACCTCGCGGGCATCCAGGCGGTAGAGGTATCGGGGGCCTCCCCGGCCGTGTAGGTCCCGAATCGAAACCGTCAGGAGGCCATCGGCGGGGACGGTAACGGTCGCCTGGGGGTCGGGATCGCGCCGGGAGTCGTCGGCCTCGGCGAGTTGGGCCCCCGAAGAGTCGACGATCCGGAGGACAGGATCAATGGGGGCTCCGAGCGATCGGCCCTCGACGCGTAGGGAAAGGGAGGCGCCAGCGGGGGCGCGGAGGGGGATGGTATCAACCTGGCCGGGGATGTCGAGACGGCCGCAGACCAGGGCGGGGGCGGGGATGGGGGGAGGATCGTCGGCGTCAGGTTCGAGCACGACGGGGATCTCGACGATGTCGAGCTGGGCGAAGCCTGCGAGGTTGTCATCCCAGGCGACCCGGCGCCGCCCGGAGGCCGGGGCGGTCGTCAGAGAGGCAGCCTCGACGGGGAGGTTCCAGCCCACGGGGAGGGAATCCGGAGCGGCTTCGATCCCGGAGGCCGAGACGGCCGAAGGGAGCGCGAGATCGACGAGGCCGCCCGTCGTCAGAGTGAGACGATAGACATAGTCCTCGGCGCCGGCGAAGCGAATCGAACTGTTCGGCTCGGCGGGGAAGGCGAAGACTCGGACGAGATAGGTGCCGGCGGAAGGGGCGGTAAAGGTCAGGCCAGGATCGAGCGTCGGGGAGTTGTCGGCGTGGTCGAGGACGAAGCCGAGGGGGGAAACGATCTGGAGCACGCCGTCCATCGGCGAGCCGAGGTGGCGATTCGCCTCCAGAGCGGCCACGAGGGTTTGGCCGGAATCGAGGGGAAGGGCAAAGGTATCGACGTCCCCCGACTTTTGCAACTTGCCGTTGATGACGGTCGCCTCGGGGCCGATGGCCTGGGCCTGATCGCCGGCGTCATTCGGCTCGGCTTCGATGATCTCGGGAAGAGTACCGACGACGAACGGCCGGATGGGAGCGGCGCCCTCGGCGTTGTAGAGGCGTACCCAGTAGACCCCGGGGGAGGCGTCGGGGGAGACCGTGGCGGAGAAGCGGCCGGCTTCCTCCCCGGGCTCGAACATGAGGCCGGGCCGGTCGACCCAGACCTGGACGGGCCAAGGCTTGAAGGAGCCCTCGGCCTGCACCTGGACCGTATCTCCTCGCCGGGCGCCGCCGGGGTAGAAGGAGGAAACCTTGGGGGCATCGGCCGCCACCGGGGCAAGGGGGGCCAGGGCGACGACCGAGAGCAGGAGGGCGGTGGTGCGCAGGCTCATGAGGGCTCAGATCCGGGGGCTCAGCCCATCAACTCGGCGATGGGGGTGGGGTCGCTGACGAGGTGGGCGGGGCGGCCCTGGGGAGTGTAGTAAATCTTGTCGGGATCGATGCCGAGCTTGAGATAGACCGTGGAGGCGAAGTTCTCCGGAGAGAGAATGCGCTCGTTGGCGGCGTAGCCGCGGGGATCGGTGGCGCCGACGACCTGGCCGCCAGGGGTGCGGCAGCCGGCGAACATGACGGACATGGCGTTGGACCAATGGTCCCGGCCTCCCCGGTTGTTGATCTTGGGAGTCCGGCCGAATTCGCCGAGGGCGACGACCAGGGTGGAGTCGAGCAGGCCGCGCTGCTCCAGGTCGAGGATGAGGGCGGCGAGTGCCCGGTCGAAGGGGGGGAGTTTCTTGTCGAGAGCGTTGAAGATCTCGACGTGGTGGTCCCAGCCGCCCTCATACAGGGTGATGAAGGGGACGCCGGCCTCGACGAGGCGACGGGCGAGCAGGCAACGCTGACCGAACGAGGTACGACCATAGAGATCGCGGATGGAGTCGGGCTCGGAGTGGATGTCGAAGGCACGCTGGGCGTCCTTCGAGGCCATCAGGGTGTAACCCTGTTCGTAGTACTCGTCGAGAGATCGGACGGGGTCGCCAGCGGCGTCGTGGTCGATGCGCTCGAGGCGGTCGAGCTGGGCGCGGAGGTCGCGACGGTGATCGAAGCGGCCGAGGTCCAGCTCGCGGGGAGGGGAGACGTCTCGGACCCGGAAGCTGTCGCGGTTGGGGTCGTCGGGGACCTCGAACGGGGCGTACTTGGCCCCGAGGAAGTTCGGGCCGCCAGAGCGGGACATGCGGGGGATGGAGAAGTACGGCGGCAGGCCACCGGTGGGGCCGCGTTCGTAGGCGGTGACGGAGCCGAGGCTGGGGTGGAAGCTGACGAAGGCACCGCAGCCGACGGGAATGCGGGTCGGAGCCCCCGTCATCATGTAGTGATTTCCCGCCCCGTGGTTCCCCTGGTTGTGCTGGATGGAGCGGACGATCGCGAGCCGATCGGCGATCTTGGCCAGTTCGGTCATGTGCCGGGAAAAGTGGACCCCGGGGATGGCCGTGGCAATGGGGTCGTACTCGCCCCGGATCTCGGCAGGAGCCTCGGGCTTGGGGTCGAAGGTCTCGTAATGGGTCGGGCCACCGTCCATCCAGACCAGGATGCAACTCGTCGGCCGGGAGGACGTCGGCATCAGGGCCTCTGCCTGGCCCCGGAGGCGAAGTGCGTCGATGAGACCACCCCCGATCAGGGTCGAGAGCCCGAGCCGCAGGCAGTCGCGGCGGGAGACGCCTTCGCAGTTGCTTGATCGGCTCATGCGATCCTCCTGGGTTCCCGAATGGCCGGGGACGGACGGACGGGGCGGTCAGTCAATAAACAGGAATTCGGCGGAGTTGAGCAGGGCCCAGAGGAGATCCTCGCAGGCCCTGCGGCGGTCCACGCCGGGCTCGTCGAAGACAGCCAGGGCGACCGAGCGTTCCTCCTCGGTCGGCCGTCGGCAATAGAGGAGCAGGTAGAGCTCCTCGACGATGGCGGAAGGGGGCCGGTCGCTGGCGGCGAGCCGAGCGGCGAGACCATCCTCGTGGGTGATCTTGGCATGCAGGCTCGGCGCGTTCATCAGGTGAAGCACCTGAGTGACGGACGTGTCCGGAGTGCGCTCGCAGGGCGGGTCTTGATTGGCGTCCGGCCGGCCAAAGGTGTCAAGGAAGGTGGAGGGAACGCGGTGGGTCCAGATCTGCGTGGCCCGGGTGCCGGGTGCGGCGGCGTCGTACTCCTCGGGGATTCCCGTGACGTCGCAGATGGCGTCGATCAGAACCTCGGCAGGCAGCCGCTTACGATAGTGGCGGGCGTAGTTGCGCACATCGGCCACGTTGCGATCGTTGGGGAGCGAGTCGAGGGCGTAGACTCGCGAGGTCATGATCGTGCGGATCAGATGCTTGAGGTCGAAGCCGCTTTGGACAAACTCGTCGGCGAGCGCATCGAGCAACTCGGGGTTCGTCGGCGGGTTGGTGGCGCGGAGGTCGTCGACTGGCATGACCAACCCAACTCCCATCAAGTCGGCCCAGACCCGGTTGGCGATGACCCGAGCGAAGTAGGGGTTGTCGGGGTCGGTCATCCAGGAGGCGAGGGCGCGGCGGGGGTCGTCATCCGGATCGGGGGCCTCGCCGAACAGGGGCGCCGGCTCCATCCGTTCCCCGGTCAGAGGGTGGGAGACAGCGCCCTTGCCTGAGGCGAAGATGACCTCCTCACCCCCGCTGATCGGGGGGGAGAGGCCTGTCCCCTTGCGCCCGACCTCAGCGAAGTAGGCGGCGAAGCCGTAGAAGTCATCCTGGCCCCAGACCTCGAACGGGTGGTGGTGACACTTGGCGCATTCGAGCCGGATACCGAGGAACAACTGGCTCACCATGGTGGTCAGCTCTTCGGGTTCCCGCCGATCTCGAAAAATGGTGGACGGGCCTTCGGAGAAGGTGCTGCCCTGGGCGGTGACGATGGTGCGGACGAACTCGTCGTAGGGCATGTTCTCGCGGAAGGCTCGCCGGATCCAGGCGTCCAGATTCCAGACGGCCTTGATACCGACCCGGTAGGGATTCGGTCGGAGGAGGTCCATCCACTTGGTCGCCCAGTAGTCGGCGTACTCGGGGCGTTCGAGCAGCCGGTCGACCAGGGAGGCTCGCTTCTCGGGGGAGGGATCGTCGAGGAAGGCCCGGGTCTCTTCGAGGCTCGGCAGGCGGCCGATGGCATCGAGGTAGGCGCGGCGGAGGAACGTGGAGTCGTCGGTCTCGGGGGAGGGGGTCAGACCGAGCTTACGGAGCTTGGCCCAAACCAGGCCGTCGATGACGTTCGACCGGGGCAGGTCGTCATACAACGACGCCGGGACCTCGCCCTCCAGGGGGATGGTGACGGAGCAAGTGGCGAAGTGGCCCTCGAAGCGGGCACTGATCGCCGCCTCTCCAGGGCGGTCTCCTGCCCGGATCAGGCCGGAATCGTCGACGGCGACCACGGCGGACTCGTTCGACTGAAAGGCGGCCAGATGGGTCACGTCGGCGGTGGAGCCGTCGGAATAGCGGGCGGTCACGATCGCTCGCTGCTGGTCACCGGCGGCGAGGGAGCGTTCCGGGGGCCAGATGTCGAGGCCGACGACGGTCGGAGAGCCCTCGGGGTCTCGGGGCATCCCGCTGGCGATCCAGTCGCGAAGGATCCGGTATTCCTCGCTGTCGGGCTCGATCCGCTTGCCGCCGCCGTGCGGCAGCGAGGCCGTGGCCTTGAGCAGGGTGAGGCTCTGTTCCGGAGCCGCCGGGAAGACGCGGCGTCCTCTCGCCTCCTTCGTCAGGGCATTGTGATCGAAGGTGGGGTCGAAGCCGAGCAGCGAGAGCTGAAATCCGTTCTGGCCGCGCTGCTTGCCGTGGCAAGGTCCCGAATTGCAGCCAAGCCGGGTAAGCAAGGGCATCACATCCCGCTCGAAGGTAACCGGGCGAGCGATGCTCATGCCGGTGAC
The DNA here is from genome assembly GCF_003977685.1 of Tautonia sociabilis. Taxonomy (GTDB): domain Bacteria; phylum Planctomycetota; class Planctomycetia; order Isosphaerales; family Isosphaeraceae; genus Tautonia; species Tautonia sociabilis. Next base: position 133,387 of record NZ_RYZH01000003.1, on the reverse strand, counting down.
GGTGACCGAGGCACGCGCTTCCTCGCCGTCGAGAACGGCCACGATCACCGTATTGCCGTCTCCCTCAGGTCGGGCAACACCGTGCTCGTCGACCGAGACGACCGAGGGATTCTCGGATCGAAACGAAACGAGGGCAGACAGGTCGACGGTGCGGCCATCGGCATTCCCGGTGACGACCAATTGTTGCCGGGCGCTCGACCCAGTGAGGTGAATCTCGTCTGGGACAATGCTGAGGTCGCTGGCGGCCGATCCGGCCACCTCCGGAGGTGCAGAAGCCCCGACCATCGCAAGTGCGAGGACAGAGAGGAGCGATCGTCTCATCACCGGTACACACCTCACGTCTCGACCTCGGAACTTCGCGGTCAGAATTCCTGACTGTTGCGATCTTACTCGGTTCGGCCCGAAATTCAACAACAGTCAAACGGTCCGAGCAGGATCCACGATCGATCGGACAGCCCGGATCGGGGAGGCAGAGAGATTGGACAAGGGGCAAGGGACAAGGAAAGCATCCGGATGTGCGGATGCTGTCGCCCGGGGGAGGATCGTGGTAGGGTGAAGGCCATCGTCCGTGCCCTTCCCCCTTCGCGGTCGAGGCGAGGTCGCTATGAGAGGGCCAACCGAATCGGGCCGATTTCCAAGTGGGATGTCGCGTCGCTCGTTCCTGAGCGAGGCGGGGGGAGGCTTCGGGCTGCTGGCGCTGGGGTGGCTGCTCCAGCAGGAGAGGGCCCACGCCTCCGAAGACAGGGCGCTGGACCCGCTCGCGCCGAAGCCTCCCCACTTCGAGGCAAAGGCCGATTCCGTCATTTACCTCTTCATGCACGGCGGCCCGAGCCATCTGGAGACGTTCGATCGCAAGCCGGATCTCCAGCGCTTACACGGCTGCCCGCTGCCCGAGAGCTTCGGGCCGGTGGCGACGCGGCGGAAAGTCGCGAGAAATCCCCTGCTGGGGACGAAGCGGACATTCCGGAAGTGTGGTGAAAGCGGCGTTGAAATATCGGATCTCTTCCCGCACCTCTCGTCCTGCGCCGACGACCTCGCCGTGATCCGGTCGTGCTGGGCCGACAGCGTGAACCACCCGCAGGCCGTCTATCAGATGAACACGGGTTCGATCCTGATGGGCAGGCCGAGCCTGGGGTCGTGGGTCGGCTATGGGCTGGGGTCCGAGAGCCGTGATCTGCCGGCCTTCGTCGTGCTCCCCGACCCTGCGGGGGGGATCAAGGGAGGCCCGCCGGCCTACGGAAACGGCTTCCTGCCGGCGAGCTACCAGGGAACCGTGATGCGAGGGGGCGAGGAGCCTCTGCTGAACCTCCGACCGCCGGAGGGGACGCTCGACCGAGCCGAGCAGCGCCGGATGCTCGACTACATCGGCGTCCTGAACGCCCGACACCTGGAGTCGAGGCCCGAGGACGGCGATCTGGCCGCCCGGATCCAGACCTATGAGCTCGCCTACCGGATGCAGTCGGCGGCGCCGGAGGCAGTCGACCTCGCTCGCGAATCGGACGAAACGAGGGCTCTCTACGGGCTCGACGACCCCGTGACGGCCGACTTCGGGGCGCGTTGCCTGCTCGCTCGGCGGCTGGTGGAGCGAGGAGTCCGATTCATCCAATTGTACTCCGGGGACTTCAACGGCTGGGACGCGCACAACGACGTGGAATCGAACCACTCGACGATGTCCGCGAAGACCGATCGTCCGGTCGCCGCTCTGCTGACAGACCTGAAGCGGCGTGGCCTGCTCGATCGCACGCTGGTCGTCTGGGGGGGAGAGTTCGGCCGCATGCCGATGTCGGAGAGCGGGACCGGACGCGACCACAACCCCCACGGATTCTCGACGTGGTTCGCGGGGGGCGGAGTGAAAGGCGGAGTGATGCACGGGGAGACGGACGCGGTCGGCCTCCGCGCCGAGGTTGATCGCGTCCATGTGCATGATTTGCACGCGACGATCCTCCACTTGCTCGGGCTCGACCATACCCGCCTGACGTTCTTTCACAACGGCCGGGAACACCGGCTCACGGACGTGGCCGGCGAGGTCGTGAGGCCGATCCTTGCGTGAAATGAGAGGGCAGGGACGGCCAGGGGGAGGGCCCGATCGGGACGACGCGCCGAGGGGGGACCGCTTCGATGAGACTCACCGCGATTCTGATCCCATTCGTCATCCTCGCAACCTCGGCCGCCGCGGACGGGGAAGATCACTGGGCGTTCCTCCCTCCAGAGCGTCCGGAGGTGCCCGCTGTCGGAGACGACTCCTGGCCGCGCAACCCGATCGATCGCTTCATCCTGGCCGGGTTGGAGGGTTTCGGAGTGCGTCCTGCCCCGGAGGCAGACCGACCCGCCCTGCTCCGGCGTCTGAGCTTCGACCTGACCGGGCTGCCGCCGACCCCGGAGCAGGTGAACTCCTTTCTCTCGGATCCAGCGCCCGACGCCTACGAGCGGCAAGTCGACCGCCTGCTGGCCTCCCCGCACTATGGGGAACGTATGGCTCAGCACTGGCTGGACCTGGCCCGGTACGCAGACACGGACGGCTTCGAGTTCGACCAAACGAGACCGGCGATGTGGCGCTATCGCGACTGGGTCGTCTCGGCCCTGAACGAGGATCTGCCCTATGACCGGTTCGTCGCCCTGCAAATGGCCGGCGACGAGCTCGAGCCAGAGGATCCCTCTGCCACGGTCGCCACGGGATTCCACCGCTGCTACCCCGACATGGTGGACATGAACGACCAGGGAGAGCGTCGGCAACTCGCCCTGGACGACATCACGGAGACGACCGGCCTGGTGTTCCTCGGCCTGACCATCGGCTGCGCGAAGTGCCACGACCACAAGTTCGACCCGATCTCCCAGGTCGACTACTTCCGCCTCCAGGCGTTCTTCACCCCGAGCCGCTTCGAGGACGAATTCACGGTAGCGACGGAGGAGCATCGAGCCGAGCACGAGGCGGCCCGTCGGCGGTGGGAGCGACAGGTCGCTGCGCTCCGATCGGCCCTGCTGCGACTGGAACATGAGGCCCGGGAACGGATTGCCCCCGGGCCACCGCCAGGCCTAACTCGAGAAGCGAAGGCGGCGCTGGAGAAGTGGGAGGCGGAGCGATCGCCGGGCGAGACGGCGATGGTCTTCGAGGCCATCATGGGGGATCCACGGGTCGAGCCGGATCGGCTGGCCGAGGAGCTGGGCCCCGAAGCGCTCGCCAGGCGGAACGAACTGCGGGAGCAACTCGACCGGGCGGAGCAGGCGGAGCCCCCTCCCCTGCCCCGGGCCCGAGTGCTGGTCGAGTCGTCTCCCGAGGCCGGGCCGACCCATGTGCTGATCCGGGGCCAGTACGGCCGCGATGGGCCAGAAGTCGAGCCGGGGTTCCCGGCGGCCCTGCCCGGTGGCGAGGAGTCTCCGCCGATCACGCCGGGGCGTCGGTCGACCGGTCGGAGGTCGGTACTGGCAGCCTGGCTCACCCGGCCGGAGCATCCACTGACAGGCCGAGTGATCGTGAACCGCCTGTGGCAACAGCACTTCGGCCGAGGAATCGTGGCGTCGCCAAGCGACTTTGGCACCATGGGGAATTTGCCCTCCCACCCAGACTTGCTCGACTGGCTGGCGAGCGAGTTGCCCCGCCGGGGGTGGAGCCTGAAGGCGATGCACCGGCTGATTGTCACAAGTTCATCCTATCGCATGTCGTCACGATTCGACTCGAAGGCGCACGCGATCGACCCGGAGAATGAGCTCTTCTGGCGGCAGGATCGCCGTCGGCTCGACGGCGAGGCGATCCGAGACGCGATGCTCGCCGCCTCGTGTGCACTGAATCCAGAGCTCGGCGGACCGCCGATCTTCCCGGAATTACCGCCGGAGCTGACGAAGCTGAGCAGCAAGGGGGCGATCTGGCCCGTGTCTTCCGAGGCCCGTCAGCGGAACCGTCGGAGCCTGTACGTATTCGTGCGCAGAAACCTCCGCTACCCGTTCTTCGAGGCGTTCGATCGCCCCGACACGAACGCCAGTTGCCCTCGCCGGGCCGAGACGATCATCGCCCCGCAGGCACTCGCGCTGCTCAACGACCGACTGGCGTTCGATGCCGCACAAGGCCTGGCCGCTCGGCTCGAACGCGAGGCGGGACCGGAGAACGCGGATCGGATCGAGCTCGCTTACTTGCTGGCCCTCGGCCGGACGCCGGACACCGAGGAGCGGCGGCTGGCGGTCGAGTTCCTCGGCGACGGCGGAGAGCGGGCCTGGATCGCGTTCTGCCTGGCATTGTTCAACCTGAATGAGTTCGTATTCCTGGATTGATCCGGAAGAGGCCGCGGGCTGGAACCTTCTCCCGATCGGATCCGGGGAATCGAATGCGGCCGGCGTGAGGTCGGGCCTGTCCTCATTCCCCGCTGGTCGGCGGTCGACGGCGGCCGACCGACCCTGGCTCCCGGGACGGAGGACCGATCGACACCGATCGAGTCGGAGGGGCCTCCCGCCCTCCGAGGTTGGGCCTGGTCGGATGGGCCTCCTCAGGCCGATCCGTCGACAATCCATCCGAGTCGGCCGGGAGAGGAGTCTGATCGCATGAAGAACCGTTTTGTTGCGATCGCGACGGCGATCGCGTCACTGGGGATCACTCGGGCCGTCGTCGCCCAGGACGAGGAGCGGTCGAACGTCATCCTCTTCATCGCCGACGACATGGGCTGGGACGACTGCGGCGCCTACGGCCATCCGACGATCCGGACCCCGAACCTCGACCGGCTGTCGAGCGAGGGAATGCGGTTCGATCGCGCCTTCCTGACATGCAGCTCGTGCAGCCCGAGCCGGTCGAGCCTGATCACCGGACGGTATCCCCACGCCACCGGGGCTGAGGAACTGCACTGGCCACTACCGGCCGAGCAGGTAACATTCGTGGAACGCCTGAGGGAAGCCGGCTACTTCACGGCCGCCGCCGGAAAGTGGCACCTGGGCGATGCGGTGAAGGATCGGTTCGACGAGGTCCGGGAGGCCAACCCGCGCGGCTTTCAGCTCGCGCCGGAGGACGAAGCAGGAGGAGTATCGGATCGACTTGGGTTCGACGCTGAGGGGGCTGCTCAGGCCGGATGCGACCAGTGGGTGGCGGTGCTTCGCGACCGCCCGAAAGACCGACCGTTCTTCCTCTGGCTGGCGGCGCTCGACCCGCATCGAGACTACCAGGAAGGAACGATCCCCGAGCCGCACACTCCGGAGGATGTTGTCGTACCGCCCTACTTGCCGGACACTCCCGAGGTGAGACGAGATCTGGCCCTCTACTACGACGAGATCGCCCGGCTCGACCACTACGTCGGCGAGGTGCTGAAGGAGCTTGATCGTCAGAAGGAGGCGGCGAACACACTCGTTCTGTTCATTTCCGACAACGGCCGGCCATTCCCGAGGTGCAAGACCACCGTCTATGACAGCGGGATCCGCACTCCGATGATTGCGCGGTGGCCGGGACGAATCACGCCCGGAGTCGTCAGCCGGGCGATGATCAGTTCGGTCGACCTGGCACCGACGATCCTCTCGGTCGCCGGGATCGAACCCGGTCCGACGATCCAGGGCCGGGACGCCTCGGCACTCTTCGAGGAACCGACGGCCCGGATTCGCCCCTTTGTCTTCGCCGAGCACAACTGGCACGACTACGCGGCCCGGAAGCGGGCGGTGCGGTCGGAGCGGTACAAGTACATCAGGAACGAGGATGCCCAGCTTCCGCTGACCCCGCCTGCCGACGCGGTGCGGAGCCCCACTTTTACGGAGCTCAGGCGATTGCGGGATGCGGGGGTGCTTGAACCGCATCAATCGGCTTGCTTCACCGTGCCGAGGGCGGTCGAGGAACTGTATGACATGGAGGCCGACCCGCACGAGTTGGTCAATCTCGCCACCGACCCTCGGTACGCCGGGCTCCTGGCCGAGCTGCGTGAGGCGCTGGACGCCTGGGCCGCGGAGACGGACGACTCCCCGGAAGTCGCGATCAGCGGCGACGAGTTCGATCGGGAAACCGGGCGTCCCCTGCCAAACCGGGAGCGCCCGAGACGCCCGCGCCCCAGGTTGATCGCGCCGGGGGCCGGATGACCGGAGATCGGATCCCTCGGAACGCTGACGCTCCAAGGCGGAGTGGGCTGCGGGAGGCGACTGGCCCCCGACCATCTCGCCGCTCGCGTCATCAGGTGGTCGATCCGCCTCGCGGACCCGCCCGAGAGCCTCCCCTCCGATCAAATCAGGAGCACGCCGAGACGAGGGCTCGAATGTAGTCTTCGAGCTGAGGTCGCCCGCCGAAGGTCATACCGAGGGAGCGGAGGAGCGTGGTGTCGATCTGGTGCTTCGGGCGAGTCGGCTCCCCGAGGAGACGGCCGGGGGCGCCAAAGGAGATGGCGAGACGGGCGACGTCGTATTCGGAGACGTAGAGGTCGTAACAGTTGAACGATTGGCCGACGACAGACTCGAAGGGGGCGTCGAGCAGGAGGGAGACGGCTCGGGCGACATCGAGGACGTGGACCTCCTTGCCCCCTCGTCGGGTGATGACCTCGCGGCCGGCGACCACGTCGCGGACGAGGCCGAACCACTTGCTGCCCTCGACCGAGCGGGCCAGGCCGTAGATTCCAGTGGGGCGGAGGGCGCAGATGGGCAGTCCCGCTCGGCCGAAGCTGTGGACAAAGGCTTCGAGCGCGGCTTTGTGGGCTCCGTAATGGCTGCCGGGCCAAAGGGGGTGCGTCTCGTCGAGGGGGCGGTCGTCGAGGATGGTGTCGTAGACGGCACAGGTCGAGACGAAGACGAACCGGGAAACGCCGGCCCGATGGGCGGCCTGGAAGAGGCGAAGCGAACCCATCAGGTTGGCCTCGGCGAAGGAGATCAGGTCCCCCTCGGCGCCGATGAAGCCGGGCCCGGGACGGTCGAGGGCGGCGTGGACGACGGCATCACACCCCGCGATCAGGGCGGCCTCGCTCCCTCGATCTCGGAGCGAGCCGGGGACCCATTCGATCGCGCGGTCGAACGGCTCGAAGCCGCCGCGATCGCTGCTCATGCGATACCAGCAGCGAAGGGTGTGGCCGCGCTCCGCGAGGAGGCGGACGACATACCGGCCGAGGAAGCCGGTGGCGCCAGTGACGGCGATGCGCATGGGCGGGACCCTCCTCGGCGAGGCTCGGGGCGCGACGGATCGGGACGACTCAGGCAATGATGTCGTGAACGATCGTACCGTGAACGTCGGTCAGCCGGAAATCCCGGCCGGCATAGCGATAGGTGAATTGCTCGTGGTCGAAGCCGAGCAGGTAGAGCATGGTGGCGTGAAGATCGTGGATGTGAACGGGGTTTTCGACGGCCTTGAAGCCGAACTCGTCGGTCGCGCCGTGAACGTATCCCCCCTTCACACCGCCACCGGCCAGCCACATGGTGAAGCCGTAGTGGTTGTGATCGCGGCCGTTCATCTTGCCGGCATTGGCGCCCGGAGTGGGGAGCTCGACGGTGGGGGTGCGGCCGAATTCCCCTCCCCAGATGACGAGGGTGTCGTCGAGCATCCCGCGTGCTTTGAGGTCCTTCAGCAGCGCCGCGATGGGGCGGTCGCACTGGGAGGCCAGATGGCGGTGGCCGTCGGCGAGGTCGTCGTGGTGGTCCCAGGGCTGGCCGTTGCCGTGGTAGACCTGGATGTAACGGACGCCGCGTTCCAGCAGACGGCGGGCGATCAGGAGCTGTCGGCCGTGGACACCGTCGCCGTAGCTGGCACGGACGTAGGCGGGCTCGCGATCGACGTCAAAGGCGTCGGCGGCCTCGGACTGCATGCGGAAGGCAAGCTCGAAGGACTGAATGCGGGCGTCAAGCGCGGCGTCTCGGCCGCGGCGCTCAAGGTGGCGGAGGTTCAGCTCCCGGAGCAGGTCGAGCTGCTGACGCTGGGCGGGGGAAGAGAGGCGGTCGTTCTCGATGTACTCGATCAGCCGGTCCAGTTCGGTGTGCTGGGTGTCGATGTGCGTCCCCTGGTAGATGCCGGGGAGGAAGGCGGATTTCCAGTTGGACGACTCGGCAATCGGATAGCCGCCAGGGCAGAGGACGACGAAGCCGGGGAGGTTCTGATTCTCGGTCCCCAGCCCGTAGAGGACCCAGGAGCCGACGCTGGGCCGGGGGAGACGGGCGTCTCCGCAGTTCATGAGCATAAGTGACGGCTCATGATTGGGGACGTCGGCGTGCATCGAGCGGATGACGCAGATGTCGTCGATACACTCGGCGACGTTGGAGAAAATCTCGCTGACCTCGATGCCGCTCTCGCCATACTTCTTGAACTTGAAGGGAGAGCCGAGGGCGGCTCCGGTGCGGCGCTCGGTGCGGAGGTTCTCGGTCGGCAGTTCCTTGCCGGCGTACTTCTCGAGCAACGGCTTGCGGTCGAAGGTGTCAACCTGCGACGGCCCGCCGTTCATGAACAGGTGGATGACCCGCTTGGCTCGGGGAACCAGCGGTGGGGTCTTCGGGGCCAGCGACGATGCCGACGAGGGGCCGGCTGAAGCGGCCTGGGCCGACGTCGGGAGCATCCCGGCCTCAGCGAGCAGGCCGCCGAGGGCCATCGCGCCAAAGCCCATTCCGGAGCGGCAGAGGAGCTCCCGTCGGGTGACAGGCAGTTCGTTGAAGTCGGGTCGGGCGTGGGGCATCGGGCGGTCCTCCGGGGGGATCGAACGGGGGGAACGGGTGGGGTGCCTACCGGGCGATCGGAGCCCCGGATCAGTCGATGAAGAGGAATTCGTTGGTCATGAGCAGAGCGTGGGCGTACCGCTCCTCCGGAGTCGGCGGAGGGGATGCGGAACCGGTGAAGTCGGACGTGGCGTCCCACCGGGCGATGTCGCCGCCGGGCGATGCGAGCAGGACGGTCGGCGCCCATTCGAACGAATCGAAGGCGGGTCCGCCGATGCAATCGACGATGAAGTCGATGGTGTCACCGACGCGGACGGGGATCCCATCGACTTGGGTTCGGGTGCGGCTCCCCTTCACGGTCCACTCGCCGAGCAACCCGCTCTGGGAGGAGACGACTCGGGCTCGAATCCCGTCCCCCTTGTCCGAATCGTGGGAGAGGCGGCCCCGAATGCGGACAATCCCGTCGCTCGGGGCAACCCATCGGCGGATGGCGGCGTGCCTCGGGTCGTCTCCAGGGTGGCCACCGCCGGCGGAGAGCCGGAGATATCGCCCCTCGGGGTGGGGGTACTCGGTACCGAATCGCCAGGAGTCTCCGGACCAGTAGGGGAGCTCCTGGAATGAGGCGACGCGGCCTTCTTGCTCATCGAAGATGCCGAAGCCGTACCTCCAGGGGGAGGAGCGCGAAGTGGACGGTTCGGCGGCCGAGGAGAGGAAGGCCAGGGCAAGTGCCAGTTCTTCGGTGTCTGGCGCCCGTCCGAAGAGGAGGTGATAGAGCCGGCCGACGAAGGCCGAGGGGTCGTCGGAACCGGCCTGCTCGGTCACTCGGGAGGCAAGCTCACGGGCCTGGCGGGCGACGAACGGGCTGTTCATCAGGAAGAGGGCCTGCTGCGGGACGATCGTGCTCGGCCGGGCGGGATTGGACACCTCGACGCTGCCGAAGTCGAAGGTGCGGTAGACGCCGTCGAGGAATGTGCGGTCGATCATCGAGTAAAGCGTCCTCCGATCCCCGTCGGGGTCGGACGGAGAGGACTGGGGACGCCCGCCGAGACGGGAGTCGAGGCGTCCGGCGACCGCGAGCATGGCATCTCGCATCGGCTCCAGCTCGAGGCGCCTGCGGTTCTGGCGCCAGAGCAGCAAGTTCTCCGGATCGATGGCGGCGGCCTCGGGGCGGTCGACGCTAGCCTGGCGATAGGCGTTCGAGGAGAGGATCAGGCGGTGAATGGCCTTGATCGACCAGCCGTCTCGAACGAAACGCCGGGCGAGGTAGTCGAGCAGCTCGGGGTGGGTGGGGGCGTCGCCCCGAGTGCCGAAGTCGCTGGGGGTACCGACGATCGGCCGATCGAAGAGGTGCATCCAGACGCGATTGACCATGACCCGGGCGGTGAGCGGGTTCTCCGGGTCGGCGATCTTCCGGGCCAGCTCGAGGCGGCCGCTGCCGTCGGTGAAGGGCGTTCGGTCCTTTCCTTCGAGCAGCTCGAGGAACTGACGGGGAACCTGCGGGCCCCGGTTGCCGGGATTGCCGCGGAGGAAGATAACCGGCTCGCTCGGGCGCTCCGAGTCGACCATGACCATCGCCCGGGGAGGGGCGCCGGGGTGGTTTGCCTGGAGTTCGTCGATCTTGCGAGAGAGCTCGGTGTGCTGGTTCCGCTCGTCGCGTTCGAGGAGCCGGGTGACCTCGGCGATCGGGATCGAGAATGGGCCGCCTTCGGGGACGAACAGGGCCTCGACCTCAGCACGCCCCTCCTCGTCCTCTTTGCTCGACAGCGCGGAGGCGAACCGTCCGACGAATTCCGCGAAGGTGGACGGTGGCCCCGGCTCCCGAAGCGCCCGGGCGACGATGGGATTGATTGGTCGTTCGGGATTGCCCAGCAGGTCGTCGATCACGCCGGGGGCCTGCTCGGCGAACCGATCGGCCGGGATGGCGGACAGGGCGTGCCAGGGAGCGAGGATCGAGTCGTGCTCGTCCTTGGTCCGCGACTGCAAGTCCTCCCACTTCGTAAGGAACGTGCTCAGGCGGCGCGGGGCCAGGTCCCGCTCGCGAGCAACGTTGTCGACGGCATCTCGGCCGGGGCGTTCCCCATCCGGGGCCCCCGAGGAGTTGAGGGCAAGCATGCCGTCGAGGTAGACGGAGAGCCGAGCTCGGATGTCTTGGATGATCTCGTCGCGTTTGGAACGCTCGAACTCGGCAAGGGCGTCCTTCCGCTCCTGGAGCTGCCGGAGAAAGTCCTCACGCTCGGGGCCTCCGGCGTCGTCCAGCTCGGCGATGACGGGAAGGGGGTCAGGTTCGGTGGAGCTGTCGAAGACGCCGTAAAGGGAGTAATAGTCGGCGGTGGGGATGGGGTCGTACTTATGGTCGTGGCAGCGGGCGCAGCTGATGGTCAGGCCCATCAGGCCCCGGCCGACAACATCGATCCGGTCATCAATGATGTCGTTCTTGCTGTTGAGGAAGCGCTGGCCGACCGTCAGGAACCCCATCGCGGCGAGGTCCGGGTCGTCGTCGGGGAGGCCCAGCTTATCGGCGGCGAGTTGTTCGAGGATAAACCGGTCGAAGGGTTTGTCCTCGTTGAAGGAGCGGACGACGTAGTCGCGATAGGTATACGCGTAGGGGTAGCGGCGTTCCTCGGTGAAGACGTAACCCTTGGTGTCGGCGTAACGGGCGACGTCGAGCCAGTGACGGCCCCAGCGCTCGCCGTAGTGGGGAGAGGCGAGCAAGCGTTCGACGACATCGGCGAAGGCTTGGTCGTCGGGGCGAGGGTCGGCGAGGAAGGCGTCGATCTCTTCGGGGCTCGGGGGAAGTCCAATCAGGTCGAACGACGCGCGCCGGATCAAGGTGCGCCGGTCGGCCGGAGGCGAGGGTCGGAGGCCGGCCTTGTCGAGCCGGTTGAGGATGAAGGCATCAACCGGGGAAACGACCCACGAGGGGTCGGATACCTCCGGAGGAGTCGGGTCGCTGACGGGCTGGAACGCCCAGTGGGTTTCGGAGGCGTCGGCAATGCCCTCCGGAGTGGGGATCGTGGCGTCGTCTGGCCAGGGGAGGCCGAGGGCAACCCAGCGCTCGAGATCGGCGATGACCGGGTCCGGGAGCTTGCCGTCGGGGGGCATGGTCAGCCCGTCCAGCTCGTGTCGGACGGCGAGCAGGAGGGGGCTCCCCGCCGGGTCGTCGAGGAAGGCGGCCGGCCCCTCGATCTGCCCCCCCTGGAGGATGGCCTCGCGGGAGTCGAGCCGGAGTCCGGAGTTCTGCTTACGGTCACCGTGGCAGGAGACACAGCGCTCGGCCAGCACGGGACGGATGCGGGCCTCGAAGAAGTCGAGCGACTCGGGAGGCCAGGTGTCGGGCCGGTCATCCCCGGAAGCCGGCGCGGGCGACATCAGGAGGGAAAGCCCTCCGAGGAGCGACGTCGCCAGGCCAACGATGAGGGAGTGCGGTCGAATCGGGATCATTGCGGCCGATCCTTCGGGGAGGGCGATGCGGCGGGAGGCGCTCAGGCCTGTATGGGGGGCGCTGGGTGCTTCGGCTCCAGGCGCTTCGGCCCAGAACGATCACCCAACCCGACGATCTCCGGCGGGTCATTGATCAATTATTGAACGTCCCCTCCGCCACGATCAAGCCAGACTCGACACGCCCTGGCGGTTCGGATCACCCAGAACCGATCTCGGGGGACGGCTCGGTTTGGACCCTCCCCTTTCGGTCGGGCCGATCGTACCAAGACGAGCAGGGCGAACGGCTGCCAAGCGGCAAGGTCGCGCGGCGTTCCCGCCGGGTCGGTTCGGGCGTGGGCGCTTGAAACGAGCCTGGAATTCCGCTAGATCTCGGTCAACCTCGGGCCGTTCCGAGCCGTCGAGGGCGGTCGCCGGAGCCGAGGGTCATCCACGATCGAGAGCACGAGTACGATGTCCCACACCCGAGCGTTGGCGATCCTCTCCTCGGCGTTCCTCACGGCGGTCGCCGCCCCGGCCGCTTGCCCGGCGCAGGAGTTCGTCCCGCTGTTCAACGGCAAGGACCTCTCCGGCTGGACCGGCGCCACTGATGGATACGCTGTCGAAGACGGAATCCTTTACTGTATTCCGGGTAGCGGCGGCAAGTTGTTCACGGAGGACGAGTACGGAGACTTCGTGCTCCGATTCGAGTTCCGGCTGACCCCGGGCGCGAACAACGGCATCGGTCTGCGGACCCCGACCGAGGGGGATCCGGCCTATGCGGGGATGGAGATCCAGGTGCTCGACAACTCGGCCGAGAAGTACAACGCGTTGCAGCCTTATCAGTACCACGGCTCAGTCTATGGGGTGGTTCCTGCCAAGAAGGGATACCTGAAGCCTGCGGGCGAGTGGAACTCGCAGGAGATCTCCTGCATCGGCCGCCGGGTAAAGGTCGTCCTCAACGGCGAGACGATTGTCGACGCCGACCTCGACGAGGCCTCGGAAGGGGGGACCATGGACCATCGGGAGCACCCGGGCCTGGCACGCAAGTCGGGGCACATCGCCTTGCTGGGCCACGGCGATCGGGTCGACTTCCGCAACATGGAGGTCAAGTCACTCGACGGCGAGTCGGAGTGACGTTCGTCCCCCCGGGGGATCGAGCATGCGACCGCTCTAGTGGAAGAGAAAGACGGGCACCGGGCATTCCTTCAGGACGGCCCGAGTCGTCGAACCGAGGATCCACTCGCGGAGGGTCGGCTTACCGTAGGCCCCCATCACGAGCAATTCGGCTTTGGTTTCTTCGAGTTGCCCGAGAATCTCGCGGGCCGGGGCCCGGTCGGACTTCAGCACGATTGGCTTCGCGGCGAGTCCGTGGAAGCCGAGATATTCCGAGGCTCGATCAGCTGTGCGAGCGGCCTCAACTTTGTCGGTGCCGCAGCACAATACGGAGATCTGACGGTCCTGGCCGATTCCGGAGGCCTGGAACGCCTGGAGCGCTCGGGCAGCTTGCACGCTGCCATCGAAGGCGATGAGGACGTTTCGGGACTCCGGTCCAGGCCGCCTGGGGCATGCGACAACGGGCCGGGGATTCTCCGTCAAGACGCGGCGGAGCGTATCGTCGGCCGCGTCCTCCCAGCCAAACCGAAAGTGAGTGCGCTGGCCCATCAAGATCAGGTCGTAGCGTTGGGCTTCGACCAGGATCCGCTCGCTCGGATTGCCGACATCCTCGAGGGGCTTGAAGGCCACCTTCGCCTCGGCGCAGCGGATCGCGGCGCGCTCCAAAGTTCGATCAACGGCGCGGCGAACGTCCTCGGTGAGACGTTCGTTGATCTGGCGAAAATACACCTCGCCAAGCCAAGTCTCCTCGGCACCGTGGATGCCGGGTTCATCGACGATTCCCAGGCCGACAACCATCGCGTCAAGCCGGGAGGCCCACCGGATCGCAAGTTCGAGGGCGGCGTCGCCGTCGACGCTGCCGTCGAGCCCGACGAGCATGGTCTTGAGCATCGGTCCAGCTCCGCGGGGGAATGGGGTCCGCGCCGGCCCCCCCGGGTGAGGACGCTGCCGGCGTCTCCCCTGTCGGATCAGCGCGACTCTTCCTCGTCAACCGCATCCCACTGGTGCTCGGCGAGGAACTCTCGAAGGTCAGCCATCGCCTTGATGATCCCCTCGCGATGGCGATCGCCGCCGACGCTGTCGAGCTCCTTCTCGAACATGTTAAGCAAATATCGTGCCGCAGCTGCGGGGGTTTCCCCTTGCGCCCAGTTCTCCGGGAAGTTCTGATGATGGACGCACGTATGGGCCACCCCATGCGCCTCGCATGGGCCCTCCGACACGACGATCCGACTTTGGGTGTGAATCATCAGAGAGTCCTCCTATCCTTCTATCCCTCCGCCCGAGCGATCGGGGCCTCGCGGGCGATCATGGGACGAAGCGCGTCAGGAGAGGTAATCGGCGCAGGTGGACGCTCCGAGAGTCTCGATCAGGAGGCTCGACCACAAAAAAACCCCAACCTCTGCCCGATGGCAGTTGCTGGGGCTCTCATCGCCGGAATGGTCGGCCCTTCGCGAGCCGACTATTCAACCCTTAATACTACCTCCGACACGGAGGTTGTCAATCCTTGACCACACCCTTCGTCTTGTGATAGGTGACCAGTTGGTCACGTGCTCGCCGAACCGTGCGTGGGTTTGACTTCCCACCCACCCTAGAGATTGATGGACGCCGCGCTGGCGTCGGATCGTTCTCCATCCGACAGTGCTCCAGCACAAGACTGGGCGGTGGGGACAATGTCACAGTCAACCTCGCCCTTGGTGTACTGGTTCGCTTCAGATCGGTTGTTCGCCCCGCCCTGATTGTCCCTCGTCGCCTCATCGAATGCGGCGAGGGCCTGGACCGATTCGGTTGCCTTGAGGATCTGGCGGACCTTCTCGATCGGCGTCTGGCACCCGGCCGGGCGAGGCGACTTTCCGCGCTTTCCGCGCACTCTGGATCACTTCCGAACGGCCCGGGCCATGGCGAGGATGCCGGCCCGGACCGCCTCGGACAGCGACGGCCAAGCATCCACGATTTCAGACAGGTCAGGCGGAATCGTGGTAGCAGATTTGGTAGCAGTCGGGAGACGGCGGGAGGCAGACGTTGGCGGTTGCTGACGTGATTCCCCGTCAATCTCGGCCGGGCCGCGTCGTCGCAAGCCTGTTGCAGAGGCGGCTTTTGGCGACCCCTGGCGGTCGGAGTCGAGATGCCGGCGGTGGGAGTCGAACCCACACGGGGGTTCCCCCCCGGGAGATTTTAAGTCTCCTGCGTCTGCCGTTCCGCCACGCCGGCAAGGGAGATCAGGCCGGCCGCTCGGGGGAGGATCGACCGAGGGTCGGGGGTGACGCCAGCCGCTCAGGGAACGGCCGGAGAGGTGTCGTCGAGGAGGATGGGGGTGCCCCGGGCGGAGGGACGGGAACCGGTCGGAGCCTGGGAGAAGACGGGGGCGAGGGTGGGCATCGGGGGGCTTCCGGGGCCGATCGCGGTAGGGGAACATCGAACCGAAGAGCGAGGCGACGGCCTGGAGGAGGAGACGGGAACGGCACCTCCTCCAGGGCGGTCGGGGAATCACTTGCCGGAGAGGACCGAATCCTTCAGGGCCTTCAGCGGGGTGACCTTGACGGTGTTCCGCTTGGGCTTGGCGGGGATGTCGATGATCTCCCCGGTCTGCGGATTGCGGCCCTTCTTGGCCGGAGTGGCCTTCTTCTCAGCGAGGCGGATCTTCAGCAGACCGGGAAGGACGAACTGCTTGGGGCCGCCCCGCTTGGTCAGCGACGTGCGGACGAGCTCGTCGAGGTGCTCGAAGAGGCTAGCCACGTCCTTCTTGGCCAAGCCGGTCCGTTCCGATAGCGCGGAGTAGAGCTCGTTCTTGGTCATCGGCCGGGCCTTCGCCTTGGCCTCGGGCTTCTCGGCCTTCGCGGACGCGGCCTTGGGGGCGGCTTTCTTCGCGGCCATGGATCGCATCCCCTCCTGTCGATGATCGGTCGACCCTGGGAGCCGTGACGGTCGGCCTCGGCCCGCGGCGGGGAGGCTCGGACCACGCTCCTGCCGAACCAGATCGACGCTCCGGCCGGAAATATACAGGAAAAATCGCCTCAGGACAGCGCCCTTGCAGCGTTTTTTGCGGTGAAACGCCCCTCGGACCCCGTCAGAGGGCCCCGGGTTCAGTCTCCGGACGCCCTGGATGTGTGCCGCCTCCGGTCGTTGACGCCGTGCAAGAGGCCGGTGACCGGGTCGACGATGATGGTATGGGCATCCCCCTGCAGCTCCGTGGAACGGAGCCGGTGGCCGCGATCGCGGAGCTCCCGGGTCGTTTCCTCGGGCCAGCGCCGGCCTTCCAGGGTGATCACGTCGGGGAACCAGGCGTGATGGGTCCTCAGGGCGTCGACGGCCTCCCTAGGACTGCGGCCGAACTCCAGGACGTTGAGCACGACCCAGAGCACCGTGTTGGGGATCGTCCTCCCTCCCGGCGAGCCGGTGACCAGCCGGACACGTCCGTCCTCCAGGACGATGGTCGGGGACATCGAGCTGAGCATCCGCTTGCCGGGGGCGATCCGGTTCGGCGGCGTGCCGATCAGGCCGGAGGCGCTCGTCACACCGGGCACGAGATTGAAGTCTCCCATCTCGTTGTTCAGCAGGAATCCCGTGCCGGCGACGACCGCCTTGGAGCCATACCCCTGCTCGAGCGTGTAGGTCAGGGCCACGGCGTTGCCGGAGCCGTCGACGACCGAGAGGTGGGTCGTGTCGCTCCCCTCGGCCAGGCCGGCGATCGGGAAGTCGGCCAGATCCTGGCTCGGCGTGGCCTTGGGGCCGATCGAGGCAGCCAGGTCGTCGGCGAAGCTCTGCGAGGTCAGCACATCGGCTGGCACGTCGATGAAGTCCGGGTCGGCGATCCGGGTTGCTCGAACGAAGAACGCACGTCGCATGGCCTCGGTGATCCGGTGCAGCGTCTCCGCCGATTCCGGCCCGTCGGCGGCCAGGTCGTACCGCTCGAGGATGTTCAAGGCCAGGAGCACGACGATCCCCCCCGAAGAGGGCGGCCCCATACCGTAGACGTCGTAACCTCGGAACGTGGCATGAACCGGGGGACGCTGGACGGCCCGGTACGATTCCAGGTCTTCGCGGGAGATCAACCCACCCTCGGCCTGCATGGCCGCGACGATCAACTCGGCGGTGCGGCCGCCGTAGAACTCGTCGGGCCCGTGCTCGGCGATCCGAGAGAGGGTGTCCGCCAGGTCGGGCTGTCGCAGGATGTCGCCGGCTTGCCAGGGTGTGCCGTCCGGCTTGCGGAAGGCCCGAACCGAGGCGGGGAAGTCGGCAAGCCGGGCCCCTCGGCCGCTGCCGTCGAGCGCGTCGGAAGCGCCGTCGTCGTCGAAGAGCTGGCTATTGAGCGAACGGGCGAGGGTGTTGGAGACAGGAAAGCCGTCCCGGGCCAGCGCGACCGCCGGGAGGACGAGGTCCGCCCAGGGGAGCGTCCCGAACCGCTCGTGGGCCAGGCCGAGCCCCTTGACCGTCCCCGGCACGCCGCCCGCTCGAAGGCCGGCGCGGTGGCGGGGCAGGAACTTCCCCTCGTCGTCCAGGTACATCCGCTCGGTCGAGGCCAGAGGAGCACGCTCCCGGAAGTCGAAGGTCACCACCTCTCCGCGATCGGCCAGGAAGGCGACGATGAACCCGCCGCCGCCAAGGTTCCCCGCCGCCGGGTGGGTGACCGCCAGGGCGAAGGCCGTGGCCACCGCGGCATCGATCGCGTTCCCACCTTGCCGGAGCACGTCCCGGCCCACATCCGAGGCATGCTCCTCCTGCGAGACGACGACGTGCCGGCGAAACTCCTCGGCCTGGGAGGTCGGCGCGACGAGCAGACGCGACGAGGCGATCGCGACCAGGGCCAGCAGCAGGATCGGCCGGCAACGGGGCCGTCGACGTCGGGTCGAGGAGGAGGCGATCGGGGCGGGTTCGAGGCGGATGCTCACGTGGGGGTCTCCGAGGGGGGCCGACCCAGGATCGGGTCCGGCTCGGTCAATGACGGTCCAGGGCCCAGAAAGGTCGGGGAGAGGGACGCCGTCGGGTCGAGATCGGCGTTGACCGGAGGGGGCCGAACGTTATGGTATCGGCCGGAACGTGCCGGATCGCCACCGAAGTTCCCCGGCGCGACGAGTTCAAGGAGGGACGACATGGGCGAACTGATCCGGGCCGGCCGTCTCGGGGTGCCGGCCATCGCGGTCTTGATCCTCGGCCTGGCGCCGGCCGGCGCGATGCAGTCGAAGCCGGGGGCTCCGGCCCAGGAGAACGGGGCGGCCCAGCCCCTTCCCCCGCTGGCGCTGCGGGCCGTACCGGCCAACCCAAGCGACCCAATCGCCGTGGTCAACGGCGAGGTCATCTCCCGCCAGAGGCTGGCCGATGAGTGCGTCGCCCGGCACGGCCTGGAGGTCCTCGACACACTGATCATGCGGTCGCTCATCGACCAGGCGATCAAGACCCGCGGCATCTCCGTCACCGCCGCCGAGATCGACTCGGAGATCGACCGCGACGCCGCCCGGGCCGGCATCGACCGCGAAAACTTCCTCCGCGCCCTGGCCCGGGAGCGGAACCTCAGCCCCAGACAGTACGCCGAGTACATCGCCTTCCCCGGCGTCGCCCTGCGCAAACTGGCGGAGCCCAGCGTCCAGGTCACCGAGGAAGACCTCGAGCGTGCCTTCGAGGCCTACTTCGGCCCCAAGCTGGTCGTCCGGATGATCATGGTCGACTCGCTGGCCAAGGCCAAGGACGTCTGGAACCAGGTGAAGGCCAACCCCGGCGGCTTCGCCACGATCGCCCGAAACCTGTCGCTGGACAAAGACTCCGCCCCGCTCGGCGGCCTGCTCTCCCAGCCGATCTCCCGATACTCCGAACCGCTGCAGGTCTCCGACGCGGCCTTCGCCCAGCTCGTCGACGGCGACCCCGACGACAAGGACCCCTCGCACAAGCCCAAGGACGGCGACTTCACCGGCCCAATCCAGGTGAACGAAACCGCCTGGGTGATCTTCCAGCGCGAGCGGCTGGAGCCCGGCCAGGACGTCGACCGGCAGGATCCGAAGCTGATCGAGCAGATGACCGCCTCGATCTTCGAGGCCAAGCTCCAGGAGCGGATGAAGACCGTCATGGAGGACCTCTTCCTCCAGGCGGCCGTCGAGAATCACCTCACCGGCCAGATCAAGCTCTCCGGCCAGGAGCAGTCGCAAGCCGCGGTGAAGGACGAGGAAGTCAACCGCGTCCGCATGTCGAAGCCCGAGCAGGAGATCCCCCCCTCCCGCGCCGAGGAGAAGCTCCGGGCCATCCAGCAGGCCCAGGACGATCCCGCGGGCACCGGCATCGAGCGCCCCGTCGGCGCCCCCGAGCCCCCCAAGCTCCCGTCGCGCGGCGAACAGCCCAAGGAGTCCGATTCCCCCAAGTGATCGTCGGCGACTTCTCCGGACTCGATCCCCGGGAGGCCGGAGCGGGCATCCGCCCCGCTCCGGCCTCCTCGCATTTCCCCCCGCCTCGGCCCGGCCCGCTCCCCCCTCCTCGATCGTCGGGCCTGTGTCATCCCGGAGGGCGGCGACGGAGTCGGACACGACCGACCACGACGCGACCTGGCCCCGATCCGAGCCAGCTCGGCGCGAGGGGGACCGGGGGACCATCGGACGCCAGGGCAAGAGATCAGATCAGCGGGTCCGAACCATGGCGGCCGAGGTCGCCATGTCCTCCAGCGAGAGCCTCGAGGAGGGCGGCCGATAGGCCGGCAGGGCGACCAATCGGGCCGAGTCGTCATCGGCTCGGCCACGGTCGAGGAGCGGGAGCAGGGCGTCGGCAAGAGATTCCGAGAGCGAGGAGGCGCCGAGGCCGTCCAGGTGCGTCGGGTCGCGGAACGCGGCATCGGGGAAGCCGGCGGAGCGTCCGTCGACGACGACGACGTTGGGGTGGGCGTCGAGCACCTCGGCAACGAACGCGTCGAACGCTTCAGTCAGCCCGAGCGAGCGGCGGCGATCGGTCCAGTCGGCCCGGCTCGGCGGCAGGAGCCAGGCGACCGTGATCCCAAGGCGATCGGCCAGCGAGCAGAGCCGATGGACCGCCTGAGCATTGATCGGATGCGGCCGCCACCCTCGGGATCGAGGGGTGGCCCCAGAGTCGATGAAAGCCGTCGAGGAGGGAACTCGTTCCCCGGGCGTCGCGACCTGCGCGCCGAGGTTGCGCCGCCAGTTGCGGTCGAGGGCCCGGAGCTCGGGCAGAATCGGCCGCTCACGGCCTCCAAGAGCGGCGACGATCCGCTCTCGGATCGCCTCGCGGTCCCTCCAGGAGGGGAGAATCATCCCCAGGCCGACCCGGAGGACGAAATCAAGGTCGCCGCTGCGGCGGGCCAGGCCAAGCCAGTCGCCGGGCCCGAGCAGCTCCGGCCACTCGGAGACGCGCTCGCGGGGGGAGACGGCCAGCAGATTCTCGTCGAAGTTGACGACCAGGAGGCTCGGCTTTGCCCCTGCCCGGAGGGCCTTCTCCAGCAGAATGACCGTGGCCGAGGCTGGCGCCCCGGGGACCGCCAGGTTGTACGCCGGAAGGCCGATCCGATCCTCGAGCACCACCGGCAGGACCCCGAGCTTCATTCGGCTGTCGCCCAGACAGAGCACCCTCGCCCCGATCACCGCGGGCTCCGCCGCCGCCTCGGCGCCGAACTGCCAGGCCAGACCCGTCTTGGTCTGCCGGTCGATCGGCCGATCGGCCCGGCTCGCCTCAATCGCCACCACGAGGATGAGCGCGCCAAGCAGCCCCAGAGGGATCGTCGATCGAGTCTGGTCGGGGGCCATCCTGAGGTCCTCCAATCGACGGCGGGCGGACCGCAATCGCGGCTCAGAACTGGAAATAGATGAACTGGCCCCCGCCGAACTCGCCTCCCAGCACGATTCCGTAGAAGAGGGCCGTGTAGGCGACGCTCCTCACATACCAAGGGGCCCGGAGCAGGATCTCCGGATCCCCCGAGGCATACTGGACCGCCTGCACCAGAAGCAGGGGCAGCACGCAGGCCAGCACCGGGGCGAGGTACGTCGCGGGGGGCAGCGACGGGCCGGAGAGAATCGCACCGAGCATCCCGGCCGCCTGGGCGGTCGAGTCGGCTCGGAACAGCAGCCAACCGAGACAGACAAGGTGGAACGTCCCGACGATACAGGCGGCCTTCCAGCAGTTCCGGGCGAACGGATCGGCCGGCCGCAGCCGCTCCAGCGTCGGATCGAGCAACCGCTGGCCGACGAGCAAGATCCCCTGGTATGCCCCCCAGGCCACGAAGGTCCACGCCGCGCCGTGCCAGAGCCCGCCGAGCATCATCGTGAGCATCAGGTTCCGGCACGTCAGCGCGACCGTCCCCCGGATTGTCAGGATCGCCGAACACGCGATCAGGAGGCCGACTCCCATCGCGATCCCCAGGACGGAGAACCCTTCGACGGAGGGCCCCGACGCCTCCCCAATCGCCAGGATCACCCCGCCCCCAAGGCACGCGACCAGGCCAGCGAGCAGAGCGTTCCCGATCGCGACGGCCCGTCCTCCCCGGCTGCCGCCGAGGGGAATGTACAGGTAATCCCGCAACCACTGGGAGAGGCTGATGTGCCAGCGCCTCCAGAACTCCCCAGGGCTGGCGGAGAAATACGGTAGGTTGAAATTCAAGGCGAGCTCGAACCCGAGACAGCGGGCGACACCGCGGGCGATGTCGGTGTATCCCGAGAAGTCGCCGTAGATCTGGAACGCGAAGGCGTAGACCGCCAGCAAGGCCAGGCCCCCGTCGATCGTCTCCCAGCGACCGAACAGGTCATCGACAATCGGCGCCAGGTTGTCGGCGATCACCACCTTCTTCGCCAGGCCCCAGGCAATGAGGTAGGCCCCTCGGTAGAGTTGCTCCAGGTCGAACCGCCTCGGCCGGGAAACCTGCGGCAACAGCGTCCTCGGCTGCATGATCGGCCCGGCGACGAGGTGGGGGAAGAAGGAGACGAAAACGGCGAAGCTGAGGAAGTCTCGGGTCGGCTCGATCTCCCGGCGGTAGACGTCGATGACGTAGGCCATCGACTGAAAGGTGTAAAAGGAGATCCCGATCGGCAGCAGCACGCCGAGCGTGGGCGGCGAGGCCTCGATCCCCAGCCGATCGAGGAGCAGCGCCAGGCTCCCGACAAAGAAGTCGCAGTACTTGAAGAAGCCGAGCATGCCGAGGTTGGCGATCATGCTCAGCGCGAGCAGCATCCTCCGCGTCCTGGGAACCTTGACGCGATGGACCAGCAGGCCGCATCCATAGTCGACGACCGTCGACAGCACCAGCAGGCCGAGGAACCGCCAGTCCCAGCAGGCGTAGAAGACATACCCGGCCCCCAGCAGCAACGCGTTCTGGGCCCGGAGCCGACGCCGAAGCACCCAGTAGAGGACGAAGACGACGGCGAAGAACTCGGCAAATGCCAGCGAGTTGAAGACCATCGGCTCCCCCGCCGTCTCGCGATCGCAGGCCCATCGCCGCGCCGGGGCCCGGTCGCATCAGGCGGGATTCTCGGGGCGGAGAGGCTCGCGGCGGCCCGGTCCTTCGGGCCGGCGATGGGGCCTCGACGTTGTGTCAGATCCGCCCGGGATGGTCAAGGCAAAGCGATCGGCCATCCCGGCCGCGGCTTCGACTTGAGAAATTGGACTTGCCGGCGAAATCCCGGTAGTCTCGTGGAGACCTCGTCAAGGCCGGGACCCGATCCCATCCAACCGGATCGGCGGCCTGGCTCGATCCGACTCGATCTCGCCCCCCGCCGGAGGAACGACCGACCATGCTGCCGCTGCTCGCCCAGGAGGTCTCGGGAGGCCTCGGGGGCACGGCGATCGCCCTGCTTGTCATCGGGGCCATCGTCGTCGTCCTGATCTTCCTGGCCGTCGGGACGTATAACAAGCTTGTCCAGCTGCGCAACCGGTACAAGAATGCCTACGCCCAGATCGACGTCCAGTTGAAGCGGCGTTACGACCTGATCCCCAATCTCGTCGAGACCGCCAAGGGCTACATGAGCCACGAGCGCGAGACGCTCGAGGCCGTCATCAACGCCCGAAACGCTGCCGTGACCGCCAGCAACCAGGTGGCCGCCAACCCCGGCGACCCCGACGCGATGAAGCGGCTCAACAGCGCCGAGTCGGAGCTGGGCTCCGTCTCCGCCGGCACCGGCGTCCTCGGCCGCCTGTTCGCGCTGTCGGAGGCGTATCCCGACCTGAAGGCCAACACGAACATGCTGGCGTTGCAGGAGGAGCTGACCAGCACCGAGAACAAGGTCGCCTTCTCCCGGCAGGCGTACAATGACGCGGTGATGACCTACAATACCGCCCGGGAGGTCTTCCCCGCCGTCATCTTCGCCGGCATGTTCGGCTTCGGACCGGCCCAGTTCTTTGAACTCGAATCCCCCAAGGAGCGCGAGGCGCCCCGCGTGTCGTTCTCCTGACCTCGATCCGGTCGGCGAACGTCGGCCGGCGACCGGCCCGAGGGCGTCGCCGGCCGTCCCCATCCTCATTACTCTCCTGACCCGCCGATCTCCGACCGCATTCGGCCGAATCTCTCCCATGGATTTCTTCGAGCATCAGGAGGTCGCCCGACGCAAGACGGGCCTCCTCGTCTTCTACTTCATCCTGGCGGTGATCGCGATCATCGCGGCCGTCTACCTGGCCATCGCCGGCATTCTGCTCGGCCTCGGCGGCGAGGAGAGCGGGGTGGCCCCGTCATCGGGTCCGGTGCTCTGGGACCCGGGGTTGTTCGGGATCGTGGCCGTCGGCGTCTCGGCGCTAGTGGGGGGCGGGAGCCTGTTCAAGATCGCCTCGCTCTCCAGGGGAGGGCACACGGTGGCCGAGCTCCTCGGCGGCCGGCTCGTCCACCCCGACACCCGGGACCCAGACGAGCGCCGCCTGCTCAACGTCGTCGAGGAGATGGCGATCGCCTCGGGGACTCCCGTGCCTCCGGTCTACCTGCTCGACAAGGAGCGAGGGATCAACGCCTTCGCCGCGGGATTCTCCCCGGAGGACGCGGTGATCGGCGTCACCCGGGGCTGCGTCCGCACCCTCTCCCGGGACGAGCTGCAGGGCGTGATGGCGCACGAGTTCAGCCACATCCTCAACGGGGACATGCGCCTGAACATCCGGCTCATGGGCGTCCTGTTCGGCATCCTGCTGATCGGGATCACCGGCTGGATCATCTTCCGGTCGACCCTCTATAGCGGCATGCGCGCCTCGGACGACCGCAAGGGGGGGAACCCCCTCCCGCTGATCGGCCTGGCCCTGTACGTCATCGGGTACGTCGGCGTCTTCTTCGGAAGGCTGATCCAGGCCGCCGTCTCCCGGCAGCGCGAGTACCTGGCCGACGCCTCCGCGGTGCAGTTCACCCGGAACCCCGAGGGAATCGCCGGAGCCTTGAAGAAAATCGGCGCCCTGGCCGAAGGATCGAAGCTCGAGGATCCCGAGGCCGGCGAGGCCGCCCACATGTACTTCGGCGACGGCGTCGGTGGCGCCTGGTTGAGCCTGCTCGCCACCCACCCTCCGCTGACCGACCGCATCCGTCGGATCGACCCGCAGTTCGACGGCGATTTCTCCAAGGTTTCGCTCGAGCCTCCCTCGCAGGCGAGGGTCGATCGGGCTGGGTTCTCGCCCCCGAACGCTCCCGCCCAGGAGCGAATGCGATTCGATCCGGTGGAGGCGATCACCCGGATCGGCACCGTCGACCCGCAGCGGCTCGCCTACGCCGCCGGGCTGCTCGAATCGCTCCCGGATCCCGTCCAGCGGCTGACCCGGGACCCGTACAGCGCTCGGGCCCTGGTCTACGCGCTGCTGCTCGACCCGAACGATCGCATCCGGGAGGCACAGCTCCGCTCCCTGGCCGAGCACGCCGACCCGAAGGTCTTCGAGGAGACGCGCAAGGCCATTCCGAAGGTCGCCGGCATCGACCCGGCCGCCCGGCTCCCCCTGGTGGAGCTGGCGATCCCAAGCCTCCGTCAGTTGTCGGCGGACCAGTTTCGCGATTTCCAGCGGAACATTCGAGCGCTGATGGAAGCCGACCGGTCGATCAGCCTCTTCGAGTTCGCCCTGCTCCGGCTGCTGATGCGACACCTTGGCTCCCAGTTCGGCGGCAAGGCGGCCCCGAGCATCCGGTACCGATCTCCCGAGGCGATCGCCCGGCCGACGGCCGTGCTGCTCTCGGCGATCTCGCGGGTCGGCCAGGTCGAAGGAGCGCCCAACGGCGAAGTCCGATCGGCCTTCAACGTTGGAGCCCGAGCCCTCAAGTGGGAGGGGATCCGGCTCTCCCCCGAGCCGGACGCCGGGCTGGAGGAGATCGGCCAGGCACTGGACGTCCTCGCCCAGGCGAGCCCGACACTCAAGCGCGACGTCCTGCGGGGATGCGCGTCGGCCGTGGCCGCCGACGGACGGATCACGGTCCAGGAAGGGGAATTGCTCCGAGCGATCGCCGACTCGCTCGGCAGCCCGATGCCGCCGATCCTGGGTGACTCCTCCTGAGCCGGGACGGATCCGGGACGGTCCTTGCGCCCAGACCGATCGCCGATCATGCTGGCGGCATCGAACCGCGCCGGGCTGGACCTCGAAGCCCGAAGCCGCCTTTCGAGAGTCACCTCCTCCCGAGTCGACGGCATGGACCCGATCCCCCGGCTTCCTTCGTCTCCCGGTCCCCCGGGAATCGACGGGGGGGCGCCTTCGCCCGCCTCGCATGCGCCGTCCCGGGGGGAGACGAGGCTGGGAGGAGCCGAGGCCGATCGCGACCTGCTCTTCGGCATCCTCGCCGCCCGAGAGGGGTACGTCGACCAGATGGAGCTGCTCGACGCCTTCGAGTGCTGGATCGCCGATCCGAGACGGTCGATCGCCGAGATCCTCCATGATCGGGGCCGGATCGACGACCGGCAGCGGGAGGCGATCGAGGCCCTCGTCAACGGCCTCGGCGACGATCTGGTTTCGGTCGTCGACCGTTGGATCGCCGACCCGGAGCGGTCGATCACCCGGGTATTCGAGGGGCGCCTGCAGCCCTCCCCGGGAGGCGAGACGACGGCCCTGCCCGTCGCCGACCGGGTCGACACCGCCCCCGAGCGCGACCCCGACCCGACTCCCGCGATCCCCTCCGATGCCGGCCAGGACGGCTCGACAACTCGGCCAGACGACCAGCCGCTCCCGGCTTCCTTGGATCGGCGGGGCCTGGGCTCTCGGGAGCTGGAGCTAGCCCAGCGCTACATCATCATCTGCCCGCTGGCCCGGGGGGGGCTGGGGATGATCTGGGTGGCAATCGACCTGGAACTGGACCGGGCGGTCGCCCTCAAGGAGATCCGGGCCGAGGCGAGCGAGGGGGCGTCGGCCCGGGCTCGGTTCCTCCGAGAAGCGGCGATCACCGGGACGCTCGAACACCCGGGAATCGTGCCAATCTACGGCGTCGGCCTGGCCGACGACGGCCGCCCCTTCTACGCGATGCGACTGGTCCGGGGCGAGAGCCTGCGGGATGCGATCGCCGCCGATCGCAAGGGGGACCGGCGCAAGAGCTGGGCCGCCGCGACCCGGGGCCGGGAGCTCATCCGGCGGTTCACCCTCGCCTGCGAGGCGGTCGCCTACGCCCACAGCCGGGGGATCGTCCACCGCGACCTCAAGCCGGCCAACATCATGCTCGGGGCCTTCGGCGAGACGCTGGTAGTCGACTGGGGACTGGCCAAGCCCTGGCGGGACCGATCGCGGCTCCTCACCCCCGACCCGGCCGACCGCGACCGCCGCCCGCCATCGAAGGATCACCCGACGCTGACCGCGGTCGGCTCCGCGCTCGGGACTCCGGGCTTTATGAGCCCTGAGCAGGCAAGCGGGCGGTCGGGGGTGGTCGGGCCGAGAAGCGATGTGTATAGCCTGGGGGCGACGCTCTTCACCATTCTCACCGGAACGCCCCCGCCGGGAGCCAGCGACGCCCCCGCTGGCACCTCCCCGGCTGGAGTAGGCGGCCCCCCCCTCCCCCGGGACTGGACCCCCGACGTGCCCCGGAAACTCGAGGCGATCTGCCAGAAGGCGATGGCCCAGGCTCCGGCGGACCGCTACGAGTCAGCCGAGGCGATGGCCAGGGACCTCCGGCGATGGCTCGACGACGAGCCGGTCTCGGCCCTTCCCGAGTCCTGGGCGGACCGGATCGCCCGAGGGGCCCGCCGCCATCGCCCGGCGGTGCTGGCCTCCGTCACGGCACTGGTGCTGGTTGCCCTGGTGTCGGTGCTCTCGGCGGTCGCCATCGGCCGAAGCCTGAGGGAAACGCGCCTGCTGTCCGCCCGCCTGGCCCTCGACGGGGCGATCGACCGATGCCGGGCCGGAGAGGTCCAGGCCGGCCTGTTCGAGCTGACCCGGGCCCTGGAACTCGCCCGGGAGGCCCGGGATCGTCCCCTGCAGCTCGCCTGCCGGGCAAACCTGTCGAGCTGGCTGCCCCGCTCCGGCCGCCTCCGAGGGGACCTGGGGCATCCTCGTCCCGGCGGCGAGATCCGGTCGCTCGCCTACAGCCCCGACGGCCGATCGCTCGCGACCGCCAGCCTCGACGGCTCGGCACGGCTCTGGGACACCCGGACCGGCGCGCCGAGGGCGAACCTGGAGCACCCGGCCGCGGTCGGGGCGATCGCCTTCGCCCCCGACGGGACGCTCGTGGTCACCGCCTGCGACGACGGCTTCGCCCGGCTCTGGAGCGTCTCCGACGGTTCGCCGGTTGGCAAGCCCATGCCGGCTCCCGGGGGCATCTCGGCGACTCGGGCGGCCTTCAGCCCCGACGGCGAGACGATCGCCGTGGCGGGAGCCGGGGGCATCGTCCTCTTCGACGCGGAAACCGGCTCGGCGCTCGGCGAGCCCTCCTCGGTCGGCGTCGCGGTCGACGCGCTGGCGTTCTCCCCCGACGGGCTCCGGGTCGCCACCGGGGGAGCCGACGGGGTGGTCCGGGTCTGGGACTCCTCGAACGGCCTCCCGCTCGGGGCGGTGGCCGGGCACTCCGATCACATCGCCTCCCTGTCCTACTCTCCCGACGGTCGGCTGTTGCTCTCGGCCAGCTGGGACGGCTCGGCGCGGCTCTGGGACGCCGGGACGCTCTCCCCGACCTGCCCACCGATCACCCATCCGCAGGGGATCCTCTCCGCCTGCTTCTCCCCCGACGGGCGGACGGTGCTGACCGGCAGTATCGATACGACGGCCCGGCTCTGGCACGCCGAGACCGGACGAGCTCGCTCCGGCCCGCTCCGGCACGGGGGCTGGGTGTTCGCCGTGGCCTTCCACCCGACCGAACCCCTGGCCTTCACCGCGTCGGCCGACGGGAACGTAAGGAGCTGGGAGACCGCCTCCGGTCGGCAGCTCCCGTCGGCCTTGCCCCACGACGACGTGATCGTCTCCATGGCGATCGCCCCCGACGGCCGGTCCCTGGCTTCCGGCGGGACCGACAATCGCGCCCGGCTCTGGGAGCTGCCGGATCCGGGCCCGCCCCCCGCCGTCTTCTCCCCTGGTGGGAATCGGGGTCCTCGGGCCTTTGCCCTCGGGGGAACCGTCTTGATGGTCGGGGTCGGTGAGGAACTCCAGCGGCGAGACTCCCGGACAGGCCTGCCGCTCGAACCCTCGATCGTCCTGCCGGACAGGGTGACGTCCCTGGCCGTCTCCGAGGACGGCAGCCGGTTCGTGGTCGGCGACGCCTCCGGGACCATCCTCACCGGCAACGCGAGGACCGGCCTCCTGAGCGACTGGTCGGCGTCCCAGTCGGGCCGAGTCACGGCCCTGGCGTTCTCCGAGCGCGCCCGGCTGGTGCTCTCGGGGGACGATCGGGGAGGGGCGACCCTCTGGTCCCTCGACGACGAGGGAGGCGCCACGGGACGTCGGATCGAGGCCCACACCGAGACGATCCTCTCGGCGGCGATCAGTCCAGACGGCCGGATTCTGCTGACGACCAGTCGGGACAAGACCGCCCGCCGCTGGAACATCCAGACGCTGGAAGAGGTCGGCCCCCGCCTGACGCACCACGGCTGGATCCGGGACGCGGCCTTCAGCCCCGACGGCCTCCTGATCGCCACCGCGGGAGGAGAGCGGATCGTCCGCCTCTGGGACGCCCGGACCGGTGAGCCCGCCGGCGCGCCGATGCCCAACGCCGGGGTGCCAATGACCCTGGCCTTCTCCCCCGACGGTCAAACCCTGCTCGTCGGCTGCGAGAACGCGGAGGCCGAGGTCTGGCACGTCGCCACCAGCACCCCCGTGGGCCCCCCACTGCTTGGAGAGCTCGCCGTCACGGCCGTCGCCTACTCCCCCGACGGCCGGTCAATTCTCGTCGCCTCGAACGCCGACCGGATCGATCGGGGCGCCCTCCCCCCTCCCCTGTCCGGGGCTCCCGATGCGATCCGCCGCCTGCTCGCGAGGCGGACCGGGAAACCCGACGCAACCCCCCCGTGAGGCAATCGCTCCGGCCGCAGGAGCCAAGGTGCGGGCAAGGGGCGATGCGGGCAGGACGATCGGTGATCCGGAAACCAACCGCGCTCCAGGGGCACTGGATCCTCGGTCGATCGCCCTGCCCCGCACCATCGCCCCGAGGTCCTCAGCGGCCCAGGACCAGGCGGCCCGCCTTAAGGACGCCGCCCTGAAGCACGGCCAGGAACCGGGAGCGGTCCTGGAGAATGGCAATATCGGCGAGGACGTCGCCGTCGACGACGAGCACATCTCCCAGCTTGCCGGCCTGCAGGGTGCCGAACTCGTCACCCCGGCCCATGAGTTCGGCGCCGGTCTTTGTCGAACATTTGATTACGTCGAGGGGCCGAAGTCCGACATGGAGACGAAGAACTCTAGCTCCCAGGGGCCGCCCGTCTTGCCTCTTGATCGATCCCCGCCCCGGTCGTCGTCTCTGAAGCCCCCAGCCGATCCCTTCCGTCGGAGCCGACTCTCACCAAAGGGCCGAGCCATCCGGGTTGGGATCGGGGGAGTCCGAACCCGGACGGCTCATTCGGCGGCGATCGAGGAGCAGACGTCCACCGGGAGCCCGGCCGGAGGAGCGATCGCGTCGAGATCCCAGAGCCGGACGGTGTGATCAAGGCTCCCGGAAACGAGCGATCGGCCGTCCGGCATCGCCTGGAGCGAGGTCACCGTCGCGGAGTGCTCCCGGACACTCCCCGAGGGGAGGAGCGTCCGGGCATCGGCGATCGTGATGGAGCCGCAGGAGTCCCCCATTGCCAGCTCTCCCCGGCCCGGCAGAGCCACGAGGGAGTAGATCGTGTGCGACCGCTCCACCTCGGCGCGGGGAGAGTCCAGGGACGAGCGATCCCAGCGGCGGATCAGACGGTCGGAGCCGGCGGTGTAGAGTGAGGTCCCGTCCTCCGAGAATGCCAGGGCCGTCACGGCGATCCGGTGGGCTCGCTCCCGCAGCAGAGACTCGCCAGTGCGGCGGTCCCACACGCCGATCCCCCCCGCGTCGTTGTCCGGCCAGGTGGCGAAGGCGATGTACCTGCCGTCGGGGGATGATGCGAGCAGGCACGCCGAGTCCCGCAGCGCCAGGCGATCGAGCACGGCGCCCGAGTCCGGGTCGGCCAGGACCAGTTCCCGATCCGAGGTCCCGATCGCGAGCCGGCCGTCGGCGAGGAATTCCAGGCGGTCGCCTCGGACGCCGTCAAGGATCGCCGGAGGAGCCTCGTCGGCAGTCCCCCAGAACCAGATCGGGCCGCCGGGACGGTCGCAGATCGCCAGTATCGCACCGCTGGGGGACCAATCCATCGCCAGCGGGCTCGCCCCAAGCTCGACATCCATCGGGAGGGTCCGAAGCCTCCCGGACTCGGAGACGATCACCTGGTCGGCGGAGGCCGCCGCCAGGTTGGTGCCGTCGAGAGAAACCCGGACAAGCCGAACCGGTTCCCGGGCGCCAACCAGCATCCGGGACCTCGACTTCGAGGGCTCCGAGGGATCGGACGCCACGACCCAGATCAGCACGCATCCCGCCGCGCCGAGCACCAGCACCGGATTCGTCCAGCAACGGCCGATCCAGCCCGCCTCGCTGCCCCTCCCAGCCGGAGCGCTCCCCCTCGATCGATTCGCCATTGCAAAACTCCCCGGTTCGGCACCATCGCGCAGGCGCAACAGCCTCTCCTCAAGCGTTGCGCCGGGGGCACACCGGCCCCGGGGCCAGCGGCGACCCAGGGCTCCGATCGCCTCTGCCCGAGATGAGACGGCCTGGCACCCAGGCCGGGTCAGGCGATCGGGAGGGCCATCCGGCCGCTTCGGAAACCGAGACACCTCTTGCCTGGATGTCACACTCCGGGCGAACCGAAGACCGTGGTTGTCGTCCCTGGCCGGTTGGGAAGTCGGGCCAGATCGGGGACGGTTCGGATGCTCCGGGTGGCCTCTCGAGGACCGCCTTCGAGATCAATCTCGGGGGGGCCGGCGGAGCCGAGCCGCCCTCGATCGAGGAGGTCGAGGGAGGGCCTCGTTCCCCCTATAGACGCAGATCCTCTCGGTTTTCACAAGAATTCTTTCCCGAATCTTCACAATCTCGAGGCGAACTCATCGGGCCGATCGGCCCGTCGGATCACTCGGCGAGCACGCAACCCCCAGATCGGCCAGGGGAACCGGACCCGGGGACCTGCACTCGCCCGATTCCGAACGAGCCAGGTCGAGCGTCCGGATCCCGCAGCATGAGGATCGCGGGGTGGCCGAGCGGCGAGTCGTGGGAGGGCGGTCAGTACGAGTCGGCCGAAACGATCTCCCCGCCGTTCCGAGTCCCGAGAGGGCGCCAGATCTGGACCGAGATCGAGTCCTTGATAAAGCGGACCGAGCCGTCGGCAAAAAGGACGTGGACGCCTCCGGGGTGGAAGCTGCGGGCGGCGCCGTCCAGGGCCAGGAGGTCCCAGATGGCGTTGGTGCGGTCTCCGAACGGGCTTCCGGTGCGGCAGTCGGGCAAAAGGTCGTTGGGCACGCGATGGTGCGAGTACATCGTGTGGTTCGGCGCCCCGTAGATCCAGCGGTTCCCCCGAGCCCGGGGCACGCCGGGATGCAGCGGGGCGCACGTCTGCTCGTAGCTGACCAGCGGGACGTCGGTCAACTCGATCACCCAGTTGGTGCGGAAGCCCTGGCCCCGGGACAGTTCGCTGAGCAGCGCGGTCTGCGAGGTGCCGTCTCGGATATCGGCGAACCGGACGCGGGAGTTCTCGAAGAGCAGGCCGGAGTTGTCCCGCACGGAATGGCGGGTACCGGCATTCATCTGGTAATTGATGGGGGCCTGGGCCTCTTCATCGAAGTCGGACGTGGTGTCGCTCGGGCAGAGGAAGGTGGCCACCCGGGTGCGCCGGGCGGTGTCATTCTCCAGCAGCCCAATCCCCCGATCGGCGTTCAGGTTGAAGTTGATCGAGTCGAAGAGCGGCCCCTGATCCAGCTGGGGCAAGACCTGGGCGAACGCCGAGTAGACCAGGCCCAGGCCCTCGACCCGGCTTCGGACGCGGCCCGGAGGAAGGGTCTGGTGCAGGTCGTGGTAATTGTGCATCGCCAGGCCGAGCTGCTTCAGGTTGTTGACACACCCCGTGCGCCGGGCGGCCTCCCGGGCGCTCTGCACGGCCGGCAGCAGCAGGGCGATCAGCACCCCGATGATGGCGATCACCACGAGCAATTCGATCAGCGTGAAGCCTCGGCGCCTCATGAATCCCACTCCAGGGGCTGTCGCGTCGTTGGTCCGTTGAGGGTGCCGGGTTGCAGAGGAGAGGGGTGGCGGGGGATCACGAGGGAGCCATCAGCCATGCGCACAAGGAAGCCACTCCACTTTACCTGACCAGCACGGATTTTCCAATCGCGTTTCGAACCGAGGAGTGAACCGAGTCCGGTGGTCGCGATTGACAGGCCCGGGCCAGTCGCCTAGATTCCGCCGGTCCCCGGTTCCCCCCGCGACGACGAGCGGAAAGGACGCCGCCGATGCCCATGCATCGCCTTTCGAGGGCCCTGGCCTGTGTGTCGATCGCCGCGGTTCTGGCCGTCGGTTGCTCGCTGGTCAAGCCGGGTGCCGAGCCCGACGCCGCCCTCTCCTCGATCGGCACGGGCATGGACAAGGAGCAGTTGGCCGAGCTGCTGGCGCCCCCCCGGATCGCGCTCAAGGTGATGATCGCCACCCGGCCGATCGATGAGCCAGCGCTGCGGGACCTGGCCTGGTCGGTGGCCGATGAGCACGTGATCGACCCCGATCGCCGGCTCCGACTGGAGGCCAACGGCCTGCGCGTCGCGGTCGTCGACGGCACGCTGCCTCCGGAAGTCGAGGAGATCCTCAGCCCCGACGCCCCCCAGGGGGAGCGGATCGACCCGATCTACATCGCGGTCCCCGAGGGGCACGCGACGCCGATCCAGCTCGGCCCCGACGAGCCAGTCGAGCGCAAGACCCTCTTCCTGAGCCTTGGCGGTGGCGCCGTGGGCCGAGATTATGAGAACCCGAGGCCCGCGATCCGAGTCTCGGCCTCCCGATCCGGCGGCTCGGTTTCGCTGCGGATCGTCCCGGAGATCCACCACGGAGCCGAGCAGATCCGCTTCGCCCCGGCGGAGAACGTCGGCCCGTTCGAGCCCGAGCAGTTCGTCATGCGGGAGGGCCAACAGGAAGAGAGCTTCCGGGACCTCGCCGCCTCGATCTCGCTCTCCCCGGGGCAGATCCTGATGATTGGCTGCTGGCCCGACCGTCCCGGGAGCCTCGGCCACTTCCTCTTCACCAAGAACGAGCCCAAGAGCGACCGCCAGCTCCAGAGCGTCGTCTTCCTGTGGGCCTCCCCCACCGGAGCCACCGAGATCCCCTGGGTCGGGCCGATCGCTCCGCCGAACTCCCTGCGCGAGGTCGAGCCCAGCGAGCTGGGCGTCGATCGCCCCTGACCGGAGCCGGGGCCCGGTTGTTCCGAGCGGGGATCTCGCCGCATCTGGTCGGGAACGACTCCCGGTCTGGCGGAGCATCGCGTCCCTCGCCTCGGACGGGCACCGGCCCTCGTCCCCTGCATCGTCTTCGGTCCCCAGTCTCCCGATCACTGGCCGGCTGGCCGACCGGCACTCCTCTTGCGAACCCGATTCCCGGAAACCTCCTCCATGGAATGGACCTCCAGCCCGACACCATCCGGACCGGACGACCTGGTGTTTCACCCTCGTCGTTGGCGGCTGCATGGCGCGCACGGGAGGGGGATCGGCCCGCACCGGAAGGTCCCCGGCTCTCCTCCCGGATCGACCTCGAGCCCGAGGAGCTTCCCGATGGACGACGCCCCGCCCCCTCGGGCCGACTCGACTCGGTTCGCGATCGGATCGGTCTCCTCTCAATTCGTCGAGCTTGATGGCTCGGAGGGCGAGGGAGGAGGGCAGATCCTCCGGACGGCGCTGAGCCTGTCGATGCTCACCGGAAGGCCATTCCGGATCGTCCGGATCCGGGCCAACCGGGACCGGCCCGGCCTGAGGCCCCAGCACCTCGCCGCCGTCCGGGCCGCCTCGAGGCTCTCCGGGGCCGAGGTCGAGGGGGCGGCGGTCGGCTCCACGGCCTTGACCTTCTGTCCCCTTCCCTTCCGGCCCGAGGACCAGGCGATCGACATCGGCACCGCCGGCGCCACGAGCCTGGTGCTGCACACGCTGGCCCTTCCGATCGCCCTGGCCGCCGACCGCCCGGTTCGCCTCTGCCTTGACGGCGGCACCTTCAACGAGAAGGCGCCGTCGTATCCGTACCTGGAGTTCACCTGGCGGAAGCACCTCAGCCGCCTGGGTCTGGACGTGGCGCTGGCGATGCCGTCGAGCGGGTTCTACCCGAGGGGGGGCGGCCGCCTGGAGGCCTGGATCGAGCCTGGCCGTCCCCGGCCGTTCGTGGCCGACCGCCGAGGAACGCTGGTCCGCATCTCCGGCGTGGCTGGTTCTTGCAGACTCGGCCATCGCCGGGTGGCCGACCGTCTGCGCGATCGCGCCCTCGAGCTGCTCGACCGGGCCGGCCTCGGGGTCGAGCCAACAATCACCCTGGCCGACTGGCCCGGCCTCTTCCCGGGTGCCGCCCTGGCGCTGGTCGCCGAGCACGACGGCCCGGCCGCTCCCGCCACGTTCGTCGGCCTGGGAGAGCGAGGCAAGCCCGCCGAGCGGGTGGCGGAGGAGGCCGTCGCCGAGTTGCTCGAGTTCCTCCACTCCCCCGGCGCCGGCGCCGTGGACCCCCACGCCGCCGATCAGATCCTGCTCCCCCTCGCCCTGGCCGAAGGGCGGAGCATCTTCACCGCCTCCAAGGCCACCGAGCACCTCCGCACCAACGCCCGAACGATCTCCCGATTCCTCGACGTCCCCATCCGCATCGAGGAGGAGGACCCCGGCCCGACCCGAGTCATCATCGGCTGAGCCCGGCCAGCGCTCCGCCCGAAGCACGCTCGCTCTCCAATCAGGTAAAGAGAACGTGAACGGGCCGGCAGAGGCCGAGAACGGTTGAGCAACCGCATCGAGGTTGCCGGAGTACTCATCCGTTGGGTCTGCCAGCTCTCCCATCTCCAGAAATCCCCTGGGCTTCTGAGGGTCCGAAGCCCAGGCAGAATTCGCCGATCGCTGGCCTATCAATCGGCGATCCGGCGCGATCGGCTTGATCGGCGAGATCGACCTGTTCCGCGGACGCCCCAGGACGGGTGGGATGCCGCCGAGCTTCCGAGGTGACAAGCATCACGACACCATCCGCCCCCCCTCGGAGACGCGGCCCGGTTTCCTTGATCCACGGCCCAGGATGGCTGACCCACCGAGCATCCTCCTCGATCATCAGACGATCCGTCTGGAGAAGCAAGGTCCCGTTAGAAGGGCAGTCCCAGGCGACGGAGCAGCGCCCGCATCTGGTAGCCGGCCCGATGAGCCTCTTCCAGCCGACGTTCCAGGTCGGCGATCTTCGAGCCGGCTTCGTCAAGATCCTTCGTTGTCGCATCCCGGGCCGAGGCCAGCGTCTTGATCTCGCCGAGCAGGGCGTCGGAACGCCCCCGTTCGTCGGCGACTTCCTTCCTGGCGCCGGCCAGCTCGGCCCGCAACGACTCCTCGGTGGCCTTGGCCTGCGTGCTCACCCGCTCCAGATCCGCTCGCGTCGCGGCCAGCTCGGCAGCGATCGCGTCTCGCTCGGAGCTTATCCGATCGAGTTCCCGGCCCAGTTCGGTTGCCCGAGCCGCCTCGGCTTCCCCCCTGCGGAGCGAGGCCTCCAACTCTCCGGCCAGGCGGTCGACCTCGCGTTGGTAGTGGGCCTCGGCCTCGGCCCGGTTGCGCTCCAGCGCCGCGGCAAAGGTCTCGAGGTGGTCGAGTCGACGCGAGAGTTCCGCCCCGGCGGAGACCGCCTCGTCCCGGTCCCGCCGGGCGGCGTCCAGTTCGGCGCCGATCGCGTCGATTTTCGAGCGAGACACCCTCCGCTCCCGATCCGACTCGGCGCGCAGGGCCTCGATCGCCGCCGCATGCTCGGACTCGGCCCGCTCCCGATCGGCTTGGAGGGCGTCGCGTTCGGCGGCCCACCGGCCGCGATCGGCCTCCCAATCGGCCCGGAGCGCATCGCGTTCGGCCTCCAGCCGCTGACGGTCGTCGGCTGCCCCCGCTCGGATCGCTTCGAGCTCCCGGGCGACCCGGTCCCGCTCGGCGACCGCTCGGTCCCGCTCGGCGACCGCCCGGTCCCGCTCCTCCTCCCGCTCGCGAAGGCTCCTCGCCGCCTGCCGGTCGGCCTCCTCACGCTCCCGGGCCAAGCGATCCGCCTCCTCGCGTCGCCGACCCCGCTCCGCCTCGGCCTCGGCCAGTCGTGCCTTCGCCTCCTTCAGCTCCTCCCGGAGCGAGACCGTTTCGTCCGATAGGACCCCGGACTGGCCGCCCTCGGCCGCTCCCAGTCCGGGGAAGCGATCCGGGAGCGGGATCTCGTACATCGACGCCCCTTCGGCCATCGTCGGGCTCGTGGACCGCGAAGGTGAAGGCGACGGCTCACCGGGAAGGTCGATCGTCGCCTCGCAATACTTGCACTGAACCCGGCGGCCCGCGTACTCCCGCCGGATCCGGAGCAGGCGTTCGCACCCCGGGCAAGTCATCTGAACATGGGTCGTCGTCGACATGCGTTTGGCCCCGAGTCAACGAGCCGATCCCTGCCCCCTCCCCTCGGCCCGTCCCCGCGCCGCGATCCACGATCAAATCAGGCTAACTCGCCCCATCCATCGTGTCAAAACGCAGGAGAGCGGCCGATCGAGCCTGAGATGGGCGGTCCTCCGGACGGTGCGGATGCCACAACGAGGGGGGGAAAAGACGGGGGAAGGGGATCCGTCAGTCGCCGTGCTTTTCGCGGAGGCGGCCGGAAAGGCGGAGGATGAGCTGGGCCCTTTCGAACTGTTCGACCCACTCGGCGGTGGCGGTCGCGAGCTCCGCTTCGGCGGGCGGGACCAACCCGGTCGGGCACGTGAGGCCGAGCTGGGAGGCCGCGAGGGCTCGGTATCGGGAGAGGGTGCGGTCGCCGAATCGGCAGACCTCGAAGAAATCCTCGCTGAGGAAGACGACGGTGGGCACGCGGCGGCCCCCGTTGATACGAAGGGCGTCGCTCAGCTCGGGCAGGGCGTCGCGGTCGAGGAAGCGGAGGCCGATGGACCGGGGGTTGGCCCGGGCGATGTGGTCGAGGATCGGGCCTTGAGTGACGCAGTCGCCACACCAAGTGCCGGCCAGACAGAGGACGGGCATCCGCCGGACGAAGCCGCCGATGAGCTCTCGTTGCGGGCCAGTCAGCGCCACCCGATCGTGGACCCTCCGCCACTTGGCTCGTTCGGCTTCCGAGCCGTACCGGTCGAGGAAGTCGTCGTAGGAGAGGGCCCCGTCGAAGGCACGTTCCCAATCGATCATCAAAAAGTCGCTCCCAAGGCCTCGTCGCGGTCGAGCGGACGGATGTGTCGTTTCCCACCCCGATCGGAGCCGGCTTCACCGAATGGTAGGCGGAGAGGTGCCGGGCTCAAGGGGCTGGTCCGCCAGCCCTCGGGGGATCGGTGCCGCGGGGTTGGGCGGCCGCGCCGCGAGGTGGCCGGCCCGCTGGAACAAGAGAAGGCGGATGGATCAGGAGTCGTCGATCCTGGTCGATCGGGAGCATCGCGTCGCCTCGGGTTCCGCTCGATGGGCGTCGTCGGCCGGCGGGAGGAGCCCGCTCAATCCCGGGTCATCGCCTCGTCCAGGTTCAGGACGGCCGAGGCAACCAGCGACCAGGCGGCCAGCTCAACCAGATCCGGCCCCGGGGCGATCCGGTTCGCTTCCAGGGGCGCCACCATCGCGGCCGCTCGCCCCGGGTCGACCGCCAGCCGGGCCTAGCTCGGCTTGACAGCCAGGTAGGAACGGTAGTCGTCTTCGCCCACCCAGTCCGGCACGAGCGGCTCGTTCCACCCTGAGACGTGGCCGGCGAACCAGTGGCGGTCCTCCTCGCCCGGGCTGCCCTCGCCGCCGAAGCAGGAGCGAGCCAGATCGGCGACGAGGAGGCCAACCGAGGCCCCTTCCGTCAAGGATTGCCGGATCCGGCCCCGATAGCGACCCGGTACCAACCGCCAGAGCCTCGAACGTTCGAGTCGATTCAGCGCGTGGATGCGGGACATCGTCTCGATGGGGGGGGCAACATTGGTCGAAGCGGGGAAAGCGCCGTGGAAGCACTCAGGAGAGAGGCCAATCAGATCCATGAAATCGTGATAGAGTCTTGGGTTCCCTTTCACCTTGTCGAAGAGTCGGATCTGGACACGATCCCGACCGAAGACCGCCGCCCAGGTCTGGACAATCCTCAAGTAGTTGCAGAGGAACGATTCCCGCTCGACCAGCTCTCGAAAGGTCCCCGGATATCGCTGGTGCCGGATGCGGTGTTTGTACTGCGAGGCGATGAAGTCGAACGGGTTCCGGAGGTAGACGACCACGTCGACGGGCTCGTCCCCAAGGAGCTCCCGGACGCGAGGGACGTCCTCGGGTCCCAGGAGGCTGAAGTCCTCGGAGCTGATGACGGCGAGCCTCGCCCCGCTCCGGGAGATTTCCTGGAGGATCTCGTCCCAGCAGGCGGGGTCCTTGCGGGGCTGGCCGTGCAACGCCCGAACCGATTGGGGGAGGTCGCAATGCTGGCCGACCGTGCCGGGGTAGAGGATCCCGAGCTCGGCGAGGTGGGCCCGGTTCGAGGCGAGAAAGGTCTGGAGGGAGGTGGTCCCCGTCTTGTGCATCCCGATGTGTAGCAGGATCTGAGGCATCTCGCTCCGCTCGCGCCCTTCGCGCCCACGATGATTGGACTGAGAGGTGAACTCGGCCCGGACGGGGGCGTCGCTCCGGACTCCCGATCGGTCTTGATTGTAACCCCACG
The DNA here is from genome assembly GCF_003977685.1 of Tautonia sociabilis. Lineage (GTDB taxonomy): Bacteria > Planctomycetota > Planctomycetia > Isosphaerales > Isosphaeraceae > Tautonia > Tautonia sociabilis. The sequence goes on along the minus strand of NZ_RYZH01000003.1, from coordinate 94,074 downwards.
GGGGAACGCCCCGCCATTGAAGGTCCGTCCCGTCGTGATGCCTGATGGCGACGGCCGCCGAAGACGTCCGCCGGTCAGGCCCAGACGCTCCGGTCCAACGACCGGTAGCCGACCGCCTCGGCCACGTGCTGCGGCTCGATGGTGGCGGTCCCCTCCAGGTCGGCCAGGGTCCGGGCCACGCGGAGGACCTTGTCGTGGGCCCGGGCCGAGAGGCCGAGCTCCTCCATCGCCCCCTTGAGCAAGGCGGACGACTCCGGCTTCAAGGCGCAGTGCTGCCGGACCTGCCTCGGGGTCATCCGGCCGTTGACCCCCGGCGGACCGCCGCCGAAGCGCTCGGCCTGGCGGGCTCGGGCCGCGAGCACCTGCTCCAGGAACTCGGCCGAGGTCGGGCCGGGGGGCGCCTCGGCCAACTGGGCGAACGGCACCGCGGGGACGTGGATGTGCAGGTCGATCCGGTCCAGCAGCGGGCCGCTGATCTTCCCCAGATACCGCTCCACCTGAGGCGGCGAGCAACTGCAGGCCTTCCTCGGGTCCCCCCGATAGCCGCAGGGGCACGGGTTCATGGCCGCCACCAGGACGAAGTCGGCCGGGAAGGTCACGCTCCGCAGGGCCCGGCTGATCGTCACCCGCCCTTCCTCGAGCGGCTGGCGCAGCACCTCCAGCGTCTTGCGGTTGAACTCCGGCAACTCGTCCAGGAACAGGACCCCCTTGTGCGACAGGCTGATCTCCCCCGGCTGGGGGGTGCTCCCGCCGCCCACCAGGCCGGCGTCACTGACCGAGTGATGCGGCGATCGGAACGGACGGACCCCCAGCAGCGGCTGGCGGCCGAGCAGACCCATCGCGCTGTAAATGCGGGTCGTCTCCAGGCTTTCGGCCGGGGTGAGCGGCGGCATGATCGTCGGCAAGCGGCGGGCGAGCAGCGTCTTGCCCGTCCCCGGCGGCCCGATCATGAGCAGGTTGTGAGCCCCGGCGGCGGCGATCAGCAGCGCCCGCTTGGCGGCGTCCTGCCCCTTCACGTCGGAGAAGTCTTCTTCGTAATGGGCGAGGCGGCGGAAGACCTCGTCCACATCGACGGCCGTCGGCTCGGCATCGAGCGCGCCGGAGAGGAAGCCGACGGCCTCGGCCAGACTGCCGATCGGGTAGACGTCCAGCCCGTCAACCACGGCCGCCTCGGCCGCGTTGGCGGAGGGGACCAGCAGCCCTTGCTTCCCCTCGGCCCGGGCACGGAGGGCCATCGCCAGGGCCCCCTTGATCGGTCGGGTTTCTCCCGTCAGCGCCAGCTCTCCCACCACCGCGAAGGCGCCCGGGCGCTCCAGCGCCACCTGACCGCTGCCCAGCAGCAGGCCCAGCGCGATCGGTAGGTCGAAGCCGCCGGCGTCTTTTTTCAGGTCGGCGGGAGCCAGGTTGATCACGACCCGATCAGACGGCCGCCGGTATCCCGAGTTCACCAGCGCCCGCTCGACCCGGTGCGTGCTCTCCCGCACCGCCGCTTCCGCCAGACCGACGAGAACAGTCTTCGGCACCGGCGAGGCCGAAACATCGACCTCAACCTCGACCGGCTCCGCATCGATCCCGATCAGCGTGTACGAATCGAGCTTGGCGAGCATGGCGGCCCCCCGCCGGGACGGCCCGGCCCCCTCGCCGCCGGCCGTCGATCGATGCCCGGATGGTAGCACCCGGATCGGCCAATTCAAGAGCCCTTCCCCTCCTCGGCGCGATCGGCGCGGGTTTCTCTGGGTTTCTCGGTTTCTGCGTCGCCGATTCATCGGTTTCCGGTACGGTCATGGGGCACTCCATCCCCACAGCCCTCCATTGACCATGCCAATGCGAGGGCACAACCATTGATGATCTTGCCATCATCTCGATCTTGAGGCCGCCGTGAGGCCTTCACCCTGATCGAATTGCTCGTGGTGATCGCCATCATCGGGGTCCTCATCGCCCTGCCCCTGCCGTCCGATCAGATCGCCCGAGAGGCGGCCCGCCGCGCCCAGTGTCAGAACAACCTGAAGCAGATCGGCCTCGCGCTGCACGGGTTCCACGACGTCAACGGGTATTTCCCGCCGTCGATCGCCATTCCCACGAATTTCCTCGACGAGCCGACCCGGGCGGCCTTGCACCCGGCGCAGCTCTACGAGCTCCCGCTGGGGTTCGGGGCCTCCTGGATGCAGCAGGGTTCCGTCTCGAACGGGCTCGTCCACTCCTAGACGCCGTTCATCCTCCCGCTCCTGGAGCGGCAGCAGACGTTCAACGCCTTCAACCTCGGTCTGAGCTCGGTGGGTCAGGCCGGCCAGGGGATCAACCACGGCAATCACACCGCGATCACCACCGTGATCCACGCCTTCCTCTGCCCCTCCTCGGCCCGCTCGGAGACGATCCAGACGGACGGCCACCACACCAACCTGCTGACCAACCAGCGGATCGATGGCTGGCACGCCGCCGTCTCCGACTACTCGGTCAACGACGGCATCTCCCGGAGCGTCTGGCAGGCTGGTTTCGCCGCCCCCCCCGGGGACCTGGGGGCCGCCCACTTACGGCGACATCCAGGGGATCATGTTCCTGAACAAACCGAGGCGGATCTCCGAGGTCCGGGACGGCCTCTCCCACACCTTCCTTATCTCCGAGGACGCCGGCCGCCCTGAGCTCTGGGTTCGCGGCAAGAACGTCGCGGTCGCCGACCCGGACCGCAAGCCCGAGGGCGCCGGCTGGGCCGACTACGAGTCGGAGTACTACACCCACGGCACCTCCGACGACCGAAGCTGCCACACCAACTGCAATAACGACAACGAGGACTACAGCTTCCACCCTGGAGGCGCCCACAAGCTGTTCGCCGACGGCTCGGTCCACTTCATCAAGGAGACGATGAGCATGCGGGACTTCGCCCGCCTCCACTCATTCAATGGCGGCGAGGTCATCTCCGCCGACCAGTACTGAGGCCCGGCCCCCGCCGGCCGGGACGAACGCCCCGGGCGGGGGCCGGCCGATCAGGCCCGACCCCCGCTGCATCCCCGATTCTCCTCCCAAACGATGAAACGCATCCTCCTCGCCCTCGGAGTCGTCCTCCCGATGCTGCTCCCCTCCTCGTGCGGGCCCCCGGAAGGCCAGTTGCCGACCTACCGGACGACCGGCTCGGTCCTGCTCCGGGGCCAGCCGGCCGTCGGCGCCGATGTCGTCCTTCACCCGCGGTTCGAGGACGACGACGATGCCGCCCCCCCCAGCGTTGCCGTCAAGGACGAAGGCACCTTCACCCTCTCCAACTACGGCGAGGGGGACGGCGCCCCGGCCGGCCCGTACAAGGTCGCCATCCTCCCCCCCGCCGACTTCGACGAGGGGATCTCCCTCCAGATCACCTGGGAGGAGGGGCCCGATCCGGTCTACGAGAAGGCGCGGAATTCCGACACCTCGGGGCTGACCGTCACTATCGAGGCGGGCCGAAACGAGCTGCCCCCCTTCGAGCTGGACGGGACGGGGGAGCCGTCGCCGGGGCCTCCGCCGGTTTGATAGAGTGGGACGGCGTCCCCTCCCCCGTCGAGGCTCCGACGATGCCCTGGATCCCCCACGTCATGATCCTGGACGACGACCCAAGGGTGCTCGAGTCGCTCGTCCCTGGGTTCGTCATGGAACTGGGCCGCGGCCTCTCCCAGAGCCGGGAGGTCGCCGCCGCCCTCCGCCGGGGAGCCTCCCGGGACGACGCCCGGGGGCCGGTGCGGGTCCGCGTCTCGGCCCACGGCTTCGAGAGCGATCGGGTCAGGTCCTATGCCGCCCGGCCTCCGTTCGAGGTTCACCTGCATCTGGTCCGGGAGCGAGGGGGGACGTTCGACCTGGCCCGCCGGCTCCTGAACCAGCAGCCGTTCGCCGCCGTCGTTTCCGACCAGCGCTTCTCCGACGACGCCGGCGGCCAGCGCGCCGGGCAGTACTTCGTCGCCGAGGCGGCCCGCATCCACCCTGAGGTTCAGGGACTGCTCTACTCCGCCTATCCCCGGCCCGACGACTTCCCCGCCGACCGGTTCATCCGCAAGGGGGCCGGCGGCCCGAAGGGTGCCGACGACCTGGCCGAGCAGGTTGTTCGGGCCATCGAGCGCCACCTGGCCGATCACTCGGCGAGGGCCTTCGCCGCGGCGATCGGCGACCGCGGCCTGGTTTACCAGTCTGACGCCTTCGGCGAGGTTCTCGCCCAGCTCTTCGACCTCGCTCGGCTCATCGGCTCCGGAGACGCCCCCCCCTCGGCCCGCTCCCGACGCCCGCTCCCCTGCCTGCTGATCGACGGCGAAAGCGGGACCGGCAAGCGCGGCCTGGCCGAAGTCTTCCACGCCGCCTCCGACCGGCGATCCGCGCCGCTGGTCGTCGCCTCTTGCAGCGAATTGACCAACGAAACCCTGCTCCGCAGCATCCTGTTTGGCCACAAGCGCGGCGCCTTCACCGACGCCCGCGAGGACCGCCCCGGCCTCGTCACCGCCGCAGGCAAGGGGGTGCTGCTGCTCGACGACGTCCACCGCCTTCCCGCCCCCTGCTCGGCCATCCTGCACTCGTTCCTGGAAGACGGGGAATACGGCCGGCTCGGCGAGGAGGAGGTCCGCCGCCGGGCCGAGTGCGCCGTGGTGCTGACGGTCGAAACCGGCCCCTGGCGCGAGCGCCGACAGTCTGGGGAGCTTCCCGTGGCCTTCCTCGCCCGGGTGGAGCGGCTGCTCGTGACGGTGCCCCCGCTCCGGGATCGACCCGACGACATCGAGGCGCAGGCCAGGTGGCTCACCCGCACCCTCTCCGCCGAGCTGGGGGCCGACATCGCCCTGGACGATGACGCCGTCTCCCGGCTCCGGGGGCTTCCGTTCGACGAGAGCAACAGTCGAGAGCTGCGCAACCTCATCGAGCGCGCCGTCTATCGCCACTATCGCGAGGCCGATCTGCTCTGCTGGGAGCATCTGGCCCCGTTCGTCTCCCCGATCGACCGGACCGCCGCCCTCTCCCCCCCGGCCTCTCCGGTCGATCGCAAGATCGCCGCCCCGCCGCCCTCGCCCGCCTCGGCCCCCAACGACTGGCAGCGCCGGCTCCGAGCCCTCGCGGCCAAGATCCTCGCCAAGGGGGCCGACCTCCCCCCCGAGGAGGCTCGCCTCGCCGCCGACGCCCTCTTCGACGAGATCTTCCCCCTCGCCTGGGACGCCATCCAGGCCAGCCGACACGCCCAGGCCGGCCGTCCCCCCCTGCCCTTGCCCCTCTGGGAGGACCTCTGGCGGTGCTTCGCCGTCAGTTGGCTGGGCGGCCCGTCCCCGGCCGAGAAGGAACTGGGAATCCCCGCCAACACGCTCCGCCAGTGGATCAACGACCGCGAGTCCCGATGACCCTCCCGGCCCCCCAGTCGCGGCCGTTCGGCTCGGATTGACAGCCCGAAACCGGGGCCTTTAGAATACGCGCCGATTTGAGACGAAAGTCGCTTCGAACACGCCGACTTGCGATCTCCTCCCCTCGCGAGGCACCCTCCTTCGAGACTCCCACACCACCGGGGAACCCTCAATGGCCGTTCGTGTTGGCATCAATGGTTTCGGTCGCATCGGCCGCCTGGTCTTCCGCGTCATGGCCGAGCGGCCCAAGGACTTCGAGATCGTCGCGATCAATGATCTCTCCGACGCCAAGCAGCTGGCGACCCTGCTGAAGTACGACAGCGTTCACGGCCGCTACCCGGGCCAGGTCGAGGCCGCCGAGAAGGCCATCGTGGTCGACGGCAAGGAGATCCCCGTCCTCGCCGAGAAGGACCCGGCCAACCTGCCCTGGAAGCGCCTGGGCTGCCAGATCGCGTTGGAGTCGACCGGCTTCTTCACCAACCGGGACGGCCTGCAGAAGCACATCGACGCCGGTGCCGATCGCGTCGTTCTCAGCGCCCCGGCCAAGGACAAGCTCGACCTGACCGTCGTGCTCGGGGTCAACGACGACCAGCTCAAGCCCGAGCACAAGATTCTCTCCAACGCTTCCTGCACGACCAACTGCCTGGCCCCGCTGGCGAAGGTGCTGCACTCCTCCTTCGGCATTGAGAAGGGGCTGATGACCACCGTCCACGCCTACACCAACGATCAACGGGTGGCGGACCAGATTCACAAGGATCCCTACCGGGCCCGCGCCGCGGCGATCAACACCATCCCCACGACGACCGGCGCCGCCAAGGCCGTGGGCGAGGTCATCCCCGAGCTCAACGGGAAGCTCACCGGCATCTCTCTCCGCGTCCCCGTGCCGACCGGCTCCATCGTCGACCTGACGACCGTGATGAGCCGGAACGTGACCGCCGAGGAGGTGAACAACGCGTTGAAGGAGGCCGCCTCGAAGGCCCCCTTCCAGGGGATCATCTCCTACGTCACCGACCCGATCGTCTCCAGCGACATCATCCACGACCCCCACTCCTGCGTCTTCGTCCCCTCCTGGACCCAGGTCATGCAGGGCAACCTCCTGAAGACCTGCGCCTGGTACGACAACGAGTGGGGCTACTCCTGCCGGACCGCCGAGCTGATCGCCAAGCTGGCGACCCTCTGATCGGGACGCCTGCCCGAAGACCTCGTCACGACGCCCGGCCCGCCCCCTGGGAGGCCGGGCGTCGGTCCATCACGGCCGGCCCCGCTCCCTCGAACCATCGACTCCCACCCTCGAATTCGCACCGACCGACAGAAGGACTCCCGCCTTGGCGAAGCAGACGATCAAGGACCTGGACTTCCACGGCAAGAAGGCGCTGGTCCGGGTCGATTTCAACGTGCCCCTGACCAAGGACGGCGACGTCTCCGACGACCGCCGCATCCGGGCGGCCCTGCCGACCCTCAACCACATCCTGGAACAAGGCGGCGCACTGATCCTCGTCAGCCACCTCGGCCGCCCCAGCGGCGATCCCACCGCCGACGCCCCCTTCACGATGGACAAGGTCGCCGCCCGGCTCCAGGAGCTGATCGGCCGCCCCGTCCAGAAGGCCGACGACACGGTCGGACCCGACGCCCAGGCCAAGTGCTCCGCGCTGAAGCCCGGCGAGATCGTCGTGCTGGAGAACGTCCGGTTCAACACGGGGGAGAAGAAGGGCGACCCCGAGTTCGCCCGGGCCCTCGCCTCCCTGGCCGATTGCTACGTCAACGACGCCTTCGGCACCTGCCACCGGAACGAGGCCTCGATGGTCGCCGTGCCCGAGCAGTTCCCTCCCGACCGGCGGGCGATCGGCTTCCTCGTCGAGAAGGAGCTGACCATCCTCGACCAGCTCCTCGGCAAGCCGAAGCCCCCCATGGTCGCCGTGATGGGCGGGGCGAAGGTGTCCGACAAGATCGGCGTCATCGAGAACCTGCTCAAGAAGGTGGACACGCTGCTCATCGGCGGCGCCATGACCTACACCTTCCTCAAGGCCCAGGGGCACGAGATCGGCAAGAGCCGCTGCGAAGACGACCGGCTCGACGTCGCCCGACGCCTGCTGGACCTGGGAGGCGGCAAGATCAAGCTGCCCGAGGACCACCTCGTCACCACCTCGATCGACCCGAAGGAAGCCAAGACCTCCGTCGTCGAGGGCTCGGACCTGCCCGAGGGGCAAATCGGCATCGACATCGGCCCAAAGACGGCCGCGGCCTACGCCGAGATCATCAAGAACGCCGGCACCGTCGTCTGGAACGGCCCGATGGGCAAGTTCGAGGACGAGCCCTTCCGCGCCGGCACGCTCAAGGTCGCCGAGGCGATGGCCTCGTCTCCGGCCGTCACCGCCGTCGGCGGTGGCGAGACGGCCGAGGCGGTCGAGCAGTTCGGCCTGGCCGACAAGGTCTCCCACGTCTCGACCGGCGGCGGCGCCTTCCTCGAGGCGCTCGAAGGCAAGGCCTTCAAGTCCCTGGACGTCATCCCCGACCGCTCCTGAACGGCCCGCCCCTACCCCCGCGACTCGACTCCCTCCCGGGCGATTGAAAGTCCGCGATGCCTCTCGATCGCCCGGGAGCGATCGGAGCAACGGCCGATCGATTCATCCACCCGCCTCGAGTTGCCGAATGATTCGGTGGGCTCTCTCGCCCCCTCCGGCCAGGAGATTTCGCGCCTGGAGCCCCCGGGCGGGAGATCGGCCCACGCCCGACATCCCCCAGACCTCGACTCCCCTGAGTCGAGCCGCCTGCTGAGTCCAGCCAATCGCGTGGATTGTGCAACCGAGGGGTCTTGGATGGATTCCGAGGGATCGGGTCGGAAGGCAGTCCTCCCGACCAAAGTCGGATCCTCTAGACCTGGGAGATCGGCGGTGGTATAGAGATACGATCGACCTGGGGCCGGCGACCGGCCCCGCGTCGGTCATCGGACCGGACCGGGAGGGGCGGCCGACCGTCGCACCTTCCCGAGGTCTCCCGAGGTGATCCGATGCCGAGCGAGCGAACCGAGCGACTGCGGGCCTGGGATGGCGCGACCGCGCCGCTGATCACGCCGTCGCTGCTCGATTGTGACTTCGCGGAGGTCGGCCGGGAGATCGCCAGGCTGGAGGCGGCCGGGGTCGCCGCCCTGCACCTGGACGTCATGGATGGTCACTTCGTCCCGAACCTGAGCTATGGTCCCCCCGTGGTGGCCGACTGGCGCGCCGTGACCGACCTGCCCTTCGACGCTCACCTGATGATTTCCAACCCGGCCGAGTACCTCGACGCGTTCGTCGATGCCGGGGCCGACAGCCTCCTGGTCCACGCCGAGGTCGTGCGCAAGCCGGCCGACCTGCTCCGCCAGATCCGGGACCGGGGCTGCCGCGCCGGCCTGGTGATCAATCCGCCGACCCCCTGGACGGCCGTCGAGCCCTACCTCGACCAGCTCGATTCGGTGCTGGTCATGAGTGTGATGCCGGGATTCGGCGGCCAGCGGTTCCAGGAGACCGTCCTGGAAAAAGTGCGGGCGATCCGGGCGGCCCGGCCAGGCCTCCGGATCGCCATCGACGGCGGCATCAATGCGAGGACGGCCGACCAGGCGACCGAGGCCGGCGCGACCCAGTTGGTCGTCGGCTCGGCGACCTACCGGGCCGATGGCAATTACGCGGCGTCCCTGGGCGAGGTGGCCGAGGCGGCGCGTCGCGGGCTCCAGCGAGGAGGGGCCGCCCCCGGAAGGGCGGGGGCCCCGCCAGCCGTATGACGCAGGTGCTCCTGATTCGGCCCGGCGCCACCTCCTACGATGAGCAGAACCGGGTCCAAGGCATCCTGGATGTTCCCCTCAGCGACCGCGGCCGCGCCGAGGTCGCTGAGCTGGCCGACCGCCTGGCCAGCAACGACGTCGCCATCGCCGCCCTCTACTGCGGCCCCGGCGAGAGCGTCGTTCGCACGGCCGAGACCGTCTCCCGCGCCCTGGGCCTCCGCGTCCGCCGGCTGGAGGACCTGAGAAACCTCGACCAGGGACTCTGGCAGGGGCTCCAGATCGAGGAGATCCGACGCCGCAACAACAAGCTCTTCCGCCAGTGGCAGGAGGACCCCCGCACCGTCTGCCCCCCCCGGGGAGAGACGGTCGAATCGGCCCAGGCCCGGATCGCCGCCGCCCTGAAGCCGATCCTGAGGCGGCACCGCGACGAGGCCATCGGCCTGGTGGTGGCCGAGCCGATCGCCCGGCTCGTCTCCTGCTACCTCCGCCGCGACGCCAACGTCCAGCTGCTCGACCCGGTTCCCACGGGCGACTTCGAGCGGATCGAGGTCGCGGCCGAGGTCGCCCGCAACGGCGCCCCCCCCTGACCCGGGCCGGCCCCTCGTTCTCGACGGGACCCCCGGGCCTCCCGCCCCCTCCCCCCGCGAGCCCCAGACCGATGGAACAGCTCTCCTCCCCGCACGCCGACGTCCGGACCCCCGACCCGGCGGCCGGCCCACCCGCCGGAGCGACCTTGCCCATGGCCGCAAACCGCAGCGCCCCGACGGATCACGTGCCGCTGCCGCACGCGTCCAAAAAGGTCCCCGAAGGGGTCTGGATGCGCTGTGATGGCTGTTCGGCCACCCTCTTCCGCAAGGAGGTCGAGCGCAACCGCAACGTCTGCCCCCAGTGCGACCACCACTTCACCCGCGCCGCCCGGGACCGGATCGCCGACCTGCTCGACCCGGACACCTTCGAGGAGTGGTACGCCGACCTCCGACCCGCCGACCCCCTCTCCTTTAACGACCGCCGGCCCTACCCCGACCGCGTCGCCGCCGAGCAGCAACGCACCGGACTGAACGAGGCCGCCCTCGTCGGTCAGGGGTTCATCAAGGGAATCCGGCTGGTCTTTGGCATCACCGACTCCGGCTTCATCATGGGCAGCATGGGCTCGGTCGTCGGCGAGAAGCTGACCCGCGCCATCGAGGAGGCCACCCGCCTCCGCCTCCCCCTGGTGATCGTCTCCGGCTCCGGCGGCGGCGCCCGCATGCACGAGGGAATCTTCTCCCTGATGCAGATGGCCAAGACCTCCGCCGCCCTGGCCCGCTACCACGCCGCCGGAGGGTTCTTCATCAGCGTGCTGACCCACCCGACGATGGGGGGCGTGGCCGCCAGCTTCGCCAGCCTCGGCGACGTGATCCTCGCCGAGCCCAGGGCCCTGATCGGTTTCGCCGGGCCGAAGGTCATCCAGCAGACCGTTCGCGTGAAGCTCCCAGAGGGCTTCCAGCGCAGCGAGTTCCTGCTCGAGCACGGGTTCATCGATCGGATCGTCCACCGCAAAGACCTGCGGAGCACGCTCGCCCAGCTGCTCAACTACGTGACGCCCTGATCGCCTCCCCGCCCCATCTCCCCAGGGACGAGGCCCGGGCGGATCAGATCCCGGGGCTCCCCTCCGACCGAGCCCCCGGACAGACCCGTCACCGAACGATCCAGGGAGGGATCGGCCGATGCTCGACACCCCCAGGGAGCCGGCCCGCCGGCGAGGTCCGACGCCGCATCGACGCTTCCGCCAGCCGCTCCAGACGGAGGGAGGGACGCCTCGGGCCTCTCCCCAGGTCGGGGTCGGGGACGTGATCGCAACCGGGCTCTGGCTGGGGATCGTCGCCGGGCTCCTGGAGCTGGCGACGATCTTGGTCCAGGGGGCGTGCTTCCCGGTCGTCTCGGCGGAGTCGCTGCGGACCAATCATCACAAAGGCTGGATGATCCCGGCGGCCGACCTCGCGACGATCGGCCTCCTCGGGCTGCTGCTGGCCCCGGCCGCAGGGCTTCGGGGGCGATGGGCCGGCCGGCTCGCGCTGTTCCTGCTCTCCTGGGCAGCCGTCCTGGGCCCGATGCTCGCCATCGTCGGTCTGCACCCGGTCGGGGCGGCCGCCCTTGCGCTGGGAATCGCCTCCAGGGCCTCCGGGAGGATCGGCCGACTGGTCTCGAGAAACCGGAGACGAGCGTGGGTCGGCCTGGCAGGGGCGGCCTTCGGGCTGGGGTGGCTCGGGTTCGGGGAATATCGCCGCGTCGTCCGGGCCGAGGAGAAGGCGCTGGCCGCCTTGCCGGAGGCCATCCCCGGAGCGCCCAACGTCCTGCTGCTGGTTCTGGACACGGTTCGGGCCGAGAACCTCTCGCTCTACGGATACGACCGGCCGACCTCTCCCCACCTGGAGCGGCTCGCCGCGTCCGGGATCACCTTCGAGGAGGCGAGGGCGCCGGCCCCCTGGACCCTGCCGACCCACGCAAGCCTGTTCACGGGGCGATGGCCCCACGAGCTCTCGGTCGGCTCCCATTCCCCGCTCGACGGCCGTGATCCCACCCTGGCCGAATTCTTCTCGGAACTCGGCTACTCGACCGGCGGATTCGTTGCGAACACCTACTTTTGCAACGCTCGGTTCGGGCTCGACCGAGGATTCTCCCGCTATGAGGACTTCGAGGAGAACGCGCGGGTCGACCCGATCGAGGCCCTCGGCAACACCGCGATCGGACGTCGGCTCGTCTCGGCCGGACGGTCCCTCGGCCTGGTCACCCGCCCCCCCTTCGGTCCCCGAAAAGACGCCTCCCGGATCAACCGAGACCTGCTCCGCTGGATCGACTCCCGAGCCGGAGACGGTCGGCCGTTCTTCGCCTTCCTCAATTACTTCGACGCGCACGCCCCCTATCAGCCCCCGGCGGAATTCGCGTCAAGGTTCGGGGTCGAGGCCGGCTCGCCGGAGAGGCTCGACCCGAACGACCTTCGGGCGCTCAACCCCCTGGACCCCGATCCCGAGCAGCTTGACCGGCTCCTCCGCCGCTCCGACGCGCTGCGGGACTCCTATGACGCCTGCATCGCCTCGATCGACGCCCAGATCGGCCGGCTCTGTGATGAACTGGCCTCCCGGGGGCTGCTCGACGATTCGTGGCTGGTGATCACCTCCGACCACGGTGAGCACTTCGGCGAACATCTGCTCTTCGGCCACGGCGGCGACCTCTACCGAGAGGCGATTCACGTCCCCCTGCTGCTCGTTCCTCCGGCCTCGTGGGACGGCCCCCGGGGGATCCGGGTCGTCCGGCCGGTGAGCCTCCGTGACGTGCCGGCGACGATCGCGGCCCTCTCGGCTCCCGGGAGACAGGCCCCCTTCCCCGGCTGGTCGCTCTCCTGGACCTGGAACGACGGCTCGACCGAACCCTCCTCCGATGTCTTCGCCGAGGTCGACCTCGGCGTCCGGGGGGAGGAGGCCCGCGGCCACGCCCCCGCCCTCCAGGGAGGGCTGCGCGCGCTGGTCTCCGGCGGGTTCACCTACATCCGGTCGGGCGACGGCGACGAGGAGTTGTTCGCCCTCGACGATCGCGAGGAGGCCGAGAACCTGGCCGGTTCCCCCGACCTGGCCGGCCAGCTCGACGCGATGCGATCGCGACTCGATCGCCTCTCGGGGGAAGGGGGATGAGGGATGCGACGGTAGGGGGAGCACGGCGACCGGAAAACCATTCAAGTTGGTGCGCTGCTCCCTCCGATCAAACCGAACGGGCCCGGCTGACAGGCGCCGATGATCGATCGGCCGCCCCCGGCCGGGAGGGCCTGTCGAGACGATCGCTCCGAGGGGGGACGGATCGTGATGAATGTCTTGCTGCTGGGCTATCTCGGCCCCGACACGATGCTCCCGGTGGCCTCGGCGTTCGCGACCGTCGTCGGCGTCGCCATGATGCTGGGCCGGAACTCGACCCGGTTCGTCCGGCTCGCGGTGGTGTCGATCGTCCGGAGCGTGCGCGGCCGGTCGGTTCGCAACCCACGCTGAGCCTCGGAACAACCTGGGGACGCCTCCGAAACGCTTGACACCGTCGGAGGGAGCGGCCGACGATGGGGGCTAGTCCCCGCCCCCTCTCTCGAAGGTCGCCCTCGATGTCCTCTTCCCCCACCCCCCGGGCCGTCCTGTTCGATTTCGATGGTGTGATCGCCGACACCGAGAACGTCCACATCGCCTCCTGGGAGCGGACGTTCGCCGCGATGGGCCTCGAGGTGACTCCCGAGCAGTGCGCCCGGGCGGTGGAGATCGATGACCGCGACTTCCTCGCCGAGATCCTCGAATCCAAGAGGATCGAGGGCGGGGCCATCGACGGCTGGGTCGGCCGGAAGCAGGCGCTGGCCGCGGCGATGCTCCGGGACGAGCCGAGGCTTTACGCCGGCGTGGCTCCCCTCGTGCGCGGCCTGGCCGGGGAGGCGAGGCTGGCGGTCGTCTCCTCGGCGAGGCGAGCCGACGTGGAGGTCGTTCTCGACGCCGGGGGGATCACCGAAGCGTTCTCGGTGATCGTCGCCAAGGAAGACGTCTCCGCCACGAAGCCGAACCCGGAGCCGTACCGGACGGCGCTGGAGCGGCTCGGGATTTCGGCGGCCGAGGCGGTGGCGCTGGAGGACTCGGCGGCCGGACTGGCCTCGGCCCGGTCGGCGGGGATCCGGTGCGTCGCGGTCGGCCACCGGCACCCGAGGGGAGTCTGGGTGGGCGACTCCCCGTTCCTGGACGACCTGACCGACGAGCGGGCGACCCGCAAGGCGCTGGGATTCGACGCCCCGTAGAACGATCCTCCCCGGGCTCGGTTTAGCGCGACCGGAACCAGTCGACGAAGGCGCGAAGGCCGACCTCGAACGGAGTGGACGGCTCGTAGCCCAGCTCGGATCGTGCCCTGCTGATATCGGCGTAAGTCTGCCGGACGTCTCCTGGCTGCTCGGGCTGGGGGTCGATGACCGTCTCCTTGCCGAGGGCCCGGCCAAGGGCGGCGATCATGTCGCGCAGGGCGATCGGCTCCGAGTGGCCGAGGTTGTACAGGTGGTGCGACCGGCAGCGCTCGACGGCCCGGACGACGCCATCAACGATGTCGCCGACGAATGTGTAGTCGCGCCGGGTGGTCCCATCCCCGAACATCGGGATGGGGCGGCCGCGCTCGATCAGATCGGCGAACGTGTGGATCGCCAGGTCGGGCCGGTTGCGCGGGCCGTAGGCGGTGAAGAAACGGAGCCCGGTGACGGGGAGGCCGTGGATGTGGTGGAAGGCATGCGCCATGAGCTCGCAGGCCTTCTTGGTGGCGGCATAGGGGCTGATCGGCGAGTCGACGCGGTCGTCTTCCCGGAAGGGAGCGTCGGGCCGGTCTCCGTAGACGCTCGAGCTGGAGGCGTAGATGAACCGAGGCATCGGGTCGAGCCTCCGGGCGGCCTCCAGCAGGTAGGTCGTGGCCGACACGTTGACCTCGGTGTACAGCCCCGGCTGCTCGATACTCGGCCGCACCCCGGCCCGGGCGGCGAGGTGGATGATCGCCTCCGGCCCCACCTCGGCGACGAGTCGGGCGACCCCCTCCGCGTCCCGCAGATCCAGCTCGACCAGCCGAAAACCGGGATGCCGGCGGGCGTCCTCCAGGTTCCGACGCTTCTGGTCTGGGTCGTAGTATGGGTCGAAATTGTCGACGCCGACGACCTCAACCCCCTCAATCAGCAGGCGGTCGACCAGGTGCGATCCGATGAACCCGGCGGCGCCGGTGACGAGCATGCGGGACATCGTCGGCCTTCCTCTTCGGCACTCGATCAGGGCGAACCGACCACGAGTTCCCAGTGTAATCGACCGTCCCGGCCGTCGAGGTCGAAGTGCATGCCCTGCGGGGTCCGCTTGCCGGGGATCTCGGCGATTCGGCGACCGGCCTCGTCGAGGGCGAAGAGCGAGGCAGGCCCCTCGCGCGTCCAGGAAACCGTCGCCCGGATCGGCTCGACCCGGAGCGGAGGACGGCCCGGGTCGGCGACCTCTCGCCGCCAGTGGTCGACCCACTCCAGGCCGGTCGGCTGCACCCGAGCGACGGCGGAGACGAGGATCCGATCAGCCTCGGCGAGCGTCCCTGCCCCCACCGAGGAAGCGACGATCGCTCCGACGGGCATGCGGGAACGAAGCCCCAACCCATCCCGGGAAACCTGGGCCTCGTCGATCGCCCCGGCCACTCCGATCGTGCGCCTGGTGTCGATCATCAGTCGGCCCAGGCGACGGTCCCAGGAACCGGGAGGCGTTCCCGGGGAGGCCTCCGAGCCGTCCTCCCCCCGGAAGAGTGCCGAGGCGTGAGGCAGCATCGCGAAGACCTGGGGATTGCCATTGATGACCTCGGGGATGAGGAAGACGTCCTGGCCCCCTCCGGTGCCGGAGGCGGCGGCTCCCCAGACCTCGGGGAACCGCCCGATCCCCCGGCGGACCAGCGCGTCCCAGCCGGAGGCGCGCCCCTGGACCGCGGCGAAGAGGAGGTCCGGCCCCTCCCAGGGGAGGGCCCAGGCCCCCTCCGTATAGTGGGCGTACTGGCCGACAACGTAAGGCCGGTCTCGGTCCCGCTTCTCCTCGGCCAGGGCGACCAGTTCGGCCGAAGGCCTCCGCAGCAGCGACCGGAGGTCGGGGGCGGCAAACCGGGGAATCGGCCAGAAGAGGCGGTCATCGATCAGATCGAGCCCCTCGGCCCGCTGGGCGGCGGCGAACTCGGGCTCGCGTCGGAAGTGGGACGAGCCGGCGATCGGCACCCGCAAGCCGATCTCCCGGAGCCGGGCCGCCATCGCCGACCACTGCTCCGCCTCGGTCACCTGCCAGAAGGCCCGGCCGGCCCCCCGACGAGCGGCCCGGGAGCGCTCCCGCAGCGCCTCGGCCTGTCTCGGAGGGAGGGCGTCGGGCTGATCGATCAGGTCGAACAGGGAGTGCTCGCCGGCAAGGGTGACCCAGGCGAGCACCGGGTCGTCCTTAAGAGCCAGGCCCGTCTCAGGGTTGACGTGGGTCAGCAACGCCTCGGCGAAGCGGAGGGTGCGGTCCCGGATGTTCGGGTCGAAGGCCGCCGCCGGCCCGCCGCCGGGGGGAAGTGCTCGGAAGTCGGCAATTGAGTCGTTGGCCCGGAATCGGGCCTGACTGAGCAGGCCCAGCGCGATCGAGATCCCCCTCGCCTTCAACGCCGCGACAAAATGGTCGAAGTCGGCCAGGACGAGTGGATCGAGGGTGCTCGTGTCGTCGACCGTGTCGTCCAGCAGGCTGCTGCCAGGGCCGAGCGGGGTGTCCAGGTCGCCGAGGTAGACCAGGTTGACGCCGGACCTCGCCAGGCGATCGGCCAGAGCGTCGGTGCGGTCGGCCTGGGCGAACATCACCGGGGGGAAGAGATAGATCCCGAAGAACCGGGCGGGCGAGCCGTCTTCGAAACGCAGGCGCCCCCCCTCGGCCGAGACGAAGCCGTGCGAGCCAGCCGGAGTGTCGAGCAGGACGGAGGCGTCGAGGGCGGAACCGGCCTCGACCGCCTCGGCGGGCTCATACGGAGGCCAGGAGTCGCCGCCTCCCTCGACGTGGAACGGGGTCCAGGAGCGGAGCCCGGCAACGCGAGCCTCCCCGACCACCTCGACATCATCCACCCGAACCGCGCCCAACCGGTCGAGCTTCTCCAGTTGCAACACCGCTCGAACGGCGGCGGGGGGGACCGGGATCGTCGCTCGGTCGACACGCCACCCGAAGGAGCCGGCCCACCGGACGGCCCGGGCCGCGGACGGGCCGGGAATCGGCTGGCCGTCGTCTCCCAGGAAGAAGACGACCGCCTGAGCGCCCCCCGCTCCTCGGAGGCCCTCCCCCCGGGCCGCGATCGAGATCGACAGCCGATCCATCCCCCCGACCGGCACTCCCAGCGGGGCCAGGGCACGGTCTCCGGCGTCGGAGAGCTCGAGGGCGGAGTCGGAGGCGCGGCCGGGGTGGACCCGGCGGGTCTGGCCTTCCAGGAGCCAGTAGTCCGGGTCGAGCCCGCCCAGCTCCAGGTTTCCGTTCACCACGAGGTTCGTCGAGGACGCCCCGCCCACGGGCACTTCCTCGATCGTCAGCCCGTCGACATCGAGCGTCCCGGTGCCGCCAAGCAGGCCGACGGTCATCAGCACGTCTCGGGTGTCCGGGGGGACGGGGATCCGAGCCACCCAGTGGACCCATCGGCCGTCGGGCAGGTCGGTGAAGGGGCCGAGGCTCCCCCGGGCGGTCGAGCGGAGGTCGGCATCGAGCAGGTCGAGCAGCACACTCGGCTCCTCGCCGAGCCGCTCCCCCGGCAGCAGGGGATCGCCGACGCGACGGACCCAGAGGCCGAGGATCAAGGCCTCCGTCTGCCTCCCATCCACACCGAATCCCCGGCTGATCCGGGCCGGGCGAGACGGAAGATCGGCCTCGAACCGGAGCAAGGTCGGGCCGACCACGCCCCCCTCGGGCACGAGTGCGGCATCCCGGAGGTTGTACCAGCCGTCCGGGACGCCGTCGCCGTCCTCATCGGCCTCGAAGTCGATCAGCGGAGGAGGGCCGGGACGGACGATCAGCGCGTCGGGCCGCTGGGCCCCGGCGGACACGACAAGCATCAGGCCGACCAGCGGGCCGACGAGGCTCCGGGGAGGAGGAAGCGTCCGCGTCACGGGACCCGGGGCTCCGGCGCGTCTCCCTTGGCCCGGCGCTCGGCGGCCTCGCGCTGGGCCTTGCCGGTCATGGGGACGAATAAGGTCGGCCGCACGGGCCCGCCTTCGAGCTGGCCCCCCTTCTTGTCGAAGACGTAGACCTTCTGGTCAAACCGGGAGCCAATCGGGATGACCATCCTCCCCCCTTCCTTGAGCTGCTCGACCAGCGGCGGCGGGATCGCCTCCGGCGCGCAGGTGACGATGATCTTGTCGAACGGCGCCGCCTCGGGCCAACCGAGGTAGCCGTCGCCGGGCCGGCTGTGAATGTTGTCGTACCCGAGGTCGCGGATGACCTCCGCCGCCCGGGCCGCCAGCGGCTCGTGGATCTCGACCGAGTACACCTCGGCGACAAGCTGCCCCAGGATCGACGCCTGGTAGCCGGAGCCGGTGCCGACCTCGTAGACCGTGTCGGTTTCCTTCGGCTCGAGCACCTCGGTCATGAAGGCGACGTCAAAGGGCGGGGTGATCGTCTGTCCCTCGCCGATCGGGATCGACTCGTCCTCGTAGGAAAGCCGCTGGTACTCCTCCGGCACGAAGCGGTGCCGGGGGACGGTGCGGAAGGCCTCCAGGACGCGCTCGTCCTTGATCCCCCGCTCGACCAGATGCCGCTGGACCATCCGGGCCCTGGCGGCGGCGAACGGGTCGTCCTCGGCCTCGGGCGCCTCCTGGGCCGCCGGGCAGGGGAGCGGGGCCGCCATCCCGAGAACCGCGGCCGCGAGCGTCGCGGCGAGCATCGATCGCATGGGCATCACCCCCGGGCCGTCCGGCTCCTCCGAGTGGATCGCCCCATTGTACGGCGAGGCCGACGATCCGTGAAGCATCGCTCCGGGGCCGCTCAGGCGACGATCGCCCGGAGCACGTTCCCAAAAACATCGGTCAGTCGGCGGTCCAACCCGTTGTAATCGTACGTCAGCCGTGTGTGGTCGAAACCCAGCAGGTGCAACGCCGTCGCGTAGAAGTCCCAGACGGTGACGGGGTCGACCTCGGCGCGACGGCCGAACGGGTCGGTGGCGCCGAAGCTAGTGCCGCCTCGGACGCCGGCCCCCATCATCCAGCAGGTGAAGCCGTCGGGGTTGTGGTCGCGGCCGGTGGTCCCCTGCTGATGGGTCGGCATCCGGCCGAACTCGGTGGTCCAGAGAACGAGCGTCTCGTCGAGCAGCCCTCGGGCCTTCAGGTCGGACAGCAAGGCGGCGGTCGGCTGGTCGAAGATCGGGGCGTGGCGCTCGTAGTCGGGCTTGAGGGTGCGGTGGGCGTCCCAGTTGAGCAGCCCGTCGACCCCCGAGGCCCGGCTGGCGCAGTACAGGTTCACGTAGCGGACGCCGCGCTCCAGCAAGCGGCGGGCGAGCAAACAGTTGCGGGCGTAGGCGGCCTTCAGCGGGTTGGGGTCGTCGGTGCCATAGAGGCGGTGGATCGACGAGGGCTCGGAGCCAAGGTCGGCGACCTTCGGGGCCGAAACCTGCATCTTCCCGGCCAGCTCGTAGGCGGCGATGCGGGCCCGCAGCTCCTCGTCGCCCGGGTGGGCCTCCGCGTGGCGGCCGTTGAGCAGCCAGAGGAAGTCGAGCGTGTCGGCCTCCTCCTCGGCGGTGATCCCTTCCGGACGCTCGAGGTTGCGGATCGGCTGGTGGTCGGCCAGCACGATCGCCTGGTGCCGGGCCGGAAGGAACCCGTTGGACCAGTTCGCCTTGCCGTTGGGAGGCTCGCCGCGGATATCGGGCAAGGCGACGTAGGCCGGCAGGTCGTCCGCCTCCCGGCCGAGTGCGTAGCTCAGCCAGGCTCCGGCGGAGGGGAACCCTTCGGTGGCGTGCCCCGTGTTCATGAAAACGCACCCCGGCCCGTGGGTGTTCGTCTTCGAGGTCATCGAGTGGATGAAGGCGATGTCGTCGACGTGCCGGGCCATGTGCGGCAGCAGCGTCGAGATCGCCTTGCCGCTCTCGCCTCGGCGGACGAACGGCCAGGGGCTGCGCATGAGGTTGCCGTTCTTGCCCTGGAAGGAGACAAGCCCCTCCTCCCCGGGCAGGGGCTCGCCGTGCCGACGCTCCAGTTCGGGCTTGTGCTCCCAGAGGTCGACGTGCGACGCCGCCCCCGGACAGAAAATCTGCAAGACCCGCTTCGCCTTCGCCGGGAAGTGCGTCATCCCCCGACCGGGAACCCACTCGGCGGCGCCTGACTCCTTGGAGGCCCCGTGGAGGTCGTCGGCCAGCAGTCCCGCCAGGCCGATGCCTGCCAGCCCGGAGAACACGTCCCCGAGCAGCCCGCGCCGGGAGAGCACTCGGGCCAGCAGGGGATGTTCGGAGTCGGCGTCTCGAGGGGGGCTCATCGGGGCACCTCCGGGATCGAATCGTCCCGGCTCGACGTTGGGGAGGACCGCCGAGGGAAACGACTCGGCCCGGTCCGGTTATCCGACACAACGGCCCCGGAGGGCGACGGTCAATCGACGGAGATCAGCTCATTGGCGTTCAACAACGCCCGGCAGAAAGCGTCGAGCCCCCGACGCTCGATCAGCCCGACGGCCCCCTCGTGCTCGGCGTCGTCCGGCGCTCGAGAGAAGGCCAGAGCGAAGGCCAGGCGCACCTGATCGGCCGGATCGTCGCCGGCCTGTCGGCGAAGCCGGGAGGCGAGGGCGTCGGCCATGTCGAGCGTGAATCGGTGGTTCAGCAGCGTGAGGGCCTGGAGCGGTGTGGTGGTGGAGGCTCGGTTCGGGGCGGCGGCGGCGGGGTCGGGGCAGTCGAAGTCGGTGAGCAGGTCGACCCGCATCGCCCGGGCGTTCTGGTGGTAGACGGCGCGGCGGTAGGTCTCAGGCCCGGGAGCGTCGAGCGGGACATACGTGGCGACGTTGTCTTCCAGGTAGCGGTAGAGCCGGAATCCGGGGCCTCCCATCCGGTGGTCGAGCACGTCGGCGATGCTCAGGATGGCGTCCCGGATCTCCTCCCCGGTCAGCCGGCGAGGCGGGAACCGCCAGAGCAATCGGGAGTCGCCGTCAATCGAGGCGGCCTCGGCCCGATAGGACGACGATTGCTGATACGCCTGCGAATTCATGATCAGCCGGTGCATCGGCTTCAGCCGCCAGCCGTTCGCGAGGACCTGGCGGGCGAGCCAGTCGAGTAGTTCGGGATGGGAGGGCGTGCCTCCCATCGCGCCGAAGTCGCTGGGGGTGGCGACGATGCCGGTGCCAACGTGGTCGTGCCAGAGCCGGTTGGCGAGCACCCGGGGGGTGAGCGGGTTGTCCTCGGCGGTGATCCAGCGGGCCAGGGCGAGCCGGCGCTGTCCCTCGGGAGCGTCGGCGGGGAGCGCGAAGGCGGAGTCGAGCCCCGAAAGCGCCGAGAGGCTGGAGGCGGTGACCGGCTCCCCCTTCCGCTGCGGGTCTCCTCCCAGGAAGACGTGGGAGGGCTCCGCCGGCTGGTGGAACTGGCCCACCCACCACTCGGGCAAGGGCTCGACGGCGGCCAGCTCGGCATTCACCCGGCCGACCTCGGCGCTCAGCCTCTCAAGGAGGGCGATCTCCTCCTCGGTGGCCTCGCGGTCGAAGAGGCGCTTCTGCCGGTGAGCCTCATTCACGGGTCTCCGGTCGTGAGAGCTGGCAACCTGGGTCCACGAGTCTCCGTCAAGAGAAACCTCGATGCGATATTCGCCCACAAAGGTCGCCTCGCCCAGTTGGCCGGCAGCGCCGGAGCGGTCGCTGCTCAACCAGACGCGGGCGATCGTCTCGGGCCGGGCGAATTCGACCGTCAGGGTGGTTCCCCCCGAGATCCATCGGGAGCCGAATCGGCCGTCGATGGTCAGGTCGGCGCTGTAGGCATCGGCGAAATCCTCGGCGACCCGGCTCGGCCCGCTCGCCTTGCCGCCGAGGGAAGCGAGGGCGACATTCCTCGGCGCATCGCCGACGGTCCACGCCTCGAACTCCTCCAGCCGGGCGCCGACAGCCCGATCCGGGTCGGTGTCCAGCCCCTCGACGACGAGGCGGACGAAGCGGGCCTCGACCGGCTCGAACGCCTCCTCGGTGCCGGTGCGATCGACGGGCGGGCGGGTCCAGCCGGCCTCGATGGCGGCGGCGTTGGCCTCGGCGCGGGATCGGATCGCCTCGCGGAGGGAGGCGATCTCGGCGTTCAGGCGGTCGCGATCGGCGACGAGGGGGGCACGCCGCTCCTCGTGACGACGTCGGCGTTCCTCGTCGGCGATGACCCGGCTGCCGTGGCGGACGCCGGCCAGGGCGTCGGAGAAGGCGTAGTAGTCGCGCTGGAGGATCGGGTCGAACTTGTGGTCGTGACAGCGGGCGCAGCCAATCGTCAGGCCGAGGAACGCCTCGCCGGTCGCCCGGATCATGTCGTCCAGCGTGTTCGCCCGGATCTGGGCGGCCTGGACCGGGTCCTGGTTGCCGACGTTATCATACGGGCCGCACACCAGAAACGCGGTGCCGACGGCCGTCTCGGGGTCGTCCGGAGCGATCACGTCGCCGGCCAGGTGCTCCAGGACCATTCGATCGAAGGGCTTGTCCTCATTGAGCGATCGGATGACGGCGTCCCGGAACGGCCAGACGTTGTTGATCAGGACGTTGCGCTCGAATCCGTTGCTCTCGCCGAACCGGACGACGTCAAGCCAGTGCCGTCCCCAGTGCTCGCCGTAGTGGGGAGAGCCGAGCAGGCGGTCGACCAGCCGAGCGAAGGCGTCGGGCCGGTCGTCGCGCAGGAACGCCTCGACCTCCTCGGGAGTCGGCGGCAATCCCGTCAGGTCGAACGTCGCGCGTCGGATCAGGGTCCGCTTGTCGGCCGGAGGGGAAGGCGAGAGGCCCGATTCCTGCAACCTGGCGAAGATGAACCGGTCGATCGGGTTGGTGCGCCATGCCTCGGGGATTCCCTCGGGGTCGGGAGGCTCGACGTTGGCGATCGGCCGGAAGGACCACCACGTCGCCTCCTCGTCGGCCGAGAGGGTTGTTCCCTCGGGCCAGGCCGCGCCTTCGGCGATCCAGCGGCGAAGCGTCTCGACCTGATCAGGGGAGAGCGGTTCCCCCTTGAGCGGCATCCGGGGAGGCTCCCCCTCGGCCTCGGGGACGACAAGGGCGATCAGCTCGCTTTCGGTCGGGAGGCCGGGCCGGACGTAATCCAGGTCGAACAGGTCGTCGGCCGTCGCCAGGCTGATGTCTCCCTTGCGGTTCTCTGTCGAGTGGCAGGAGAGGCAGTGCCGTTCGAGGATCGGGGCGACCTCGCGATCGAAGTCGACGTCCTCGGCCTCGACCCCGGCCGGGGAAAGGATCGGGGCCAGGGCAACGGCCAGCAGGGCGGGGCGGACGATCGGGGCCAGCATCGGCAGTGCTCCTCCGCCTTCGGGGAGTCGGAACTCGGAGGTGGGCTCAGGGGGTCGACTCGGGGAGCAGCTCGAGCACGGCCAAGACCGGCCGGTGATCCGAGGCCGAGGGCTCGCCCACCACGCTCACCTCGACGACCCGCCATCGTCCCTCAGGAGCCACGAGGATCTGGTCGACGGCCGCCCGGGGCGCGTCGGCGGGGACCGTCGGCAGGGGGCGTTGGGAGGTCGGCGTCCATCGGCTCTCCAACACGTCGAGCGGCCCGGAGCCCGGCGCCGCGTTCAGGTCCCCCGCGAGGACGGCGGGCGGAGCCCCCTCGGCGTCGGCCAGGGCGACGAGTCGATCGGCGGCCGCCAGTCGGTCCCGGTCGTCTTGGCGGTGATCGAGCTGCGTGCTGATCAGCCGGAAGCTCGGCCCCCGTTCGGGAGCGATCGTCACCTCCAGCGCCCCGCGCGGCTCGCCGCCCCCGGAGGACGGGAGCGTGTGATTCTCGGCCCCGGCAATCGGAAACCGGGAGAGCACCGCGTTGCCAAACTCTCCCCCGAAGATCTCCAGGTTCCCGCCGAAGGCGTGCTCCAGCCCCAGGCGACCGGCCAGCAGCCTCGCCTGGTCGAGCCTCCCGGTTCGGGCCATCCCCCGGTCGACCTCCTGGAGCGCGACCACGTCCGGCTCCGCCTCCCGGATCGCCTCGGTGATCCGGGTCAGGTCGACCCGGGAATCGGTCCCCTCACCGTGGTTGATGTTGAAACTCAGGACCCGGATCTGGGTCGGCCCCTGCGCCCGGAGCGTCGGCAGGCCGAAAATCAGGGCCAGGATGCAGGAAACCACGAACACGGGGCGACGGGGCGTCGCGAGCACGGTGGACCTCCGGGAACTCGACCGAGTTCAACCGATCTTCCGGGAGGGATCCGGCCGGTGTCAAGGTTCGAGAGGACCCGAGGGAGCGGCCGTCTCGACGTCAGTCGAGGCTCGCCAGGCGAACCGGCTGCCGCTTGCGTCCCCATCGGCCGGGCTCGGGCTCAATCACCCCGGCGCAGGGGGACGAGCAGCAGGGGCATCGGCCGTCCTCGGTCAGGTTCCAGTGGGTCAGCTCGAACCAGTCCCGGCCGATCAGCCGGGTGCCGCACGAGGGGCAGAAGGTGCTGTCGCAGTCGGGATCGTGGACATTCCCGACATACGCGTACCGGACCCCGTTCCGCATCGCGATCTCCCGAGCCCGGCGAAGGGTGGCCGGGGCAGTGGCGGGAATGTCCCTCATGCGATAGTCCGGGTGGAAGGCGGAGAAGTGCAGGGGAACGTCTGGCCCCAGGCGGTCGACGACCCATCGGGTCATGGCGTCAAGCTCGGCGTCGGAGTCGTTCTGCCCCGGAATGAGCAGGGTGGTCAGCTCGAACCAGACGTCAGTCTCTCGCCGGAGGTATTCAAGCGTCTCGAGGACGGGCTGGAGGTGCCCGGCGGCGATCTCGCGATAGAATCGCTCGGTGAAGGCCTTCAGGTCGACGTTCGCCGCATCCATGTGGCGGTAGAACTCGGCCCGAGGCTCGGGACACACCTCACCGGCGGTGACGGCCACGGCCCGAATGCCTCGGGACCGGCAAGCCCGGGCCACGTCGATCGCGTACTCGTGGAAGATCACCGGATCGTTGTACGTGAACGCGACACTCCGGCACCCCAGCCGGGAGGCCGTCTCGGCGATCCGCTCGGGGGAGGCCTCGTCGGCCAGCGTGTCGGCTTCTCGAGACTTGCTGATATCCCAGTTCTGACAGAACTTACACCCGAGATTGCACCCGGCCGTGCCGAACGAGAGCACTGGAGTGCCGGGCAGGAAGTGGTAGAGCGGCTTCTTTTCGATCGGGTCAACGCAGAAACCGCTCGATCGGCCATACGTGGTGAGCACGATCTGATCGTTCTGCCGAGCCCGGACGAAGCAGAAGCCGCGCTGGCCCTCGTGCAGCTTGCAGAAGCGAGGGCAGAGATCGCACTGGATGCGGCCATCGTCCAGGGCATGCCAGTAGGTCGTCGGCGCGATCGATGAATCCAAGCTCATGCTCATCCTTGTCGCCCTGGGGAATCGGACGGAGAGACATCCTCGCGGCCGGGCTTGGGGAGTGCCGGCCCTCTGTACAATAGTACGAGCGCGGCCCCCGTCGGATCCCCCCGATTCCCGAGTCGCGAAAGGACCGCCGCCATGATCCTCCGCCCCGCTGCCGTCGCCGGGCGTTTCTACCCGGCCGAGCCCGATCGGCTCCGAAGGGTTGTCTCGGAGCTGATCGGCCCGCCGGACAACGACGGGCGGCCCCCTCCCAAGGCGCTGATCGTCCCCCATGCGGGCTTTGTCTACTCCGGGGCGGTGGCCGGCCTGGCCTTCGCCCGGCTCGCTCGGGCCCGAGGCATCGTGCGTCGCGTTGTCTTGCTCGGGACGGCCCATTCCCCCGTCATCGGACTGACGACGACCGGGGCCGACGGGTTTGAGACTCCCCTGGGGATCGTCCCCGTCGATCGGGAGGCGATCGCCTTGGTGTCCGACTTGCCCCAGGTGGTCGTCGACGATCGGTCACACCGCGACGATCATGCGCTGGAGGTCGAGCTGCCCTTCCTCCAGGAGGCGCTGGATCGGTTCGCGATCGTCCCCTTGCTCGTCGGGCGCTGCGATCCGAAGGAGGTCGCCGAGGTTCTCGATCGGCTCTGGGGAGGGGACGAGACGCTCATCGTGGTCAGCTCGGATCTGAGCCATCACCACCCCGACTCCGAGTGCCGACGGCTCGACCGTCAGACGGCCGACGCGATCGAGGCCCTCGAACCCGATCGCCTCGACCGGGGCTCCGCCTGTGGCCACCGAGCGATCGCCGGCCTGCTGATCGCCTGCCGAGGCCGGGGCCTGCGCGTGCGGACCCTCGCCCTCCGCCATTCCGGCGACGCGGGAGGTCCCTCCGATCGGGTGGTCGGCTACGGCGCCTTCGTGATCGATCGAGAGGCCGGCCCGTCCCCATGACGCGGTCCCCGTCCGGCCGTCCCCGATCCAGGAGCGACGGCCTCGGCAGACGAGCACTCGACCCTCTCCCATCGATCCCCCGGCCGTTCGAGCCATCCGGGATCAGTCGAGGCGACCGGCCGCTGAGAGCGCCTTGATGGCGTTGACGGCCAGGCGGTCAACCGTCTCGTTCTCCGGGTGGCCGCGGTGGCCGAAGACGTGCTCGACGCGGACATCATGGACGCCGACGAGTTCGTCGATCCGGCGCCAGAGGTCCTCGTTCGAGACGGGCTTGAGCTGACCACGCTCTTTCCGCTTCCAGCCGTTGCGCTTCCAGTTGGGCATCCATTCCGTGATGCCCTTGGCAAGGTACTGGCTATCGGTGACCAGTTCGACCGTGCAATGGCGGGTCAGGCTCTCCAGCCCCCGGATGGCGCCCATCAACTCCATGCGGTTGTTGGTCGTCCGGGGTTCGGCCCCGGAGTCGCAGCGGATGGAGCCGGTTGCGGGATGCTTGAGCATGAAGCCCCATCCGCCGGGGCCGGGATTGCCGCTGCAGGCACCATCGGTGAAGAGTTGAACGAGGTCGGGAGGGGCGTCGGGGACGGCGGACTCCTGGTTCGCGGTCGCGATGACCACATTCTCCGAGGTCAGTTCGAAGGGGAGCATCCGTCTCCTCGCGCCGGGCCGGTGGGGTCGAGTGATCCGACGGCCCGATCACGCCCGGGCCGGATGGTCCCGAGCATACCCAAGGCACCTTGGAGCGGACAGGCCGACCCGGCGGCTTTCCCCGTCACCGACGTCCCCCTCCATTCGATCAACGGCACTTGCGCACCACACCCACGAGCACGCCGAGGATGTTGACGTTGGTCCGGAAGATCGGCTCCATGCTGCGATTGGCTGGTTGGAGCCGGATGCGGTTCTTCTCCTTGTAGTAGATCTTCAGAGTGGCCTCACCGTCCTCGTCGCGGACGGCGACGATATCACCATTTTGGGCTGTTTCGGCCCGCTTGATGATGACGAAATCGCCGTCATCGATGTGCTTCTCGATCATGCTGTCGCCGGAGACGCGAAGGGCGAACTTGTCGTCGTCCCCTTCCCAGTCGTCGAAGTCGAGAACCTCGTCGGCCTGCTCGATCGCCTCGATCGGAGCACCGGCGGCGATGCGGCCGAGCAGGCGGATGCCGCCGCCTCCCTTGGAAGCGGTGGGAGGCTCCTGGAGGAGCTGGATGGCCCGGGACATGTTCGGCTCCCGGGAGATCAGCCCCTTCTTTTGGAGGGCCTTGAGGTGGCACATCACCCCGTTGGGACTCTTGATGTCGAACGCCTCGCCGATCTCGCGAACGGTCGGTCCGTAGCCTCGGCCGTGGATCTTGTCTCGGATGAAGTTGTAAATCTCGCGTTGGCGGGTGGTGAGCGAGTCGAGATCGGCCATCGGTCTTGCCTCCACGTCGATGGGTCGCGTCCTGCCGGGGGCGGTTTGCCGGGGCCGTCGGACCCTCCGTGCGCCCGGGCCCGGGGTGCCCCCTCCGGGTGGGAGGCGGGGCGACCACGACACGGACGATCACCAACTGACCCTTTGAATGGCAAGTGTACAACGGTCGTCTAGCGCACGCGAGAACATTTTCCGGATTTTTTCGCCGGCAGCGGCGCTGGCTCGACTGGATCCCGACGCCGCGATCCGGCAGGATCGGGGGTCGAATCGATCCAATCGCGCCGAGAGCGTCGTAGGAGCCGCCCGAATCATGGCCGAGGCCCAGGTCCGAGTCTTGGCGATCCACGCCCACCCCGACGATGTCGAGTTCCAGTGCGCCGGCACCCTCGCCCTGCTCGGCCGAGCCGGCTGCCACCTGACGATCGCCACCATGGCCCCCGGGGATTGCGGCTCGGTTGAGCACGACGCCGAGGCGATCGCCGCCATCCGACGGCGGGAGGCCAAGGAGGCCGCCGACCTGATCGGCGCCGATTACCACTGCCTCGAGTTCCGGGACCTCGCCATCTTCAGCGACGATCCCT
Source organism: Tautonia sociabilis (assembly GCF_003977685.1). Lineage (GTDB taxonomy): Bacteria > Planctomycetota > Planctomycetia > Isosphaerales > Isosphaeraceae > Tautonia > Tautonia sociabilis. The sequence goes on along the minus strand of NZ_RYZH01000003.1, from coordinate 66,009 downwards.
CCCGCCGTCGTGTGGTCGAGTTCCTCCGCCGGACTCGCCCCGACGTGATCCTCACCGCTCCTCCCGCCGACTACCTGGCCGACCACGAGGCCACGCACCTCCTCGTCCGGGATGCCTGCTTCATCGCCCCGATCCCCAACTACGCGACCCGACAGTGGGACCCCGCCCCTCCCCTGGAGCGGATCCCGGCCCTCTACCTGGTCGATCCGCTCGAGGGGAAGGACCGGGAGGGGAACCCGGTTCCCCCCGAGTTCTGGGTCGATGTCTCCGAGGTCTGGGACCTGAAGCGTCGGATGCTCTCCTGTCACGAGAGCCAGCGGAACTGGCTGCTCCGGCAACACGGGATCGACGAGTACCTGGTCAGCCAGGAGCACTGGTCGTCGCACCGAGGGAGCGAGATCGGCGTGGCCTTTGCCGAGGGCTTCCGGCAGTACAAGGGGCATCCCTATCCTCAGGAGAACCGCCTCCTGGAGCTGCTCGGCCAGGATGGCCGAGGCGGCCGTCGCTAACCGACCCGACCGACCGAGGATGCCGGCGGGGTCAGGTCCGCCGACGGCCCCCCTTGGCCTCGGGGGCGGCGGTCCAGGGATCCTCGGGCCAGGAGTGGCGGGGGTAGCGGTTGCGGAGATCCTTGCGGACCTGGTGGTAGGTCGTCGTCCAGAAACTGGCCAGGTCGTCAGTCACCTGGACCGGGCGGAAGTTCGGGCCGAGCAGGTGGAGCAGGACCGGAACCCGGCCCCGGGCCAGCCGGGGCGTCTCGGTCCAGCCGAAGAGTTCTTGCAGGCGGACGGCGAGCACGGGAGGGCCGTCTCCCTCGTAGGAGACGCGGTGTCGGCTGCCGCTGGGGACCTCGATCGCCTCCGGCGCCTCCTCGTCGAGTAGCCGGAGCTGTTCCGGCATCAGCCTCCCTTGAAGCATCGGCACCAGGGAGGACCGCCGGACCTCCTCCTCGGACCGCTTGCCGAGGCAGGCGAAGTGGAGGGCCTCGGCCAGCTCCTCGGGATCGAAGGCGGGGAACCCGGCCTCGGGCAGCCATCGGCGAAGGAAGCCGACCCGGCTCAGCCACCGCGATGCCGCCTCATCCGCCTGAAAGACGTCCTCCGCTCTCGGGGAAAGCGCATCGGCCAAGGCCTCGGCCGCCCGAGCCGAGTCGACCGAGCCGGTCGCCGCCTCCCTCAGCGCGAGGTCGCGGTATGACTCCACCGCCAGGCCGACGACCCTCCCCCGGGCCTCGTCAAAGCGGACGACCTCCTCCCGGCGAACGGCCCCCGGGAACAGCTCCAGCAGCCAGGAAGGGTCGACGGCGCTGGCGATCCGCACCCGGAGCTCCAGCCGACCGGCCCCCCGCCGGTCCTCCCGGGCGTCGATCGCGAGGAACAGCTCCCCCTCCCTCACGACCGACTCGGGATCCAGCCGCACCCCCCGGCCGCCGACCATCCGGCCGCTCGGGTCCCCGATCCCTCGACGACGGGCCACCCGATCGGGGAAGGCCAGGACGAGCGCCTTGAGCAGCGCCTCTTCGGGGTCGTCGGACGCTCCTGCCCCGAGTCGCGCCGGCCTCCGGTCGGCGATCCGCAGCAGGTCGTCCCGGACCCGGGAGACGGTCCGAGCCGCCTTCGGGTCGATCCTCGGGTCGATCCGGGAGGGCGAAAAGCCGGCCCGCTCCGCCTCCCGAAGCAGGTCGATCCGGACGAGCAGGTCGGACCGGGAATGGACGTCGGGAGATCGGCCCCGGGAATCCCGGCCTCGACCCAGAAGGTCCTTCTCCGAGAGCATCGCGGCGGCGGTCGCCCCCAGTTCGGCGATCCCGGCCTCCTGGGAGGCGATCAGCAGTCGGGAGAGCCTCGGGTGGATGGGAAGCGCCCGCATCGCCTCGCCGATCGGGGTCACTCGGCCGGTCCCGGGTTCGACGGCGCCAAGCTGCTCGAGCAGGGAGCCGGCCGCCTCGATCCGATCCGGCTCCGGGGCCTCGAACCAGGGGAACCGCTTCGGGTCGGCGACTCCCCAGGCATGCAGCGTCAGGACGGTCGACGCCAGGTCGACGCGGCGGACCTCCGGCGGGTCGAAGGGGGCCAGCCCTCGGGTCTCTCGCTCGCTCCAGAGCCGGATGCAGCGCCCCGGGGCCGTCCGTCCCGCCCGGCCAGCCCGTTGCTCGGCCGAGGCCCGGCTGATCCTCCCCAGCTCCAGACGGTCAAGCCCTCGGCTCGGGTCGGACGAGGCGAACCGAGCGTAGCCGCCATCAATCACCGTCCGGATGCCGTCGATCGTGAGCGAGGTCTCGGCGATGTTCGTCGCCAGCACAACCTTGCGGCGGTCGCTCGGCCGCAGCGCGCGATCCTGCTCCCCGCTCGGGAGCAACCCGTGAAGCGGAAGGACCACCACGTCCCCCCTCCCCGACACCGGCTCCAGCAGCCGGGCGGTCCGCCGGATCTCCTCCGCCCCCGGGAGAAAGACGAGCACATCCCCGGGATCCTCGGGGCCCCGCAGGACGTCGAGCACCGCCTCGGCGGCTCGATCGGGCAAGGGAGCGCCGTCGGAGGCCCGGTATTCGATGGCGACGGGGAACGTCCTCCCCTCCACCCGGAGCACCGGCGCCCCCAGGAACCGGGAAACCGGCTCGGCGTCCAGCGTGGCCGACATGACCACGAGGATCAGGTCGTCCCGCAACGCCTCCCGGACCTCCCTCAGCAAGGCGACCGCCAGGTCCGAGTGCACGCTCCGCTCGTGGAACTCGTCGAGCACCACGGCACCGACCCCGGCCAGGCCCGGGTCGTCGAGCAGTTGCCGGGTGAGGACCCCCTCGGTCGCCACAACAAGCCGGGTCCTCGGCCCGACCCGGCGCTCGAAGCGGACGAGGTAGCCGACCTCCTCGCCAAGCTCCCCGCCACGCTCCTCGGCGATCCGAGTCGCGGTCGCCCTCGCGGCGACCCGACGGGGCTGGAGCACCACCACCCTCGGGTGCTCGGGCCCGAGCAACCCCGAGTCGAGCAAGGCTGGCGGCACCCGGGTCGTCTTGCCGGCCCCCGGCTCGGCGACGAGGACGAGGGAGCGATGATTCCGGATCGCGTCGACGACCTCGGGCAGCCTCGGGTCAATCGGCAGAGGGATCATTCGGGGAAGCGTCGCGGGGCGGGGAGGGCCGGGCTGGCGGCCCGGCCGGGGGCAGGCGCGGGGGGCCTTCCAGCGAGGCGATCAACCGTCGAAGCCCGTCATCATGCGGCTGGAGCTCCAGCGATCGCTTGAAGACCGGGAGCGCCAGGTCTGGGCGGTCGAGCTGGAGGTAACACTGGGCCAGCCCCCCGAGCGCCCCAATGTGGTACGGATTCAGCTCCAGCACCCGCCGGCAGTCGGCCGCGCTCTCCGCGTAGTTGCCCAACAAATAAGCAGCGACCGCTCGCTGATTGTACGCCTCGGCGAAGTTCGGGGCGCGGGCGATCAGTTCCGTGGCCGCCCGAGAGGCGGCGTCCAGCCGACCGTGACCGAGCAGGTCGATCACCGTCCGCAGCCGCTCGTTGTTCTCGGGGGAATCGGCCCGGAACCAGACGGACCAGAGGGCGTTCCGGGCCAGGTCGCGGACGACCGGGTCGGGATCGGCCAGCCGGGAGGCGAGCTCGGGATTGCACCCGAAGCCGCCGAGCTGTCCCAGGGCCGTCACGGCGGCGCGGCGGACCCGAACGTCGGGGGCGTGGACAAGGCGGCGAAGCGTCCCCTCCGTGTACCGGGGCTTGACCAGGTCCAGGAAGGTGTCGAGGTCGCCGTCTCGCTCGAGCCGATCGAAGTAATAGGCCAGCAAGGGCTGGCGTCCGGGCTCGTTCATGGTCGCGATCCCCTCCTCGGGAGGGTCGACGGCGACGGCGACCGCGAGAGACGACGGAGGAGGGCCGGCCAGGACGACGACCAGGGCGACAGCCGGGGCCATCCCGAGCGGGAGGCCGATCGGCGACGGGTCGGGGGTCATGACTCGGGCTCCATCGCGGGGTCGGGGCGGGTGGGGTCCACCGCGTTCGCCGTCGCGATCGAGTCTACCAGCCCCGGCGTTCTGGGGCCAAGGGATGGAATGAAGAGGGGGCGGGGGCCCCTCGACGCGCTCCGTGCGCCTCCCCCGCCCCCAGGAGCCGGCACCCCTCCCCAAAGGTACCGTCCCCGATGCGTCACGCCGGCCTGTGCCGACGTCTCCCGGGCGGCCGGAGCCTCCCGGGGCCGGGACGACCGACGTCCCCGGCGACAGAACCCTAGGCCACACCCAGGTCCTGTGTCAAATTCAAGCAGGGATCGATCCCGAGCCTTCAAACAGGGATCGATCCCGAGCCGTCCTCATCCAGCGCGATGTCCAGCGCCGGGGCCGAGTGCGTCAGCGCCCCGACGCTGATCCGGTCGACCCCCGCCCTCGCCACCTCCCCCACCGAGGCCAGGGAGATTCCCCCCGACGCCTCCAGCAGCACCCCCGGCGCCCGATCGTCCCGCCTCCGGACGGCCTCGGCCAGATCCTCCGGCCGGAAGTTGTCGAGCAGGATAATGTCCGGCCGGCACTCCAGCGCCCGATCGAGCTGGTCCAGCCGGTCGACCTCCACCTCGACCACCGTCCCCGGCGGGGCCAGCGACCGGCTCGAGGCGATCGCCCGCCCAATCGGGTCGTCCCCCGAGGCAAGCCAGGCCAGGTGGTTGTCCTTGATCAGCACGGCGTCAAACAGGCCGACCCGGTGGTTCCGCCCCCCTCCGCAGCGCACCGCGTACTTCTCCAGCATCCGCCAGCCCGGGGTCGTCTTGCGCGTGTCGAGAATCTCAGCCGAGGTCCCCTCGACGGCCTTCACGAACCGATGGGTCAGCGAGGCGATCCCAGAAAGCCGCTGGAGGAAGTTCAGCGCGGTTCGCTCCATCGCCAGAATCGCCCGCATCGACCCGGCCACCCGGGCGATTGAGTCGCCAGGACGGATCGGGTCGCCGTCGGAACGATCGTCCTCGAACCCCTCGGAGAGCCCGAAGCGGTCGGCCAGCATCCGGACGACCGGCAGCCCCGCGAGCACCCCCTCCTGGCGGGCGACAAACCGGGAGGAGCCGGTCGCGTCCTCGGGAATCGTCGCCTTGCCGGTCAGGTCGCCGAGATCGCCGAGATCCTCGGCCAGCGCCAGCTCGATCAGGGACTCGGCATTGGCCCGCTCGGGAGCTCCGAACAAGGGCCTGCTCGTCTGCTCGATCATGTCCGGCCGCTCCCTCGGGAGATCGATCGATCGGGACCCGTCCCGGCCGAGGGGACACGGTATCGGCCCGGGCCCCGGCCGGCAAGCGCCAGGCCCGGGCCAGGACGATCGATCAATCGATCGACGATCCGTCGCCGCCCAGGGTCCGCCCGGCTTCCTCCTCGCGTTTCCTGGTCATCGCGTCGAGCCGGTCGAAGATCTCGTCCATCGGCGGCACGTGATCCCATCGGGCCTCCTCGGTGCCGTCCAGATCGACGAGGATCAAGGCGAACTCCTCGGGGCCAACCCCGAATTCCGACCGGAGCTTCGCGAGGTCCTCCCTGTCGAGCAGCCGGTCCCCCGCCCGGCTGAAGCCGTCCCGGACAGCGGTGATCACGACAACGTCGCGGTCGTCCAGGGCCTCGTTCCAGCGACGAGTCTCGTTGGCCGCGTGTTGGTAGTTCGGGTCGGAGAGCGTGGTGGCGAAGACGAGGATCACCCGCTTCTCCCAGCGGTAGTTGAGCATAGAGAACTCGGCCATCGGGCCTTCCGACACGTCGATCGGCTCGACGTCGGGGATCGCCCAGCCGATCAGAACCGCGAGGAGAAACGGACTGGCGAGGATCAACAGGAGGCGAGACACGGCGGGGTCTCCAGGCGGGAGGGTCGATCAGGGAGGAACTAAGCCACGATCCCCCAAAGAGAGACTAGGCCAACATGCAACCATTGTGACCCGCTTGACTCGGAAGCCGTGGCGATCAACCCGGCTTCGCCCGGCCCCTCCCTCGCTTGCCCGCTCCCCGGCGCTTTGCGCCGACCGCCTGCGTCGAGGCCATCGGACGGCCCGGGCCTCCTTCCGCCTCCGATCGGAGCTGGAGGATCCGGTCGCGCAACGCCGCCGCCCGTTCGAACTCCAGCGCCTCGGCGGCCTTGAGCATCTCCCCTTCCAGTTCGTTGAGGTACTCCTCGGTGATCGCCTCCCGCTCGTCCTTGCCGACGGCCTTGCGCGCGATGGCCTTGGCCTGGATCTCCTCCTCGATGCCGCGCCGGATCGCCTTGCGGATCGTCTCAGGGGTGATCCCGTGCTCTTGATTATAGGCGAGCTGCTTCTCCCGGCGGCGGTTCGTCTCGTCGATCGCCTTCTGCATCGACCGGGTGACGGTGTCGGCGTACAGGACGACCTCGGCGTTCACGTTCCGGGCGGCGCGGCCGATCGTCTGGATGAGGGAGGTTTCGCTCCGGAGAAAGCCCTCCTTGTCGGCGTCGAGGATGCAGACCATCGATACCTCCGGCAGGTCGAGCCCCTCGCGCAGCAGGTTGACGCCGACCAGGGCGTCGAAGGCCCCCTCGCGCAGCTCCCGGAGAATCTCGACGCGTTCAAAGGCGTCCAGTTCCGAATGCAGCCACTTGGTCCGCATCCCCTGCTCCTTCAGGTATCGGGAGAGGTCCTCCGAGAGCCGCTTGGTCAGGGTGGTGATGAGCACCCGCTCTCCCCGCTCGGCCCGTCTCCTCACCTCTTCCAGCAGGGCGGGGACCTGCCCCCGGGCGGGCTCGACCCGGATCACCGGGTCGACCAGCCCGGTCGGCCGGATGACCTGCTCGACGACCTCGCCGCCGGACATGTTCACCTCGTAGTCCGCCGGAGTGGCCGAGACATAAATGCGGGGACCAAGCTTCTTCTCCCACTCGTCGAAGCGCAACGGGCGGTTGTCCAGGGCGCTGGGCAGTCGGAAGCCGTGCTCGACCAGCGTGCTCTTACGGCTGAAATCCCCGGCGAACATCCCTCGAACCTGGGGGATGGTGACGTGGGACTCGTCGATGAACATCAGCGCGTCTTTGGGGAAGAAGTCGAGCAGCGTGTTCGGCGTCTCCCCCGCCTTGCGGCCGGAGAGGTGCCGGCTGTAGTTCTCGATCCCCTGGCAGTAGCCGACCTCCAGCAGCATCTCGATGTCGTATCGCGTCCGGGCCGAGAGGCGCTGGGCTTCCAGCAGCTTGCCCTGCTCCTTAAGCTGCGTGAGTCTCTGGTCCAGCTCCTCCTTGATCGCGTCGACCGCCCCCTTGATTCGCTCCTCCGGCAGCACGAAGTGGCGGGCCGGGTAGATGTAGAGATCCTGACGCTTCTCGATCACCTTGCCCGAGACCGGGTCGATCTCGGCCAGCGACTCCACCTCGTCCCCGAACAGCTCGATGCGGACGGCGGTTTCCTCGTATGCCGGCCAGACCTCGACCACATCGCCTCGGACCCGGAACTTCCCGCGCTCGAAGGCCACATCGTTGCGGTCGTACTGGATGTCGACCAGCTTCATCAGCACCTCGTCCCGGTCGACCTCGTCGCCGAGCCTCAGGTGGACCATCATCTTCCGATAGTCGTCCGGCGATCCCAGGCCGTAGATCGAAGACACCGAGGAGACGACGATCGTGTCCCGGCGGCTGACCAGCGCGCTGGTCGCCGCCAGGCGAAGGCGCTCGATCTCCTCGTTGATCGACGAGTCCTTCTCGATGTAGATGTCCCGCTGGGGGATGTACGCCTCGGGCTGGTAGTAGTCGTAGTAGCTGACGAAGTAGCGGACAGCGTTGTGGGGGAAGAAGTCGCGGAACTCGGCGTAGAGCTGCGCCGCGAGCGTCTTGTTGTGCGAGAGGATCAACGCCGGCCTCCCCAGCCGGGCGATGACGTTGGCCATCGTGAAGGTCTTGCCCGAGCCGGTGACACCCAGGAGCGTCTGGTGCGCCTTCCCCTCGAGGACTCCCCGGACCAGGGCCTCGATGGCCGCCGGCTGGTCGCCGGCCGGGGGGAACGGGCATTCGAGCTGAAACTCCGACATGGCGGCCTCGGCTGGGGGGGAGGGTCGTGGGGAGAGGGTCGGGTGAGGTCAGGGGGTTGGGTCCGGAGCCGGCTCCTTCCCGGCCGGATCCCCGGCCCGGGAGAACGGCCGGATCCCCTCGATCGTCGCCGGGCCGATCCCCTTCACCCGGTCGGCCAGGTCCTCGAGCGAGTCAAACGGCCGCTCCGAGCGGGCCTCGACGATCCGATCGACCCGAGTCGGGCCGAGTCCCGGCAGGGCGAGCAGCACCGCCGCCGGCGCCGAGTTCACGTCGGCCTCCACCGAGGCCGGCGGCGGGGAGGAGGGGGGTTCCTCCGAGGCGACTCCCACCAGCAGCGCGACCGCCCCGATCGCCGCCGTCGCGGCGAGCAGGAGGCGCTGGTCTCGTCCCCATCCCCAGAGGGGCGGCGTTCCCGCGGCCATCGCGTCTCGGGCCTCCCGACCGTCCCCGGGGGCGGACGGCCCCCTGGGAGGATGATCGACAGAGATACAGTCTACCGGGGGCTCGGCCGGCGGCTCAAGCCGATCCGGACGCGCGGATCGGGCGGGGGGACTCAAGATCAAATGCCGGTCGGGCCGATCCTTCCGTTGGAAACGCTCGGCCGGCCCGATTCGGGTTGACCGGGGACCGCGGCCTCCACCGGCGCCGCGGATTTTTCTCACAGCCGGAGCGGCCTCGGTTCGATAATCGGTACGAGCCGAGGTCGAGAGACGGCCGCCCGGCCCTCCCGTCGGGGGAACCTGGCGGGTCGGCGGCGGGGACGGTCCCGGCGCCGGAGTCGGAGGGGTGGAGGGCCCCCCGAACGGATGGCGACTGATCCCAAGGAGGGGAAGACACGATGACCCGTACCGCGCGGCACCGGGGCCCGCACACCCCGCGATGGGTTCGCGGACTGCTGTCGGGTGCCCTGTTCCTGGCGCTGTCCGCCGGCGTCGGCGGCTGCGGCATCCCGTATGTCTACCGCAACATCGCGCCGCTGCACCCGACCGGGTGGTCCTTCGCCTGGCCGATCCTGCCCTCGCAGTCGCAGCGGCTCGAGGAGGATATCGCCAAGGAGGAGATGGATCGCGTCCCGATCCTGGACCCCGTCCCCGGCGATTTCGCCCCGCCCCCGTGCCTTGACCCGCCCAGCGAGGCGGAGATCTGGGCCAAGATCCCCAAGTTCCGGGCCGGCATGGACCCGTTCTACACAGTCCAGCGCAACAACGCCCGGTTCGTGATCGAAAAGATCGGCGAGTCGGTCGACCCCTGCAAGGTCTACCCCTTGGCCGGCCCCTGCCAGCTGATCCACTGCCACTACAAGTGCACCGTCTACTTTGACGAGATGTACTGGTCCGACTATCCCATCCCCTTCCACAACCGAGACTCCCGCGTCGAGGTCGTCTACATCGACAAGGACTACCTCCGACGTTGCGGCGGGCCTCCCCAGGCCACGGTCCCCGGCGGCGGCTGATCCGCCGGCCGCAGGCCTGATTCGGAGCGGGGGCCTTCCCTGCCCCCCGCTCGCTTCCTTCCTTCCTGAACTCCCCGGGTGTCGGGCCGACTTGGTGGCGGCCCGGCAACCGGGGTTGTTTGGATTCCGGCCTCCTCGAACCGCCTTCAGCCCAACCGCCTCAGTCCTGGTCGCCGAAGAATGGGAACAGCGTCGCCAGCTCCTCCCGGCTCGGCTGCGAGCCGTACTCGCACACCTCGAACGCCTCGGCCGTCTTCACCTCCTGTGCCGCCTCGTCGCCGACCCACTCGGCCAGCGTCTCCCGGAAGCGGTTGGCGACGGCCCCGTAGCGGCGAAGGGCCCGCTCCCTCGTCCATTCCAGGCGAGCTTCGGGAGAGTCGGGCACCTCGTTGAGGTAGCCGAAGAGCCAGGGGTTCCACTCGTAGAACTGCGAGGCCAGGGCGTCAATGCAGGCCACCTTCTGGTCGAAGACCTCATCGATCGGCACCACCACGTCCGGCTCGAAGGGGTTGGGCTTCTGGAACGAGTCCTCGCTGTACATGAACACGGGGTTCTTCCTCAGCGCGGGGACGTCGGGGCAAAAGTTGGGCACGATGACCATGAAGGCCGCGTCCTGCACGAGGATCCCGGTGTAGCGGTGGTCCGGGTGGTAGTCGTTCGGGCGGTGGGAGATCACCAGGTCGGCTTCCCACTCCCGGATCAGCCGGGTGATCGTCCGGCGGTTCTCCAGCGTGGGCAGGATCTCACCGTCGTGGATATCGAGCACCTCGGTTTCGATGCCGAGAATCTCGGCACAGCGCTTCACCTCGGCGGCTCGGCGTCGGGCGAGCGTGCCGCCGGCCATCTCATGGTGGCCGATGTCGCCGTTGGTCGTGGCGACGAACTTGACCTTGTGGCCCAGCTTCGCCCACCGGGCGGCCGTGCCGCCGGCCTCCAGCTCGCAGTCATCCGGATGGGCGCCGAAGACGATGATCCGCAGCGGCCGGTCGGGAGCCTCGGCTTGGTCCTGCCCGAGGGCCGGCAGGGCGACGGCCCACGCAAGGCCGAGCGACAGGGTTGCGGCGAGTCGAGGGAATCGAGCAATCATCGGTGTGTCCTCCTGGGTTGAGCGCGATCGGTCGCGACGACCGGTTCTATCGCGAAGGACCGGCCCGGTCGAGCACCCGGCGACAGGGGCCTCCCGCGCCGGTACACTGGGCCTGGGCCGGTCCGCCGGCAGCCCCGCCCCTCCGCTCGGCGGCGGCCCGGGGCGGCCCGGCCACGGTCGAGGCCGCCCCGGCTCGGTTCGGTTCGGTTCGGTTCAGTTCGACAAGGCCGGGGGGACTCGCCCGGAGGAGGCACCGTGACGATCCGGTTCTCGCCATCCCCTCCGACGCGGCGGCTCGTCGTCGCGATCGCCCTCCTCGCTTCCCTCTCCCGAGGGGAGGCGAGCGGTTTCCCCCAGGACGACGGGCCCGGTCCCGAGGTCGCCGAGCGCCCCGACGGCCGCCGGCTGACCGGCCGCCTCGTCTCCCGAGACGACGGCCAGATCGCCTTCGAGCCTGATTCGGGAGACGCCCCCCTCCCCATCGACCGCCTCTTCCGGGTCGAACGTCGGCCGGAAGCCCCGCCACCCGGCCCTGCTCCCAATCCCCAGCCCTTCATCCTTGAGCTCGGGGCCAACCAGCGCCTCTCCGGGCAGCTCCTGACGATCGACGAAACAACCATCCGCCTGTCCCTCGGCGACCGGGGAGACGAGGTTGCGGTCAACCGCCTCGGGGCCTCCGCGCTCCGTCAGCGCCCTGGAGAGGCCCGAGTCCTCGCTGAAGGCTTCGAGCAGAACGCCGACCCCGACCACTGGACGCTCCGGCCCGGCGCCGAGGTCCGTCTTCTCCCCGACGGCGGCGGGCACGTCCTCTCCCTCGACCCCGAAGGAGCCGAGGCCCGGCTCCGACTGCCCGCCCGGATCGACTCGGGCCGGGTCGAACTGGATTTCCCGTGGGCGGCCTCCCCCGTACCGGGGCGCCGATGGGTGGTCGACCTGATCTTCGACGGCCCGAACGGAGAGGAGATCACCCGGGTCGTCCTTGGCTGGGCCGATCCCTTCCCGTCGGTCGAATCTCGGGGGGGGCCGGAGATTCTCGTGCAGCCGCTCACACTGGAGGCAGGCACCCACCGGCTCTCGGCCCGGTTCGGGCCGGAACGGACGCTCCTAGCCATCGACGGTGACGAGCTCGGTCGGGGCAAGGGGCCGAATGGCCCGCTCGTCGCCCTCCGCCTCCTCTCCGAGGCGAGTCGGGATGCCGGGCCGGCCGCTGGCCTCTCGGCCGAGGTCGACAACGTGCTCGCCGTCCGGTTCTTCTCGCCGGCCACCAGCGTCGAGGTCGACCCCGATCAGGATGAGGTCCGGCTGGTCTCCGGCGACCAGCTCTGGGGAGAGCTCGTCTCCGCCGGCCCCGACTCCGTCACGCTCCTCGCCCTCGACCGGCCGATCTCCCTCCCCTGGTCCCAGATCGCCGGGCTCTCCTTCCGCCGCGCTCCCCAGCCAGGAGAACCCGTCTCGGGCACGATCATCCGGGTCGAGTGGGCATCCGGGGACCCGGATTCCCTCCCCGACCGGATCGAGGGCACTCTCGCCGGGCTCGACGACGCTTCGATCCGGGTCGCCACCCCCTACGGCGGGATCATCCCCATCCCCCGGAACCTCCTCCGACGGCTGGAGGTCCTCGGCCGGGGCCGCGTCCTCGTCATCGACCCGCACCCCCGGCACCTGGGCGACCAGCCCATGCCCGAACTCGACCCGGTCATGCCCGATGGCGACCGTCTCGAGCGCCGCTTCCGCCTCGACGACCTTCCCAGGCGCCCCGCCGAGCTCGTCATCGATGCCGTTCAGGTCGAGGGCGACTTCGACTCCGGCCGGTTCGTCGAGGAGCTGCGGAACGGTTTCCTCCGCACCCGGGTCGCCCTGAACGGCGAGCGCTTCGACGATCTCAACCGCCACGTCCGAGACGCCAACCGCTCCCCGACCCGGCTCCGGCTTCCCCTGCCCGACGGCTTGCTCCGACCGGGAGACAACACCCTCGAGTTCGACCAGCTCGGCCTTGAGCAAGAGCCCGAGTACCGGGACGACCTGGGCCTGCTCCGGATCGCCCTGGAATGGCCCGACGATCCAGCAGCGTGGCCCTGAGGCCCCTGCCTGCCGGATCGAAGGCAACCGCAGGAATGTGAGCGTTCGCTCCCGGCCCGTCGGCATGGCCGAACCGCCAGGCGGCGATTGCGAGCGTCAGCAGGCCGCCCGAGGTCAGAATCGCCCGGGTCGCCTGATCCTCCCGGTTTCGAGGGGAGCCGAACGCCGGGCAATCGGCCCGGTTCGGCCCCCTCCAACCGATCGGATCCGATCCGATCGGTCAGTTGTCTCCCCGGAACGAGTCGAGATAGCTCTGGACGTGCTGCTCGATGTGGCGGGGGACCTTCTGGTTGGAGAGCGCCTCGGCCTGGGCGGCGACGTTGGCCTCGATGGTGGCCTGGGCCTCGATGATGCTCTCGCCGACAGTCTGGGCGTTGGGGGGGCCGAACCCCTCCTGGACCGCTTTCCCTCGGCCGAGCTGCTGCCGGACCTTGGTGTTGAAGGTGCTCGTGTCGTCGGCGGCGATCGGCCGATCGCCCTGGCCTCGGCCCTGTCCCAAGCCGCCGCCGCCGTCTCCCATGCCCATGCCCTGGCCGAAGGCGTTCATGCCGCTGAGGCGGTCGCCAATCTGGTTCAGGCCATCGCCCCCGGTCATCCCATCCTTGGCCGCCTGGATGTCGGCCATGGCCGAGTCGAGCAGTTCCAGCTCGGCCAGGTCGTCGGCCATCTGCTGAAGCTGGTCCTGGCTCATCCCCAGGGCCTGGGCGGCCTGCTGCATGTCTCCCTGGGCCATCTGCCGCTGAGCCTGGCCGAGCTGCTGGGCGAGCTGCTGGAGCTTCTTCAGGTCCTCGGCCTGGTCGTTGAGCCTGGCCATCTGCTGCTCGAACTGCTCCTGGCTAATCGCGCCTCGGTCGAGGGCCTCCTGGAGCTGCTTCTTCCGCTCCTCGAGGTTGGCGAGCTGCTCAAGCTGCTCCTTCATCTCGGCAAGCTGCTGCTTCAGTTCCTCTTTCTCCTGGTCGGACATCGTGCCGGAGAGCAACGTGTCGCGCAGCTCCTTCACCTTCTCGGCCGCCTGCTGGAAGTCCCCCTTGGCCAGCTCCCGGGCGAACTCGTCGGCCGGGCCGTCGGAGGTCATCTGGTCGAGCTGGCGGAGCTTCTCGCTGACCTGCCGCGAGTCACCCACCTGCTTCTGCCGTTCCTGGAGGGCGTTGGTCAGCTTGTTCAGCGTGATCAGCGCCTGTTCCTTCTCGGCGGGAGGAGCCTTGGCCAGCTCCTCGGCGGCCTTCTCGATCTCGACGAGCAGCTTATCGCTCTCGGCATACTTGCTGTCGTCGATCTTTTCCCGGGCCTCGGCGATCCGCTTGTTCAGCGCATCGGCCTGTCGGGCGATCTCCTCCAGTTGCTCGGGCTCCAGCGCCGCGTTCGACTTGGCGGTCGCCCGGGTCAGCTCCGGCACGAACAGCAGGCCGACGGCGATCAGCCCCGGCACAATCGGCACCCAGGCGGCCCGGGGCAGCCTCGGGCCGAACTTCGAGGAGATGTCGAGCGACCCGAGCTGCTTCTTCGTGTCCTCGATCAGCGCCCGGCCGGCCGGCGACTCGCGAAGAGAATCCGGCAAAGTCAGCGCCGTGCCGAGCCGCTCGTTCAGGTGGAAGGCCCGGTCGATCGCCACCGCCGCGTCGAGCCGGCTCGGACCGCTGAGCAAGGCGATCAGCATCGCCAGCAGCAGCCCCGCCCCGACGGCCGCCGCGAAGGGGGCCCAATCCGGGAGCCGGGCCAGGGCCGGGGCCTCGACCACCTTCTCCAACCCGATCGCCACCGCCGCCAGCACCAGCGCTCCCCCCAGGCACCAGACCAGCGCCGACAGGAACCGCTGAAACCGCAACCGACGCCACACCTTGCCGATCGGCTTGTCGAAGTCGCGCAACGGTCCGCCCTCCTCGTCGCCAGGAGCCCCGGGGCCTTCCAACCCACCGCCTGACGAGTGTACGAGATCCGGCGGCCACATTCAAGTTGCCTCCCCGAAGGGATTCGGACTCGCACCGCCGCCGAGCCCGAGGCGCGCCGGCCTTGATCCTCCACGGTGCCATCGAGCATAATGGGACGCTTTACGTCCTCCGATCGGGCGACTCCCCCATTCCGGATTCCTGGCCATGAAGAAGAAGAACAAGCACCGCAAGAGTTACGCGTGGCGGAAGCGGGCCGACAGCTCCCCGGTGGCCAAGGGCCGCCGTCGGAAGCTCCACGGCCAGCGGAACCCGAGCAAGGCCCGGTTCGCGGGTGGCAAGAAGAAGGGCTGAGCCCTTCTCCCAGCCCGAGCCATCGCCCCGTTGGGGATCAACACGCGAGGGGCGGGGCCGACCCGATGCCAACCGGGTCGGCCCCGCCCCTCGCGTTCGTTGCCGCGCGATCGCGGATTGATCGTGGTTGTCGGCCGGGTCAGAACATGCCCAGCTCGTCCCGGGCGTCTTCCGACATCCGGTCGGGGGACCACGGAGGGCTCATGACGAGCTTCACGTTCGCCTTGGAGACGCCCTGAAGCGACTCGATGACCTCGGTCGCCTCCCGGAGGATCTGAGGGCCGGCGGGGCAGGCGGGGGTGGTGAGCGTCATCTCGACGTCGACCTCCCCCTCCCGGTTCCGCACGGCGTAGATCAGGCCGAGGTCGACGATGTTGATGCCGATCTCGGGGTCCTTGACCGCCTTCAAGGCGGTGAGGATCACCTCCTGGTCGGGCCCCGTCGCGTCGGCTTCGGTCGAGGGGATGGGTTCGTCGCTCATGGGGAGGCTCCGGCTGGGCAGGGATCCGGCGTCGTTCCAGAGAAGTCCCGGGGCGGGCTGGAGTCAATTTGCCTTGGAGTCGGACTCGGTGCGGGCAACCATCAGCTTCAGGCGGCGGAGGACGCCGGCCAGGCCGCTGGCGCGCTGCATGCCGAGCAGCTCGGCCATGCCGGTCCGCTGGATCAGGTCGTTGGGCACCGCCAGCACCTCCTCGACCGTCGCCCCGTCCAGCCCCTGGATCAGCAGGCAAACGAACCCCCGGACCGTGGGGGCCTCGGGGGGGACATCGGCGAAGATGCGGACCTTCGGCCCGTCGCGTTCGAGGAACAGGAAGACCGGGGACTGGCACTCCGGCACCCGGTGCGCCTCGTCCTTGAACCGGGAGAGGTGTTCGGGCAGCGGAGGCAGCTCGTTGGCCAGGTCAATGAGCAGCTCGATCCGTTCCTGGCGGTCGGCCTCCCGGAGTTCCTCGACAAGAGCATCGAGCGCGGCGGGCACGGCGGGGCTCCCTGGGGTCGATCGGGTCGGGGAGAGGAACGGTGCGGTGCGGTCCCGGACGGAGGGACCGAACCAAGGGTCAGCTCACTCGTTCCCCTTGGCGATCGGCACGCCGACGAGGTTGCCCCACTCGGTCCACGAGCCGTCGTAGTTGCGCACCTTCGGGTAGCCGAGCAGGTAGGTCAGCACGAACCAGGTCAGGCTCGACCGCTCGCCGATCCGGCAGTAGGCGACGATCTCGTCCTCTCGGTTCAGGCCACACTCGTCCTCGAAGATCGCCTTCAGCTCGTCGGCCGACTTGAACGTGCCGACCTCGTTCACCGCCCGGGACCAGGGGACGCTCTTGGCCCCCGGGATGTGACCGGTCCGGAGCGAGCCCTCCTGGGGGTAGTCCGGCATGTGTTGCAGCTCCCCGGTGTACTCACCGGGGCTTCGGACGTCGATCAGCTTCTTGCCGGCCTTCATGTGGGCGAGCACCTCGTCCCGGAAAATCCGGATCTGAGACGGGTCGCCGCCCTGCACGGTGTAATTGGTCCGGGGGTAGCTCGGGCACTCCTTGGTCAGCGGGCGGTTCTGGTCGATCCAGAGCTTCCGGCCGCCGTTCATGATCCGGCACTGGGGGTGCCCGAACAGCTTGAAGGCCCAGAAGGCGTAGCAGGCCCACCAGTTCGACTTGTCGCCGTAGAAGACGACGACGGTGTCGTTGGCGATGCCGCTCCGGGAGCAGATCTCCGCGAACTTCTCGGCGTCGATGTAGTCCCGGATGATCTGGTCCTGCAGGTCCCCTTGCCAGTCGATCTTCACGGCGCCGGGGACGTGGCCCATGTCGTAGAGCAGAACGTCCTCGTCGCTCTCCACAATGCGGACCTTCGGGTCGTTCGTGTGCTGTTCGACCCAGTCGGCGGAGACGAGGACCTCAGGGTGGGCGTAGTCGGCCATGGGGAGGGTTCCTCTGATTCGTGCCAGTCGCGATGCGGTGCGGAGGGGGAAGGGAGGGCCCCCGGAGTCAACCCGTCAGATCCCTCCCGCCTCGGCCGGAGCCAGCGCCGGGGCTCGGCCGTTTTCCAGCTTCTGGGCGACGGCCAGGGCGAGAGTGTCTCGCACCGGCTCGACGCTGATCCGGTCGTAGACGTCGGCGAAGAACCCCTCGACGATCAGCCGGGTGGCCGTCTCGGCGTCGACCCCGCGCGATCGGGCGTAGAAGACCATCTCCGGGTCGACCGGCCCGGCGGTCGCTCCGTGGGTGCAGCGGACCTCGTTGGCCTCGATCTCCAGCCCCGGGATCGAGTCGGCCCGGGCCTCGGGGTCGAGCACCAGGTTGTCGTTCTTCTGGTAGGCGTCGGTCTGCTGGGCGTCGGGCTCGACCTTGATCATGCCGCGCCAGACCATCCGAGACTTGCCCTTGAGGCCACTCTTATAGAGCAGGTCGCTCGTCGTGTTCGGAGCGATGTGGTCCTGACGGGTCAGGTACGTCAGGTTCTGCCGGCCGCTGGTGAAGATCACGCCGTTGACCTGGGCCCTCGCCCCCCGGCCGACCAGCGCCACCTCCTGATTCACCTTCGCCAGCCTCGAGCCGAGGCCGCCGACGGTCCACTGCAACACCGCGTCCTCGCCGACAACGGCCCGCTCTCGGCTGAAGTGCCAGGTGGCGTCGTCCCAGTTCTGGATGGTGACGAACCGCAGGCGGGAGCCCTTGCGGAGGATCAGCTCGACCCCGCCGACGTGCAGGCCCGGCGCCCGTCCCCGGTCGCCGCTGGCCGTCTCCTGGACGAGCGTGGCCTCGGCCCCCTCCTCCAGCACCACGATCGAGTGATTCAGATCCGTGTTCCCCTCGGCCGAAAGGCCGATCAGGTGGAACAGCGGCGTCTCCACCTTCACCCCCTTCGGCACATAGAGCAGCACGCCCCCCGTCCAGAAGGCGGCGTGCAAGGCGGCGAAGGCGTCGGCCCCGGGCTGATAGGCCCCGGTCATCAGCAGGTCCCGGAGCAACTCACCGTGCTCCTTGACCGCCGAGGCCAGGTCGACGAACACCGCCCCGCCGAGCTTGGCCGGGTCGGGGGCCTTGCTCGGGACGCCATCCACCTGAGCGATCCCGGTGCCATAGAGGGCGTCGAGCCCCCGGTACGCCGGCTCCAGCGCCTCCCGGGCCGCCTCGGACGGCTCGTGGGGGGCCGGCGGGGCGAACTGGTCGAGCCTCAGGGCTCGGATATCGGTTCGCCGCCACTCCTCATCCCGGAGGGTGGGCATCGGGGTCGTCTCGAACCGCTCGAACGCCGATCGGCGGCGGTCGACCAGCCAGGAGGGCTCCTCCCTCCCCCGGAGGAGCCGGTCGAGGGCGGTCTTGTCGAAGGCGCCGGTCACGGTCCCCGGGGTCGCGGCAGTGCTACTCATCGGCGATCGGTTCTCGGATGCGAAGGTGTTCGTGATGCGGGGCTCGGGGAATCGGCCCCCCCCTCGGGATCGGACGAGGATCATGACGTCGCCGACCTCCTGCCGGATCCGAGAGGCCGACCGGTGTGGCTGGGCTCGAATCACCTCCCCGGAGGCGCCGAAGCGCGGCGGGTCGGTGAGGAGCGTCCGGCGGATCGGCTCGATCGCGATCCGAGGCAGGCTCCGATCGCCAGCAGAACATGGGCCAGGGGGGGATAAGGGGCCAGAGGTTCCTAGAGGCTCCGATCGGGGGGGGAGGCGGTCTCCCCCCGATCGAATCCGGAGGATCGGGGAGGCAGGACCCGCCAGGGTCAGCCGACCGATCCTTCCATCTGGAGCTGGATCAGCTTGTTCATCTCGACGGCGTACTCCATCGGCAGCTCCTTGACGAGCGGCTCGATGAAGCCCGAGACGATCAGGGTGCTGGCCTCGGCCTCGGAGAGTCCTCGGCTCATCAGGTAGAAGAGCTGCTCCTCGCCGATCTTCGAGACGCTGGCCTCGTGGCCGAGCTTGACGTCGTCCTCGTCGATCTCGATGTACGGATACGTGTCCGACCGGCTGATCGGGTCGAGGATCAGGGCGTCGCAGACGACGTTCGACTTCGAGCCCTTGGCCCCGTCGAGCACCTTGAGCAGCCCCCGGTAACTGGACCGGCCGCCGTTCTTGCTGATCGACTTGGAGATGATCCGGCTGGAGGTGTAGGGCGCCTCGTGGACGACTTTGCCGCCGGCGTCCTGGTGCTGCCCCTTGCCGGCGAAGGCGATCGAGAGGATCTCGCCCCGGGCCCCCTTGCCCCGCATGTGGACGGCGGGGTACTTCATCGTCAGCCGGCTGCCGAGGTTGCCGTCGACCCACTCCATCAGGGCGTCCTCGTGGGCCACGGCGCGCTTGGTCACGAGGTTGTAGATATTATTGGCCCAGTTCTGGATGGTCGTGTACCGGCATCGGCCCCCCTTCTTGACGATGATCTCCACGACGGCCGAGTGCAGGCTCTCGGTCGAGTACATCGGGGCGGTGCAGCCCTCGACGTAGTGGACCTGGGCCCCCTCCTCGACGATGATCAGCGTCCGCTCGAACTGGCCCATGTTCTCGGCGTTGATCCGGAAGTAGGCCTGCAGCGGGATGTCCACCTTCACCCCGGCGGGGATGTAGACGAACGACCCTCCCGACCAGACCGCCGTGTTCAGCGCCGCGAATTTGTTGTCGTCGAGGGGGATGACCGTGCCGAAGTACTCCCGGACCAGATCCGGGTACTCCCGGACGGCCGTGTCGGTGTCGACGAACAGCACCCCCTGCTTTTGCAGATCCTCGCGGAGGCTGTGGTAGACGACCTCCGACTCGTACTGGGCGCCGACGCCGGCCAGGAACTTCTTCTCGGCCTCGGGGATGCCGAGCTTGTCGAAGGTCCGCTTGATGTCGGCCGGCACGTCGTCCCACGACTTGCCCTGCCGGTCGGCGGCCCTCATGTAGTAATAGATGTCGTCGTAATTCAGTTCCGAGAGATCCCCCCCCCAGGTGGGGGTCGGCTTCTGCCAGAAGACCTCCAGGGCCTTCAGGCGGTTCTGCCGCATCCAGTCGGGCTCCCCCTTCATCTCGGAGATCTGGTTGACGATCTCCGTGTCCAGCCCCTTGCGGCTCTTGAAGTGGTAGTTGGCGTCCGGATCCCGGAAGCCGTACTTGTCCTCGTCCTTGATGCCCTTGACCTGGGCGCTGAGGTCGGTCGACATCGTGCGTGGTCCTCCGCCTTCGGGCGGCTCGGTGGGGCCGGTTCGGGGTCCGTGTCTCGGGGCGGTCGGGTGACGGTGTCAGAAGGCCGAGGCCGCGGCGCCGGAGTGCTGCTCGAGCTCGTCCTCGTCCCTGGCCGCCTCGGGGTACTTGGCGCGGACCCAGTCGTAGCCCTCTCGCTCGAGCTGGTCGACCAGCTCCGGCCCGCCGTTCTCGACGATTCGGCCGCCGAAGAAGATGTGGACGAACTGGGGCTTGATGTAGGTGAGGATCCGCTGATAGTGCGTGATCACCAGGATCCCGGTTCCCTGCCGCTCGGCGACGCGGTTGACCCCCTCGGAGACGATCCGCACGGCGTCGATATCCAGGCCGCTGTCGGTCTCGTCGAGGATGGCGAAGGCCGGCTTGAGCATTGCCAGCTGGAGCACCTCGGCCCGCTTCTTCTCGCCGCCGGAGAACCCCTCATTCAGGTAGCGGCGGGCGAAATCGGGGTCCATGCCCAGCTCGTCCATCGCGGCGCGGAGCTCCTTGCGGAACTCTCGCATCGGGATCAGTTCCTCCCCCTCCTTGCGGTCGGGGTTGCGGACGTTGGTCACGGCGTGACGGAGGAAGTTGGCAACGCTGACGCCGGGGATCGACGTCGGGTACTGGAAGGCGAGGAACAGGCCGGCCTTGGCCCGCTCGTCGGCCTCCAGGCCCAGCAGGTCAACGCCGTCGAGGGTGGCCGACCCCTCGGTGATCTCGTAATTCGGGTGGCCCATCAGGGCGTAGCTCAGGGTGCTCTTGCCCGAGCCGTTGGGGCCCATCAGCGCGTGGACCTCACCCTGCCGGATCGTCAGGTCGACCCCCTTGAGGATCTCCTTACCGTCGATGGCCACGTGCAGGTTCTTGATCTCGAGAACTTTGCTCATCGTTCGGGGGCCTCGGTGCCACTCGCCTTGGGGGCCGGCCGGTGGGCCGGAGCGACCCGGCCGGGTCGGGTCGGCGCGGTTCGATACGGGACGGACAACGTGGGGGGTGGGCCTGGTGGGTTCGGGGAGGGCCGGCCCGGGTCAGCTCGCCCGGGCCGGAGACGGCTCGGGGGCCGGTTTGGCCTCGAAGTCGCAGGAGCGATAGCCGTCGAGCCGGCACTGGCTGAGTCGGAGGGACTGGCCGAGCACCTTCTCGAACATCTTCCGCTCCAGGGCACAGATCGCCCGATCGGCCTCGGCCAGCTCGAAGTAGGGGCAGGAATGCAGCTCAAGGACCGGCATCCGGTCCTGCCGACGGGCGACCTCCGTCTCGATCCCTCGGCCGTGCAGCACGGTGCCGAGCTGCTCGAGCCGCTCCTGCCAGCCCCGCCCCCGGACCTCGACCCGGTACAGCGCCGCCAGGCGGTCGGTAATCCGGGCAAAGAGCACGCGGCGGAGCTTGCGATCCTCGACGCTCCGCATCAGCTCCTCCCAGAGGACCACGGCCAGATCGGCGTAGTTCTGGCCGAGCCGGCGGTGGGCCTCGGCGCTGGCCTCGTAGACGTGCCGGGGTCGGCCCCGACCGCCGTGCTCGGCCCGGCGCTCGACGAGCCCGGCCCCAAGGAGGCGGGCCAACCGGTTCCGCACGGCCGTGGCCGTCACCCCCAGTCCGGCGGCCATCTCGGCGACCGTCATCGGCCCGCGGCGCCGGATCAGATCCAGCAGGGGACGATCCGAGCGGTCGGGGTCGAATCCGCGCTGTTCGATCGGTCCCTGCATCGCCAACACCTCCCCGGCCGTCGTCGCGAGGTCCATTGTAGAACCGCCTCCCGGCCATCGTCCACCCGATTTTTCGCCTTTTCCGCAAGAAATAGTGCGAAAAGTCCGCCCAGCGGCCGGAGACGATCCGGCGGGCCCCCTGGCGCGGGCCCGGAAGGACGCCCACCATGTTTATTCAGAAAGACAGCGGCGAGGTTCTCGGTTTTCCGCCGCATCATCCCCGGTCACCGACCGGGGATCGTGAAGAAAATGGACGACTCAGCTATGGATGGAGTGAGGGGTTCGCGTAAGAATGAAGCAGGCGAGGCGACCCGAAGCCTCCGCCAGGGACACCCGGTTCGTCGCCGAAGGTCGTCGACGAGCGGTCGGCCCACTGGCCCGCCGAGCCCCGGGGTGCCCTCCCTCCACCCTTGACAACGCCGGTTGGTATTTTAAGTTGACCACCTTGGGCCGCGGTTTGGCCAGTGGGCCAACCTCGGGCGAGCTCTGGGAGGCCCCCCCCGGGGTTGTATCGTGGCACGAAAGAAGACCTCGCATAGCCGCCTGAAGCTGAAGTCGTTGATCTCGCTCCGGTTGCGAGAAGTGCGCCAGGAGCTCTTCGGGGAGCACGGTGGCCCTGAGCTGGCGAGGCGGCTGAACTTGCCGGCGCGCACCTGGTACAACTACGAGACCGGGGTGACCGTCCCGGCCGAGGTCCTGCTCGCCTTCATCGATCAGACCGGCGTCAACCCGATCTGGCTGCTGAGCGGCAGCGGCCCGCGTTACCGTCGCGGCCTGGAGGACCAGGTCCTGGCCGATCTCACGCCCCAGGAGCTGATCCGCCGGGGCCTGGAGCGGCTCGAGCAGGGGCCCGCCCTCCGCTCCGGCGACTCGGGGGAGGACGGCTCGGCTGAATTCGTCTCGCTCGGGGTCGTCGCCGCCGAGGATCTCGCCTCCGAGTCCTCTCCCATCCGGGCGGTCGACTCGATCCGGATCTATCGCAAGTGGCTGCCCCATCCCAAGGCGACCGTCGCCCTCCGCGTCGAGGACGACGCCATGCACCCGATTCTGCCCGAGGGCTCGGTCGTCGCCATCGACCGGACGATTCGGGAGCCGAACGTCCTGGAGGGCCGGATCGTCGCTGCCCGGGTCGAGGGGAGAGCCGTCATCCGGTGGCTGGAGCTCAGCGGCCGGCACCTGATCCTCCGCCCCAACCGCCCCGGACCCGGCTCCCCGACGGTGGCGCTGGAGCCCTCGGTGATCGGGGAGGAGGCCGCGGTCGGGCCGATCCTGGGCAAGGTCGTCTGGTCCTGGAGCCGGTTCGCCTGAATCGGCGCCAGGAGCCGCCTGATCCTCGAGGCCCCGGCGGTAGCCGCTTGCGTTGGGAGGGCCGGCGCCCGATCCTGATCGCCGGCCCGCGTCCCCGCCGGCCCGGCCTTCGGGCGGCGACGCCCGCCGGCGGCGATCCGAGGCGACCCGGGCCCTTCCCTTCTCCGCTTTCGCCATGGCCCCCGCCCGCTCCTCGGGCCCGAGACGCCCCGAGACGCTGCTTCAGCAGTCGGCCGAGCCGGTCTTCCTGCTCTCCCCGTCCGGCCGCCTCCTCTACGTCAACCCCGCCTGGGAGGAGCTGACCGGTGCCTCCTGGGCCGAGCTGTCGCAGCGCGATTCCGACCCGGCCCCCGGCGGCGGCGTCAGCGAGAGCGGCACGAACGGCGAGCTGCTCGAGAGCTTCCGGCCCCCCCCCGAGGCGATCGCCGGCTCCCCGGCGTCGACCACCACCCTGATCCGGCGGGCCGACGGCCTTCGCCTCTGGCGACGCCTGGAATTCTGGCCCCACCGCGACCGAGCCGGGAGGCCCCTGTTCCTCCTGGGAGTCGCCCGCCCCGTCGACGACGCCCCAACCGCCCCCGAGTCCCCCGCCATGCGCCTCCGGGCCGACCTCTGGAGGCTCCGAGAGCGTCTGATCGACCGGATCGACTCCGACGCCCTCGTCGGCCGAGGTCCGGCCCACCGCCGCCTGCTGGAGCAGATCGAGGCCGCCTCGGCCGTCTCCCAGCCCATCCTGATCGTCGGCCCGCCGGGGTCGGGCAAGCGCCAGGTGGCCTGGGCGATCCACCGCCGGGCCGGGCCTCCCGACGCCCCGCTCGTGGCGATCGACTGCGAGGCGCTGCCCCCGGAATTCCTCGAGCGGGAGCTCTTCGGCCTCCCCGGCCCCGAGGGCCGAGGCCAATCCCCCATCCGGCTCTCCGGTCGAGCGGGGGGATCGCTCGTGCTCGGGGATTTGCTCGCCCTGCCCCGGGACCTCCAGCGCCTGCTTGTCGAGGCCCTCCGCGCCGAGGACCGCCCCGCCCCCCGGCTCCTGGTCACGACCTCGGGCGACCCGGAGGAGGCCCTCCGCGACGACCGCCTGATCCCCGAGCTGTACTTCGCCCTCACCACCCTCACCATCCGCCTGGCTCCGCTCCGAGAGCGTCTCGAGGAACTCCCGCTGCTCGCCCAGGACCTCCTGGAACGAGCCAACCGGCGCCGGATGACCCGACGCCTGGGCTTCCGGCCCGAGGCGATTGAGGTCCTGCTCCGGTACGACTGGCCCGGCAACCTGGACGAGCTGGCCCGCGTCGTCGACCTCGCGATCGACCGCTCCTCGGGGGACCTGATCGGCCCCGACGACCTACCGGCGACCATCCGGGGTCATCTCGGCTCGGCCTACCTCCCCCCCGCCGTTCCCGAGGAGCGATTGCCCCTGGACGAGACGCTCGAGCGGGTCGAGCGCCGGCTCATCGAGGGCGCCCTGAAAACGGCTCGAGGGAACAAGTCGCTGGCCGCCAAGATCCTCCACGTCTCCCGGACCCGGCTCCACCGCCGGATCCAGGAGCTTGGCCTCTCGGGAGACCCCGACGCCGAACCCTCCGACCTCGACGCCTCGGCCGACGCCTCCCCCGACTGATCAACCGACTGATCCCCCCCACTCCCTTGGCCTTCTCGGCCCCCGGGGCGTCTGCTAGCCTACGGCCGAGGGCGGATTGGACCCGCCCCGCGACCGTTGCAAGGAGGCGAGCGTCGCGATGCGGATCTTCATCTCCTGCGGCGAGCCGAGCGGCGACCTGCACGCCGCCAATCTCGTCCGAGCCCTCCGCAGGCGCCTGCCCGGCGCCGAGTTCGTCGGCTTCGGCGGCCCAAAGATGGAGGCCGCAGGAGCGACCCTGCTCTATCCGCTGGTCAATCTGGCCGTGATGTGGCTCGTCCAGGTGATCCTCAACCTGCACGTCTTCGTCCGCTTGCTGCTCCGGGCCGGCCGGTACTTCCGGGAGGAGCGGCCCGACGCCGTGGTCCTCATCGACAACCCCGGCTTCAACTGGGGGGTCGCCAAGCGGGCCAAGGCCGCCGGCATCCCGGTCATCTACTTCGTCCCCCCCCAGCTCTGGGCCTGGATGAGCTGGCGGGTGGCGAAGATGCGCAGGTACGTCGACCACGTCCTGTGTACCCTTCCCTTCGAGGAGCCCTGGTATCGAGCGCGAGGCGTCGAGGGAGCCCGGTACATCGGGCATCCTTACTTCGACGAGGTGGCCGGCCGATCGCTGGACGAGTCGTTCCTCCAGGAGCAGCGGGCCAGGGCCGGCCGGGTGGTCGCGCTGCTGCCCGGCTCCCGGACGCAGGAGGTCGAGCGGAACTTCCCGATGATGCTCCGGGCCGCCGCCCTCGTCGCGAAAGAGCGGCCCGACGCCCGGTTCCTCGTCGCCTGCTTGCACGACCGCCACCGGGATCTCTGCGCCTCGCTACTGGCCGCCGATCCCGAGGCAGCCGGTCTTCCGATCGAGCTGTGCTCCGGCCGCACTCCCGAGATCATCCGGCTGGCCGAGGCCTGCTGGGCGGTCTCCGGCTCCGTCAGCCTGGAGCTAATGGCCGAGGCGTTGCCAACCGTGGTCGTCTACAAGATGGGGGCCGCCCACCTCTGGCTGGCCCGGAAGATCGTCCAGGTCCGCTACATGTGCCTGGTCAACCTGCTCGCCGACGCCGAACTGATGCCCGAATTCGCCACCTCGGGCGACGTCTCCGCCGAGATGGCCCGCTACGCCCTCTCTTGGCTGGCCGATGAGGCCGACCGCCGCCGCGTGTCCGACTCGCTCGCCGCCCTCCGCGACCGAGTCGCCATCCCCGGGGCGATCGACCGAGCCGCCGACCGCATCGCCGAGATCGTCTCCGCCGGCCGCGTCGTCCCCCGGGGCCCTCACGCCCCCATCGGGCCTCGCCCGGCCCGGGACGAGTCGATCGACGCCGCCCGATGATCCGATGATCGCCGACCGCCCCGGTCGCCCCCCGGGATGTTCCCGGATCGGGTCGACCCGGGGCCGGCCGATCGGGGCCGATCACTCCCGGCCGTCTCTCCCGAGGACGCGGACCTCGACATCGAGCACGACCGTCGTGCCGGGGCCGACCGGCCCGGACCAGATTGGGGACGAGACCGACACCCCGGTCACGACGACCCTCGGGAGAGCCGTCCGCTGCCCGGCCTTCAGGATCCGGTCGATCAATCGCTCGACCTCGGCCGAGGAGCCCATCCCCTCTCCCCCCGCCAGCCGATCGAGCAGCACCGCTCGCAGGGCCGACCGCCTCGTCTTCTCCTCCACCCCCGATGCCCTGAGGCCGCGGTTGATGCGCTCGAGCAGCCCGGCGATCGCGTCGAGCCGGTTTCGGTCGATCGGAGGGACCTCGGGAGGATCCTCCGGAGACGGCTCGGGACTCCCCTCCCCGGCCTCGATCGCCACTCCCCGAGCGATCAGCGCCGAGAGGGTTGAGAGCCGGGCGCGATCCCCCTCGGAGATCGCCTCCCCTCGGGATGCTCGGTCGGCGTCGAGCCATCGCCTCCCGATCTCCTCGAGCCGATGGGTGATCTCCTCGACCCCCAGCCCCGGTTCCTCCCGGGCCAGCCGATCGCGCTCGATCCGGAGCCGACCGGCCAGCGTCCCGAACTCGTCCGGGCCGGCGCCCTCATTCGGCTCCCCCTTCCCGTCCCGAGCGACGCGACGGGCGAGGGCGACCGCGAATGCCCGTTCCTCAGCCGAGAGGTCATCCGTCGCGTTGGTCGGGCAGACGGCCCGGGCGAGCAGGTCCACCGCGAACCGCTCTAGCTCGGCGATCATCCGGGCGACATCGTCGTTGTTCATCGAAGACGTTCGGGCGGCGATCGCGGCTTCGATCACACGCTCGAACGGGACGACCCGAGGGGGGATGCCCCGTTCCGCTCCCGAATCGCCCTCGACAATCGGGGAGGGTTCCTCGAACCCGACCAGCACCAGGTCGACCAGCCGATCGGCCTCCTCGATGAGCCCATCCGGCAATTCGGGCGGCCCTCCCGGCGTGATTGCCTCGCCCGCCACGTTGGCGACGAGCCTCCGAGCCCGGTCCCGCAGGAAACGACGGAGATCCCTGCCCGATCGGGCCGCCGTCCCGTCCTCGATCAGGTCGTCTCGGCACTGTTCCAGGGTGCGGAGGATCAGCTCGAAGTAGCGCGGGTCAATCGCCCGGGTTGGCGCCTGTCCCTCCCCGGCTCGGGAGGAAAACGGAGCCACTCCGCTGATCAGGACGATCGCGACGAGGAACCAGGACCGCCGGACGCATTTCATCGCCGTGTCCTCCGAGGGGCTTGCCGGGGGGTGGTTCGCCGGGAACCGATCCGAGCTGGCCCGGGAACGTCGTCGAGATCACCACTTCCTCAGGGCGAGGACCCCGAACGATCCCAGCCCCGCCCGCAGCCGATGCCGGACGATCAGCACGTAGCGCCCCGGCTCCAGGTCGCATTCGATCCGGGCGTTCAGACCGTGCGGGCTGCTTCCCTCGCGGTCCGAGGCGACGACGTCCCGATCCGAGTCGAGCAGCGTCATCACCCAGAACTCCTCCCGGGCTCCCTCCGGCGTGAACGTCTCGATGACGTAGCGGCCGGGCTCCCGCACGAGGAGGCCGAAGGGGATCTCGGCCCCCCGGATGGGGATGCTCGCCGTGCTTGGCTCGCCGATCCGCAACGGGAGCACACCGGTCTCCTCGGGGCGATCGGGGGGGCTGGGGACCGTCGGGTCCTTCGGGTAGAGGGCGGCGATGGTGCGGCGGTCCTGCTCCGACAGCTCGTAGTTCAACTTCGTGGCCGAGACCGGCCCAGCGGCGATGATCGAGGGGGGGAAGGCATAGAGCATGATCGAGTCGGGGTCGAACTTCGAGGCGTTCGACAGCTCCTCGGCCCGCGCCGGTCGGATCACCTGCTCTCGAACGGTCCGCTCGTCCCAGCGCTGGGTCCTCCAGAAGTACTCGAACACCTCGGGCTCTTTGAACTTCAGACCGCCATTGGGGTTCTGGTGCTCGTGGATCAGCCCGAGCGCGTGGCCGAACTCGTGCAGGACGAGCCGGCGGACTTCCTTCGGCTCGGCCAGCACGTCGTCGGTGAATCCCAGCGTCATCGACGGCAAGCGTCGGTCGATCTGCGCCGATCCGGTGCCAAGGTACGAGTGGAAACTCCGGGTCGGCGGCATGGTGATCCGGATGTGGGCGTCGGCGTACCGCTCGATCCCCAGGAAGTTGAACCGGACGTTCGCCGACTCCTCCCACGCCCTGGCGTGCTGTCGCACGAGGGCCTGGACCGAAGCCTCGCCGTCGAGGAAGACCACGTTCAACTGCAAAGCCCCCCGCCGGGGACGGTCCCAGAGCGTGCTGGTCAACGCCCCGGCGCGGGCCTGGCCGCCTCGGGCCAGCTCGTCGAGGGGAAAATCGGCGGTGCAGGGCGCGGGGAACGCCGAGGGCGGTTCGGCTCCCATGGGTGCGGACTCCGGGCGGATCGAGACGGGGGGATTCCCGGCCCGATGCCGGGCCTCCCGTCGAGATCATCGGGCCCGGGCCCATTCCGACTCATGTTTTCTCATTTCCGCCCGACCACCCGCGATCCCGCCGGATCCTGCCCGGAGTCGGGCCGTTTCCTTGTCCGGGGCCGCCGGCTGCCCTTACAATAGAGGCCGGTCCAGGGACCTCGATCCAGCCCGATCGACCGGGAGCGCGACTTTGATGGACGACGGGAACGCCGGGAAGGCTGCCCCCAGCCCCTCCCGCACCCAACCGATGCAGCACGGCCACCGGCCGGCGGCCTCCGAGCAGGTGCCGAGCACCCTGGTGCCCGAAACCGGCTGGCACTTCCTCCACCTCTTCTACCGGATCGACCGCGGCGCCCTCTCCCGGCTCGACCCCGAGACCCGACGCCAGGGCCGAGAGGAGCTGCTGGCCGCCCTCGACCCGGGCTCCTCCCCCGCCATCGAGCAGCGTCAGTGCTTCGCCGTCCCCGGCCACAAGGCCGACTTCGGCCTGATGCTGGCCGGCCCGGATCTCCGCGCCATCCACGGCGTCCAGGTGGCGATCGAGGCCTCCCTCCTCGGTCCGGCCCTGGTCCCGAGCTACTCCTTTTACTCGATCACCGAGGTTTCCGAGTACGTCCCTGACGCCGAGCAGTATGCCGCCATCCTCCGGGATCGCGAGGGCCTGGACCCCGACAGCCCCTCCTACCGCGCCAAGGTCAACGCCTACGCCAACCGGCTGGGGCCGATGAACCGCCAGCGGCTCTACCCCGAGTTCCCCGACTGGCCCTGCTGCTGCTTCTACCCGATGAGCAAGATGCGCCAGGGGGAACAGAACTGGTATCTGTTGCCCTTCGAGCCCCGCTCCCAGATGATGGCCGAGCACGGCCGCAGCGGGATGAAGTTCGCCGGCAAGGTCTCCCAGGTCATCACCGCCTCCACCGGCCTGGACGACTGGGAGTGGGGCGTCACCCTCTGGGCACGCAACCCGACGTACCTGAAGGACATCGTCTACACCATGCGGTTCGACGAGAGCTCGGCCCGCTACGCCCTCTTCGGCGACTTCTACTTCGGCTTCCTCCTGCCCCCAGCGGAATTGCTGGAGGCGATCCGCCTGTGACCGCGATCCGTCCTCGGGAGCGACGCCCCCCCTCGACCCGATCCGATCGGCCGGTCCCCCCGCCGGCCGGGGAGGCCCGACCATGTGGACCTGCCGGAACTGCTCCGCCCAGTCCGAAGTCGCAGAGGAGGTCTGCCCCTCGTGCGGTTCGGTCGAGGTGGAGCTGACTGCCGCCGACGAGTTGGCAACCACCGTGGCCGGGACCGTCTTCGAGGACGGCTCGACGGAATTCGACCTGAGCTCCCTCCCCGACCCGGCGCCGGCGATCGTCGAGTGCTTCATCGCCGTCAGCGAGGCCGAGGCTTCGGCCGTCGCCAACCGGCTCCGGGACCTGGGCATTTCCGTCCAAGTCACTCACGACGCCGACGACCGCGGCGATCCCGTCCACCGGGTTCGCGTGCCGTTCGTCGACCTCGGCCGCGCCCTGGCCGTCGTCGACCTGCTTCACCGAAGACGCTGACCCGATCCGTCGGCCCGGGGCGTCCCGGAGCCGATCCGTCCCCCCGCACCGAGGCCCCCGACCGCTCGAGGCCCACCATGGACAACGAAGAGCTCACCCCGTGCTATCAGGCCCTCAGCCTGATGGAGGCCAAGTTCATCGCCGACCAGCTCAACGCCGAGGGCATCAAGGCCATCTCCGACGGGCAGGATATGCAGGACTTCCTCGGCCCCTGGGAGGGCAATCCCCGCGTCTACGTCCGCCGTGTCGACATCCCCCGCGCCGAGAAGTGGCTCGCCGAGTACGAGAAGAACCGCAAGCGACACGCCGACGAGGACGCCGCCCGAGGCCAGTGAGGCCGGTTGCCGGCCCCCTCCTCCCTCGTCGCGTTCCCCGCTCCCGGGGATCCCTCCCCGGAGCATGGGCCTGGGCTCCGGGTTCTCGACGAGGGAGCCTGCATCCGGTTCAGTTCTCCGGTTTGCCCGCCGCTTTCGACCGTTCGTACTCCGAGACGATCTCCCCCGGATTCGCGTCGAACAGGTCTTTGCACCCCGAGCAGCAGACGGAGTACGTCCTCCCCTCGAACGTCACCGGAATCGTCCCCCTCCCCCCGGTGACGATGCACTCTGGCGCCGACGTTCCGGTCGCGAACGGAACCCCCTGCCTGGTGTAGCCCACCTCCGCCAGCCGCACGACCGCGGCGACCCCCGGCCTCCTCCCTTCGAGCAGGATCAACAGCCTCGTCCCGTGCAGGGGAGTGATCGAGACGCGCGTGAGCCCCGGCCCCTCTGACTCCTCTTCGGCGTCGAGCCGCAGGCGGCCCTGCTCATCGATCCGGCCGGAGAATCGCCGCCGGCTGCCGTCCGGGAGCTCGGCATCCAGCAGAAACCGGCCCGGCTCCTCCCGATCGGGCCGCAACCGGACCGATCGGAGCATCTTGCCGTCTTCAACCTCCATCGCCAGCGCGGCCGATCGCGGCGACAGCGACCACTCCCAGGACGCCGACTCCCGCCAGGCCCCCTCGGCGCTCCCCCTTCGGGGCTGGCCGGTTCCCTTCCACTCCCCCACCAGGTCGGCGAACGGGGCCAGCGCCTTCTGATCGGCGACCCGGCCCCCCGACGGCTCCTCGGCCCTCGTCGCCGAGAGCGTCGCGGAGAGGGCCGACACGGCAAGGAACAGTGTGCGATGGCTCGACATGGGCGGTCCCCCGCCTCCGATCCGGGTCGGCGGCGAGGGCCCCTCGGTCATCGCCGCGATCAGGATTGCTGGAGCTGATTGATCTTGTTGTACAGCGTCTTCAGGCTGATGCCCAGCTCCTTGCTCGCGGCCGGCTTGTTGCCGTTGTGCTTCTCCAGCACGACTTGAATGTAATGCATTTCCAAGTCCCGGAGGGTCGGGTTCCCCTCGGGGATCGAAAAGTGCGGCCCCCCCATCGGCGAGGAGGAGGAGGCTCCCGGCGAGGAGGAGGCGGCCGCTGGCCGCCGGACCATGCCTTGGGTCGGCAGGTGCTCGGCCCGGATCGGGCCGCCGCCGGCGAGGATCGTGGCGCGCTCAATCGCGTTGGCCAGCTCCCGGACATTCCCCGGCCAGTCGTGCGCCAAGAGGGCGTCGATCGCCTCGTTCGTCAACTCCGGCATCGGCCCGGGGCGACGGCCGGCGTAGCGCTGCAGCATGTGCGCGGCCAGCAGCGGAATGTCCTCCTTGCGGTCCCGGAGCGGAGGCGAATGAATCTCGAACGTGTTGATCCGGAAGTACAGATCTTCTCGGAACTGGTCCTCGGCCACCATCTCGCGGAGGTCCCGGTTGGTGGCGCAGAGCACGCGAACGTCGGCCCGGAACGGCTCGTTCTCGCCGACCCGGCGGATCTCCCCCGATTCCAGGAAGCGCAGCAGCTTGACCTGCAGGCCCTTGGTCAGCTCCCCCACCTCGTCGAGAAAAAGGGTGCCGCCGTTGGCGACCTCGAACAGTCCCTTCCGGTTGGTCTCGGCGCCGGTGAAGGCCCCTTTGCGGTGGCCGAACAGCTCGCTCTCGATCAGGTTCTCCGGCAGGGCGCCGCAGTTGACCGGCACGAACGACTGGTCGGCCCGGAGGCTCCGCTCGTGCAGGGTGCGGGCGATCAGGTCCTTGCCGGTGCCCGTCTCGCCGAGGATGAGCACGGTGGCGTCGGTCGGGGCGACCGTGTCGATCAGCCGCCGGACCTCCCGCATCGCCGCCGACTCCCCGACGAGCGTCGGCGAGCCCCCCTCGGCCGCCTTCAGGCGGGTCTCCAGGGCGGCGGCCTTGTTGGCCATGTCTCGGCGTTCGGCGATCCGGTTGAGGACCACCTCCAGCTCGGCCCACTTGCAGGGCTTGGTCAGGTAGTCGAACGCCCCCAGGCGGAGGGCCTGCACGGCGGTGTCGACCGTCGCGTGGCCGGTCATCAGGATGACCTGCGTCTCGGGGCTGAGCTGCCGGAGCTTCTCCAGCACCTCGATGCCCGAGAGCCCCGGCATCTGGATATCCAGCAGGGCCGCATCGAACCGGCCCCGCTCCAGCGCCCGGATGGCCGACTGGCCGTCGGGGCACGCCGTGACCTCGTGACCGAGCCTCGGGAGCTCGCGCTCCATGAGGTCGCGCAGGTGCGCCTCGTCGTCGGCGAACAGGATCCGAAGTCCGCCGGGATGCGACTTGTCCATGGCCCGATGCTCCTCCCTAAGCGATCATCTCCCGGCCTCGTCGCCGGATCGGTCTCCGTCCGAGCCGTTCCGGCCGGCCGAGGGGGCCGACCTGGGCCGGTCCCCGGCGATCAGGTTGCTCATCCTTCGATCGAGGTCGCCGGAGTCGCCGAGACGTCGGCGCCCCCCGGCGACTCGCCCGGGACGCAACCCGGATGCCTCCCCCTCGCCGGCTCGGCCGCCCCCCGGTCCCGCCTCGGGGCGGGAGCCTGGTTGGGCAGCCGGACGATGAACGTCGAGCCGAGGCCCACTCCGGGGCTGTCGGCGGTGATCTCGCCGTGGTGCTGGCTGATGATCCGGTGCGAAATCGACAGGCCGAGCCCCGTCCCCTTCCCCCCCTTGCGCCGGGTGTAGAACGGCTCGAAGATGTTCTCCAGGACCTCCGGCTCCATCCCGCAGCCGTCGTCCTTGAACGTCAATTCGGCCTGGCCCGCGGCCATCCGAGCGTCGATCCGAAGGGTCCCGCCCGCCTCCATGCTGTCCAGCGCGTTGACCACCAGGTTCAGAACGACCTGCTTGATCTCCTGCGGGTCGACCAGGGCCACGACCGCCTCTCTCGGCTGGAAGACGATCGTCTTGTCCCGGTACTTGCCCATGTGTCTGATCATTTCGACCACCCCGTCGACCAGCTCGACGAGGTCGGTTCGCTGCCGCTGGATCTCGCCGCACCGGGAGAAGTCCAGCAGCTTCTCCGTGATCCGCTTGCAGCGGAACGACTCCTCCTGGATCATCCGCAGGTAGTCTCGGGCGACCCGAGCGTCGCCGCCGCCCTCGGGGTCATGGGAGCGGAGAATCGGGTCGAGCCTCATCTCCAGCGCCTCGGCGCAGAAGGCGATCGAGGCGAGCGGGTTGTTGATCTCGTGCGCCACTCCCGCCGCCAGGAACCCGACTCCCGCCAGCCGCTCCGACCGCACGAGCTGCCGGCTCCGCTCGTCCACCTGCCGCTCGAGGTCGGCGTAGCTGGCCCCGAGCCGGGCGATCATGTCGTTGAACGCCTCGGCCAGCGCCTGCATCTCATCGCCGGTGTCCAGGTCGATCGTGTAGTCGAACGACCCCCGGGCCACGTGCCGCACTCCCCGGTGCAGCAGCCGGATCGGGGCGAAGACCCAGCGGTGCACCAGCTTCGTCAGGCCGTAGAGCATCGCCAGCACGGCCAGCGACGCGGTCCAGACGATCACCCGGCTCGACTGGTAGTGCCGCTTGCTTGCCTCCAGCACCAGGAAGAAGTCGCTGTGGAGCTTGTCCGGTAGGCTGACGGCCGAGCCAATCAGGCGGTCCAACCGGGCCCGGGTCAGTGCGAAGGGCTCCCAGGGGCCGGCGTTGCGGAGGTCCGCCTCCGGGTGCCGGGCCATGTAGATCGGCGTCCGGGAGATGACTGGCCCAGGGGAGGGCTGGTCGGGGGCGAGCTCCGCCAGGATGCCGGCCAGGTCGTCGTCGATCAGAAAGGCGAGCGTGAACTCGTCCCGGCCGTCGGCGCGATTGCCCCGCTGGCTGTTGCGCTCCAGCTCGGCGTAATAGCGGGACAGCGCCTGCCGGGCATCCCGCAACCGAGAGAGCATCCGCTCCAGCCGGTCCTTGCGCCGAGCCTCCAGGTCGAGCATCGCGACCATCGGTCCCGAGGCCCTGCGGATCCCCGAATCGGACGGTACCGGGCCGGCTGGGGCCGCGTCCGTCGCCAGGGCGGCTCGCACCAGCTCGGCCCCGTTCGGGGGCACTCCCGGCGGCTCGATCGCCGTCGGAGCCGGCTTCACCGGCGTTGGCCGGATGGCCGGGAAGAGCTGCTCCAGCTCCCGGTCGTCCAGGTCCAGTTGCATGACCGCCTGGAGCAGGTCCTTCGACGCCCCCAGCTCCCGGAGCTGGTCGGTCAGCGTCAGATTGCTCCGGTGGAAGGCCCGGAGGCCGACGATGGAGCCCGCCAGCAGGGTGGTCATCATCGCGACCACCAGGCTCAGGCCGACGATCAGCTTGATCCGGATCGGCCAGCGCGGCATGGGGCGACCTCCGTGTCGGCCTCGATGCGAGCGGTCCGGAGGGCCTCTTCCCCTCTCCGCTCCGCTCCCTCCTTACCCGAAGGGCGCGGGACTCTACCACAAGACCGCGAGAGTGAGAAGCCGGGCACTCGGCTTTTCCTCGAGTCGGCCCCCCGGGATCGCCGATCCTTTGCGGATCAGCGCAGCGACTCCAGCGCCCCCGTGCTGATCGCCAGCCCGAGCGCGATCGTCAGGGCCAGGCCGATCGCCACCCGCAGCCGTCGCACGCGGGCCTGAAACCGCCGCTCGGCCTCGGGACGCCCCTCCAGCCCCCTCAGGAACGCGATCCGACGCGCGATGCTCCCGTGCCGCCAGGACGACGCCCGGGGCTCCAGGCCGTTGAGCATCGCCACGCTGGTCAGCGCCTCCACGAAGATCCCAATCCCCACCGGGCAGAGGGCCTCGGGGACCCCGGCCGGGGCCCCGAGCATCGCGTTCACGTCGGGGTGCGGCGGGCAATCCTCGAGCCCGCACGAAACCGCCCGGCAGCCGAAGATATCCGCCTGGCGCTCAAACCGGCGTGAGAGGAAGCCAAAGACCAGCAGGAAATACGCCGCCGCGAACCCGATCGCCACCGCCCCCTGCACGATCAGCTCAATCGTCGGGCTGTCCCCCCACACCCAGAGCG
Organism: Tautonia sociabilis; assembly: GCF_003977685.1. Lineage (GTDB taxonomy): Bacteria > Planctomycetota > Planctomycetia > Isosphaerales > Isosphaeraceae > Tautonia > Tautonia sociabilis. The sequence goes on along the minus strand of NZ_RYZH01000003.1, from coordinate 30,546 downwards.
GCCGGCCGATCGCCAGATGCTCCTCGATCCCGCTGCCCAGCAGCGCCATCACCCCCATCGTCCCCAGGAAGAACAGGCCGAAGTAGTTCAGATGCCGGTGCGCGATGTGCCCGATCTCGTGACCGAAAACCGCCTCGATCTGCCGGGGGGAGAGGTGCTCCACCATCGCATCGGTCAGCAAGACGTACCGAAACCAGGGTAAGGCCCCCGTCACCCCCGCGTTGACCAGCGCTCCTCCGGTATCCCAGACGAGAATGTCGCTGTACCGGAAGCCGAACCGACGGGCGAGCCGTTCCAGGCGAGCCCGCAACGGGCCCGGAGGCAGCGACTTCGCCGGCCAGCTCAACCGGACGAACGCCGGAGAGAGGACCAGGATCATCCCCCCCAGCCCCGCATACTGCGCCAGTTGCGACCAGCTCCCGACCGATCCCGAGGGGACCAGGTACGCCCTCAGGTCCTGCACCAGCGCGAACAGCACCGCCACCGGCACGACCATGCCCAGCGCCTGCCTCGCCTTGAGCACCAGGTAGCCGCGCAATCTCGCATGGTGCATTCCCCGGAGCCCGGCAGCCTTGAGCATCCGCTCCGCCGGGTAGAGCCCGGACCAGATCGCCAGCAGCATCAGCAGGAAGGGGAGCAAGACCATCGCCTCATCGACGAGGATCCAGCCCTTGATCCCCAGGCAATCGGCCACGAACCTCGGCCAGCCCGCCCCGTGAACCGCCGCCCCGAAGGCGGCCACCGCGAGGATCTCCAGCCACTGCGAGACCCGGGCCAGGCGTCGGCGGTCCCGCAAGCTCGGCCCCCGGCGCGCCACCCGTCGAGCCATCAGGCCGCCGATCAGCGCCGAGGTCGTCCCCACCGCCGCGATCGCCGCCATCGTCAGCAAGACCCGGTCGGAGCCATCCAGCCCCCCCGAAGGTCCGACGCCCCCCTCGGCCGGAGAAACCGGCGACCAGAAGGCCACGAAGAGAGCGATCAGGGCGATCAGGGGCATCCGTCGAGGCCCTTGGCTTCGAGGGGAAACAAGGGGCCGCCCGGAACGTCCCGCCCGGCCCGGGAACCGAGCCGGATTGAGGAAGTCGCCGCGTCCGGGCCCGAGACGCGCCGAGGCCGAGCCGGCCGATCCCCCTGGCAGCGCGATCCGGGCCAGGCGCCGCCGGCTCGCCGGCCCCCGGACACGATCGCCCAGGACCCCAACCCCGCTCGACCGACTCCGACCGGAGAAGTCCGCCGAAGACCTCAGCGAGCGGGGAGGGCGCGGGTCATTCGATCCGGTTCGTCACGCCCGGCCCCTCTCCTCTGGCGAGGGGAGGCGCGATGCGATCCGGTCCCTCGGATCAATGCGGGCCGGCTCCTTCGATCACAAGCTGGATCGCCAACGGCTCCGGCTCTCCCCCTCCCTGGGGAGCGACGGGGAGTTCCAGGACCAGCCCCGTCCGCTCCTCGGCCTCGTCCGGGACGATCGCCGGGACCTCTCCCCCCTCGGGGGCCGGCAGCAGGAGGAAGATCGCCGGGTGGTTGGTGCCCGAGGGCCCGGTGCTGAGGGCCTGGAGGTCGTCCTGGGAGATCGGGCCGGCCTCGATGTCCTCGTCGGCCAGGGAGAGCAGCAGGTAATCCCGGTATTTGCTCACTCCCAGGTGATTGCCGTCCACCGGCTGGAGGCCGTACCGCATGGTGTACACGCCCGGCAGGATCGACTGGTCCTTGTAGTCGTAAGCCTCCTCGGACAGCCGCACCGCGCCGACGAGCTGACCGGCGGTGAGGAACGGGTAGAGGACCGAGCCAGAGGGGCCGCCAATCTCCGCCTGGGCGGGCACCGAGGCGCAGAGCCAGATGTCGAAGACCGGCTCGCCGTCGGCGTTCCGCACGCGGACGCCCCGCTCCTGGAGCGTCTCCCGGATCTCCCCGGCGAGCTCCTCCGGCGGGGCCTCGGCGAGCACCTCGGTCGAATACGGTCCCTCGGCCAAGGCGGAGGGCAGGGCCGGGAGCCCGATCAGGGCGGAGCCGATCGTCGAGGCGAAGATCGCGAACGTCGCACGCATGGGCGTTCGTTCCCTCTGGAAGGAATTGGTCGGGGAGGATGGGGGAGGGCGGGAGGAAGGGCCGGGAAGAGCGCGGGGCCCCGGAAACTCCGGCCGCCCGGCCGGCCCTCGTCGAGGCCCGTCCGGGCGGTCGGCTACGCTCGGGGACGGGGCGAGCCCGGCCCCGCTCCGGTCGGCTCAGTAGGCGAACCGGCCGACGAAGCTGCTCCGGGCGTTCGGAGCGGCCCAGGTGCTCTTCAGGCCGGCCCCCTGGAACGAATGACCGACGGTGTAGGCCGGCTGGACCTCGACCCCCTCCGACAGCGGCTCGTAGGCGATCACCTCATTACCGCAGATGCAGTCGTTGGCGTCGAGCGGCCGGGTGGCGATCTCGGCCAGGTCGGCGGCCGCGAATCGGGCCGGAGGGGCCATGGGCATCAGGTGCTGCTTGTGAGCCGGACCATGCGGCTCCATGTGGCAGTCTTCGTCGATGCTCAGGTCGATCGGTGAGACGACCACGTCGACCACGTTCTCCAGGCGGGCGCCGGCCAGCCGTCGGGCCATGGCGATCAGGGCCTGCCGCTGCTGGGGATCGGCCTTCTCGTCGACGATCAGCACCGAGGAGGCCAGCTCCGGGCGGTCCTCCGAGAAGGTCGAGGTGCCCCGGACGGCCGCCGCGACGGCCAGGCCGGACAGATCGACTCCCTCCCAGGAGCCTTCGGTCACCTTCCAGGCCATCACGGCCCGGTCGCCGACGATGAAGACCTCGGAGTTCGAGAAGCAGGGGCCGGTGAACACGTCGGCCGTCCGGGCCTCGAGGTAATCTCCCCGGACCTGGACCGCCTCTCCCGCGACGGCCGCCGAGCCGATGAGAACGCCGCAGAGGGCCAAAAGGATCATGCGCATCGCGAGGGACTCCTTCGCTCGGGTCAATTCGGGGGTGGGACTCGGTCGCGGAGGGTGGGTCGCCCAGTGCGGTCGATTATTAGGAAGCTCCGATGGTTGCGTCAAGCAAACAAACGGCGCGGGCCCAACGCCGAACGGCCCCCCGGCCCGGATCGGATCGGGCTCGAGGGGCCATCGCGACGGGCCGACGAAGCCGGGGGGAGGGGATTACTCGCCGCCGGCCACCATCCGCACCAAGCCGGAGACAACCGGCGTGTCTCCCTCGTAGGTGTTCAGGTTGCGCACCACGTCCATCGTGATGAAGGCCAGCACCATCATCAGCACGGTGGTCACGCTCAGCATGCCGACCCAGAGGCCGCCCCAGGGGGGGCCGCCGGCGTCGGACAGCAGAGAGGACTGCGGGCCCCCGCGACGGGCGGCGCCGGCCGGGACGGCGGCCGACGACGGGGCGCCCTCCTCGTCCCAGCTGGTGACCGACTCCATCTCCTCGGAGTCGGCAACCTCCGCCTTCATCGCTCCCTCGACCGCGTCCTCTTCCTCCAGCACCGCCGGACCCATCGCCGTGGCGGCGTTCTGGTCGACGTCCTCCTCGTCCAGGGCGAAGACCTCGGAGGCCGAGTCGCTCTCGTCCAGGTCGAAGTCGCTGTTGGCGTCCAGTTGCATCGTCTGGTCTTCGCCGCTCTCCAGGGCGTCGACCTCGAAGTCGGTGTCCTCGAAGATGTCCTTTTGCGACTGGTCGCGCACCGGCAGCGCGGTGGCCGACGGGTCGGGGACCAGGCCCGGCATGGCCGTGGCGGCCGGGTCGGCGGCCGGCCGGGGGGCCGGCTTCGGCTTCGGCGGGGCGGGCTTCGCGTCGTCGTCGTCCAGCGGGGCCAGCTCGATCGAGTCGGCGTCGTCCAGGCCTCCCATCTGCTGGAGGTTGATCCCCGAGTCGCTCGGCTTGCCCAGGTTCACCCCCGAGGTCGAAGGCTCGGCCCCGGTCACGTCCGAGTCGCTCGGCTTGGGCGCCACGGCCTCGAACTCGTCGCTGGCGTCCAGGGCCGTCAGCTCGAAGTCGCTGCCCGACTCCGGCTGCAACGCGTCGATCACGCTCGAGGGGGTCAGCTCGAAGTCGCTGTCCTCCTCCTCGGAGCTGGCCCCCTCCACCTCGGCCTTAATCTCGTCGGAGGAGCCGATCGGGGCGGGGCGCAGCGTCGTTTCGTCGCTGCCCGAGTCTCCCAGCTGGATGCCGCTGTCGCTGGCTCCCAGACTGCTGCCGAAGGTGGAACTGGACTGCTGCTCGTAGTCGAGGGTGCCGAACGACTCGAAGGTGTCCTCGTTCCCCTCCTGCACCAGCGTCACGTCGGAGTCGGCCGGGCCTCCCGGGGCCACGACGTCGACCTCTCCGGAAAGCGAGACGTCGGAGTCACTGGCCCCCTTCGGGCCCTCCGGCACCAGCCGGACGTCCGAGTCGCTCGGCCGCTTGCCGGGGGCCTCCATGCCGATGATGTGCGAGCTGGACCCGCCTCCCATCGGCAGCGAGGCGTCGTCCAGCAGGATGTCCGCGTCCGAGCCGCTCCCTTGCGCGGGGACGTCCTCCTGAGACACCGGCCCCAGATCGGATCGGGCCACGCCGAGCTGGAAGACCGAGTCGTCGATGTCCGCCTCGGCGCTCTCCAGGCTCGAGATGCCCGAGCTACTGGCGCCGGAGCCCTCGGGCACCAGATCGATGTCCGAGAGCGAGAGGTCCGGGTCGCTGCCCATGCCGCTGCGGCGGGCCAGCTCGTCGATGTCCGAGACGCGGAACCGCCACGAGCCGCTGTCGAGGAAGGCCCGCACCTCTCGGCGCTGGGCCTTCGACTTCAGCTCCTCGGGATCCATGCCGAGGGCCCGCGCGGCCTCCTCCAGGGTGTAGAACTGAGCCATAGGGACGTGCTCCTCGCTTCGCATTCGGCCGGGCGGCCGGGTCGAATCGATTCGGTGGAAGTCGGCGGTGCCGAGGTCCGGTGGAGGAGCATCGCGCCGCGATCGGGTCGCCAGCCACGAGCCCCTGGGATTATTGCCCCGAGACGCCCCTCGGGCGCGGCGCCGCGACCATCGCCTCGACGGCCGCGACCTCCGGGGGCAGGTTATTGTACTCTGAGAGCCGCAGGTCGGCCCCGAACTGACGGGCGGCCTCGAGCTTGATCGAGCCCCCCTTGAAGCCGTCGATCTTGTACACCGCCATCGCCTGGGACCGGGTGTCGATGAGCACCAGCCTCGTCCCCCCCGGATCCCCTGGAGCCGAGGTCGTCAGCGCCATCAGCCCGCCGCTTGCCGTCGGAGCAGCGCCCCCCTGGGCCTGGACCCCGCGCGCCGAGCCGGCCCCGAGCAACCAGGCCGCCGCCAGCCCCAGCACCAGTCCCGGCAACCCGAACCCCAGCACCGGACCGAGCCTCCTGCCCGGCGTCCGTTCGGTCTTCCCGATCGGAACCATGGTCACCTCCCTGCCATTGATCCGTCCCGAGGCCAGCCGCCCGGGCCGCCGACGGCACCCTCCCTTCCCGATTCGTTCGGGATCGCAGGACACCGACGCTCGCCGGGCCGTGACATGAGCCAACCCCCGGGGCCGAGACGATCGGGCCCGGAGCGACGCAACGACGCTCGCGACACCAGTCTATCACACCGCGGGGCGGTTCAGGGGATGCGAGACGGGGGAACGCGGCGGCCGGATCGGCCGCGAAGGGCGACGTGCGTCGATGATGCGGCATCTTCCTATTGTAGGGATCGTCCGGGCCGACGCAAGCCCACCCCCCCGGCGGACTTGCTCCGGGCACCGCCTCCCCCTGGAAAAATTGTTGGAGCTTTGCTTGAATCCGGGGTGCTGGTGGCGTTAGGGTGAAGCCAACTTCACACCGGCCCCTTCCCCCGATCGTCGGCCCCCCGGCACGCCCCTCCCCCCCTCGACTGGGGGCCAGCGGCCACCGGAGGGCCCCCTCGACCCACCTCCGATTCGGGAGCGACCCATGCAGCGACGACCGAACCCGGGACGCATGCTCGCCGGCCCCCTGGTCGCCCTGATCCTGGCCGGGGGTTCCCCCCTCGAGCCGGCCCGGGCCGACGACTCCGCCCCCGCCGACGCGATCGGGGCCCCGGCGAGCCTAGCCGTCGAGCCGGCCGAGTTCCTCCTCTCCGGTCGCCGCGCGACCGCCCAGCTCATCGCCTCCGCCACCGACCCCGACGGCTCCCTCCGCGACCTCACCCGCCTAGTCGAGTGGACCAGCCTCGATCCCTCGGTCGCCGTGGTCGACGCCCGAGGCCGAGTCACCCCGGTGGGAGACGGCGAGGCCCGCATCGTCGCCTCCGGCGGCAGCGTCCAGGCCGAGGCCCTGGTCCGGGTCGAGAAGATGGCCGAGCCCTCCCCGGTCAGCTTCCGGCACGACGTGATTCCCGCTCTGAGCCAGGCGAGCTGCAACATGGGGGCGTGCCACGGCACTCCCACCGGCAAGGGGGGCTTCCGCCTCAGCTTGCGCGGGTACCTCCCCGACGAGGATTACAAAACCCTCAGCCGAGAGATCGCCGGACGCCGCGTCGATCCCTTCGACCCCGACCGCAGCCTGATGCTCACCAAGCCCCTCGGCCTGATCGCTCACGAGGGCGGCCAGCGGCTCTTCCGAGACACCAAGACCTTCGAGTTCCTCCGCGACTGGATCGCCGAGGGCGTGAAGGACGACCCCTCCAGCCCCGCCGCCGTCTCTCTGGAGATCTCTCCCGGCGACCGCGTGCTGAACGCCCCGGCCCGCACCCAGCAGATCTCCGCCCGGGTTTCCTACGCCGACGGCTCGGTTCGCGACGTCACCCCGATCTGTTATTATGACTCCTCCAACACCGACATCGCCGAGGTCGACCCCTCCGGCTTCGTCACCTTCAAGAAGCGCGGCGAGGTGGCCATCATCGCCCATTACCTCGACCTCGTCGCCACCGTTCGCCTCACCCACCTGGTCGAGGTGCCCGGCTTCGCCGAGGTCCCCGTCCCGCGGGACAATCTCGTCGACCGTGCCGTCTTCGCCAAGCTCAACCGCATGCGGATCGCCCCCTCCGAGCCGAGCACCGACGAGGAGTTCATCCGCCGCGTCTACCTCGACACGATCGGCGTCCTCCCGACCCCCGAGGAGACGAAGGCCTTCCTCGACAACCCCTCCCCGACCCGCTACGAGGAGGTGGTCGAGCAGCTCATCGAGCGTCCCGAGTTCAACGACTTCTGGGCGCTGAAGTTCGCCGACGTGCTCCGGTCCAACTCCCGACTGATCAAGTCGAAGGGTGCCTACGCCTTCCACCGCTGGATCCGCTCCCAGCTTGAGCAGAACCGTCCCCTCGACGCCTTCGTCCGCGACCTGCTCACCGCCGACGGCTCCACCTTCGACAACCCCGCGGCCAACTACTACCGGATCAGCCGCACCCCCGAGGAGGCCGTCGAGACGACCGCCCAGCTCTTCCTCGGCGTTCGCATCCAGTGCGCCAAGTGCCACAACCATCCCTTCGAGCGCTGGACCCAGGACGACTACTACGGCTTCGCGGCCTTCTTCTCCCGGGTCCGCCAGAAGCAGGGGCTGCTTCCGGACGAGGAGATCATCTTCGCCACCGACTCGGGAGACGTCCGCCAGCCCCGCACCGGGCAGGTCATGCCCCCCAAGGCCCTCGGCGGTCCCGTCTTCGCCGACGACCAGTCCGAGGCCGATCGTCCGGACCGGCTCGCCGAGTGGCTCACCAGCGAGGACAACGACTTCTTCGCCAAGAGCACCGTCAACCGCATCTGGTACCACCTGATGGGCAAGGGAATCGTCGATCCCGTCGACGACTTCCGAGACTCCAACCCCGCCTCCAACGACGAGCTCCTCGACGGCCTCGCCGACGACTTCGTCGCCAGCGGCTACGACCTGAGGCACCTCGTCCGCACCATCCTCACCAGCCGCACCTACCGCCTCAGCGCCCGGGCCAACGAGTTGAACGCCGACGACGAGGTCTACTTCTCCCACGCCGTCACCAAGCTCCTGCCCGCCGAGGTCCTGCTCGACGCCATCTCCACCGTCACCGACGTGCCCACCTCCTTCTCCGGCCTGCCGGCCAACGCTCCGGCCATCACCATCCCCGACGGCCAGATGGACCATCCCTTCCTCAAGACCTTCGGCCGCCCGGCCCGAGAGCTCGCCTGCGAGTGCGAACGCGAGAGCGATTCGAACCTCTCCCAGGCCCTCCAGCTCATCGGCGGCGCCACCGTCCACGACAAGCTCCGCGCCGACGGCGGCCGCATGCACCGGCTCGCCGAATCGGGCAAGTCCTCCGCCGAGATCACCGCCGAGCTCTACGCCATCGCCCTCTCGCGACCCCCGACCGACACCGAGCTTCAGGCCGCCGTCGCCCACATCGACGGCTCCGAGGATCGCCGCCAGGCCATCGAGGACCTCGGCTGGGTCCTGATCAACTCCAAGGAATTCCTCTTCCGCCATTGATCGCCCCCTTCCCGGGCCCCTCCTGCCCGAGCGGCCCGGGGACAAGGGCTCCCCTTCCCACCGATCCCCTCCCCCGGGGGACGCGACCCGATCGGTCGCGTCCCCCGTTGGTTTACCCCGTCCGCCTCTACTCCGTCCCGGTTCGCGACCCCCGCCATCATCGGTTCCTCCGCTCGCCTCCGGTTCCCCTGCCGAGGCCCCCCGACGGTCCTTCGCCATCCGCCGTCCGCCGACATCCTCCCCCCATCGCTTCCGCTCCGCATTTCCCGCAGTTCCCTTCAAGTCCGCTCCCCTTCCCGTTCGATCCTCCACAACCGGCACCGCCGGCCGAATCGTGCGCCGCCGGCCGATCGCCCCCTTCCCGGGGGCCTTTCCTCCCCAGTGAGAGGCCGCCCCGGGCTCCCTCGGATCCAGGAGTCCGACGGACATGGAACGCCGAACCTCCCGACGCCGCCGGGGTCTTCCCCTGGCGCTCGAACCGCTCGAAGGTCGGCAGTTGCTCAGTGCGGCCCGGACGTTGCCCCCGGGCGCTGCCGCCGAGATCGCCTCCCAGTCCCTTCGCAACGCCCGACCGGCCCCGCAGTCTCCCAGCCCTCACACCACGCGCGTCTCGGTTTCGGCCGACCGCCCGATCGTCCCCTCGGGGGAGCCGGTCCGCCTGACGATCACCCAGGCGGTCGCCGGCCAGACCCCCGTCAACACGGGCCCGATGGGCAATTACGACGTCGTCATCTCCCGACGCGGCCGAGAGCTCTGGCGCTACAGCGACGACCGAGGGCCGATCCTGACCTCCCACGTCCTCGTGACGCTCCAGCCCGGCGAGTCCCGGCAGGCCACCGTCACCTGGGACGGCCGCTCCCGGGACGGTTCGATCGTCACCGGCCCGGTCGAGATCCGGGCCGAGGTCGACCGCGTCTCCTCCCCTCCCATCACCATTCAGCTCGCCGGCCCGTCGACTCCCTCGCCGACCTCCCCCCGCAACTCCCTCGTCCCCCGATCCCCGTCAGGTCGAGGAGCAAGCCAGCCGCGGGCTGCCGCCAACCGGGCCGAGCAACTCCGCCAGCGCCAGGCCCTCCAGGCCGCCGAGGCCCGCCGCCTCTCCTTCGATCAGCGGCCGGCCCGCCCCTCGCGGTCTCCCCTGGACCGCCCATTCCGCTGGCGAGGCTAGGTTCTGTCCGTTGCTTCGCCATCCTGCGAGCGGCGGCGGATCAAGGCCCTCGCGAGCAGGACCCCGAGGGGGATGTCGACGCCGCCAGGTCGTCGTTCCCTCCCCCTCCCGAGGTGCCAGCGGCGGGCGTATGGGCCTCGTGATCGGGGCGAACTCCTCGGCGGTCGGCTCGACTCGGCCGGTTGCGGCGGGATCCGAGGCCCTGAGCTCGTCGTCGTCACAACCTGCGAGTCACCACCGGAGGAATCGAATCGCGGCCTCCGCTCCGGAGCCGGGCCGATCAGGGACCTTGGCAAGGCCGGGGAGCGGCCGGAACCGGATCGTGGGGAACCCGGGGAGGAGGCCAGGGCGCCGGCCAGCCGGCCGTCGCTTTCTTGAGCCCGATGGCGTAGCCTCATGGGCGGAGGGTCCGTCCTTCCGATCGGCACCTTCCCGGGCCCCCAGGAGAGCGACCGCCCATGTCCATCGCCGCATCGACCCCCTGGAACAACCTGACCAGGCATGCCCGGGAGATCGCCGGGCTTCACCTCCGCGACCTGATCCAAGATGCGGACCGATGCCGCGCGATGACCGCCAAGGCCGAGGGGATCACCCTCGACTTCTCCCGCCAGAACGCCACGACCGAGACGTTCCAACTCCTGCTCGCCCTCGCCGAGGAAGCCAGGCTCCGCGACAAGATCCGGGCCATGTTCCGGGGAGACCGGATCAACTCGACCGAGGACCGCGCCGTCCTGCATGTCGCCCTCCGGGCCCCGAAGGGGGAATCGATCACCCTCGACGGCATTAACGTCGTCGACGAGGTCCACGACGTCCTCGACAAGATCCGAGCCTTCAGCGAGAAGGTCCGCTCCGGCTCCTGGACCGGGGCCACCGGCCGACCGCTCACCGATGTCGTCTCCATCGGCATCGGCGGCAGCTACCTCGGCCCCGAGTTCGTCCACGAGGCCTTCCGCACCGATCCCGAGTGCGCCCGATCCGCCGAGGGCCGCCGCCTCCGCTTCCTCGCCAACGTCGACCCGATCGACGTCGCCCGCAACCTCGAGGGGCTCAACCCCGAGACCACGCTCGTCGTCGTCGTCTCCAAGACGTTCACGACCGCCGAGACCATGCTCAACGCCAAGACGCTCCGCCAGTGGCTCGTCACGGCGCTTGGGCCCGACAGCGTCGCCAAGCACATGGTCGCCGTCAGCACCAACCTCGAAGCCGTCCAGGCGTTCGGCATCGACCCCGCCAACGCCTTCGGCTTCTGGAACTGGGTCGGCGGCCGTTACAGCGTCTGTAGCGCCGTCGGCGTTCTGCCGCTGGCCTTGCAGTACGGCATGGAGCACGTCGGGCACTTCCTCGACGGGGCCCACGCCATCGACCGCCACTTCCTCGACACCCCCACCGAGCGGAACATCCCGGCCATCCTCGGCCTGTTCGGGGTCTGGAACTCCACCTTCCTCGGCCGTCCCGACCGCGCCTTGCTCCCCTACTGCCAGGCGTTGCTGAAGCTCGCGCCGCACATCCAGCAGGTCGACATGGAGTCCAACGGCAAGCGGGTCGGCCTCGATGGTCAGCCGGTCCCCTTCCCCACCGGCGAGGTCGACTTCGGCGAGCCCGGCACCAACGGCCAGCACTCGTTCTATCAGCTCCTCCACCAGGGGCGCGTCGTCCCCGCCGACTTCATCGGCTTCACCAAGAGCCAGCGGCCGATGGACGTCCCGGGGGAGCCCGTCTCCAACCACGACGAGCTGATGGCCAACTTCTTCGCCCAGCCCGACGCCCTCGCGGTGGGGAAGACCGCCGAGGAGGTCGCCGCCGAAGGGGTGCCGGCCGACCTCGTCCCGCACAAGGTCTTCCCCGGCAATCGCCCCTCGAACGTCCTGCTCGTCGACGGCCGCCTCACCCCCGACGCCGTCGGCCGCATCCTCGCCGTCTACGAGCACCGCACCGCCGTCCAGGGCTTCCTCTGGGGAATCAACTCCTTCGACCAGTGGGGCGTCGAACTCGGCAAGGTCCTCGCCAAGCAGGTCCGCTCTCAGCTCGCTCGATCCCGCAAGGAGGGCGCCCCCATCGAGGGCTTCAACCCCTCGACGACCGCGCTGCTGAAGACCTATCTCGGGACCTGACCTGACCTGACCTGACCCGATCTTCCCGGAGCGACCACCCCGATGGGACTCGACCTGCTCGTTCTCTACGGCTCCGTCCGCTCCGACCGCCAGGGGATCCCGCGCCCTGCTCGCCGAGATCGGCACCCCGAGCATCCCGTCGATCCTTGCCGTCCCGAAGGTCCAGGACACCTTCGACGACGACGGAACCCCCCGAGACGAGGCCTGGCTCTCCCGGGCTTCCCGATTCCTCGACGAGCTGGAATGGTACGCCGAGGCCCTCCGGCACCGCCGGGCCTCGGGCGTTCCGTACTGATCGGCGCCGACGGCCCGACCGCGGGGTTCGGCCCGGCCCGGCTCTGGGTTCCCGGCGCGACCGTCGGCCCGTCGATGGTTTCCCGAGGAGACATCCGATGACCATCGGCAACGACCGAGACGCTCCCCTGCGTGCCCACCTCCTCGAACTCCTTGACGGCGGGGCCGCTCACCTCGGCTTCGAGGCCGCCGTCGCCGGCTTCCCGGTCGACCGCTCCGGCGATCGTCCCGCCGGGCTCCCCCATTCCCCCTGGGAACTGCTCGAACACCTCCGCATCTGTCAGCGCGACATCCTCGACTTCAGCCGGTCCGCCGAGTACCCCAAGCTCGACTGGCCCGCCGACTACTGGCCCCCGTCCCCTTCCCCGCCCGACGGCCGCTCCTGGGACCGCTCGATCGCCGCCTTCCGCCAGGATCTCCGGGCGATGCGCGACCTGGTCGCCGACCCCGCCACCGACCTGCTCGCTCCCCTGCCCTGGGGATCGGGCCAGTCGATCGTGCGAGAGGCCATGCTGCTGGCCGACCACAACGCCTACCACCTCGGCCAGCTCGTCGTCGTCCGCCGGCTGCTCGGCCTCTGGGACGACTCGTCCTCCCCAGCCTCCTCCCCTCCGGAAGACGAGGGTTGAGGATCGCCGCCTCGAGGCACTCGCTCTCCCCCGGCATCGGATCGGGACGAGGAGCGGGAGAGGCCCAGGACCGAGGGGCTCGGCCCTCCCGAGACGACTGAGGCCCGGCCCGGCCGCCGGGCTCAACCCCGGGGCCGGACGTTCTTCTTCCTCAGGATCCGAAGCGCCACCTCGGTTTCCGCCCTCACGCTCGGGTCCTCGTCCTCGCGGAGCCGATCCAGGTCAGCCAGCGCCTCGTCGCGTTCCGGGAGCCTCGGCCCCACCCGGCCGAGGAACCAGGCCCCCAGGCTGCGCACGAAGTTCAACTCGTCCCGCATCGCCGCCCGCAGGCCGGCCAGCGCCCTCGGGTCGTCGGGGTCCACCTTCGCCAGGGCCGAGGCCGACCAGACGCGGACGAAACTCGCCTCGTCCTTCTCGATCGCCTCCGCCAGCGCCGGGACCGAGACCTCCCGAGCCGCCGGCCCGATCATCCCCAGGGCGTGCGCCGCCAGCCTCCTCGTCAGCGGGTCCTCGCTCCGCAGCAATGCGACCCAGGACGAGGCGGGCACTCCCAGGTACTCGTTCCGCCCCGCGGAACCCGTCTCGAGGGTGGGATTGGACATCGCTCGCTCCGATCGAATCGGCCCCCCGCCGGGGGCGCCGGGGCGTCAGATCCCCCGGCCCAACCGGCGATCGAGGTTGAACGCGGCACTGATCAGCCCCATGTGCGTGAAGGCCTGGGGGAAGTTTCCCAGCGCCTCGCCCGCCGGGCCGGTCTCCTCGGCATAAAGGCCGACGTGGTTCGCATAGGTCAACATCTTCTCGAAAATGAACCGCGCCTCGTCCAGCCGGTTGGCCCGAGCCAGGGCCTCCACCAGCCAGAAGGTGCACATATTGAAGGTCCCCTCCTCCCCCTCCAGGCCGTCCGAGGCCGCCCGGCCGATTCCGTAGCGGTAAACCAGGCTGTCCGAGACCAGCTCGTCCATGATCCGGTCGATTGTCGACTGCATCCTCGGGTCGGTCGGCGCGATGAAGAACACCAGGGGCATGATCAGGTTCGCCGCGTCCAACTCCTCCGAGCCGAAGTGCTGGATGAACGCCCCCCTTCCGTCGTGCCAGCCCTCCTGCATGATCGTCTCGTAGATCTGGTCGCGGGCCTCCATGTACCGGGCGTGGTCCAGCGGCAGGCTGTGCTTGTGCGCCAGCCGGATCGCCCGGTCCAGCGCGACCCAGCATTGGAGCTTCGAGTACACGAAGTGGTGCCGCCCGCCCCGGACTTCCCAGATCCCCTCGTCGGCCCGGTTCCAGTGGGCGATCACCCAGTCGGTGAGCACCCGGATCGACTTCCAGAAGTCATACGAGATGCGGTCGCCGTACTTGTCGAACAGGTAGATCGAGTCGAGCACCTCGCCGTAGATATCCAGTTGGAGCTGGTCGGCCGCCGCGTTGCCGACCCGGATCGGACGGGAGCCCCGGTAGCCTTCCAGGTGGTACAGGTCCTCCTCCGGCAGCTCGTGGCGGCCGTCGATGCCGTACATGATCTGGAGCGGCCCGACCGAGGAGCCCTCCCCGCAACGGGCCTGGAGCCACTCCATGAACCGCCTCGCCTCCGACGTGAACCCCAGGCGGAGAAACGCGTAGACGGTGAACGCGGCGTCCCGGAGCCAGCAGTAGCGGTAGTCCCAGTTGCGGACGCCCCCCACCTCTTCCGGCAGGCTTGTCGTCGGCGCGGCCACGATCGCCCCGGTCGGCTCGAAGGTCAGCAGCTTCAGCACCAGGGCCGACCGGTGAACCATCTCCCGCCATCTCCCCCGGTAGGAGCACTGGCCGAGCCAGTCCCTCCAGAACTTCACCGTCCGGTGCAAGGCCGCCTCCCCCTGGAGCCGGGCCTCCAGCAGCTCGGGGCGGCTGGCGTCCTGCACCTGGCGGAGGATGAACGTGGTCATCTCCCCCGGGTCCAAGTCGAACTCGCAGGAGACGCCCCCGTCCCGAATGTGCAGCGGGAACCGGCTGATCAGCGAGAACGTGGCGCAGGGGGCCTCGAAGACCGCCCCCCTCGGGTCGAGCCGGACGGTGTGTGCCTCCCTCGCGAAGTTGAACGCCGGATGGCAGTCGAGCCGGAACCGGACCGAGCCCCGGATCGCCCGGACCACCCGGACGATCTGGTGCGTCTTGGCCGGCTCCCCCGGGTCCCGCACCGGCATGAAGTCGACGACCTCGCCGACCCCGGCCTCCCCCAGGAACCGGGTCACCAGGACGTTCGTGTCCGGCAGGTACATCTGCTTGTTCCGGTCCAGCCCCAGGGCGTGGATCCGGAACGAGCCCCCCTTCTTCGCGTCGAGGATCGCCGCGAAGACGCTCGGGGAGTCGAAGTGGGGCAGGCAACACCAGTCGATCGAGCCGTCGATCCCCACCAGGGCGATGGTGTGCATGTCCCCGATGATGCCGTACGACTCGATCGGCTTGTAGGTCATCGCTCCGACGCTCCGCCTGCCCGGGGCGGACGATGCGCGTCGCCCCGCCCCTCGGCGGGGACCACGGCGGGAGGCGTCGGCCACCGGGTCGGGTCCGGTCTCACCACCATCGGCGCGTCATGGTAGCACGAGGACCCGCCCGGCGAAATGTCCCGAATCCAGGGTCGGCGGAGGGAGCGTCCGGCGGGGAGGGGCCCGGGTCGGTTTCCGGGGGCGCCTCGAGCAGTCGAGGGCGCGGGGGAGACTCAGCGCTCCCGGTAGACGATCCGGCCCTTGGTGATGTCGTACGGCGTGATCTCGACCGTCACCCGGTCGCCGGGCACGATCCGGATGAAGTTCTTCCTCATCTTGCCGGCGATGTGCGCCAGCACGCGGTGGCCATTCTCCAGCTCCACCATGAACTGCGTGTTGGGCAGCGCCTCGACGATGCGCCCTTCGGTCCGTAACGGTTCCTCTTTGGCCACTCGGCCCTCCAGGGTGAGCCGGCCCCGGCACCGGCGGGATGCTGACCGGGGGTCGTTGGGGGTCGGGCCGCCGGGTCGGCCCGATCGATCGGGGGGAGTCGGCGGCCTGAGGGCGGTCGCAGATGCCCTCGGCGGGCCGAGCCCGAGTCAATCATCATTTTATCCGAAGCCGCCCGGCCCGCTAGTCGCTTTTCGAGGATCGCCGGCCCGACGGCTCGACCCCTCCTCAGGACGGCAGAAACGGCGGTGTCAGGCCCTCCACCTTCAAGGACACCCGGTGCACCGCGTCGACCGCCGTGATCGCCAGGCCCTTCCCGTCCCGGCCCCACCAGTTCAGGTTCGACGGCCGCTTCGGCAAGGCAAGAATCCCCAGCAGGTCGCCGTCCGAGCGGTACACCCAGATCCCCTGCGCCACCGCCACGTACACCCTTCCCTCCCGGTCCACCTTCAACCCATCCGGCCCCCCCTTCTCCTCGGGGTCCATCGTCGCGAAGATCCGGTCGCTGCCCGGCACCACAGCGCCTTCTCCGTCAATCTGGAAGGCCCGAACGTGGTCCTTCGCCGTATCGCAGACGTACAGCGTCTCCCCGTCCGGGGCGAAGGCCAGGCCGTTGGGCTTCTCGAACCCCTCCGAGACGACAAGCCGCAGCTCCCCCGAGGCCGACAGGGCGAACACCCCCTCGAACGGCAGCTCCTTCTGCTCCGGGCTGGGCACGCCGTAGGGCGGATCGGTGAAGAACAGCAGGCCGTCCGGCCGACAGACGATGTCGTTCGGGCTGTTCAGCCGACGGCCCTCGAACCGCTCGGCGACCGTCTCCACCCCCGAGCCGTCCGGGGCCATCCGGGAGACCCGTCGGCCGTTCTGCTCGCAGAAATACACCAAGCCGTCGGGGCCGAAGGTCTGCCCATTGGCCGCCCCGTTGCGCTCCCGGAGCACCCCGGCCGGCCCTCCTCCGGGAGGCAGCCGGTACGTCCGCTCGGCCTTGATGTCCTGCCAGAGCAGCGATCCGTCCGGCAGCCAGAGCGGCCCCTCGGTAAACTGGAAGCCCTCGGCGATCGTCTCCAGCGGGCCGTCGATCAGGTCGATCAGCCCCGAGTCGCGCAACACCGTCGCCCTGGCCATGTCCGATCCTCCGTCCTCGAGCGGGGGGAGGCCGCCGAATCAATTGAGGGAGATCCCCCGGGCGTCCCTCCGGCATGGTGACCGCCGCCGACCGGCCGGGCAAGCGCCCGCCGCCGGCCCTCTCCCCATCGGCCGTCGCCCCGAGGGGGCACGATGGTTGACGACCATCCTCGTTGTGATAGCGTGTACGATGGATGCTGGTCCGCCTGCCGGGCCGGGGAGATGCCGGGCCGTCGCCACCGCCCTCCCCATCGCGATGCCGAGGCCAGGCTCGAGGGGGTCGCCGCCGATGGATTCCGTGCCGCAGCCCGACGAGAAGGATACCCAGCGCGCCGAGGCGCTCTTCAAGTACGGCAACGATGCCGCCGCCAAGGGGAATCTCCCCTATGCGATCGACATGTACACGAACGCCCTGAAGATCGCCCCCCTTGAGGTCAAGTACCGCCAGGCCCTCCGGGCGGTCCAGCGCAAGAAGTTCCACAACGACCCGGCCAAGGTCGGCATGTTCGCCGGGGCCAAGCTCCAGCCGATCCGCCTGAAGATCAAGGCCTCCAAAAGTCGCAGCCACTGGGTCGAAGCGCTCGAGCACTGCGAGGAGGCCTTTCTCATCAACCCCTGGGACGTCGCCACCAGCCGGGACCTCGCCGAGGCCGCCGAGCAGCTCGGCTCCCGGCCGCTGGCCCGATGGGCGCTGGAGTCGGTCCAGGCCCAGGCCGCCGAGGACGTCTCCTTCTGGAAGCACATGGCCCACGTCTACGCCCTCTGCGAGGAGTTCCCTCGTGCCATCCTCTGCTGGGAGCGGATCAAGAAGATCTCCCCCGGCGACGAGGAGGCCACCCACCAGATCCACGCCCTCTCGGCCAGCGGCCTCATCCACGGTAGCGGCCTCCACGAGCAGATCCAGCGCGCCGAGCCCCCCGGCCGAGCCGGCCCCGAGCCCTCCGAGGAACCCGAGTCCGTCCGCCAGCGGCAAGCCCTCACGCCCGAGCAGCGCTTCGCGAACGAGGTCAAGAACGACCCCGCCCGGCCCGGTCCTTACCTCGAACTGGCCGAGCACTACCGCCAGCAGGATCGACTCGACGAGGCCCGAGACATCCTCGCCCGAGGCCTTCAGGCCCTTCCCGACCACCCCACCCTCCGAGACTCCTACGCCGAGGTCCAGATCGCCCGGCTCAGGAAGGCGATCGACGGCCTGAAGGCCCACCTGAGGGATCACCCCGACGACCTCGAGTCGAAGACCAGGCTGGAGAAGCTCTCCGCCAAGCTCTCCGACTACGAGCTCGCCGAGTACCGCCGTCGCGTCGCGGCCCGGCCCGACGACCCCCAGCTCCGCTTCGAGCTCGCCCGATGCCTGGCCGGCGCCGGCCAGCACGAGGCCGCCATCCCCGAGTTCCAGGCCGCCCGCTCCGCCCCGGGGTTGAAGGTCCAGGCCCTCGTCGGCGCCGGCGGCTCGTTCGAGGCCACCGGCGTCCCCAAGCTCGCCGAGCGCAGCTACGCCGAGGCCCTCAAGCTCGTCGATCCCGAAGACCAGGAGACGCTCAACGAGCTGCATTACCGCCTCGGCCGCGTCTCCGAGCAGCTCGGGAATCTCGAGGCCGCCGAGTCTCATTATAACGAGGTCGCCGCCAACAACTTCGGCTACCGGGACGTCGCCCAGCGCCTGCGGAGCTTGAACCAGCGGATGTCTTCGTGATACAATCCCCCCTTTGCCGGCCGGCCGCAGGACGGACGTCCGGACCCAGGCCCCCCTTTCCCCGACCGCCGGGACCCGATCGAGCGATGCCCAATACCGAATCCGCCAAGAAGCGCCTCCGCCAAAACGAGAAGCGCCGGCTCCGCAACCGGATCGCCAAGAAGATCATCAAGACCTACTCGAAGCGGACCCTCAAGGCCGCCTCCGAGGGGAACTTCGAGGCCGCCGAGGCCGATTTCCGCTTCGCCATCGCCAAGATCGACCGAGCCGGCGTCCGCCGCATCCTCCACCCCAACACCGCCGCCCGCCGCAAGAGCCGCCTGACCCGAGAGTACGACGCCCTGAAGAACGCCGCCGCCTCCTCCTCCTGACCTCGCCCCCCGGCCAGGCAGGGCAGGGCAGGACAGGATCATTCAAGAGAGTGCGGCGGGGCGGTTCGGCGCAACGCGACGCGAAGCGGAACGGTCGGAATGCCCTCCTTCTCGGCCGACTACCCTGAGATCGCTCGCACCCTGGCCGCCTCCCTCGGCGAGCCGAACCCCACCCGGGAGCGCCCGCCCTCATCGTTCCGAGAGTTCCTTCGCGTCTTTCTCGAGGAGCAGGCCGGCGGTCCCTCGATCGACCTGCTTGACCGCGCCGGCCTCTCGCTCGACCCAGGCCCCCTCGCCGAGGCCGACCCCACCGAGCTGCTCGACCTCCTCCGGGACGGCCGGCGCGCCCCTCCCCGGGGCCTCGGCCCTTCCCTCCAGCGCCTCGCTCGCTGGGTCGTCGATCGGGGAGGGTTCGACGCCCTGGACGGGATCGGCACCGACACCCTCCGAGACGAGCTTCGATCGCTCCGAGGAATCGGCCCCGCCACCGCCGACCGCCTCCTCCTCGAGGCCCTCGGCCGCCCGTCGGCCCCCGTCCGTCGCTCTGACTACCGCATCCTCGTCCGCCACGGCTGGCTCGACGAGTCCTCCGGCTACGACGAGGCCCGAGAGCTCCTCTGCTCGGTCTCCCCCGACGACCCGGCCGCCCTGTCCCAGCTCTCCTCCTGGTTGGGCGAATTAGCTCGATTCTGCCGGGTCGCCTCCCCCCAGTGCGACCGCTGCCCGTTGCGGCCCTTCCTTCCCCCCGGCGGGCCCATCGACCCGACCTGATCCCCCCGGTCCTCGCCCAGGATCGTCGTCGTCGAGCCGATCGCCCGGCCCGATCGACGGTTCGCCCGCATCCTGGATCCAACCGTTCCTGGGCTCCGACCCGGAAACCGAAACGGCGATCCAGGATCAGGTGTTGATCCCGAACCGCCACGCTCGGATCGGCGTCCGTCCGCGACGGCGGATCGGATCGAATCGGATCGGATCGGAACGCGGCGCTCGATTGATTCCCGGTGCGGCGCCGTCGGTTAGTTGCCCGAGCCGGGCAAGGTCTCGGGCTCGGGGGCCGGGGCGGGGGCCTCTCCGACGGGAGGCACGTCCAGACCGATCCCTTCCAGCAGGTCGTTCATCGTCCCCGGGGTCCCGTCCCCGCCCTGGAGCTTCTGGGCCTCGATGATGCGGGCCATCTGGTCGAGCTCCGAGAGCAGGTCGAGCGTTCGGTCTCGGACCCGATCCCGGTCGGCGTCGGGAACTCGGAACGAGAAGGTTCCCAGAGTGAACTCCGGCTCGAAGGTCACGTCGGTGTAGGAGATCTCGAACCGGCTGGCCTCTTCCTCCTGGGAGACGATCTCGCCGACCGGACGGCCGGTGGCCGGGTCGACCCGGGGGGCGTTGGTGTTCCGCACCGTCGGCCGGCGCTTGCCCAGCAGGATGACCTTGTAGGGCCAGCCCGTCTCCTTGTCGACCTGGACCTCAACCACGCTCGGAATGTAGGCCGGAGGGGTGGCCAGCGGGCCCAGGCCCAGCGCGTTCATGTCCTTCCAGTTCCCCCGGAGGATCCAGACGGGCCGGCCGTTGAGTTCCCCTTCCAGCTTCCGGTCGAACCGGACCGACTGCCGCAGCCCGTCGAGCATCCAGTAGGGGCCGGAGAGCCCCAGCCGCTGCTGGATGACGAAGTCGCGGTGGAACTTCTCAAACGGTTCGGCCTCGATCTTGTCGAGCACCTGGGGCAGATCGAGCCGGAAGTAGTACGTCTGGTCAAGGATCTGGGAGACGTCCCAGAGAGACTGGCCATCGCAGACCTGCCGCATCCGGCCCCGAGCCTGGGGGAGCCCCTGGACCTGGAGGTCGAGGCTGAAAGTGTACGGCCCTTGCTGGGCGTACTCCCCTTCGACCGAGAACCGCTGGCCGAGCATCTCGACCTCTTGCCGGATCGTCGCCCGGACCTGCTCGGTCGCCTTGACCTTCCGCATCGCCTCATCGAGCACCAGCTCGGCCTCGGTGGCAGGCTCAACAGGGGGAGGCAAGGGGGCCTTGCCGGGATCCTGGGCCAGAACGATGAGCGGCGCCAGCGCGGCCGCGAGCAGAGGAAGGACGATCCGTCGGTTCGACATGGCCGGCTCGTGCCGTTCTTTCTCAAGGGGCCGGAAAGGACTGTCCGATCATATCGCCAGGCGCCGGACGCGGCAAGTCCGGCCGGGACCGCCCGGCTCGGGCCGACTCCAGGGATGGAGCGGCCCGGTCGTCCCCGGGCCCGGGCGAAGGATCGCCCCGGCCTCCGGGATCGCCGGGGGGCTCGCCAGGCAGGGATGCCGGGCGACCCTCCGGCCGGCGGTCCCCCGCCGTCGGACGCGCCGCGACCGGCGAGCGACCTGGCCTCGCGGCCGAGTCGGTCCGCGGTCAGCCCGAGGAGGAGGCATTCACCCCCGCGTCGTTCTCCGGCCCGGCCCGCCCCGATCGCTCCGATCGCCCCGCCGATCGGCCGCCTTCGGGATCGTCGTCGGCCCCGAGGCGCCCGGGGGCGGGAGGTCATTTCAGGATGAAGACGCTCGGACTGCTGATGATGGCGGCGGCCGCCGCCGGGACCGTCGCGAAGGCCGACGGTCTCAACAAGCCGCATGCCCTGAACACCCTGTTCCGGCCCCACGTCGTCCACCACGGGCCGCCCCCGGCGAGCGGGCCGATCATGGCCCCGCCGGTCGACCCCGGCCTCGGCGCCGCCGCCTTCGGCGCCCCCCGGGCCTTCGCCAACACGACCAGCCAGGTCTTCTTCGTCGACCCGCCGAACATGCAGATCGGCTGGCAGACCCCGGGCCCCGACGGCTCCCCCACCTACCTGCCCGCCCAGCTCACCGTCCCGGCCCGATACAACTTCAAGCAGGGGTTCATCTACCGCCTGAAGCTCACCAACATCGCCGAGAACCCCGGCCTGACCCTCTACCCCACCATCGAGGTCGCCCCGAGCACCCCCCAGACCGACGCCTACCTGGCGCACAACCCGATCCCCGTGCAGTTCACCCAGGAAGACTTCGACCAGATCCGCGCCGGTAACTTCGTCACCAAGGTCGTCTACCTGCCCGATCCCAAGTTCCAGGAGCTGGCCGTCGCCGGCCTCTACGGCGCCGAGACGCTGGTCTCCACCCGCCTGGAGCCGGGCGTCGACCCGATCCTCGAGGCCGACAAGCGCGGCACGATCCTCATGGTCATCCGCTGCGGTGCGATCGACCTGGAGATGCCCGAGGCCGTCCCCGGCGGGGTGATCTACGACGCTCCGTCGGTCACCACCCCCTCCCCCGACGCGATGGTCCCCCCGGCCGCCCCGATGATGGCCCCCCCGGCCGAAGAGGTGCCGATGGAGGCCCCCGTCTCCCCGGCGGAACCGGGGATCCCCTCCACGTCGCTGATGCCCACCGAGCCGGGCATCTCGCCCGTCTCGGTGTCCTTCCCGACGTCCGACGCGGAGTCCCTCCCGCCGGTCGTCGGCGAGCAGCCCGCCCCCTGAGGCTGATCCGGGCCGCCGGGCCTCCCTTGTCGATCGTGGCCGGTCGCTCCTCCGAAGCGATCGGTCCCGATCCCCCGCCCACCTCCTCCGAGCCCCGGCGGGCCGCCCCGGGCCCCCCGCCGGGGCCTCGTCGCGCCCGAGGACTCGGGGCTCGTCGCCGACGATCCGGACCGTCCGGCCCTGGTCCTCGGCTCGATCGCCCCCTCGCTCTGCCCCTCGGCGCTCCGCTCCCGGATTCCCGGTCCCGATCGATCGCGGAGGACCGCCTTCGCTCGAGCCGGTCCGGACCTCCGGCGTCTCGCCTCCGGTCGCCCGAGCCGATCGCGCCGGGCCGCCCCGAGGCCGGGCCTCGGTCTTCCGAGTCGACGCTTCGATCCCCGGGGAGCCCCGATCTCCGGGCCCCGCCGCCGGGCCTCCCGCCCCGCCGCGACCGCAGTCCCCGGTACCCATCGCAGTCTCCTGTAGCAGAAC
This sequence comes from Tautonia sociabilis, assembly GCF_003977685.1. GTDB lineage: Bacteria > Planctomycetota > Planctomycetia > Isosphaerales > Isosphaeraceae > Tautonia > Tautonia sociabilis. The sequence continues at coordinate 7,881 of NZ_RYZH01000003.1, read as the reverse complement.
GAGGGAGGGAACGACCCATGACGCCCGCTCGACGGACCGGCCCGGCGGCGACGGCGGCCCTGCTGCTGGCCGTCGCGCTGGGGAGCATGGCCCACCGGGCCGAGGCCCGGCAATTCCCCGACGGCGACCCGGTCGGCGTGGCCGAGTTGAACGCCGCTCCGCCCCCGGCCGCCCCGGCCTCCCCGGCCCCCGGGCCGATGCTGCCCCCGAACATCCAGGTCGTCCGGTTCACCGGCCCCCCTGGCCTGGTCATCGAGGTCCTGGAGCCCGCCCCGATCGGGGTGCCCATCCCCGAGGACCAGCGCGACGCCGGGGGCCTGACCGTCGGCCTGCAGGTTGGCGTCGGCTATCGCCTTCGGATCAGCAACCTGCCGAACCGGCCCGACGCCGAGTTCTTCCCCGTCGTCGAGGTCGTCGGCCACCTGCACCGGCCCCCCGACATCGACCCGGTCCGCTTCCCGATCCGGGTCGTCTTCGGCCTGGAGGATCTCGTCGACGTCGCCGATTCCGGACGGCTGGTCACCCAGGTCATCTACCTGGAGCCCCAGGACCAGGCCCTACCGATCTCCCTCCCCCCGGAGATGATCCCGACCACCACGATCGGCCCCGGCGAGGATCCGCTCCGGGTGGCCGGCGCCCTCGGAAGGGTCATGGCGATCGTCCGCCTCGGCGGCCGGACCCCCGACTTCGGCCAGCCCGTCGGCCTCGGCCTCGGCCTGGTCGCCGGCCCCTGCCCGTTCGAGCACGCCGAGGGAGGCGGTCGATGCGGCATGCCGATCTGCCCGCCGCTGGTTCCCGCCGACCCCACCAAGCCCCTCTTCCCCGGCGACGAGTACCTCTGCGACGGCGGCGACCACGCCTCCAAAGCCGGCGTCGGACCCGACGGCAACCTCCTCGGCGTCGAGCCCCAAGACGCCATGATCCGCTTCAACGCCGGCTCGAAGCCCCGGGTCTTGCCGACCAACACCGTCTGCCTCTACGCCCCCCGCTTCGCCGCCATTCGCAACAGCCTTGGCACGAATGAGAACACGGTGATCACCGTCCCCCGGGGCGCCGAGGCCCTCTCCCAACCGATGATCAAGGCCGAGTCTCGCCCCCCGATTCGGATCACCCAGACCCTTGCTGCCGACGCCTTGCGCGCTCGGCGTCGCGCCTCGGCCATCGAGTCGAGGACCCCGCCGGTCACCCACATCGAAATCCGAGTGCTCAACGAGTTCTCCGAGGTCGTCCTGATCGACGAGGCCGATCTCGTGCAGGGCCCGCAGGAGCAGAACGGGATCGTCCGGGCGATCACCTCCCAGAAGGACGTCGCCGCGGTCGGCATCAAGACCGCTGAGGGGCCGGTCGTCACCGGCATCGTCCAGGGAGCGGGCGAGACGGTCATGTCCTGGAAGCCCGGCGAGATAGCCGGCGTCGAGCCGCCCCCGGATCAGCCCGGCCTCGCCGTGGTCAAGGAGGTCGACACCGCCGTCGCCGAGCCCGGCCAGGTCCTGACCTACACGATCCGATGGCGGAACATGGGGAACGTCCCCATCTCCCACGTCTCGATCGTCGACAGCCTCCTGCCCCGGCTCGAATATGTTCCCAACAGCGCCCGGGGCCCCGCCGGGTCCGTCTTCACGGCCACTCAGGGGGGACTGGCGGTCGAGCGCGGCCAGGCCGAGGACGGCACGACCTTCTCGGCCTCGGAGAACGCCGCCGGCTCCACCGAGCTGCGCTGGGACCTCCCGGCGCCGCTCCTCCCCGGCCAGGAGGGGGCCGTCTCCTTCCAGGCCCGAGTCCGCTGAACCGGACCCGCGATCGGCCGGACCCTGCTCCCACGATCCCCCCGCCGAGCCCTGCCCGGCGGGGGATCGTGTCGTTCTTGGTTGGAGGGGCCCCGATCCCTGGCTCCCCGTCGTCGCATCGCCGAAGCATGCCGGGTCGAGGCGTTGAGGGTCGCAGTGGCCCCGCCCGGGAGGACCCGAGATCCGGCGGAGACGACGCCGGCTCCCCCAGGCCGATCGTCGGTCCTCCTCGAATTCCGGATCGACGTCCCCACTCCCCCCCACGCCCGAGGATCCGCCGTCGCTCCTTCTCCCTCGGGCCTCAGCCCCCGGGCGGTGACGACCTCACTCCGGGTTGGCCATCTGATGCTCCAGGCGCTCGATCCGGTGGCGAATCTTCTCGAACTCCAGCACGAGCTCCTGCACGTCGTGCTGCAGCTCCTTGATTTTGACCGCCAGCTCGGCCACCTCGACGCGAAGGTCGTCCCCTTGGGCACCGCCCCCGGAACCGGGCGAAGGCCTGGTCGTCATCGCAAGATCTCCCGTGGGATGTCCCGGCCCCGAGGGGGCGTCACCGCGATGCCCTCGACGATCGGCCGGCCGGCCGAGGGGCCCTGCCTTCAACCCTCGCGCGCCCGGGGGGCCGGATCAAGGGGAGAGCCGCTCGATCACCCAGCCCGGGCCCTCGCCGTCCCGGCGGTACCGGATCCGGTCGTGTAAGCGGCTCGGCCTCCCCTGCCAGAACTCGATCTGCTCCGGCCAGACGACGTACCCCCCCCAGTGCGGCGGCCGGGGCACGTCGTCGCCGAATCGTTCGGCGGCGTCCCGTAGGCGATCCTCCAGGACCCGGCGGTCGGCGACCACCTCACTCTGGTCCGACGCCCAGGCGCCCAACTTTGTCTCCGTGGGGCGGCTCCGGAAGTAAGCGTCCGATTCCTCCTCCGGGAGCCGATCCACCCGACCCTCGATCCGCACCTGCCGCTCCAGCTCGGGCCAGTGGAACAGCAGCGAGGCAAACGGGTTGGCCTCCAGCTCCCGGCCCTTGCGGCTCCGGTAGTTGGTGAAGAAGCGGAACCCCCGCGCGTCGACCCCACGCAGCAGGACCACCCGAGCCGAAGGCCTTCCCTCCGGCGAGCAGGTCGCCAGCGCCATCGCGTGCGGATCGGCCAGCCCGGCGCGCTCGGCGTCCGAGAACCAGGAGGCGAACTGCCGGATCGGGTCCCGGTCGACCTCCTCCTCCAACAAGGACCCCAGCGTGTATTCCCGTCTCGAGGAGATCGATTCCACCGTCGTCACGCTCCCGCAAGACCGTCGTAGACCGACGTGATTGCATCGACTTGCGCACCGGCATCGCTCCGGAGGCCGGACGAGTCTCACTCCGGCCTGCATTGTAGGACGGCGCTCGAGCGTCTCCCAGGCCCGTCGAGGGCCGCAACGCCACCTCAGGAGTCCGCGATGATCCTGAAGCTTCGCCACGGCGACCGGGCCTTTCTGATCGAGGTCCCGCCCGGCAGCCGGCTCAAGCGCAACGCGATCAACCTCCCCATGCTGATCATTCCCGGTCGCCGCCCCGGGGACACGGCGACCCTGCTCGCCGCCCCGGAGATCCTCCCCGCCGCCCGGCAGGGCTGCTTCGGCCTGGCCCTTCGGGGAGAGGACTCCTGCGCCGTGCCGTCCTCGGCCCCCCTGGCTCAGGCGGCCCGCTGAACGACCGTCCCGGCCAGCAGGTCATGCAGCGCCCGGTGCCGGTCGCTGAAGGCCGCCATCAGGAAGCCCACCCCGAAGGGGATCAGCGACAGCAGCTTCCCGAACGTCCGGCCCAGGGCCCGGGAGAAGCCGATCCGATCCCCCTGCTCGTCCGACACCCGCACCCCCAGCGCGAGCTTGCCCACGGTCGCCCCCCGCCTCGATCCCTCCATCCCGGCGAAGTACAGCACGATCGTCGCGAACGACGCCAGCGACGACACGGTCCTCAACCCCTCTCCCTCCAGCCCCAGGGCCTCCAGCCCCCGGGCGATCCCCACCGTCGCCGCCGCGAGGATCCCGTAGTCGATCGCCAGCGCCGCTCCCCTCCTCCACAGCCCCGCCGGGGCCCCGGCCGCCGACGATCCCCGCTCGGCCTTCTCCCGGGGAGAAGGCGAGGCATTCCCCCCGGCCCGCTCGGACGTCGTTGTGGCCATCGCCGTCGCTCCCCCGCGCTCCCGGACCTCTCGGCTCAATCCTCGGCCGACACGAGCACCTTGCCCGCCGCCTCCCGGCCCATCGCCACCGGACGCCCCCCCACCCGAACCACCAGCGCCCCCGACTCGCTCCGGTTCTCCACCACCAGGCCCTCGGCCCCGAGGTCCAGGCCGCACTCCGACAGGTAGCGCAGGAAGCTCGGATCCTGGTCCACCACCCGGGCCACCCGGAAGCGGGCCGTCGCCGCCAGCTCCGCCAGGGGACGGCCGCTGGGAGGCTCCCACGAGCCGTCGGCCCGGGGGATCGGGTCGCCGTGCGGGTCGACGCTCGGGTGGCCGAGGAAGGCGTCGATGCGGTCGATCAGGTGCTCGGAGACGGCGTGCTCCATGTGCTCGGCCTCCTCGTGCACCTCGTCCCAGGACATCCGGAGCGTCTCCGCCAGGAACAGCTCCAGCAGCCGATGCCTCCGGAGCACCGCCAGCGCCAGCCGCTCCCCCGGCACCGACAGCCTGACCCCCTCATACGGCGTGTACGACGCCAGGCCCGCCTCGGAGAGCGTCTTGAGCATCCCCGTCACCGTCCCCGGCGAGACCCCCAGCGCCTGCGCCAGCTCCCCGGTCGCCACCGCCCGATCCCGGTCGGCGCTGCAGGCGATCTGGAAGATCGTCTTCACGTAATTCTCGACCGTCAGGCTCGGCACCGCGCCCATCCCCCCGTCCCCGATCGCTCCCGACTCCCCGCCGCCGACATCCTACCCGACGACTCCTCCCCGGCTCGACCCCCCGTCCTCCCCCCGGAGATCACGAGTCCTCGCCCTGGTCCCGCTTCGACTCCTCCCCCAGCACCAGCCAGGCCGCCTTCAGGTAGGCCCCCTCCGGAGCCTCCAGTCCCACGGGATGATCCGGCGCCGCCCCGGTCATCGCCAGGAGCCGGGCCGATCGCCCCGCCCTCCTCCCGGCCGACCGCAGAATGCCCGAGAACTCCTCAACCGGCAACAGCCCCGAGCAGGAGCAGGTCAGCAGCAGCCCTCCCGGCTCCACCAGCCCCATCGCCAGCGTGTTCAGGTCGAGGTACTTCTTCCTCCCCTCGTCCATCTCCCGTCTCGAGCCGATCAGCTTCGGAGGGTCCAGCACCACCACCCCGAATCTCCTGCGGTTGACGCCCATCTGCCTCATGTACCCGAAGGCATCCGCGTGCACGAGGTTCATCCGCACCTGGTTCAGGTTGGCGTTCTCCCTCGCCATCGCCACGGCCTTCTCGTCCAGGTCCACCGCCGAGACCTCCTTCGCCCCGCCGTTGACCAACGCCGAGAGCCCAAACCCCCCCGAGTAGCAGCAGACATCCAGCACCGACCGGCCCTGGCAGTATCGCGCCAGCTCCTTCCGGTTGTCCCTCTGGTCGCAGAAGAAGCCCGTCTTGTGCCCCCCCTCGAACCGCACCCGGTAGCGGACGCCGTGCTCCCGAATCTCCACCTTCTCCGGCGCCCCCTCGGTCGCCACCGGCCTCCCCGAGAACTCCTCCGCCTGCGCGATCCGGTGATCGACGTGCACCCGGTACGCCGAGGCCCCCGCCTTCTCCCGAAGCCGGTCCATCAGCGGGCCGATCCGCTGGTAGATCCCCAGGCTGAACACCTCGGCCGAGAGCACCTCCCCAAAGCGGTCCACCACCAGGCCCGACAGCCCGTCCCCCTCGGCGTGCACCAGCCGGTAGGCATCGCTCACCGAGTCGAGCCCCAGGGTCTCCCGACGCAGCGAAACCGCCTCGTCGATCCTCCCCTCCCAGAACTCCGATCCGGGAGGCCGCTCCCCCCGGACGATCAGCCGCACCGGAATCTGAGACTTCCCGTTCCAGAGCCCAAACCCCAGCGGGACCCCGTCCCGGTCCACCACCCGGACCAGGTCCCCATCCGACGGCCTCGGCCCCGGCTCCGGCCCGATCACCATCTTCTTGAAGATCAACGGATGCCAGCCCGGCGACCTCACCCGAACCGTCGGGAGCGTCCCCTCCACCTCCAGCGACCGCGACGGCGCCTCCGCCACGCGACTCCTCCCCTGCTCCCCCATCGTCCACCACCCCTCTCCAACCACCCCCCCGCCGACGCTCGGCCCGGCCCGCACCCGAGCGCCATCACCCAGGCATCACCGCATCACTCCTCCTCATCCTCCTCCAGCCCGTCCAGCGCCCCCGGATCGTTCCTCACCAGCCTCCGAAGCCGGACCAGCAGCGCCGTCGCGTACCGCTGGACCGAGAGTTGCCGAGCCATCACCTCCTCGGTGGCCGCCTCCAGGGGGATCTCCCCCAGCTCCCGATAGGTGCGCGTCAGGCTCTCCCAGCCGGCCTTGAGCACCTTCTGGGCAAGTTCGGCGCGGGCTTCGCCCTCGGCCTCGCGGACGAGGACGAGCCCCTTGCGCACCTTCCTCATCGCCTGCTGGGCCTGCTGGAGTTGCCGCAAGGCCAGTCCGGGGGTCATCTTCTGGGCCATCGGAGGCTCGATCGCTCGGGGCTCGGGTTTTCCGCTACACAGGGGCCGCGTTCGGCGACTATTCTAATCGGATCGCGGGCCTTCCGTCCAAATCGACCCCTTCTTCCACCCCAAACCCGTCGGAGCCCTGCCGGATGAGCGAATTCGACCACGAAGACTCGGGCGGGACGTCCGTGGCCGAACCGATCGTCACCACGAAGACCGAACCCAAGACCCGCAAGCAGGCCGACGACCGTACCGAGGCCCGCCGCCAGCCCCCCTACAACGTCATCATCCTCAACGACGAGGAACACACCTTCGACTACGTCATCGAGCTCCTCTGCAAACTCTTCCGCCACTCCCTGGCCACCGCCCAGGAGCTCACCTGGCGGATCCACCTCACCGGCCGAGCCGTCGTCTTCACCACCCACAAGGAGCTCGCCGAGCTCAAGCGCGACCAGGTCCTCTCCTACGGCCCCGACCCCCGGATGAGCATCTCCAAGGGCCCCCTCGACTGCTACATCGAACCCGCCCCCGGCGGCTAATCCTCCCTCAGCCGTCGCTCCCGGTCGATCCCCCGTCGGCGCCAGAAACCGACTCGGCTCGAACCTCGGCAATCGAAGCGCTCCCGCCGACGGTGATCGACCCGATCCTCCCGCATTCCGTTCGGCCCGAACACCGCCCCCCCCCATCTTCTCCTTGCTCTTCCGTCCTAGCATCTTCCCCGCTCCCACCATCTCCCCCCATCTTCCTGGTCGCGGGCAACGCTTCGGTCCCCTCCCCCTGGTCCTTCGATGGGCGAACAAGGTGAGGCCCGGGCATCCAAGATCCCCTCACCGTTCCCCCATCCTCCCCCGATGATCCCGAGAGGAGGACCCCGCGCGCCGGACGCCTCGTCGGCATCCGGCCTCGGAATCGACCGCTTCCCGGGCGCCGACGATTGGGGGGGAACCTTGCGAGACGATCACTCGGAAGCACGATTCTCCTCTCCCTCGACCGAGTCGGGACCGGTCGTGCCGCCGGCGATCGGTCGGCGGGCGATCGCCGGCAAGCGCGGATCCGGCCGCATCGTGCCGGTGCGCGGAACGAACCCAACGGAACAACACAACCCAATCCAACAAAACAACCTAAGGAAAACCAACTTCGCGCACCAGATCGTGAGCGGGCACGACTCGATCGGGGTCAAGGCCGTCGGCCGCAGCGATCGGTTCGAGCGGGTCTTCCTCGGGGACCGAGGGGCCGGAGCAGCCCGTCGTCCCGGTGCGCCGGCGCGCGGAACGAACCCAACTGAAGACGGAAGTCGTTCCCCTGTCTCCCGTTACAAGAAGGAGGGGTTGCGTGCCGAGGGCACTGTCTCATCCGCCATCCTGTTGGGTTGACAGTTGTTGCGTCAATGCGGCGGGGTCGGCCTGCAGCAGCTCCCAGAAGTCGGCGGTCGGCAGCACCAGGCCCAGGACCTGGTAGGGGCAGCGG